>JBCDAJ010000023.1:0-56006 GCA_039185935.1 Cyanobacteria bacterium P01_F01_bin.56 | reverse complement strand
GCGGTCGTAGTTCGATCCCCCGCTGCCGCCGCCCCCTTAAAAAAGGGGCTACTCAATCCCTGGATGGGGATGCCCCCTTTTTAAGGGGGTTGGGGGATCAAAGCTCCGTCAATAAAGGTGAAAAACTTAATTTACGCTGTACTAGAGGCCCCAGCAGCCATCCTGCTGGTCGCTGCTAAAACTTTCTGCAAAAGTGAATCCAATTTGCCGTTGACTTGGTATTCCTAGTGAATCCTTTATCCAGGTAGCGAGCTTTGTGTAAGTCGCCCTCTTACGTCAAAGCCGCAGGGCGTGCCTGCCATCGGGGATTAGTTTCTCTCGCAAACTGATCAATCAAAGGCAGTTACATGCAAACTCAACTGACGATTTCTGTTGAAAATTTAGCCCCTGAAAACGGAACTTTTTTGACGCCGCTGTGGTTTGGCTTACACAATGGCCTCTTCGATACTTATGATCGCGGTCGGCCTGCTTCCTCGGGTCTAGAGGAGCTTGCCGAAGATGGTGGCACTGGTGGCATTTCTAACGAGTTTGATTTAGCAGGCTTTGGCACCGTGCAGGGCACCATCGGTGGTGCTCCTATCGCCCCAGGTGAAACAGTCGAGTTTGAAGTCATCGTTGATACGGATGATCCGAGTAGCCGCTACTTCAACTACGCCTCTATGATCTTGCCCAGCAATGATTTTTTCATCGCGAATGGCAATGAGCTAGCCCACGAAATTTTTGATGCAGACGGCAATTTTATTGGCGCCGACTTTACCGTCTCCGGTACTGCGGTGCTTGATGCCGGGACAGAAGTTAGTGACGAGTTACTAGAGACCACGGCATTCTTTGGGCAATCTGCACCCAATACCGGCACCACGGAAAATGGTGTTATTCAACTCGCTACAGGCTTCATCCCCGAGGGACGAATTCTCAGTGAACCGATGTTTGCGGCCGCTGACTTTACGGCTCCTGACTATGAAGTCTTGCGCATTACAATCACTGAAACTCCGATTGACGCACCCGCCTTCCCCGAATTGATTGATCTCACTGGCTTTGACGGTGATGTTACTGCTGAGTTGACGTTGACTCGTGAGGCGGCGTTTGACAATCTGCTCCGGTTTTATGAGACGGATGCGGCTGGTCTTGTGGATGGTCTGGCACCTGGGGAAGCAGGCTATGAAGCAGCCGTACAAGCAAACTTAATCGAGGGGGTAGAGCTGTTTGCCGATAATCTCGCCACGGTTGAGCAATCTCTGGTGCTGGCAGGTGGCACCTACTATGCACCAGCCCTGCTGGTAGATGGCAACCCCAATAACTTGATCACCATTGATGATGGCGTTACCGGTAGCAGCCGTATTCAAAGAGACAACAATGTCTGGAGCTTCGAAGACCTGACGGACTTCGATTTCAATGACTATGTGTTGACTGTCAACAGCCTTGAAAGCACGTCAGTCGCCGCCTAGAGAGTCTGGCTGAACTTTAATTTCAGAGGGATGCCGGATGTGAAGCGGTTTGCCATCTTTAACAGCATCACTGCCCCTAAGTCAGGGAATTTGATTGAGATAGGTAGCATGTTCTCTTGAAACAGGGGATGTTTGAGCGATCGCTAAGACAGTAGGTTAAACGCATCCCTGATGTAGCATCCCTCTGGAATGTTTTGAAGTGTAAAGTCAGATATTGACTTGAATCAACGTGGGAATCTTTACTCTTCAGGAATAGTTATGTTCTCTGAACTAATTGATGAGAAAAAGCTAAGTAATTGGTATTTAGTTGACTGATCAAGAAGTCAATATATCTGGCAAGTAAGTGAACTGTTGAAAGATTGATTAGTCGCCCACTTTGATATTTAAGAAGATTGAGAAATTCTCATCTTGTTCTCATTTACGCTCTCGTGTCTCCGGTGAAACTATGATGCGTCATCATCTGTGTCAGAAGTTGACGAAAACAGTGACAGAGTATTGAGTTAAGCAGGAACTCGGGATGGGAGCTTTTGAATTTATCAAGCCTGCCGATACTACCTTGAACCAATTGGAAGACGCCGATGTCTTCCAGGTAATGAGTCGAGGTTCTTTATCTGCGCTAGAAATCTTATATAAGCGCTATGGGGTCGCGGTTTATCGCTTAGCATTTAGGATATTAGGCAATTGCCAGGAAGCTGAAGATCTAACACAGGATGTGTTTCTAGAGTTTTGGCGTCGGCGAGCCTATAATCCCGATCGCGGAACGATACTAGTTTTTTTATTGACAATGACGCGATCGCGAGCCTTAAATCGTCTACAAAAAAATCGTTCTCACCGCGATCGCTTAACACAATGGCTGAGCGATTTCTCTTTTTCATCACATAATGCTCCTTTTGAAAATACCTCTTTAGAAGAACTATCAGCGCAGATGACTGCGGCATTAAATACCCTTCCTGTTAAGCAACGTCGGGTTTTAGAAATGGCTTATTATGATGGCTTAAGTCAGTCAGAGATTACTCAGCGTTTGAACCTGCCGATAGGAACTGTCAAGTCTCAATCGCGACGAGGATTATTGAAGCTCAGACAACTGTTACAGGACTGGATAGATTAATTGTGGATGTTCCTGAAACCCCGGCTAACATTAAGCACCTCTTAGCAGGCTACGTGCTAGATGACTTAACACCTGAGGAAGTGGCCCAAGTTGAGCAGCTTTTAGCCCAACAGCCCGCCCTTGCGATGGAGGCTCAAAAACTCCAGTCCACTTTGGCGGTGTTGTCGCTGTCATTACCGGCAACGCAGCCTTCTCCGAACTTAGAGTCTCAGCTGTTGCAAGCTGCTCAAACTGACAAAGCGGCGGCCAAGCCTCGCCGCTCTGTGGGGCGATCGCTGGGGCGGTGGGTTGCTGTCAGTAGCGCCGCGGCTGTCATTGTCGGGTTGAGTCTAGAGGTCGTGCAGTTGCGGCGTCAACTTGGGGTAGTCCAAGCCGATCGCCAAGCGCTGCAAACAGAGTTGGAGACCGCGCAGACAACGCTTGCCCAAATCCAGCAAACTGAGCTGCCGCAAACGCGTCAAGAACTGTCTCGTTATCAGGAAGCCGTCAGTGTGTTGCAGCAACCCGATAACCGTTATTTTGCGATGAACGGTACGGCACCTGAAATGTCCTCTAGCGGGAGTCTGGTCATTGCGCCGGAGGTCGCTTCATCAGTCTTAGTGTTGCGAGGGGTCTCAGCGTTGCCAGAGGGGCAAATCTATCGCCTGTGGGCTGTGGTCGATGGAAAAAAAGTAGCCTGCGGCGATTTTATGCCGAATGCTGCTGGTGATGTTTTTGTGCAGCTATCGGTTGGTCAGTGGGGCAACACAACTGAAGTTAGTATCACTATAGAACCAGCCGACACCCTGTCTGAACCGGTGGGTGAAATGGTCATCGTAGGCAGCTAGGGGATCGGCTTGAAAATAAAGTACCCGGACAAGACTGTGGCAGGGTGGATGGGTAGCAGGGTCGGTGAGATGTTATTTAAGCGCAACTCCCTAGGTGTGGCTGATTTTAGAGATTAGGACTGACGTAGAAGCCCTCTTAATCTCCTAAATCTGGAGGATATTGCAGCCGATCTCCCCAGGATCGAAGATGTATAGCAAAATGCGGAATTCTGCATACCCTTTGGGAAGGGCAGAGCCCTACGGGGTTCGGCATAAGAACACTTGCTGGGTGCTGCTTTCAGCAATGACAACTGTCCTGACCTAATGGCGGATCGCTATCGGAGCCAAAATTGGACGCAACTGCGTAAGTCCTAGAGATGCATGCATCGGTGCCGATACAGATGACCAACCATCAATAACGAAGTGCGGGCAGCTTACCCGCAGTCTTAAATACGCTATCTACCCGTCGTTTCCGCAACGCTCAAACTGTTTCTTGGCATCGATCGCCCCCCATGGTTTGAGCCACCAGCGGCTTAAGCTGGGCGCTGAAGCAACGAAGTTGTGGAATAAATCACCAATGCCGTCCAGATGCAACCAAAGGTGACTAAGTGAGTCGGGGTAAAGGGTTCCTGATATAAAAAGACGCCCAAAACCAACTGTATCGACGGTGCCATATATTGAAAGAGGCCCAGGGTCGAGAGTCGTAATCGCTTAGCCGCGTTATTGAACCAGAGTAGCGGCATCGAGGTCATCACCCCAGCGCCAATGAATAAGAGGCTCAATGGCATAGTCGAGCCAAAATTTCCTACTCCCGTGACTTGCCAGTAGCTGACTAAGGCTAGAGTCACAGGGGTTATCATCAATGTTTCCACCGCAAGGCCCACCAGTGGCGCAACAGCGACAATCTTGCGCAGCAGTCCATAAAAGGCAAACGTCAACGCCAAGCCCAAAGCAATCCAGGGGACGGCGCCAAATTGCCAAATAAAGTAGCCGACACCGAGCGCGGCCAATGTCACTGCAACTTGCTGGCCCCGCTGGAGCCGTTCGCGCAAAAACACAAAGCCCAGCAGCACAGTTACCAGCGGATTGATGAAATAGCCTAGGCTAGTTTCGACGACGCGATCGCTATTCACCCCGTAGATATAGAGTCCCCAATTACAAGTCAACAATGCTGCTGTCAGCATGAGCAGATATAAGCTACGAGGTGACTTGAGCAAAGCCCTCACCTCTGCCTGCCGCTGCTGCACGATTAAGATACCGCTGAGAAACACCAGCGACCAAATCATGCGATGGCAGAGCACTTCAATTGCAGAACTCTGTTGAAAAAACTTCCAATAGATGGGTAAGAGACCCCATGCCCCATACGCCAATACAGCATAGGCGCTACCAGCACTGATAAAAGACAGCGGTTGTTGAACAGGTTTCAAAGTCGACGCATGCAACGGCAGGCTCTCATCGTAGCAGTGCTTTCAATCGCTTGGAATGAAGCAGGCGTCGGATGCATCAACGAGGTGTACAGAAACCCAAAAATCTAACAAAAAAATCCCCGTCACAAATCTGTGACGGGGAGCGTACGGTCTGCGCTCTGATGAAAACAAGGTGCCTTAAATGGCGCTTCATTGGGTATAGCGAACTCCCCGGTAAGTCAGTTCATCAACCGGCTGACGACGCTGGTGAACTTTAAATTGCTTGCGGGCGTAGCGTTTTCCCAAAAAGGTTGCTGATTCCGGCGTTGTAGCTGTCTCTACTGCCGGGAAAGAGGCTTCATAAGACTTGCCAAGAAATGTCAGTTGCATCAGGGGGCTCCTTTAATTTGGTCGTGATTGGCTAGTTGGGGTTGTCTAGGCTGAACATAGAACGTTGACTTCAGACTGATTGAGAACAATTGAAGTCTTAATTGAAAAATAGAGAGCGAACGTGAAAAAGTCGGGAAGACGCCATGTGACCCTGCTCACTTACCAAAAGCAAAATTCTCCAAACTAGAGCGACAGATTTCGGGTGGAGGGCCATGGGAGAAATTGGAGGAAAGAGGAAAAAACTGCATCTATAGTGAAGGAACCAGACTGCCATTGCGCCTTTCTTAGGAAGGCTATGGCTTATAAATATCTCTACAAGACGTCTCTAATAAGACGGCAAAACACTGCATTGGCTCTCCTTTATTTTCCTAAAATTGCTGGGAAACGGAATTCACCGTTCCCCAGGATTGGGGCATGTAGGGGGCTAAATCTCTGGCAATGATTCACCCGAAACTTATGTATAAGTGGCAGCCTTGACAAGGAGAGGAAACGGCAGCCCCCGAAACTTGAGGTTGGCTGCGTTGTCCTCGCTGGTATCTGAGCTTTTTCTTGGGAAGGAGAGGTGCCACAGGCGGTGAGGTTCATCCCTACTGGCAGAGCCCAGACTGTGGCTCTAGCATTGCTTAAAGGCAATTAAACGAGCGGCCTCCAGGTGGCAAGATAATTAAGGACACTATCGAAAATCGGTATTAAATCAGCATTTATTTGGGTGTTGCTGATTATGGAGATGAATTTAATCGTCACCAAAATAGATGATGAGCCATCAATAGCGAAGAGTGGGCATCTTGCCCGTGGTCTCAGCTACCCGATTCATCCCTTGCTTCAGCAACGCCGGATGTGGATATCATCGCCAACCCAAACAGCGAGGGGCACAAGCACTGCTGCATCTGTATCCCCTACCCCGGCATTCATCCCTGCAAATCAGTGGGATAAGATAACGGAGCACAATTGATGCCGCCGCCTGAGGGGAAAGTTCGGTGCGTGGACGCTTCCGCTAATCCGACACTGTGCCGCAACTGTGATGGTTCCGCACAAAAATTGACCGTCATTGATCGTCAACTTTTGAGGGTGAACCTTAGTCAGAAGACCATTGGGGGGCTTTGTGTCTTAACAGCCTGCGAAGCATAGGCTTGGAGATAATTGCAACGAATGACTACTGCGCAAATTCTGACTCACCCAGGTGCCTTTGATACGACTCAAACGCTTTCTCTGCCACACTTGCCCCAAAAAAGACCGCTACTGCTCATTGGTCACGGTAGTCGTGATGCCCAGGGTCGCCAAAATGTACTGGATTTTGCAACTGCCTATCAAGCTTTAGATGCCTCACGACCGGTGATTCCCTGCTTCTTAGAGCTCACTGAGCCTACTATTCAAGCTGGTGTCGATCGCTGCGTCGAGGCTGGCTATACCGATATCTCCGCTTTGCCAGTGCTGCTATTTGCCGCGCGGCATAATAAATTTGACGTGACGAATGAACTTGATCGAGCGCGTCAGCGACATCCCCAAGTTACGTTCCATTACGGTCGGCATTTTGGCATTGCGCCAGAAATTTTGGATTTATGGCGCGATCGCCTTACTCAGCTGGATACTCCTGCCCATAATCCTCAGCAGATTGAGCGGCAAGATACTGTCCTGCTCTTTGTGGGTCGCGGGGCCAGCGACCCTGACGCTAATGGCGACGTCTACAAATTGGCTCGCATGGTGTGGGAAGGCAGCGGTTACGACACCGTGGAAACCTGCTTCATTGGCATCACTCACCCCCGCTTAGAAGAAGGCTTCCGGCGGGCGCGACTCTATCAGCCCCAACGCATCATTGTGTTGCCCTACTTTCTGTTTACCGGTGTTTTGATGAAAAAGATTCAAGCGATCGCGGCTCAGCAGCAGGTTGCTGATCCTGCAACCGAAATCGTGTGCCTCCCGGAAATGGGCATCCACCAACAATTGCTTGGGGTTATGCGCCGTCGCGAAATCGAGACCCAACTCGGGTCGGTCGCCATGAACTGTGAAATGTGCAAGTTTCGGCTAGCCGCTTTTGCTGCCAACGGTGTCAGCCACGGACACGGTCACAGTCATGGAAACGATCACGGGCACCATCATCACGATCATGGACATCATCACCACAATCATGGGGGTGAAATGCTCGATCCATACGCTGAACCCACGCAATATCACGATCGCATCTGGCAAGTTCCATAGCAGTATGTTGGCAGTGGGCTACCCTACCGTTGTTCTACCACCGTTATCTCTATGAATAGTTCGTTTACGATTGGCGATCGCGTCTGCCTCGCCACTGCCCCACCTTATATCAAGACTGCCGATACCATGCCGATGCTGCGCCCCGGCGACCTCGTACCTGTGGGCAGCATCGGCATTATTCGCGAACAAAAATCCGGCAATACCTGGGCCGTTAAGTTTGACCAGGGCTCATTCCTACTGGATGACCAGTACCTCGAAAAAGCAGAGGTAGAGTCAGATATTGACACCTCTCAACACACATAGGGACTTTGCGCGACTAGCAGATATCAGTGAGCGTTGAATCGGCGATCGCCTGCTTCAATAGCAGAATTAGCAATTGCAGTCATAAATGGCTGATTGCCAAATCGTGCCAAAATGAAATACCGAATGCCCTGATAATCCCAAGTTAGGGAAGCTGTGCAGTAAGGACCGCAACTTGTACGAAAAGTACCCGTTACTCCCCGCGTCAACTTAACCTCTAGCCACGTGTCTTGAGGAGCAATATGGGGATCAGCGTTGTCTAGTGCAGACTGCGGTAAATGCTCAATCGCTCTTGCATAAAAGCTATCGAATATTCTCCGCGAAGGTCGAGGTTCACACGGCCAAACGCTTAAAGAATAACCATGTCCATCAGAGTCGTTGTCAACACAGACACCTTTTTCTTGAATCCACTCAGCAAGCAAAGGATGATTTGGCATTTCACTCGGAATGAGTACTGGTATATTCACGTTGCCTGCAAGCTGTGAGAAGACTTGCTCTGCTGGAAAAGGCATTGTTTCATTTGCCAGACTCACAAACTTTGGGCGGACTGTTTGCACGTATTGCCGCCACCGTTGAATCTTGGCATTGGTGTCGATACTGAGCACTGGAATCTCGTCATCCCTGGCATAGGGATTCTCCCGCGTTTCATCCGGCTGAATATTTACGAAGCTGACTGCTGTCTGTTCTGTGCGCTGCGGGCCATAAGCGGTGACAATGGTTTGAGTCAGTTCACAGTTAATCTCAAACCGACCCATATAGACATTGCCGTTAGCGGCTTCATAATCCCATCGAAAGCCTTCAATAGCGTCGTCTTGCTGGCAGTAATGGTGAGAAACTTCAATCATCTTGGCCACATGGACATCATATCGACGCAGTCTGCCCCCATATGCCGAGTGAGTCGTGTCTTGATCAGGCACTGTCAATGTTATGGACTGCCACGGCTGCTCATCCGGGGAGTTCCAGTTCCACCACCGCAACTGAGTGATTGGAAAATCGGGCAGACTGGCTGATAACGGCTGGGTGGTTGCCTGAGTGACTTTAGGCAAGCTCACCATGATCACAGTTGCCGTCATAGCGACCACAAGCTGCCGTAGTTTGAGTGGTGCCATGACTCAACCAAGTTCCCAAAAAGATGATTCTGCTGCAGTCCAACAAATGCGCTCAAACGGTTCGCTAATACCAGTGAACTGGCGCACGGCTATACAGGCGCGTCAGTTCCCGCAATCGTTCGCGGAGTTCCCCCGTTAGCATCTCGGAGCGATAGCGCCAGGCCCAGTTGCCGTCGGGCTTACCCGGCAAGTTCATTCGTGCAAAGCTCCCCAATCCCAGGACATCCTGTAGAGGAATAATCGCTTGATTGGCGATGGAACTGAGCGCCAGGCGAATCAAGCTC
Source organism: Cyanobacteria bacterium P01_F01_bin.56 (assembly GCA_039185935.1). Classification (GTDB taxonomy): domain Bacteria; phylum Cyanobacteriota; class Cyanobacteriia; order Phormidesmidales; family Phormidesmidaceae; genus Halomicronema. Next base: position 46,962 of record JBCDAJ010000023.1, on the reverse strand, counting down.
CAGTGAATGCCATCGGCATGGAGTCCACCAAGATAGCGGAGGACGCGATCGCGCTCATATTCTGAGGCTTTGTTAAACCAACCCACCGTCGTATCGTTATCGTGGGTGCCGGTGTAAACCAGACAATTGCGCACATAGTTAAACGGCAAATAGGGATTTTTATGGTCACTGCCAAAGGCAAACTGCAAAATCTTCATGCCGGGAAAGTCGAACTGATCCCTTAAGGCCTCAACCTCCGGTGTAATCACGCCCAGGTCTTCCGCCAAAATCGGCAGACTGCCAAACTCTGCTTTCACCGCATTGAAAAAGGCTTCGCCCGGTGCTGCCACCCATTCACCATTCAGGGCGGTCTTTTCACCCTCTGGCACCGCCCAATAGGCTTCAAACCCTCGGAAGTGGTCAATCCGCGTGAGGTCAACATAGTCTAAGAGTGCCTTGACTCGCTGCAGCCACCACTGAAAGCCCTGCTTTTGAATGGCTTCCCAGTTGTAGGTCGGGTTGCCCCATAGCTGCCCGGTTTCACTGAAATAGTCTGGCGGCACCCCGGCCATTTCTGAGGGTTCTAAGGTTTCCTCATCAATCATGAAATTGTCGGGATAAGCCCACACATCAACGCTGTCATGGGCGACGTAAATGGGCATATCGCCCACAATTTGAATATGTCGCTCGTTGGCGTAGGCCTTGAGCGCCTGCCACTGCCGCGTAAATTCAAATTGAAAGAACTTGTGTTGGGCAATAGGGATGGCGAGTTTGTCATGCCAGGTCGCCATGGTTGCCGCATCGCGCCGCGCTAAACCGGCTTCCCATTGGTGCCAGCTCGCCCCGCCGTGAGACTGTTTCAGCGCCATAAAGAAGGCATAGTCGTCTAGCCAAAAGGCGCAGTCTTGGCAAAAGGCGTCATATTCAGCCCGAGTTTTGTCATCGGCGCTCGTCTGAAAGGCGGCAGCGGCCTTTTCCAATAACTGGCGTTTGGCCGGTATCACTCCGCCAAAATCCACCTCATCGTCAGGGAAGTGAGGAAACCTGTCTAAGTCTGATGGCTCTAACAAGCCGCGATCGCGCAGTTTTTCCAGGCTAATCAATAAATGATTACCCGCCATGGCGGAATAAGACATATAAGGTGAGTTGCCGTGTCCCGTTGGCCCTAACGGCAGCACTTGCCAGAGTTGCTGTCCGGTCTCTGTCAAAAAATCGACGAACTCATATGCAACCGGACCTAGGTCGCCCATCCCAAACCGACCCGGAAACGAAGTGGGATGTAACAGAATGCCGCTCGCTCGTTGAAAAGGCATCGTTTCCTCGGTAATGTCAAACTGACTTTAGCACGGCAATTATGATGCAATACCTGACATTTGATCGAGTTTTGCCGCCGCGATCAGGAACGGATTCTCATGCCACCAGATGGCACTGTCGATCAGTGCTCGGGTCAAAATCTCCTATGGTAGTAAAACCGCTGACTTTATTGATGCCTGGTTGCCTGTGACGTACCGTAATCCTGCCCCGACCGTAGACATCATTATCGAGATGCGCGATCGCCCCCATCGTCCCATTGTGCTGATTGAGCGCCGCAACGAACCCTATGGCTGGGCCATTCCTGGTGGCTTTGTCGATTACGGGGAACTCGTCGAAACCGCTGCCATGCGAGAAGCTCAAGAAGAAACCCAGCTTGACGTTACCCTGATCGAACAGTTTTACGTCTACTCTGATCCCCGTCGCGACCCGCGCAAACATACCCTGAGTATCGTGTTTTTGGCCTACGCTACAGGTACTCCCGTCGCCGATGATGACGCCAAAGACATTGCTCTCTTTGTCCCGTGGGAATTTCCCACCAACCTGTGTTTTGATCACGATCGCATCTTGCAAGACTACTGGCAGTACCGACACTATGGCCTGCGACCCCGCCCTTAACCGCTCTCATGCTCGCAGCATTTTGAATTGGGATTTTTCCCTGCGATAATGGTTGCCGTTATGCAACGACAGGGAAATTTATGGAACGCAAAATCGTCCAAACCGATCAGGCACCGGCACCCGTTGGCCCCTATAACCAAGCGATCGCGGCGACGGGGTCAATGCTGTTTGTGTCGGGGCAGATTCCCCTGGATCCGCAAACGGGGGCATTAGTCGGTGGCGATGATATTGTGGCGCAAACCGAGCAAGCGATCGCTAACCTCAAAGCCGTTCTCGCCGCTGGGGGAGCCACCTTAGACAACGTGGTCAAAACCTCCGTCTTCCTCAAAGACATGAACGACTTTGCCACGATGAACGCGACGTACGCCAAACACTTTGGCGAAGACCAGGCGCCGGCTCGGGCCTGTGTGGAAGTAGCGCGGCTGCCCAAAGACGTGCGCGTCGAAATTGAATGTATTGCGGTTGTCTGAGATACGAGGTGGGAAAATGGCGATCGCCCGACTCATGACGAATATCTGTTCGCACGATCTGGCGGCCAGTCGCGATTTCTATCGTGACTTACTCGGCCTCAAGGTCAACTATGACAGCGACTGGTTTATCCAACTCGGGTTCCCTGACAACGCCCATCTAGAACTTGGCATTTTGCAGCAAGGACACCCGCTCATGCCCGCTGAATTCTATGCGGCTCCGCAAGGCTGCTATCTCACCTTTGTGGTTGATGATGTGGATGCTGTCCATGCTCGCGCTCAGTCGATGAATCTGAGCCTTTTGCAAGCGCCTAAAGATGAATTTTATGGTCAGCGCCGGATGTTGCTCACCGATCCTAATGGCGTGTTTTTGGATATTTCCAGTCCAATCGCTGATTATCAGCCCAGTCCAGTCTAGGCACTTGCCCTCAGCTGGTTATCGCCTCTTCTTGAGCCTGACAATCGGGACACAAGCCAAAAAATTCCAGCGTGTGGTAGTAAATGCGAAATTTGTGGTGGGCTTGCAGCTCATGTTCCAAATCATGCACCGGACATTCGTGGATCGAAACGGTATTGCCACATTGCAAACAGTTGAGGTGATGGCGATCTTCTTGCGGCAGACTGTAGAGTGATTCGCCGCTAGGTAGCGTGCGAACTTGCACCAACCCATTCAGCTTGAGGGCATCTAAAGAGCGATATACCGTCGCCAGACCAATGCTGTACTCATGCTGACGCAGCTCTACATATAGGTCTTGGGCTGAGGTTGGTTTCGTTAACCCTTTCATGACCTTTAGAATGCGTTCTTGACTACGAGTACGTCTGTTCATGCTTACTAGCAACAGCATCTTTACTAGCTTAGTGTAGAGCGGTGTACAGTAGATGATGAAGCTTTTTAAGATGCGATCGCAATGCCGGCCTACCAAGCTCAAATCTACGTCACACTGCGACCGTCGGTACTCGATCCTGCTGGCACGGCAGTGCAGTCTGGGCTCCACCACATGGGCTTCGACGGCGTTGATCAGGTGCGCATTGGCAAATATATTCAAGTCACTTTGGCCGCTGAAGATGAAGCGACTGCGCGTCAACAGCTCGATCAAATGTGCGATCAACTGCTGACCAATCCGGTCATTGAGAACTATCGCTTTGACTTGACGGTACAAGCACCTGTCAGTACCCCTGCTTAACTTTGTCCTCTTGAGGGTTGGGAGTCGATTGTCATGAATGTCAGCGTTATTGTTTTCCCTGGTGCCAATTGCGATCGCGATGCCGTTTATGTTATTCGCGATTTGCTGGGTCAACCCACTCAAATGATCTGGCACGAAGACCGCGACTTAAAGCATGCTGATCTCGTCATTGTGCCGGGCGGATTTAGCTACGGCGACTACTTGCGGTGTGGCGCGATCGCGCGTTTTTCGCCTGCCCTACAAGCCACCGTAGAGTATGCTAATCGCGGCGGGTTGGTAATTGGCATCTGCAACGGCTTCCAAATTTTGACCGAAGCCGGACTGTTGCCCGGTGCCCTAGTACGCAATCGAGACTTGCATTACATTTGCGATCGCGTGCCTTTGCGGGTCGAGCGCACCGACCTGATTTGGACTCAGGAATATTCTAAGAGTGCTGTCATTACCGTCCCTATTGCGCATGGCGAAGGCTGCTACTATGCCGACGTCAACACCCTGCAAGCTCTTGAAGACAATGGCCAAGTCCTTTTCCGTTACTGCAACGCCATCGGTGAGCTAACTCCAGAGAGTAATCCCAATGGCTCCTTAAATAATATTGCCGGCATCTGCAACCGCCAGGGCAACGTTCTCGGGATGATGCCTCATCCCGAGCGAGCATCAGATGCACTGCTAGGCAGTACTGACGGTCTCGCTCTTTTCAAAGGGGTTGTCAGTCGACAACTACAGCAGGTTTAGCACTCGGTGGCAGACGTCGCCTATCGTTTCAGCTTCTAGCTAGCTCCCCTTGCACTGCTGCTCCCTCCCTCTAGAGACCGGTAGGCAAATTTACGCCGCACCTTACTAGCGTCTTAAGTTCTACGCCGCCTGATCATCGCAGGCCGGTAGTCACCGGCCATGGACCGGCGCACCAGCCTGAAGCTGCCAGAATGCATCTTTTGGCAATCTTTCAGGGTTGGAATTTCATTGGATTCCTAAGGGTTGGAGCCCACGAATACTCGGCGGTCGCTCACAGGACACTTGGCCCGGCTCTCAGTAATATCCGCCACATTCTGCCTGTGTTGTTGAACCCTTTAGAATGCGATCGCTTCCTCGTCTGCACTATTGTCTTCCTCATTCTTAAATTAAGCTGCCGTAAATTTTTTCCCTTATTACACAAATCTTCAAGGGCCTGGTGCAACTGGTCCCTGAAGGCGAATCCAGTCTCTGTCCCATCAAATAGCTGTCAGAGAAAAGTCACACGCGGTTTTCACAGTCGTGTCCTGTCCATTGCAAAGCTCAAATATAGTCGAGCGAAAATTTTATACATACTTTGCATTTGTAAGTCTCAGGTGAAGTACTTAACTTTTACACACAAAAAAAATCGATATATCAGTGGACATGCGTAAGCAATCTGTCGTGCGTGATCAGCACTTGACCTGCAAAGCGGTTCCTAGGACAAGTGCCCTCGGTGGAAACACGAGTCTTAAAACTTGTTTTTCAGGCTTGATGAAATCTCTTCCGTGAATATTGGCTTGGGAATGTTCTGCAAGTATTCTGGGAGCTACGGACTTAGTGTCTAGTATAAAAAGACACTTATATTGCTGCCGTGATCAGGCTTTTATCCTGAAAATCGTTAATCGCCTGCTGTTGTTTTATCACTACCTGATTGCCTAGGAATCTACTCATGCAGATCAAGTTCACTTTTGATACGAACGTTAGTCTGGAGCAACGCGTTGGCTTCCAAATGGCAGCTGGTATCTGGTCCAAGTTGCTCAAAGATGATGTCACCATCAACCTCCGTATCGGTGCCACCGATCAGCTGGGCGAAAACGGACAAGCCGTCGGTGGCGCTATTCCTATCTTTCATGAAACCCACTACGGCACCTATCAGCAATATTTGGAAGCCGACGCGACCACTGCTGAAGATCAACAGGTAATTGAGGCTCTGCAGGCAGGCAATAATGTCGCTGTTAGCGTCGACGGCGACATCGTCGATGGCAATACTGAACTCATGCTGACTCGCGCCCAGGCCAAAGCACTGGGTATGGAAGAGGCCCTCGTACTCGAAGATGGCAGTACCTGGGACCGCGATATGCTGAGTTCCCCTAACGGTCTGGACGGCTATATTCTGGTCAATACCAGTTTTGACTGGAATTATGACCTCACCCGAGCAGCTGACGCGCCCCCCAATACCCTTGACTTCCTGACGATGGCTCTACATGAAATTGGCCATAGTCTCGGCTTTGTTAGTGGTCTGGATGGCCTCATCGAAACCTTCACGATGCATTCTGGTGAGCAATCCACCGAAGGCATTACTAGCCTGGACCTGATGCGTCATGCCGATGGTGACGGTATCGCTGATCTAACCTTTGGCGACGCCGCTTACTTCTCCATTGATGGTGGTCAAACCCACCTCGCCGAATTTGAAGAAGGTGACGAATATCAAGCCAGTCACTGGCAACGCTATCAAGATGCGATTGGTATCTTTGACCCGACCCTAGGCTATCAAGAGCGCACCAATATCTCTCATCTGGATCTGAATGCCCTCGATGCGATCGGTTGGGATGTCGATTACAGTGCGTTGGCTCAGGGCCTTGATTTAGATGCTCTATACAACGATGCCCAAGCGACTGTCGCCCAAACATTTGGCGTAGATGTTGAAACCGTACAAGCTGCCCTCACTCAAGGCGAAGATTGGCAAAGCCTCGGAGCCGATGCCTGGTTCAACGCCTTTAAAGAACAGGTGACGGCCATGGGCTGGGGCACCTGGTTCCAGGGCTATGACTCTGAAGCCCTAGAAATGGGCTGGGGTACCTGGTTTGCCGAATTCCAGAATCATCTCGTAGAAATGGGCTGGGGCACCTGGTTTGCAGAATTTGAATCCCAGATGATGGAGATGGGCTGGGGTACCTGGTTTGCGGAACTGGAGCCTCAAATGATGGAAATGGGTTGGGGCACTTGGTTCCAAGCTCTAGAAAACGAGCTCTTGCAACAGGCTTGGAGCACTTGGTTCCAGACCTATGAAGATCAACTGCTGAATCAATTGTGGGATAACTGGTCTCAGAGTTTTGACAATCAAGTTTCGGAAATGGGCTGGGGCACTTGGTTCCAGAATTATGCATCGCAAGTTTCGGAAATGGGTTGGGGTACCTGGTTTCAGAATTTTGAATCCCAGATGATGGAGATGGGCTGGGGCACCTGGTTCCAAGAAATGGATCTGGGGACGTTAGAGATGGGCTGGGGCACCTGGTTTCAAAACTTTGATGCGGAAGTCTTAGAGATGGGCTGGGGCACTTGGTTTCAAAACTTTGAAATGGAAGCTCTGGAAATGGGTTGGGGTACTTGGTTCCAAGAGATGGAACCCGAGCTGTTGGAAATGGGCTGGGGTACCTGGTTCCAAGAAGTGGATCATCAACTGCTCGAGATGGGTTGGGGCACTTGGTTCCAAAAATTTGATGCGGAAGTCTTAGAGATGGGCTGGGGCACTTGGTTCCAGCAGATTGAAGGTCAAGTTGATACCTTGAATGACTCGCATCTGGTCAATGGCCAAACTGAGATTACAGAAAATGCGGCGATCGCAGGCGGAGCCGCCGATGACATTCTCGCTGGGGGCGAACTCCACGACTTTATCAACGGGGTCGGCGGTGACGACCTAATTGACGCTAAGGGCGGTGATGACGTCGTCTTTGGTGGAGATGGTAATGACATCGCCTATGGCTGGACAGGAAAAGACACTATATTTGGCGGCGATGGTGACGATTTCATCGCTGGGGAAAATGGTATCGACCACCTCTACGGTGAAGTTGGCCACGACATTATTTCCGGCGGGCGCGGTGATGATTACATCGATGGCGGTGCAGGTCGTGATGCCATCAAAGGTGATACCGGTGCCGACATCCTGTATGGGGGCGGCGATGAAGACCTGATCGATGGGGGCAGTGGCGCTGATCTCGTGATCGGAGGAACCGGTAAAGACACCTTAGAAGGGGGCATGGGCGATGACATCCTGTATGGCGACAATTATTTTGTGCCCGTTACCGATAACCCAAATGCAACCAATGAATCAGCCGACCCGACCGTGAGCGCCGATCAGGTTTTGGCGGACCTTGGTTTCGCCATGCGCCTCGAAGCGGAGGATATGAGGCTGAAAAACTATAAAGTGGATGACCAGGCTGGGGCTTCAGGCGGTAAAGTTATCAAAACTCAAGGGCAGGGTCGAGCCAAAACCACCTTCAATGGCCCCAGTGGTACTTATGACCTGATTGTTGGTTATGAGGATCAAGCCGAGGGGGTTGCCGAGATCACGCTAGAGGTAAAGCGCAGCGGCTCGAGGCAAGAATATACCTGGCACCTGGACGGCAGTGCTGGGGTTGGCACCCATACTCTTGCTGGCATCACCTTAGAAGAAGGTGACGAAATTATCCTGAAAGGCCGGTCCGATAGCGATGCCGATCTGGCCCTCTTGGACTACTTGGATATTGTGACTCCTGGCTTGGTTACAGAAGATGGCAACGGCGATACGTCTACCGTATATGAGGTGATGGCGGGCAGCGATGGGCAGCAGGCCGATATCCGCATTGAAACCGAAGACATGGTTTTGGGGGGCGGTTATACGCCGTTTGATACCATCTATGCCTCAGGGGATGCGGTCATCCAAAACTTAACCCAGGGTATTGGCACGGCTACTTACACTTACACCGGTGAAACGGGCGTCTATAATCTCTATGCCAACTACTTTGACAATATTTTGGGGAGCGCCTCGGCAACGGTGCTCTTAAATGGTGAGACTCTACACAGTTGGCAATTCGACAAAAATGACTTTGCTACCCATGACGAAACCCTGGGTTTAAACATCACGCTCAATCAGGGCGATGTCATCGAGGTTCAAGGAAAGGCCGACTGGCTGGATTTCGCGGCGATCGACTACCTGATGTTAGAAGCGGTCCCTGAACCACCTTCATCAGAGACCATTACGCCTGACGAGTCTTCTGGCGTCGGTACCGTTGTCACCATCGAAGCTGAACAAATGAATATAGCGGGTGGGGCGCTTCGGGCCGGAGATTTTGCCTCTGAGGGCGGCTACGTTGAGACTGCTGCCCTAGCCGCTTCTGATAAAGACTTCTTCTCATCAATGGCGGTGCTTAACGGCTCAAGTGATTTGGCCTCCCTATCGGCTACTGATTCGATCACTGACATCTATTCGATTTCTTCTTTAGAGCGGCTCAAAGCCACCAGTCTGTTCACAGGAGAAAGTGGTTATTACAACGTGGTGGTGGGCTACTACGACACCACTGGGGGCGAAGCCGAAATTGCCCTCAAGATTGATAACCAAGAAATTGATCGCTGGTATGCCGATCAGGATTTCGCTGATGTGGCTGGTACCAATAGCTTGGTGAACCGCACAGTAGCTAAAGGCATTGCCATTGACCAGTTTGATTTGATTGAGCTGGATGCGATCGCTGATGGTGCTGATAAAGGCAACATCGACTACATCCAGTTCATCAAAGTTGCGCTCCCCACGGTTGAGGCTGCCCCTCCTGTTGAACTGCCAGATCCGATTCGAGTCGAAGCCGAGAATATGACCCTATCTGGCGACTATAGCTTGGAGAGTCAAGACTTCTCTTCTGGCGATCAACTGGTCAAAACTTCCTCTAGCTTGACCGCCACCACTGAGTTTGATGGGCCTACGGGACTATATGACATTGTGATCGGTTACTACGACGAAATCGATGGTCAGTCCCCGATGACCGTTTCACTAGACGGCACGGAACTAGATAGCTGGACCTTTGATCAAACTTTGGGCGGTTACTTAGCCTCAGCTGAGAATTTTGTCACTCGAACTATCAGTGGGGTTAGCCTTGAAGCAGGGGCCATGTTGGCGCTGCAGGCCAGTCGGCAGTCTAACGAGTTTGCTCGCATTGACTATGTTGAGTTCGTCGCAGTCCCAACGCCGACTCCAGCCACACCTGAGACTGTAGAGACGCTCTCTGACAGTGGCGATATTCTGCGAGGGGGCTCTGGCAATGACACGGCTTATGGTGGGGCTGGAGATGATGATATTTATGGTGATTCAGGGGATGATATCCTCTACGGAGATTTTGCTGCCGCCAACGGCAGCAACGCGATAGACGCCGGACCGACTGCTGGGTTAGTTGGCCACTGGACCTTTGATGAGAGCAGTGGTTCTCAGGTGGTTGATACGACCGGAGCCCACTCAGGGAACTTAACCAATATGACCGGTAGTGAATGGACAGCCGGTCAGATAGGCGGCGGACTCGCTTTTGATGGCAGCAATGATCGGGTCGTAATCGCCGATGCTGATGCCCTGGATCTGAGCAATACCCTCACCCTGACAACCTGGGTTAAGGCTGATCACTTTGGTGACTGGAACGGCTTGATCGTAAAAGGGGATCAAGACATCGCCTATGGCTTAGCGCTGGCCTCCGATGGCGGTCTATCCTTCACCGCTAATTACGGTTCGTTGTCTGGGGCTGTCGGTTCTGACGATTGGCTCTCAAACGGCACAATTACAGCGGGGCAATGGCACCACGTCGCTGTCACCTACGATGGCAGCAACATACAGTTCTATATTGACGGTCAGTTAGATTCTAGCTTTGCGAAATCGAATCTCACCTTTGGCAATAGCGATGCGGGGCTATTGCTTGGGGCCGATTTGGCAGGCACCCACTTTGATGGAGTATTGGATGACGCGAGGGTCTATAACCGCGCCCTGGAGATTGGTGAAATTGAACAGTTGGCTACGCTTCAGAGCACTTCGCTTGCCCCAGCCAACAATGACATCAGTCAAACGCTAACGTTCCAGCAGGGGATAAATGGCTACACTGGCGTCGCTGATACTCATATCCGTGGCAATGGTAGCGGCAGCGATGATGATGACGATGATGACGGCGAAGGCGATGCTAACGATCACTTCGGCTCTGAAACATCTATCAATGTTGATGGCAATGACAACGGCACCCCGGTTCAGGGACTGATTCGATTTGACAACCTCTTCGGGAACCAAGCCGGTCAAATTGCTCTGAGCGACACTATTGACTCTGCCATTTTAGAACTACAAGTTTCTGATGCCGGTAATGGTTTACTCGTCTATGACATGCTGCAAAACTGGACAGAGTATGCCAACTGGAATTCATTTACCAACGGGATTCAGGCAAACAACATCGATGCCGCAAGTTCAGCCGTAGCAACGACTGGCTCAGTCAGCACAGGCACCCTGCAAATTGATATCACTGCTAGCGTGCGTGCCTGGCAAGCTAACCCCAGTAATAATCGCGGCCTAACCTTTTTGTCAACCGGCAGTAATGGGGTTGAGTTTTGGTCATCTGAGAGTGGCAATGGTCCCCGACTAGTGGTCGATGTTGACCGGGCAGACTCTCTAGCCCCAGCCGCTGCGGTTGGCACCTTTGATGGGGATGATGCCACCACCATTGCTCACGCTGACAACATGCTGTTAAACAACGGCACATTGGGCTTTAGCTTCCAGGCTGATAACGTCTGGAATGAGCAAGGACTATTCTCCAAAGACTCGATGTATTACGACGATGGTGGTCATGTCACCGTATCTCTCCAGTCAGGAATACTGAACGCTCGTTTCCAGAGCACAAATCAGACTTACTCTGTTCAAGCCTTAGTTACGTCAGGGCAAGACTACGATGTGGCAATTACATTTGGCGATCGCGGCCTAGAACTCTGGTTAGATGGCGTTCTAGTCGATATGAATACCTATACCGGCGGGTTAGGGACTAGCGCCGGCGGTAGCGGCAATCGTGAACCGATTGTTTTGGGGGCTGAGCAAACTCACAGCGGTAATCTTGTTGCCGGTAGCCTCCAAAACTACTTTTCTGGCACGCTTCAAGATGTTCGTCTCTATGATCAGCAGCTGAACAGTACTGAAATTGCCCAACTGCCTACAAACCCTATCAACAGCGCCAATATAGTGTTTGAAGCGCTCACAATTACATCATCGATCCAGGGCGAGGCGGGCAATGACACGCTTACCGGTGGTGAAGGCAATGACACCCTATTCGGTGAACTTGGCGATGATACGCTCAACGGTACAGATGCGGCTCATGCAGGTGCTCTGGAAATAGATAACTTGACTGGCGGGGTTGGGGCTGACTTATTTATTCTGGGGGATGCTCAAACTGCTTATTACAGCACAGGCAGCCACCTTGACTATGCCGTTATTACTGACTTCAACGCTAGTATCGACCAGCTGCAGCTGCATGGTTCCGCAACCCAGTACTCGCAAGTCACCCAAAGCAACTTCTTGCACCTTTACTACAACGCAGATTTAGTTGCCCAATTTAAGGGAATTACCAATCTCAATCTTGACCAAAGCGCCACGTTTGTCTAATCGCCCTAGAGTGTGAGTCAGGCAATTGAGAGTTGCCAACGATGTCTTGATTACCTGACTCAGAAATATTGAGCAAATACGCAGCTGAAATCTCTATATTTAGCGTTTATCTGATTACCATGACATACCCAATTCACTCTGACAGCAATTACTTGGCCGATTTACCAGCCTTCATACAACATGAGTTGCACAATCCCCTACACGGCTTGCAGGGAGCTATCCGCTTACTCAGTACGGGGCGATTTGGCAAGCTTTCTCAAGAGGGTAGTCAGATTCTTCACTCAGCAATGATGAACCTAGATCGTTTAACTCGACTCGCGATCGCGGTCGAAGAAGAGCCAGCAGCATTGAGCTCAGTACTTTCTCCAGACCAAATCCGCTTGTTCAAGCTAAAGCATGATTTGCCAGCAGCAATCGAGCAGCGTGATATTTACCTAAACTATCAGCCCATTGTTTGTAGTCAAACGCAAACAGTTGTTGGCTTTGAAGCGCTTGCCCGCTGGGAACATCCGATTTATGGAGCGATCGCGCCGACAATCTTTATTCCCATGGCTGAAGAAAGCGGTCTTATCCACTTAATGGGACAACAACTCATCACTGAAGCGTGCCAGCAGTTACAGCAGTGGCAGCAATCTTTTCCTCATCAGCGATCTCTAACGATGAGTGTAAATTTATCAGCATTACAACTCTCTCATCTAGAGTTAGCTGATCATGTGTCTCAAGTACTGGAAGAAACACAAATTAATCCTCAGAGTTTGAAGCTGGAAATTACAGAAAGTGCTCTGGTCGAAAATAGCCAAATCGTCACTTTAGTACTGCAACGCTTACGATTGCTAGGCGTCAAGCTACACCTAGATGACTTTGGGACAGGTTACTCAGCCTTGTCTCGCTTATCAGCTTTACCAATTGATACCCTAAAAGTTGATCGAACATTTGTCACCAATAAAAACTGGGAAATATGTGAGGTCATATTGGCACTTTCTCAGAAGCTTCATCTGAACGCTATTGTTGAGGGAGTTGAAACACAAAAAGATATCGAGAAGCTTCATTCAATTGGTTTTCAATATATGCAAGGATATTATTTTTCTCGGCCTTTAAATATACAAGCTGCTACAGATTTTTTGTCAGCCATGTCCTCAAGATTTCCAGGAAATCTAGCAGAGTTATATTGAGTTTATCTAGTCAAAGAGAGGAGAGCAGTAGTAACACTTTAACTAGATAAAAAGCTCAGAGACTTTATTCGCTTGACCTAACAAAAAATAGTTGACAGCTATTTTTGAACCCCAAAATGAATTCTCTCCGTTTCACAATCATCTTGAGAAGATGCACTAACCATAGAGAAAAATTCCTGAGACCGGGCATCCTTACCCTAAGAAGGAGGGCTGGGGCATCAACTATTATCCTGTATCATCATGTACCAATTATTTCGACAAAAGGAACAACGCTCATTGCCCTTTGAATGGCGCCTAAATATCGCTACGGTAATTGGCCTGACGCTAACTTCCGCATTACCAGGCTGGTCACAAACGATTTCTATTGATGGAACGACACCAACGACCCAGGTCAATGGAGGTGCCACTTGCACTGGCAACTGCACGATTACTGGGGGCACCGCAGCTGGTGGTAACCTGTTTCACAGTTTTACTCGCTTTGGAGTAGATCCTGGAGCAACTGTAGAGTTTACTGATCCTGGCGTACAAAACATTATTACTCGAGTCACGGGAAATGTTCCCTCAATTATTGATGGGCTGTTAGCTGTCAATGGGGGCAATGCAAATCTCTTTCTACTCAATCCCAATGGCATTACGTTTGGGGACGGCGCCAGCTTACAACTTGGCGGTTCTTTTTTCGCGAGCACTGCTAATAGCATTCAGTTTAATGAGGGTGCATTTGGTCTGACTGATAGTAGTGCGACTACTTCATTACTTACGGTCAATGCTCCCATTGGCTTACAAGTTGGTGCAGATGCTGGCAGCATTATGGTTAATGGTTCTGGCAACAACCTTTTCATTAATTCCAATCTGTCCACGAATCGGGCTTTTCTCACTCCCGATCTACAAATTAACCAAAACACTATCGGCCTCGTTGGTAACTCGGTCATCTTTGACGCCGCTGTGGTTTCTGCCTCTGGAGGAATGACCGCCCCTGGAGGACGAGTGGAAGTAGGTAGTGTTAGCAATGGGTTTGTCGGCATTGATGCTGACAATGGCTTCCAGCTCAGCTACGATGCCGTCGATAGGTTTGGGGATATTGCTCTGCGAGATGCCGCCGCGATCGATGTCAGTGGCACCAGTGCTGGGCAGGTTCGATTGCGAGGCCAGAACATTACTGTTACCGATGGTTCAGCCATTTTGGCAGACACATTGGGCTCTGGCCAGGGTGGTTCTATTCAAATCGAGGCTGATACCCTATCGTTGTCCGGCACCTCTTCATTTGTCCCGATAGGGGTACCGGCCGAGTTTGCTGACTTAGTTGTGATGCCCAGTCGCATCATCGGAAGCGTTGATAACGGCGCTGCTGGCAGTGGTAGTCAAATTGATATCAATGTCTCGCGGTTGAGTCTTGATGGTGGTAGCGAAATTGCTGCTGCCACTTTTGGTAGCGGCAATGCTCGTGATTTGAATGTCACGGCTACCGAAAGTATTACTGCTAGCGGCAGCCGACCAGCTGGTCCCACGGGGCTATTTACTACTGTAGGCGCAGGAATCCCTACTGGTCCCACTGATCCAGGATCCGTGAATGCAGCGACGGGCAATGGTGGCAACCTTAACGTCACAACCGGAGTGTTGTCGCTACAAGAAGGTAGCCAGATTAGTGCCGGCACTTTTGGGTTTGGCAATGCTGGCAATGTAACCATCAACAGCACTTTGACTGAAGTTGTTGGTAGTTTTGGCGAACCTGGGGCAGGCGGCCCAAGTTCTATTCGTTCAGCCTCCGAGCGTCCCTGGGCCGGTAATGGTGGCACTGTCACCATCAATACTGGGCGGTTACTTGTTGCTGATGGCGGACAGATAGTTACAGGGACCTTGAGTGCTAGTGATGCGGGCAACATCGTGGTGAGAGCCAACGCAATCGAGTTGCGCGGTGGCGATGCCTTTGGTCAAAGTGGCCTAGTCTCTAGTGCTGTCGATTTTCAGGGCAGTGGCCTCAATGGCAGTAGCGGTAATATCACTGTTGAAACTAGCGAATTGCGGATCGCTGATGGTGGCACAATTAGCGTCAGCAATACGCCCACCGGCGGCAATCCTAACCTAACGCCAGGGCAAGGGCCAGCTGGTGACATCACAGTTTCAGCCCAAAACATTTTGTTGACGGATGGCAGCAGTCTTAATGCTGACACTTTGAATGGCGATCGCGCCAATATTCAGGTTGACGCAACGACCCTCACGTTAATGGACAGTCGCATTTCCACTAACGCTACAGGAACGGCAACTGGTGGCAATATCACTTTAAACACAGGTGCGCTCACACTGCTTGATAACAGCACTATTTCAGCTAATTCTGTTGCTAACTTTGGCGGACGGGTCATCATCAATACGGACCTCCTAGTGCAATCGCCAGAGAGCGCGATTACAGCGACCTCAGCACTAGGGCCAGAATTTGACGGAGTGGTAAATATTGACACTCCTGATCCTGTGCCCGATACCGTTCAAGAGCAGACCGAAAATCCGTCTGAAACTAAGCAAGTGATTGCTGCTTGTGAACAACTTACAGATAACGAGTTTGTGGCTACAGGCCAAGGCGGGTTGCCTATTGACCCTACTCAAGTACTGAGTCCTCAAAGTTCCTGGGCCGATGTTAGAACCCTGACCGCTGCTGACATCACTGAGCTGGCCCCCCAGTCTGATAACGGCGTCTCCACAGCCCTTGATACACCCTCAAGGCTGAATCAAGCACAAGGCTTAATCCGTAATGAGCAGGGTCAACTAGTTCTCGTTGGCTCATCTACAGGCAGCAGCTCATCTGTATCCGCGATCGCTCATCAAACCTCGTTGTGTCACGGAGCAGGATGATGTATTCAAGACGAAGATACTTAAATCTCTTGACATGCTTGGCCTTGGGGCTAATGTGCAGCTTTTGCTTTGCTGGTATTTCACCCGCTGTGTCTGTGCCGGCCAGTAACGTGGAGTCTCTCATCTTAGCGCAGCAATTGTCAGTTAATAATGGCTTGCTGGTCGAAGCCCAGCAAGCCTATCAGAGAGGTCAATTGGAGCAGGCTCGGTTAGCGTGGGAAGCTGCTTATGCTGATTTTGAACTGCAGGGCGATTACGTCGGTCAGATTTCAACTCTCAATGCTCTATGCACGACCTATCAAGCACTAGGACAGTGGGAAAAAGCTAGCACCCTGATTCAACGCAGCCTGGAATTACTATCTCGTCTTGATAGCAGTCAACTGTTTGGACGTTTGCTAATGGCCCAAACATTAAATACACATGGGTCGCTGTTGCTGGCCATGGGCCAACCCAAAGCTGCTTACGATAACTGGTTACAAGCTGAAGCTGACTACCGCCAAGCCAATGATGCAGAAGGAATATTGGGCAGTCAACTGAATCAAATTCAAGCTTTGCAAGCTCTGGGACTGTATCGTCAGGCTTACTTACAAATTACTGAACTTCGAACCGAAGTAGAAGCTCTCCCAGCTTCATCCTTGAAAGTTAATGGCCTTAAAAGCCTAGGTGAAGTATTTCAAATCACCGGCAATTTACCAGAAGCCCAAGAAACTCTACAAGCTAGTATCAATCTAGCTGAGCAAATTAATGACCAAGCTGCCATCAGTGCAAACTGGCTTAGTTTGGGAAATGCTTATCGGGGTGCTGAGCAATATACATCTGCAGCGGCAGCCTATGAAATGGCAGCTAATACCGCAACGAATCCTTCGTTAAAAGCGACAGCAGTCTTGAGCGAATTGTCTTTGTCCATTCAGGCCAATAGCTGGGCAAAAGCTATCGATCTTTTGCCTGTTGCGTCCACTCTAGTAGTCAATCTGGAACCTAGCCGCTCAAATATCTATGCCCAGGTCAACTTGGCGGCCAGTATGCAACGGATATTGGATGCGGGTGCGGGTAGTTCCTTCAGCCAAGTTTTTGAACCCAACGACATTGCCGAACTCTTATCAACAGCCGTTGCACAAGCCCAAACAATTGGCGATCATCGGGCTGAATCCTATGCATTAGGTCAACTTGGCACTTTGTATGAGCATAATCAACAGTACGATGATGCCCTGAATTTAACTGGGCAAGCACTAGCTTTATCACAGGCTTTCAATGCTAAAGACATCGCATACCGCTGGCAATGGCAACAGGGACGAATTTTCACGGCACAATCTAAGGCGACTCAGGGAAAAATGGCTGAGCAGTTGAATGAAGATGCGATCGCAGCTTATCAACAAGCCCTGGATACTCTAAAACTCATTCGTTCCGACCTTATAGCAGCCGATCCGCTAGTTCAGTTCTCCTTTCGGGATAACGTTGAATTGGTCTACCGTGAGTTTGTTGATTTATTAATTACCGAAGCAGTAGCAGATGCTGAATTGCAGCAAGCGAGACAAGCGATCGAGGATCTGCAATTAGCTGAGCTACAGAATTTTTTTAGATCAGCCTGTTTAGATATTCAACCCCAACAGATTGATCAGATTGATCCTACAGCGGCCATCATTTATCCCGTCATCCTGCCAGAACGTCTTGTAGTTATCACCTCAATTCCAGGCGAGCCTTTACACTATCACTCTCTTGCCATCAATCAAGGTGACCTCGCCGACACAGTGACTGCGTTTCTGCAGACTTTGAATCCAGTCTTTGAGGAATCAAGTCGCCTAGAAGTCTCTAAAACCATCTACCAGTGGTTGATTGCACCGCTGGAAACAACACTTCAAGAACACGATATTGAGACTTTAGTCTTTGTACTAGACGGGCCTTTACGAAATATTCCGATCGCCGCTCTTTACACAGGCGATCAGTATCTAGTTGAGCGCTTTAATATCGCTTTGACACCTGGATTACAATTGTTGCCACCGCAGACTTTACTTGAACAAAACACTAATGTTCTCGTAGGAGCAATTAGTAAAGCTCATCAGGGCCTGCCTGCATTACCGGGTGTCGAACGAGAAATTGAAACCATTTCTGACCTTTTGCCGACAACAGCTTTTCTCAACGAAGATTTTATATTTGAAAAACTTAAGGAAGAATTTCTGCAAAATAGAAATTTTCCTATCATTCATCTAGCTACTCACGGCCAGTTCAGTTCTGATGTCAGTGAAACTTATTTAGTTGGCTGGGATGAACCCTTGCAGATTCAAGATTTTCAAGTTCTGCTAAGGGAACAACTACCTCAAGTTCAACAACCCATTGAGCTCCTAGTTCTCAGTGCTTGTCAGACCGCAGAGGGTGATAACCGAGCAGCTCTAGGTTTAGCTGGTTTAGCGGTTCGTTCAGGAGCTAAGAGTACACTTGCAACTCTATGGGCAGTCAATGATGCATCTACTAGCACGCTTATCTCAGATTTCTACCAGCAGTTAGCTCAGAATAAGATTTCTAAGTCTTATGCATTACGAAAAGCACAGATAAATATGATCAGTAGTGATGATTTTAGTCATCCTTACTATTGGGCACCATTTGTGTTGGTGGGTAACTGGCTGTGATTAAATTATATGCAAAAGAGTTTTCAGTCACTAACGACCATCTAATAGATAAATATTATTGATGTAAATACAACAAGAATTAGTAAATTAATTTCAGCACTCAATGGTCAAACTTCTAAAAAATGTTTGAAATAAATCACATTTATAAAATTATAGAAGATTGAATTTTTATGGAAAACCTGATGATGTGACATTTATATAAACTCATTTAGGCTACTAATGTGTCTTGCATCGCTTATTAAATTTCTATTCATGAACTACTATGAATCCGATTTTATCATTATCTTTTTGAGAGAAAATTTTCTCGTTTTTTTTTGAGCTGGAAGCACTGTAATCTTCTAGACAATTCTCAAAAACTTCACCTTATAGGCTAGGGAACTCTTAAGCATTATACTTTATTTGGAATTATGCTCAGTTGCAGAGTTCTGCCTATTAGCTACCTCTAAGACTTAGTAGTAAGATTCAGCTATGAATACTTGAGTATTATTCAAAATAATGCATAAGTATGATTCTCTTAAAGTAAGGCTTAAGGTATTCTTTGAAATGCTTTTCTAACTGATTAAAAATACATTTAAGAATAGGTATTGTATGCTTATATTGCTTGCGAGTAGGATATTTTATTTCAGTCTCAATGTTAAATATTGATTGTACTTTGTCTGTTTTTGTTATGAAATTATGCATGAATAATATTGTCTACTACAAGCATAAAGAATGGTCGTTGCGGTTGAAGCATCATACTTTCTCGATAGTGAGAGGATTATCTATTTTGTTTCCATAAATTCTAAAAGATTTTTGCCATATATCTTTATTATTGACTGTTACTTTAAAGTATTCAAAGCAGATATTTTGTATGAAGGAATCTCAAAATGAGAAGACCTTTCTTTTTGGTTCAATGAGTTTTCTAAAAAACTCCTTGCTAAATCTAGGCATTAAATCCACAATAGTAAGGTCAGTGTTTTAGTTAGATCAGGGATCTGAATAAAATTTGCTCAATTCTAATACTCTTATTCATACAATATTAAGTTTTGACGTGGAGTAAGCGTATTGACTAATTAATTCAGATTGCATCTAAAACAAGTTTTTTATAAGGCTGAAAAGAGCTTATTTAGAGTTATACTCGCTGCTCTAAGCTCTTTTTGACTAGGTTGTTCACTTGATATCTATGCAATGCTTGGAGGCTAAAAAATTAAGCAATGATAGCTCTTAAAACTTCTGTCTGTATTCTCTCGTCAATTCTGATTTTTTCTTCCTCAGGGGCAGTTTTTGCTCAAACAGATGCTGCATTGGAAGATGCAGCATCGTTTGAATTTAGCCCTCCTGATGATGGCTTACCAGATAACACAACTGGAGGAGCGTCTCGCCCGACAAGTGCTTGCCTGATGCAGCAAGGTCCCCATCAGGCCGCTAACATTACTTTACTGGCGCCAACTTCATTTCTTGGGTTAACAGTCTCTGCAAAGCCTACGTTTCTTTTACATGCAGTGCAAACGCCTGTCGAGCAGGTCTTTGTCAACCTTAAAAGTGTAGAAGGGAAACTAATTTATCAAGGCTTTCAGACACTACCGAAAAACACCGGCTTTTTTGCTATTACTTTGCCCGAGGAAACTCCCGATCTTGAAATCGATGGTACTTATCAGCTATCGGTGGTACCAGTCTGCGGATCGACACTACGGCCAGATGATCCTGTCTTAACTGGATACGTCAAGCGCATTATGCTCTCATCAACAGCTGAGCAGTTGCCTCAAGCGCATGCCCTTGAGATTGCCCAACGTTATGCAGATTCGGGTGTATGGTATGACACTTTGCTGCTGCTTAAAGCGGGCTTAAGTGAGGCACCAGAAGACGGAGCATTGCTTGATGCCTGGAGCTCACTACTGACTGCTGGAGGATTTTCAGGCAGTCAACTTAGCGACCCTGGCTTTTAGTGTGGATTTAGCTGATTGAATCGTATTCTCTGACCAATTCGCATAGCAATTTTGGGAAAACTACTGTAGACCACTCAGAAAGCAATTTAGATCTGATTATGGTATTCCTTTGCCTCGGTTGGTGGCATGGTGTATCTCAGGGCAGAAATGGTGAAAAATCCTTATAGCCTATTTGTCTGGCAAAGCCTTTGTCAGGCAAACTAGAGTGTCTGCTAATTGAGTCTAAATATCTTTCAGGGGGGGCATCAATAGAGAAACTTTATACCAAGCTAATGCAGCCATCAGAGTTGGGATTATGTTGACTAGGTTAAGCAACTTGTTCAGACAATCACGGCGAGTCAAAGATGGGCCATCTGTCTCTCCTATGGGGCTGACAGTGGTTTTTTCTGTGATGGTCACAGCTTGTCTGTTTCTCCTAAATCAAAGCCTTCGCTTCCAAGTTTTGGAGTGGGTGATTTACGATCAATACTTTCGCTTACTTCCGGCTGAGGAAATAGATTCTCGTTTATTGATTGTTACTGTTGATGAACCTGACATTTCCCAGCTGAAGCAATGGCCGTTGTCAGATGCCAACTTACTATATGCTCTAGAGCAGATTGAAAAATATGAACCCCGGGTAATTGCTTTAGATATCTATAGAGATTTTCCAGTACCCCCCGGCCCCAATGATTTAGAGACATTTTTTAGAAATACCCCTCATCTACTTGGCGTTGAAAAGGTAACTGGTACTCCTGTGCCTCCGCCTCCCGTACTTGCAGAGCAAAATCAGGTTGCTCTGGCTGATATCGTTCTGGACAACGACGGTACGGTTAGGCGGGCACTGTTATCGGTAAAGCATGAGGGGCAAGCCAAGTGGACGCTGGGAGCTAGTGCAGCACTGTCTTATCTGGCGCAAGAAGACATTTTTATTGACCAGAATATCCATGACGAGTTAACTTTATCCACTGGAATTTCATTTCCCAGGCTGCAACCTAATAAAGGTGGCTATTCTCGCGTTGATAATCGTGGCTATCAAACATTACTCAAGTTTCGAGGTCCCGATAACGCTTTTGAGACAATATCTATACAAGATGTCTTGAATGGGCAAGTCTCGGCAGCACTAATTCGCGATCGCTTAGTGCTGATTGGTACGATTGCACCCAGCCTTAATGACTTCACCTATACGCCTTATCAGTACAGTGAATTAACAAATACTAGTCAAAGTCCTGGAGTAGCAATCCATGCTCATATTGCTAGTCAAATCCTGAGTACGGCTTTAGATGGACGTTCACAAATACGGTCTTGGTCAGCTGCTGCAGAATGGGCATGGGTTTACGCGTGGTGCTTTCTCGGCAGTGGTCTGATTCTGATACCGCAATGGTACAGCCGAAGAGGATTAGCGGCATTTATATCCACCATGGTTCCGATTTTGGGCCTGAGTACGGCACTAATTATCTGTAATGGAATCTTGTTTTGGTCTGGCTGGTGGGTTCCAAGTATTCCTCCTCTATTAGGTATTGTCGTATCAGCAACAGTGAGTTTATCGTCAAATAACTTACGGCTTCTTAAAGCTGCTTACGTTGATGGACTTACCGAAGTTTTGAATCGCAGAGCCTTTAATAAACAACTTATAGAAGTTCAGAAAAAATCTCAATCAATATCGATCCTGATTTGTGACATTGATCATTTCAAAGGATATAACGACTTTTATGGACATCCTGCAGGTGATGTCTGTATCCAGAAAGTGGCAAAAGCGATCGGCAAAGCCACCAGGGCACAGGATATCGTTGCCCGCTATGGTGGGGAAGAGTTTGCCGTTATCTTGCAGAACACTTCAGCTCAGAAAGCTTGTGAAATTGCGGAAAAAATGAGACGGAGCATACATGATTGTAGACTCCCTCATGCAACTTCTAGGGTCAGTAATTATGTCAGCATTAGCTGTGGCATAGCAACTAGATCGCCCAAAAGTCATATGCCACTCTCAAAAATCCTTGAGAGGGCAGATCATGCTCTCTACCAAGCAAAGCGGAATGGCCGAAACCAGATTTACCTTTATCAAGAAGTCGATAAAACACCCTCTTCTCACAATATAATTAATGCTTAAAAACTAGAAGATAACAACCTTTATAAATTCTGAATAAACGGGCAGTTCTTGAATTAGACACTAAATTTTTTCTATTGCTTTTAGTAAACTCAGCTTAAAAAAGTCTAATGTTAATACCAAATAGAAATCCTGACTCCTGCCAAGTATTACCCGTTTCAGAAGTATTAACTAATGGTAGTGCGTAATCTAGTCTTGCGATGAAATCATCGTCAATTTGAAAGATAAATCCTGCGCCAATTGACGCTAAACTCTGCTGATCAAGGAATTGACCATCATCATTCCAGGCATAGCCATAATCTAGAAAGGGTGAAATAATTCCAATAGCATTTTGCTCAGGCCAGTCTAGGATGGGAGCACGCAACTCAATTGAAGCAATTAAGCCACTATCAGCAAGAATTTGATCTTTACGATAGCCGCGTACGTTACCAACGCCCCCTAAGCCAAAGAGTTCAGATGCTACTAAAGGTCGATCAGCTACTTGCCCAGCGGCACGAGTCACCAGTAACCATTCTGAATGTAATCGTTGTAGCCATAAAGCTTGGCCTTGCCAAACAAAAAACTCAGTCTCTGGTTCATTAGGATTAGAGCTAGTAGTTGCTCCTAACCAAGAGGTGCCAAGCCTAAAACGAGATTCAAGAAGCAGTAAATGATTAGGTGTTTGATTTTGCCATTCTTGACTAAATTTTAATGTGGTAATTCTTGTAAAGCCGTCTTCAGTCGCACCAGTTCCTGGAAAGCCAAAAGGAATTCTTGGTAGACCTGGAGGCTGAATAAAGCTTTGATTGCTTCTCTGTTCAAGATGAAATCCCAAGGTCACGCGATCTTGGACAGTTTCAACTATCGGATGGCGAACTCCGACTTCCCAGGTATGAGATTCTGACTGAGGAGCAATTAAATTAAAGGGTGCTTCAACAATTTCACTATTCCCATAGGAATATCCAAAATCAATCTGGGTATTGTGAGGACTAACTGGCAAATTGTAGTCTAGCTCAATGAAATTACTACGGTCTGCATGCTGGTACCTTACTTTCAAAGTATCGCCATTACCGGTTAAATTTTGCTCGCTGGCTTCAACAGCTTGTTGAAAAGTACTTAATAAAGGATTTTCATAATTATTTAATTGAACATCTAGTGCGAAGGTTTCAGCTTCTTGAATACGAACTACTAAAGAATTTTCTCCAGGATTAGGTGTCGTCACTAGTTCCGCTGCAATACTATCAATCAAAGGATCTAACTGTAAAAGTTGGAGCGCCTGTAAGAGAGCATCAATATTTATTGGTGGACCTGATGCGAGAGCAATTCGACTCTGTATATATTCCGGTTTAAGGCGCTGATTACCTTCAACTTTAATATCAGCTAATTTTCCTTCTAAAATACTTATGATTACAATACCAGAGTCAATTATCTGGTCGGCCGGAATCAGAGCACCGGAAGTTATATAACCAGCATCAACATAGAGCTGTGTGACCGCATCACGAGCTTCTAGTAATTCTAGAAAAGTAAGCGGTCGATTTAAAAAAGGAGCAAGAACAGTTAAAATTTGTTCGTCAGTAAAGACAGTATTTCCTTGTAACTCAAACTGAGAAACATTTACAGTTTCTGTTATTTCATCAGGTAGAGGAAAGGAATTGTCTGGCAACCCTTCTGGTGAGACAGGCAAAAGTTCTGAAGGATCGGGTAAAGGTTCTAAATTGTCAGGTATTTGTGGTAATGGAGCAGGACGATCAGGTGGTAAAGGTAGTGTCTGTTGTGACAGCAATAAGGGAGAACTGGTCGCGGTAAACCCCAAGCTTGGAACCACTAAGTCTGTCGGCTCCAAATCAGTTCTTAGCTCTGCGCTTTTGTGTTGTACCTGAGGAGAATATGTAAAGCCTGGACTACTGCTCACAAGAATTAAATAAGGCAGTAGGCTAAGTGCAGCGGTTATCTTGTGCTCGAGCATCTTAACAATCAGTCCCTACTACAGGAAGCTCATAAACAGCGTGTAAAAATATTACCGTAACTCCGCATTATAAAAATAAATATTGATTCTTTTATATGGCTTTTTTATTTAGATTGCTTGCCACCAGAGTCTTTAAAGATAATAACGATAAGAAAAACCTAATTTAGCTAAAAAATCAACATCCTTCTTGTTCAAATATAACAGTCTGGACAGTTTTGCTAACGAATCCATAAGGTTTACAGGGCAATCATCTCAGCAACTGCCTAGTCGTATCAAAGTTGGCTTTCAGGCTGACATTGACTTAAATACTTCTAGCAACAAGGGTTCTACATTACAGGCAATGTGAAGAGCAGATTTCTGTCTGGAGTATGGTTGAATAGAGGTCTTTAAGATGATGAGATTGAAAAGATGCTTAAGCCTTGCTTAAATTTATCACCAATTTCATAGACTTATTTTTGGAGAATTAGAGAAATCACTAAAGATAATGCTATGTCTAGCCTATCTCGATATTTAAATATAATCTATCTATTTGTCTTGAGATTCAATTCACCATAACTGAATCCTCAAGAAGTCTATAAATTTATTTGGATTTAATGACTCTTGATTATCTATAAAACTAAATTATCTATAAGACTGAATTTATTTGTCTTAGTGCTTTGATTGGGTCTATCCTCTAGAACTCTATATCTGAGAATTAAGAAAGTTTTTATGGATTGAATTTTAAAAAATCTATACGGTCGGTATATCTATCATAATAAATTCTATTTCTCTATATAATGCTTCATCTGGAATGAGGCTAAGATTGGCAAGACGGTGCACGCAGGCAGCGTAATATATAAGCTACAACATCTAACTTAAGTGCTGCCGGTAAGCTCATAAGTCAAATAATAATATACTAGCTGTACTCATCCTCTAATGTTATAGAAATGGGTATTAAAGTCACAAGGATAGACGTGTGTCGTCTGGTATGCTCCAGAGAAATGATAATGACATCAGCAGGCAGATACTATTGCAGGATAATGTCAATTACGCAGTAGCCGAGATATAAGTGAGCTATTCTATTTACATTATTTGCAGTCTGAATTTCCAGAACTGACACGTCAGGCTTTTGAAAAATTGATAATGAAGTGTCACATTCGGCACGTGTCAGATTCTTATTTTCCTTAAGTAAGTGCTTGACAAGCTTAGTAAGCCTCTCATAATTGCATGATTCTGACCGCATTGTCAGTATGAAATTTGCTTCGCTAGGCCAAGAACTAGAATTGACATTGCTGAAAAAGTTACACCAGAACTTTTAGAAAGAGAGATCTTTAAACCGCAGGTCTTGCTGCTGTGCTGTGGTTTTCGACCCTTGAGATAAACCGGTCTGATAATTACAAAGCTGCACCCGCAAAATTTTTATAATCTACATTTCGTAATTCATGTATTGATGACGGTTTAATCTCAGCACTAAACTATTGGAAAAATATATCAAATTTGACTGATATTAAAATTAGGGTAGCATTTTGGGAATTAAATTGGAAATACCGTCGTAGCCGTATGCTGACATCTCAACCGCGGCAACGGGTTTCTTTAAGTTTAAGATTCAATTAAACTGATGAAAAGGGTTCAAGAGCTTTTCTCCGCGTATTGGGAATCCTTGACTCTACTATAGATGTTAGGTGTTTCTCGGGAATTCGCCTTGATGTTTGAGCTTGTTGACCTGCTTTTTGCAAATCTGTCTAGTTTTACTCGGAGCTGCTACTTAAGATGATTTTGCGATCGCCCGCTTTGGCGGATCAGCAGCCTTTGCCCACTTTCGAGGTTTCTCACCAAGATAAACCCGAAGAGGCTTGCGGGGTTTTTGCTGTGTACGCTCCCACCGAAGATGTTGCTACGCTCTCGTATTTTGGGCTGTTTGCATTGCAGCATCGGGGTCAGGAGTCTGCTGGCATTGCCACCTTCGATCAAGGCGAGTTGTGTAGCTATAAAGATATGGGTTTGGTATCACAGGTATTTGATGATGCCAAACTAAAAGATCTACCTGGGCAGTTTGCTATTGGACATACACGATATTCCACAACAGGTTCGAGCCATTTAGTAAATGCCCAACCGGCGATCGCACCGACTCAGTTTGGTGACATTGCTTTAGCCCATAATGGCAATGTTGTAAACGCAGCAGATCTCAAAGCAGAACTTCGCGAAAGTGGTTATGACTTTGTCAGCACCGCCGATACAGAAATGATTGTCTGTGCGATGGCTGAAGCTGTTGATGCCGGTCAAGGCTGGATTAATGGCGCAATTTCTGCGTTTAAGCGCTGCCAAGGAGCATTCAGCTTAGTCATCGGCACCCCTGCTGGGATCATCGGAGCCCGCGATCCCCATGGTATTCGACCACTTGTACTAGGCATTTTAGGGGATGAACCTAGCCAAGCCGGTGGTCCTGCTAACTATGTTTTGTCTTCTGAGACATGCGGTTTAGATATTGTCGGGGCTGATTATGTGCGTGACATTCAACCAGGGGAACTGGTGTGGATCACCGAGTCAGGCATCGCTTCTATGCAGTGGGACAGCCACGCAGATCGCAAACTTTGTGTATTTGAAATGATTTACTTTTCACGTCCTGATAGCGTTGTGAACGAAGAAACCTTGTATACCTATCGGATGCGATTGGGTGAACAGTTAGCTCGTGAGTCTCCGGCCGATGTGGATTTAATTATGGCAGTGCCTGATTCCGGGGTCCCTGCAGCAATTGGATTTTCTCAAAAGTCACACATTCCTTATGCTGAAGGTCTGATTAAAAACCGCTATGTTGGTCGCACTTTTATTCAACCAACTCAGTCGATGCGTGAAGTGGGCATTCGTATGAAGTTGAACCCGTTGAAAGACGTTTTGAACGGTCAGCGAGTACTGATTGTTGATGACTCGATTGTACGCGGCACTACAAGCTACAAAATTGTTCAAGCACTCCGAGAAGCGGGAGCTATTGAAGTGCATATGAGAATTTCGTCGCCACCAGTAACTCATCCATGCTTTTTTGGCATCGACACTGATAATCAAGATCAACTCATTGCCGCTAACCTTACAGTAGAAGAGATTGCAGAGAAAATTGGTGTTGACTCTCTTGCCTATCTCAGCTGGGAAGGTATGTTAAAGGCTACTCATCAAGATCCTGAAAGTTTTTGTTCAGCCTGCTTTACTGGTGATTATCCATTAGAAATTCCCGACCTTTACAAGCGGTCAAAGCTTAAATTTGAGCCGTCAGCGCCTCCAGTATCCCCTCTGTAACTAGGACGATTAATAGATTTTTAGCACCTAGTCCGCTTCTGTTTGGGAAATGGGAAGATGACGGTTTACTGGATTAGATTTTTGTTGATTTCTGATTTGAGAAAGATGCTTCATCAAAAAAAAATAAAATTGCGAGGATAGTTGCATACTTTTGATTTGCTAGAAATAAATTTTTAGGTGGTCGCTTAAAAGAATTATCTGACAACGGTTCCGTGTTGAGCTGGATCGTAATGATTAGGCTTCTGCTCGCAACTGTTCATTAATAATCAACCGCTGAGGACGTTAAAGATAAAAATCACGATAATTTATGATTTATTTTGATAATATAGATCCTCTAAAACGTTTAAATTCAGAGAAAATTTCACTATTGAGTCCTAATCTTATAAAAAGCAGCACTCTCCGTATAAGCCACTTAATTACATACTGTTAAAATATCATGGCAAAACCGAAACATACTCAAGCGCACCTTTCTCGTACCGTACCTAAAAATCAATCTGAATTCTTTAAAAACCGTACTCGTGAGTCAATGACATATTACATGGGAGCAAAGCTAATTGAAGTAGGCGTGAATCCTAAAAAGACAATTTATCGCTGGAAAACGGAAATCAAAGGTGATAAAGAAATTATCACTGTGAGTGCATACTGGGGTGAAACTCGTGAAAAGATTGAAGCTGATGAACAATTCTGAAGTCACATAACAGAAGGGCATTGTGGCATGAAAAATTGTCTTTTTTATAAGAGTTTTGATCGCTGAGAAAAGCCAAAATTTGAATTTTTGTCCGTTCTAAATCGCTGAAGCCATTGATATAAACCTCATTAGTTTAAAAGCCAAAAACTCCAGTCTTCAAATTAGATGAGGCTTAGTAACCTACAATTTGTAAACTGACGGGCCGCTAGCTTTTTCAGAGATCATTTGTAGCACTATTCAATGAGCTGCTCATTTTTAGATAAGCAAAATAGGAGCCTCGCCACCGTTTCATTATTCTGGCTGCTCTCTTTGTACTGATGCTGCTCCGCTTTAGAGAACGTACGAAAATCTTACGTTGCAGCTACTGGGAGCTATGCTCAGTTAGAGCCATAGTCTTTGCCAAGAGATGATTAGGTTCTTAACTAATAAAGTTGATGTGACCTAGACGTCACCCTGCAAAAATCAAAAGGATGCAACAATGATTTTCTGTCAAGATAACAACGCTATAGAGCAGCGTCGATCGGGCTAGGTGATACAGAATCTATTGGCCCTACCAAGCCTGTGTTAGGAACTGCTGCTGGTTTAGGAATCATAATGGGCGACTGGTCTAAGGCAATTTCCAAACTGTCCTCTGGGTTAGCTGCTGACATCGTCCCCGAATTTGCCTGCTCTAAAGGACGAAGTGTGCCTGAAAAGACTCCGATCGCTGCCATGCCCACGGCTGTCATACCAGCTATACACTTCATCCGAAAGCGATGGTTGAGTTTGCTTACCACCTGATCGGCAGCATCGTAAGACTTAGCTGCTTGCCAGCGATCGCAATGGAGTCTTTGAAACCCTTGCCTTAGCTGCAATAAGCGCTGATAAAGACACTGAGTCTCAAGGTCTTGATCTAACCAACTCATAATTAGGCGACGCTCTTCAGGTGAAACCTCACCATCTAAGTAGGCACTCAGTAGCTCAAAGCGATCGCGCTTTGTCGCATCTAAATCTCTGCTGTGTTCAGATGCAGATGCTTCTGAGCGCACTGTAGGTTGGTAGCGGAATCTTTCGATTGCTGGAGAAGATTGATAGCGTTCACTCATACTAGATTCAACTTAGTGATATCAAAACCGATAGTGATACAGACGCTAAAACGCCGTCAACAAGTTCCAAAGTAGTCTAGTTTAGCTTATAGGTAAGCTCTGCATAAGCGGATCCGTAGCCTTTCGGTACTTTTAGCACATCGCTGTTGACACGGTCGTGTCAACAGCGTCTAGATTCCTGTTTGAATTGCCGCTCCTTATCATACGGGCAATCTTGGTCATAAGTAACACCCTATCGATAAGAAATAACGACCAAGTTAGAGCATGTTGCTTACCCTAGCATTATGATTCGGTCTTGAGATAGAAATTTAAGTCTTGCTGTAATCTTTGACGAGCCCGGGCAATGCGCGACTTCACTGTGCCCAAAGATGTGCCTGTCATCTCAGCAATTTCTTCATAACTCATTCCTTGAATCTCTCGCAACACAATGGTGGTTCGAAAGACTTCAGGTAAACCCGCGATCGCGTGTTCCAATTCTGAATAAAATTCTTGAGTCATCAATACATCAACCGGGTTGGGCGCATCTGCGGGCACTTCCCAATCCATTTCACCATCAGACAACTGCCGAGGCGCATCAAGAGACAGCGGTGATTGGTGGCGCTTGCGCTTGCGCAACTCGTCATAAAACAAATTGGTAGTAATGCGCCCCAGCCAACTTTTGAACCGTTCCACGGTTTGAAGCTTATGCAAATTGCGATATACCCGAATCCAAACCTCTTGGGTCAGGTCAGCTCGGTCAGACCAGTCTGGGGCCAAATGATAAAGCAACTTTTCGACGTAACTTTGGTAGCGTTTGACCAATTCTGCAAAAGCGGCTTTATCTGGACGGCGCTGTTCTTGACAACGCTGAATCAAGTCATAGTTCGACAACTGCGCAGGTGGCTCACTGCGCAATCCTGAGAGGACAGAGCGAGCAGATGTCCACGGCGTAGAAAATGAATAACTCATAGATTCAGAAAGCTGTGAATAGTGTGAGGAAGTAAGGATAGAATCTGACCCTGTATCAGCAAACCTAGCGGCTTAGGAAGCTGTCCGAAATAACACGCGAATTGATTAGTGTTGTACAGTGATTTCCTTCCACTTGGGTTTGAGGAGTGTGCCTATCGTTTTTGTGGCACATACTTTATTAAGTCAATTAACTGAATTAAGGCTTTCTGACCAAGTGGTAAGGGTATACTCAAGCCATAGAGACCCTCCTTAGCTCATGCGTTATCTGGCAAAGATTGAGCGAGCCTCTTTCTTGGGAAGTACGGTTTTGCAGTTACTAGCAAAGCAAGTTGATGATTACCTCTGGGAGACGCTTCCAGATAAAGAGGAGATTGAAACTGATATCGCCTTGGGTGTTGGTAACGGGGCGCTGGTTTTAGTGCACCTTGAGAGTCATGGTGACCAAGCTAAGATCACCGAACTTGAGGATGTTGTGCCCTGGCTTATAGATGTGCTGAATCAGTTTCTTGCCCGTGGCATCACGCCAGAATTTTTGGCTCAAGAGGCTGAACGAGCCGAGCAGTGGCGACAGTCGTTGACGCTGGAAAGTCAAGAAGTTGAGCGTCGGGCTTTAGAAACAGCTGCACGTCGTGACGAGATTCAAGAATTAGAACGCAATCTTAAAGTTGCCCGTGCCGAGCTTGAACAACGTGAGGCTGAATTTTTATCACGCCAGCAAGATGTGGAGTAGTGCCAAATACTGCTGCCGCCAGTGTCTTCAAGTCATCTTGATGGGTGATGGTTGCAAGCAGCCTTGCCGGCGATCTGACTATGACAGTTGCTCTTGGAGCAAGTTAGACCTTGGAGCTATGCAAATTTTTGCGGATAATAGCAGACAGATGTATGTTGTTTTAGAGTTTTAGAAGGTTGTGGTTGCCAACGCTCAAGCCTGTTCTCAGCCTGCCATTTTGGGCTTTGACCCTGGACGCTATAAGTGTGGAGTCGCTGTTATGGGACTTGATCGCAATCTTTTCCATCGCTCTGTTGTAGCCGCAGACCATGTCCTAACTACTGTTCAACATCTGCAGCAACAATATCCGATTTCACTCATTGTGATGGGTGATCAAACCTCTGCTAGCGAGTGGCAAGAGGCACTCACACGATTGCAGCAACCGCTGCGAGTAATTTTAGTGGATGAGCGCTACTCTTCGTTGGAGGCCCGCGATCGCTACTGGCAATTACACCCTCCTAAAGGCTGGCAGCGCTTGCTGCCGCCAGGCATGCGGCAACCTAGCGTCCCTATTGATGATATTGTCGCCATGTTGCTGATTGAACGCTATTTAAGCCGTCTGACAGAAGGCTGACTGTGACAGCGGACAGACCGATATGTGCATTTGCCCTGAGGCGAAGCGCTGCAAACTTCGTTGATAATGGCCTTTAACTCGTGAATGCTAAGTGCCATCTCTAACTGAGAAGGGTAGCCAAAATCTGCTCTGGACCTTAAAGCTTGCGTTTAGGCTGCCGCCTTATCCTCAACACGTCAAAGTTTGGCACGAATTGTAAAAGAGTAATCGCCACCAGCCTCAAGTTGATAGTCACATCTTTCTAAAAAACGACCTAGGGGTTCACGAATGAGCGCTCGTCCTAGCGACGGCTCAATCGTCAGGCCACCTTTAGGAAATTGCCACTGAAATTGCCACACATATTCACTGGCATGCACTTCACCCTCAAGGCGCCCCTGCTGCCAAGACTGGTAAGTAATGCGGACATAGGCAGTGGTTTCAGGCAATGAACGACGACTTGTCACAGGGTCTGCCAGGTCTCAACAGTAGACGACGTGGCAGCGATCGCCTCAGACCAAGCCGTCTTACCAGCTAAGATAGCTGCGTTGGCCTCTAGAAATCTACTCTTCAGAGTATTTTATTTTCAAGGTTCATGGATATTGCTGACTGCTTGTTCGGCCACATTTAGTGTGTTGGCAGTGCCTTAGTCGAGACGTCTTTTTAGGGAGTCGCGCTTAAATAACATCCCACCTACCCTGCTACCCATCCACCCCGCCACAGTCTTATTCGGGTACTTTATTTTCAAGTTGCTCCCTTATCCCGCTTGCACTGCTGGCGAGTGCTCTAGACTAACTGCCGGTCAGGCGTTGCCAATCGGCTGGCGTGTTGCAATTAGCCAGCATGTCAACTGGCACATCTGCAATCACAGCTATTCGAGAGTGATTTAGCCAATTCTGGAACGATCGCTGCCCTGTTGCAAGATATGCTCGCAGTGAGGATAGGCACGAACTGCGATAAAAGCCACATAAAGGTTCCCAACCTTGAGCTGTTTGGGGAACATACGCGATCTCAGCGGTGGATATTCCCGGCAAATCTCGTGACCACTGATCTAAAGACGCAGCCTTTAAGTTTGGCAAATCGCAGGCCAGCAAGAGTATCCAGTCGGCATCGATCGCTGGCAAAGCCTGACTAAAGACAACTAATGGTCCCTGTAATGAGACAGACGCTGGTGTTAAAGGTTCATCGATCCACCGAGTTTCTAGAGGCAAGAGTGACTGATAGCAATCTCGGTGCGGCGTCGCGACCCAGACAGTTGACGTCAGCGTATGAGCTGTCTCCCAGATGTGACGCAACAGAGGTACACCATTGATTTCCAGCAACGCCTTATCTTGTCCCATGCGTTGACTACGCCCCCCGGCTAGGATGAGTGCCGCAAGTTTCATGATCTTGCTTCCTCACTTACGTGCGGGCCTTGAAATCTTTTCTATCCTGGCTTGAGGCAAAGTTACAGTCACGCCATAGCCAATTAGGAATGAACAAATTTTCGGCTAGATTCCTAGCTGCATTCACGTACAGGATGATGTGCAACTCGCTTAACCCTGTTTGCATACGCTGGTTGTTAGCATTGCATCTCACATGTTTTTTAGGCATGATGAATCACCCATCCCAGTTTCTTGGGCGCATCCAATTTTGCCGGTTGATCCCGCTGGCGGGTAAGATGCCCGCTCTAAAAGCGTTGTAAGGATGACCAATTTGAGTGCGCTCCGTTGCTTAATGCGGAGATTGGCGATGACGATCTGCCCATACCAAACCCTTAGTAAAATATAGGCAAGCTGTAATCACTGCCAGCAAGATATAAAACAGACGAATACTCCAGCCCGTAATCTTAAAAATCATCGTAAACAAGCCTGGCTCTAAACCACTAAACCGAGTCAGCTCTGAGCGAAACCATTTGTCATCTTTATCAATGTTATGCAAAGCTCGCAGGTCAGTGGGCAAAATTGGAACTTGCACAGTGTATCGAAAAAATCCGATGACGCCCTCATTCCCCGTTGCTTGTTTCAACAAAGTATCTGTGACCTGCTGGGCTTGCGTGGGTAATAGTTCTGATTCGACAGCAACCTGCTGCACCCACAAGTGATAACGCACAGCATACCCGCTCATAAATACTAGGGTCACTGCAATAATAAAAGGTATCAACTTGAGCCATAGCCCCCAGCGCCGCGGTAGCCACAGCGTAAAAGCTCCTAAGCTCACGCCTACAATTGCAAACACAATGACATTGGTCACCTCCATCAGCTCAAGGCTTTTTAGCAATCCCCCAAAGAGTGGCAAGTTGTAGACAAATGTTTCTGCTATCCAGGCAAGCGCTCCTTTCGCTAGAACCATACCGGCAATCAACAGCACCGTAGCAAAAACATAGCGAAACACTTTGGCAGAAGTTGACGCCGACTTGCTGCGGACGTCAGATCTTTGAGTAGACGAAATTCGAGTAGTCATGGTGCAAAAAGGCAATTACAGGCCGACACAAGGCATAAAATCTCGGTCTGGCAGGAGGAGTATCAGACACATGACAAAAATTGTCAGACGGCTTATGAGGCAGCCTGGCTTAATACATCAGAAAATCTCTCCTTAAAGAGTTTAGATGTACTAATTAGTCTAACTGATTTGAGCATTCAAACTACATTAGTCAGCATGATCACAATCAAGTTACACTCGACTGCCTACGAGGGTACTTGAGAATTCCATGCCTGGCGACTGATTTCGCTAAATTCTGCTTTTATTTTCACAATTCCAGCTCGGCAGCCATCGATGCTGCGATCGCCCACTGATAATCGATGGCCGATGTTTCCCTGTCTTGCTGATTTCTGGCTCCCTTACCCTCTACCCTGCTACCCCTCTACCCTGTCACAGTCTTGTCCGGGGACTTTCATGTTTAGGCTAATCATTTAGCTGGTTTGCGATCGCTGAGATCAAAAAATGTCAGCTTTGCACTTGAGGCAGAGCTGACATTGCTTAATGTTGTTATGTCAACAGAAGTGAGAAATCTTACGGGAAATTCAACGCCATTGATGAGTTACTGAGCCCAAGACACCTGATTTTCGTAGAACGTCTGGGCTGATAGTACACTCGGCCAAAAAGCTTCGGCCTTTTCAACATTGCCGGGAATATCTTCGACCCACTGAGCCTGCACTTGCTGACTCCAGTTCAGATACAGCTTGCCATTGACAATCTTCCAAGCACGCGGATCAACAGATGCTAAATTACCTTCGCTCATTGCTTTGGCACAGTAGCCACCATATTGGGGAGCAAATGCTTCAGGGTCTGCCATAAAGGCTGCCTTATTAGCAGCACTGCTAAAGCGCCAAGTCGCACCGTTCCACTCCAGTTCATACTCAGCAACCCCTGATACAGCTTCGCCTTCAGTAAAGTAAGCAACTGGGTCAGCGCCACGAATCGCTAAGTCGCTGCCATTTTCAACATAAACCTGAGTGTGCGGCGGTTCATAAACACTCACTACATTTGCAGCGGCACAGGGATCGGCCGCACAGGGATTAGCGGCACAAGGGTCAGCCGCACAAGGATTAGCAGCACAAGGGTCAGCCGCACAGGGATTAGCGGCACAAGGGTCAGCCGCACAAGGATTAGCCGCACAAGGGTCAGCCGCACAGGGATTAGCTGCACAAGGATCGGCTGCACAAGGATCGGCCGCACAGGGATCTGCAGCGGCACAGGGATCTGCAGCGGCACAGGGATTGGCCGCACAAGGGTTAGCGGCACAAGGGTCAGCCGCACAAGGATCGGCTGCACAAGGGTTAGCCGCACAAGGATCGGCCGCACAGGGATTAGCGGCACAAGGATCGGCCGCACAAGGATCGGCCGCACAAGGGTTTTCTACCTGAGCGGCACAGGGATTTGCCTGGGCGGAAGTCACGACTGTGGGCAGGGAGGCTACACCGACAGACAGCACGGCAGAGGCTACAAGAGCAGTCAGATACTTAATTTGCATGAAACTCAATAAAAATAACAGCAGGTAAGAGCAAGTCAGTGGTCAGCTGTCCAGTTGCAACATCACAACTAGCAGCACTTAGTCTCAAAGCCGAATTGGTTAAGGCGACAGGCACTCAAACAATTCAATATCAATAAAAGCCCCCCGACTGAACAAGGTCTGAGGCAATTCTGAAGAAGCTATGAAGGAATTATGAGAAAACGTTGAGAATGCTAATAAACAGGCAACCCACTGGAACATTGAACGCCACGGCAAGCGCATACTTGTCGAATAAGGGACGCTTAATGACAGCTATGAAAAGAGGTTGTTTGATGAGTCGCTCAGCTGTTGCCTCTAGGCTTGTTGCTAAAGCATTTTGAAGCTTTCGAAGCTCTGCGAGTGAAATAGTTGGTAGAGCATCGGCTCCCAGTCATCATTGTGCTCACTATCTGTAAAGTTATCTGCGCAGCGGACCGTTGACTCACCAATCGTTTTGGGACAAATCAACGTCAACCAGTAACCCAACAAGGTCGCCGTGATTCCTCGTATTTGGTGGCCGCCGTCGCCCTCTCGTTTTGGTTTCTGGCTCCCCTTTCGCCCCTGCTTTCCCGCTTAGGTTGAGGCTCATACACATTTCTGTAAGGCTGCAAAATGCTGCCTTTCTCCCTAAATCTCTGAAAATGATCAACCAGTCACTTAATGTATAAGCGGCAGCCGACTATGGAGAACGGTAGGAAAATTTATGCCGCACGGCACTAGGGCTAGAGAGAGAACTGCCTGACTGGAGGAGTCTCGCCTTCAACAGCCACTGGAGTGCCATTATCCGTTAGACGAGTAATGCGAGCGCCGAGTTTAGTGAGTTTGTACTCTAATTGTTCGTAGCCCCTGTCTAAATGATATAAGCCACTCATAATGGTCTTGCCCTGTGCTCCGAGACCTGCCAATACTAGCGCCGCCGATGCGCGCAGATCAGTTGCCATGACGGGAGCCCCAGATAACAGAGGTACCCCCTGAATTACAGCGCAGTTGCCAGTCACTCGAATATTAGCGCCCATGCGATTAAATTCGGCAACATGACGTAACCGGTTTTCAAAGACAGTTTCGGTCACTATGCTATTGCCGTTGCTCAGGCTCATCAGTGCCATAAACTGAGCCTGCATGTCAGTCGGGAATCCAGGGTAAGGCAGTGTTTGAATGTCAGTGGCCTGGATTTGGGTACCTGGTATAAGCGTGACTCGGTTAGGAGAGTCCACCACTACTTGGGAACCCGCCTCTTGTAGTTTTGCGATCACTGCCCCTAGATGCTCTGGTACGACTGGCGATAGGCTAATTTGAGAGTGCGTGATGGCTCCAGCAATCAAAAAAGTGCCGGCTTCAATGCGATCGGGCACGATCGCGTAATCAGTCCCGTGTAGGCTAGGGACGCCAGAAATCCTGAGGGTTTTAGTGCCTACGCCGCGAATGCGTGCTCCCATCGCGCGGCAGAAGTTTGCTAAATCAGCGACCTCGGGCTCCTGAGCAGCATTGTCAATGATGGTTTCACCCTCTGCTAAGGTCGCAGCCATCATGAGCGTTTCTGTCGCCCCGACGCTGGGGTAATCCAAATAAATGTTGGCACCTTGCAATCGCTTACGAATTCCAGGAATGCAAGCATGAACTGTGCCATGTTCGATTTGAACATCAGCCCCCATTGCTTGTAGACCACGCACGTGTAGCTCGACTGGACGGGCTCCAATCGCACAGCCGCCGGGTAAAGGAATCCGCGCGACTCCCATACGAGCAAGCAACGGCCCAATCACAAAGAAGCTAGCCCGCAACTTGCTCACGATTTCATAGGGAGCGCGAGTATGACTGATATCGCTGGGATCTAGCTCTAAAAAATCATGGTCTCGTCTGATTTTGACCCCTAGGGCTTGCAGCACCGCAGACATGCGTTCAACGTCGACCAGATTAGGAACGTTGCGGAGACGGCAAGAGTGAGAACATAGCAAGACACCGGCCATTACTACAAGCGCAGAATTTTTCGCTCCGCTAATTGAAACATGTCCGGTCAATGGGTGCTGCCCGCAGATTTCTAGAACTGAGTTGTCTGCTTCAGGGGAATTAGACATCTGTGGAATACCAGTGGCTGTAGCGATGGGTTTATCCTCCGAAACCTGAGCAGAACAATTCAGATGTAAATTTTCGTCTAAATTTTACTTGATTCAACCATTTTTCTGAAACTTTTGCGACGTAATACAAAAAATTATTCAGAAAAAACACCAATGGTAGAGTGCGCATCTTGAAATAGCAGTTGACGAGAAGGCTACTCTTAAGGCACAGTAAAAAATTGCGGTCAAGCAATAAAAATGCTCTTCATTGCTGGCCCTTATCCAGTTAGCGGAACTGGCGGAATTGGTAGACGCGCTAGATTCAGGTTCTAGTGTTCGCAAGAACTTCCGGGTTCAAGTCCCGGGTTCCGCATGAGTCGATAAAATATCTAGCTATCCGGATGCTTAATTAAGTATTCGGATATGGCTGTCTAGATCAGGTTCTGTGCAAGCGAAAGAGGGTTAGAAATGTTTGATTGGTCTAGAGGCAAGGGATTAGTTTTTGTAAGGTCTCGATAATCACGATAAAAACACTGTGCTAACGAGTCTGAAGAATCCTTGGATTAAAACACTACGCAAGCTGCACCAAGCCAAATATCGCCGACAACAGCAGCAGTTTTTGCTTGAAGGGACACATCTGCTACAAGAGGCCGTGGCCACTCGTTATCCATTGGCGGCAGTGTGCGCCACCCTCACTTGGCAACACCGTCATCCGGCTTTGTGGCAGCAACTTGAACGTTCGACTCAGCGTCAGGAAACTGTCAGTCCAGAGGTGCTGGCGGCGATCGCCACAACTCAAACTCCCGATGGGGTGGTGGCGATCGCCGCCACCCCAACCTTTACCCAGTTGATTCAGCAGCCGGTACTCGGTCTCGCTCTGGAGGATATTCAAGATCCGGGCAATGTTGGCACGGTTATACGCACGGCTGCTGCTGTAGGTAGTGATGGTATCTGGTTGAGTCAGCATAGTGTTGATCTAACCCACCCCAAGGTGCTGAGGGCTTCGGCTGGGCAGTGGTTTCGCCTGCCTAAACAAACTGGCCCTGACTTGTCAACGCAATTGTCTACATGGCGTAGGCAGGGCTGTCAGATCCTAGCGTTGGCAGCAACGGGGGCGGTGCCCTACTGGCAGCTAGACTTAACTGTGCCGACGGTGCTGGTGCTGGGCAATGAGGGCGCGGGCTTATCGGCAACTGCGATCGCGGCTGCGGATCAGACCATCGCGATTCCCATGATGAATGACGTCGAATCTCTCAATGTGGGCGTTGCCGCTGCCGTCGTTTTATTTGAAGCCTGGCGCCAGCGTCAACACTCACCCAAGAGTCTAACCGGTGAGTAGCCGGAACCTGGCATCGCTCAACTTATGTATCTTGCTGCGATGATTCATCCGCCGCCATAAACTGCTCGATATCCTTCACCGCATCATCCAGCAATTGGCCCAAGTCGGCATCCTCCATCCAAGCTGCTGACTGTTCGCCAGATGGAGTAGGGTCAGGATGACGCGTAGATTTCGTATCGTCTGGCTCGTCGATTTCAGGCTGCTTTGACTTCAGCACAA
The DNA here is from genome assembly GCA_039185935.1 of Cyanobacteria bacterium P01_F01_bin.56. Taxonomy (GTDB): domain Bacteria; phylum Cyanobacteriota; class Cyanobacteriia; order Phormidesmidales; family Phormidesmidaceae; genus Halomicronema. Next base: position 7,577 of record JBCDAJ010000023.1, on the reverse strand, counting down.
GTTCTAACTCGTCAAGGGCATTCACAAAGTTGTGAGCGGCCTGACGGCGACTGTCGTGTGGCTGGTGGTTCATGGCTCTAAGACCTGAATTTTCGTCGATAATGATTTACGCAAAGCGCCTACTGTGTGGTTAACACTGTATCGCTTGCGAAGAAAACATGGGGATTACACCTTAGCCTGAGCCGAGACAAGCCTTGGGAGTATGAAACTGTAAAAAATCTGATTCAGCTGGCTGTGTCATCTTTAGGAGCGACCATCAATGAGCAGCCAAGTCCTTGATGTAAAAGGGCGATCGCCCCCAGTTACGCGATGTGCAATTAAAAGTTGAATGATTTTTCGTCGTTTCAGCCCTTACAACAGGCAAATCCCCTTATCAAAAGGGTAAATCTCACTCTCGTTAATGAGAATATTCTCAAGTTAGTCGTCGGCAATGACAAATTATGCCGTTAAAAAGAGCCTGATGATATTAGTGAAATTCTTGTTCAGCAATGAATACAGCCATTCTAAGGCCTCGAGAAAATTAGTTGCACATCGCGTCAGTTGGTAGTGCAAATGTAGACACGACTCAGGCGCATGCCTAATAGCCACTCGCGTTAATTGACGATACACCCTACACGCTGAGCGCCATGAAACTTGTCTTAACTCCCCTCCTTAGTCAAGAATAGAAAGACCGTTTTGCGCTAGGTCAAAATTTCGCACATGGTGTCAGCAAAACGATACCGTAGAATTCGCTGCAATTGCTGAGGAGAAAGTTGTGAGTCAAGCTTTTGACTACGATTTAGTCATTATCGGTGCTGGGGTTGGTGGTCATGGGGCGGCCATTCACGCGGTTCGTCAAGGTCTGAAAACGGCCATCATTGAAGCGGCTGACATGGGAGGAACGTGTGTCAACCGTGGTTGCATTCCCTCTAAGGCGCTGCTGGCAGCATCCGGTCGGGTACGTGAGCTACAAAACACCCATCATTTGGAATCGTTAGGCATTCAGGTGGGAGGCGTCTCCTTTGATCGAGGTGCGATCGCTGATCATGCCAACAATTTGGTCAGCAAAATTCAGGGTGATATGTCCAACAGCCTCAAGCGATTGGGCGTTGACGTTATCCAAGGTTGGGGACGAGTCGCTGGCGAACAAAAAGTCATCGTTACCACTGAAACTGGCGATCGCACATTGACCGCTCAAGACATCATGCTGTCACCTGGCTCAGTTCCCTTTGTCCCACCGGGGATCGAAATCGACAATAAAACCGTCTTCACCAGCGATGCCGCTATTAAGTTGGAGTGGTTGCCAGAGTGGGTCGCAATTATTGGCAGCGGCTACATCGGCTTAGAATTTTGCGATGTTTACACGGCACTGGGCTCTGAGGTCACTATCGTCGAGGCTCTTGACCAGGTCATGCCCACCTTTGATCCTGATATTGCCAAAATTGCTCAGCGGGTATTGATTGGTCCGCGCGCCGTGGAAACTCGCTCTGGGGTACTGGCGATAAAAGTCACGCCGGGCTCTCCAGTCGTCATTGAGCTGGCCGATCGCGAAACCAAAGCAGTCGTGGATGTCTTAGAAGTCGACGCTTGTCTTGTCGCAACCGGTCGCATCCCTGCCACTAAAGACTTAGGTCTAGAGCGAGTCGGTGTAGAAACTGATCGTCGCGGCTTTATTACGGTAGACGATCAGCTACGCGTTGTGCGGGATGGAGCACCTGTTCCCCACCTCTGGGCGATCGGCGATGCTACAGGCAAAATGATGCTGGCCCATGCCGCCTCTGCTCAAGGGGTAGTTGCTGTTGACAATATGTGCGGTGAGTCGCGCACGGTCAACTATCGCAGCATTCCAGCAGCAGCGTTTACCCACCCTGAAGTAAGTTTTGTCGGCATGACAGAGCCTCAGGCCAAAGCCTATGCGGATGAGCAGGGGTTTGCCATGGCAACAGTCAAAACGTATTTCAAAGGCAATTCTAAAGCGCTGGCAGAAGGCGAATCTGATGGCTTAGCCAAAGTCATTTACCGTAAAGATACGGGTGAAATCCTCGGCGCTCACATCATTGGTCTGCATGCATCTGACCTGATTCAAGAAGCGGCGAATGCCATCGCTCAAGGGCAAACCATCACGGCTTTGTCCTATTGTGTTCATACTCATCCCACACTGTCTGAAGTGATGGATGAAGCCTTTAAGCGTGCTGTCGTTAGTGCATAAAAAGCGTATCCCTATGGAAATTCGCCGTCGGTCTCCGTATCCTGAGGTGTCTGTGCAAAGTCTGACTTATAGAATTAAGGCTCCGGGTGCCGAGCCTCAAAACATCTTAGAAAAGATTGTTTGGCAAAAGGAGAAAGAGGTCACGCGACTACGGCAACAAATGCCTTTAGCCGATTTGCAACGAGAGGTATTAAGTGCGCCGCCAACCCGCGATTTTTTGGCGGCGCTGCAAAACAGCGATCGCACTCCGGCTTTGATTGCTGAGGTCAAAAAAGCTTCCCCGAGTCGCGGCGTGATTCGCGAAGATTTTGACCCGGTAGCGATCGCCAAAGCTTATCAGGTAGCGGGGGCAACTTGTCTCTCGGTGCTAACGGATAAGGCGTTTTTCCAAGGCAGCTTTGATTACCTGTCGGCGATTCGTGCCGCAACGGATATTCCCATTCTTTGCAAGGAGTTCATCGTGTACCCGTACCAGATGTATCTGGCTCGGGTCAAAGGCGCGGATGCCGTGTTGCTCATTGCGGCAATTTTGAGCGATGAAGATTTGCGGTATTTCACTAAAATTGCTCAAGCCTTAGGCATGCGAGCCCTGGTTGAGGTCCACACCTTGGTAGAGCTAGATCGCGTTTTAGCTATTGACCCCATTCAGTTAGTGGGCATTAACAATCGTAATTTAGAGACGTTTGTCACTTCTCTAGACACGACCGATCAGCTGATGCAACAGCGGCGCGAGCAAATGCAAGCCAAAGAGCTGTTTTTAGTGAGTGAATCAGGTATTCAAACCCCAGCGGATGTGACCGCAGTTCAGGGCTTTGGCGCGCAGGGAATTTTGGTGGGCGAATCACTCATGCGACAACCTGATCTAGAGCAGGCGATCGCTGCACTCTATTCGTAGCGTGCTGATAGCCCCATTGTTAACTGCCCTCCTCTCGAATTCATGACTGAGCCGCTTCCCTTGCCATCCCATATTCACTATGAGTTACTACTGCAATTATTGGAGCAGCAGACCTCTTTTGCGGCCTATGAGCATCCTCCGCTCAAGGACGAGGTGAATGAGTTAATCATGACCCTTAGAAAAGCCTTATCGCAGCAGCGTAAGTTAGAAGAAGATTGCGAGCGTTTGGGATTAAAAATCGACTATCGCTGGTCTTTAAACGATCCAACCAAGAAGTTGGAAAGCTAGTAGTTGGTAATATGGGTTGCCCTACTCTGCCAGTTTCTAGCTCTCCTGGCACCCCTGCCCCTCCGAGTTGGCTTCGAGGCCGTTAAGGGGGAGCCTGAGCGAAACCTCCGCCCTTTTGCCAAATCACCTAGCTAGGGCGTTGTTGGCTGGTTTCGAGTTGCGATCGCAGCATCTCCCAGTCTGTTGCCGGTGCTTTGCAGTAGAGACCTTCACAAACTAGACCTACGGCATCTTTTGGCAGATTAGTATCGGTTAAAAAGACGGCGGTCGGAGTGTACTGCGAGATGAGTCGCGTAATTTTATCGGCTTGAGTTCGAACCAAGGTGGCATGGCGAAACCAATCTAGCGCGGTGAATAATGAGGGACACACACGGGGGATTTGGGCCATGACTGCGCCAAACGCCTGCAGGCTTTTTTCGGCTCGCTCTAGATACGTCAGGTCGCTGGTCAACAGAGACAGTTTTACCAGATTAGCGATCGCAATGCCGTTGGCTGCAGGCACGGCGCTGTCTTGATATGTGCGTTCGCGGACAATCAGACGATCGCTCGCATCCGAGGCAGTATTGTAATAGCCCGCGAGTTCAGCGCTCCACAGCCAATGGTCGAATTCAGTCTGCACCGCGATCGCCTTCTGCAACCAATCTACTGCTGGCTCGGCTTGTGGCCACCGCCAGGCCGCCTGATGTAAATCTAGCAGGGCCTTAATGAACAGCGCATAATCTTCTGACTGGGCAAGCACCGAGGGTTGTCCTTCATAGTTGAGGCGATGCATGCGGCCGGAGATCCACTGCTGCTGCAAGATAAAGATCGCAGCCTGGGTCGCCATGTCATAAGCCGTGCGATCGCTCCACACTGCGGCTACTCGCGCCAACCCAGAAATCATCAGACTATTCCAAGCGACAATCATTTTAGTGTCAGTCACTGCTGGAATGCGCCCTGGCCAAGGCTGAGTTTTGGCTGCTTGATTATCGCGCGCGGGTGGAAAGGTTGCTAAGGTTGCGCTAGATTCGCCATACCGGAGCTGGAACAGTGTCTGTAAAGCTGCCTCTGTCAGGTCACTCAGACCACCAGGTTGGTGGCGTTGCAGCACATTATGGCTTTCGAAGTTGCCAGCCACTGTAATAGTGAAGTCTGTGGCTAAGGCGTTTAGGGCGTCTTCTGAGAGAGCTTGACGCAGCTCAGGATAGGTCCAGACGTAAAAGGCCCCTTCTGCAGGCTCCGCCTCTTCAGACGTGGTAAAACTATCAGCATCCTGAGCCGCATAGAAATAGCCTGTAGGGCTGGTCATCTCTCGCTGGAGCCAGGTTTTAGTCAGGGCGATCGCCCGTTCAAACGCTGGCTCGTGCAGACCAATGCTCCACAACTCTGCCAGATATTCCAAAATCTGACCGTTGTCGTACAGCATTTTTTCAAAATGGGGCACCGTCCAAGTGGGGTCGACGGTATAACGGTGAAAGCCGCCCCCAACCTGATCAAAGATGCCACCGAGCACCAAATCTAACCCACGTTGCTCACAGACTTTTAGCGTATCTGGCTGGGTTTCACCCACAATGTTGAAGCGACCGCCCCGCAGTGCAGCTAAAGCATAGGGCATCATGGGGAAGCGCGTCTCACTATCCGTGGGTTGCAAGACGCGAGCGCAGAGCCCCACGCCCTGTTCAAAAATCTCTTGACTCAAATCTTGACTGGCAGGCAGAGCCGCAGACTGCTGTAGATTTTGGAGAATCTCGGCTTTGACGGATGCTACCTTGGTCGGATCAGTCTTAAAATACTGCTGCAAGGCTTGCAAGACTTGTAAAAAGCCCGGTCGCCCGTACTTGGCCTCGACCGGAAAATAGGTGCCGCCGTAAAAGGGCACCAGATCATCCGGTGATAAAAAAACGTTCAGCGGCCAGCCCCCTTGCCCCACCATCATTTGCAGCGCTTGCATATAGATGCTGTCGATGTCGGGGCGCTCTTCGCGATCGACCTTGATGGGTAAAAAATGGGTGTTGAGATACGCTGCGATCGCTGCATCTGAGAAAGCTTCTCCCTCCATCACGGTGCACCAATGACAGCTAGAGTAGCCAATTGATAAAAAAATAGGCTTGCTATCACGACGAGCCGTTGCCAAGGCTTCATCGCACCATGGCCACCAATCTACAGGGTTGTCTGCATGTTTACGCAGATAGAGGCTCTGAGCCTTAGCCAAACGATTAGGCATAGCAAGATTAGGGACGCATCCCTCACAATCTAGCGTCTAAACACATCCATCGGGCCACGTTACCGCAGGAAACTGTCCAGTTCGGTATTGCACAACTTGGTCACTGTCGTCCGTCTCAAATACCAGGCGATACAGCGACAACTCTGGATCTTGCGGCACGAGAGTGAAAAATTCCCCTCGGGTATAAGGGTTAGGGGTAGACTCTAACTGCTCTGGGTAAATCTCTTGCAGTTCTTGAGCTGTGGAGCCAATCTTCACACCACTTACGGTTGCTAGGGAACTACCGGGCCACACATCAACGCGGATAACGCGGTTGTCGACCACCATCAACCCTAGTGTTTGCGACACCGCATCGGGCTGGTAATAAGCACAGTCGCCGCCGGCATTACTACCAATGGGCACCAGAGGCAGACCTAACGCATCAGTAGCCTCTTCCAACGTCATCCCAATTTGAATTGGACCAACGCCAGTCAAGCGCACTTCGGCTTCTTCAAAGACGGATTCTTTAACTAAAATTTCAGGGTTACTGGCTGCGATCGCCTGCTCCATTAAGGGAAAATAGATCAGCGACTTAGCAACGAAGCTGAGTGGCTGCAAAGCATCTCGCAGCATGGCCCGACGAGGGCTAATTACGTGATCAGCCGTGGCTGTTAAATGGGAGGACACAATCGGGTTAGTCGCAGCAGAGCGATTGCTGACAAGCAAGCCAGTACTGACCAAGCTCAACATAGCCGCCGCCGCCATCAAAGAAACTCTACTCATAGGGCCTTCGATACAACAAGCAATTCATCTACACAGAAAGGGAACATTAATCCTTTTAACCGATCAACACCACTTTTGTCAGTTAAACACCAACATTTTTTTCGTACAAATATCTAAATCGCTTCGTCGGTTCACTCTAGGTTTTAGACGTGTCATTAACTTCCCGCTCTCCTCGTCCTCCTTCACGTCGCCCCCGTCGCCGGGCAAGCCGCGCATGGTTACCTGTTTTAGTCGTCCTGGGAATGTTAGGCGGTGCTGCTGGCTGGGGCATCGTGACGGGCCCCGCCTCACTGACAGGATGGTCTACGATCACTGCGACCGAGCGCTTAGGTGCGAGTCAGAATCTTGATGATGCCACTGCTGCGGGTCCCCAAACTTTACCAAATCGCGAGACTGAGACCAACCGTGTGACGGTGCCAGCTCCTCAAGTTCCTGATAGTTCTGTCATCGTGGGACGGCTGCCACCCGTGCGATCGCCCCTCATCTTTACAGACCTGCCAGATGGCTATTGGGCTAAACCTTATGTTGATGCCCTCACCGCCCGAGGCGTGCTCAATGGTCTGCCCGATGGTACATTCGCGCCCAATCGGCTGTTGAGTCGCGCTGAACTCGCTACGCAAATTGCTAATGCTTTTGAGATGGCCCCTGCTAATGCGGGCAAAGCGTTTTCTGACCTGCCAACTGATTACTGGGCGACAGAACCTATTAATCGAGCCGTCGTGATGGGGTTCATGACAGGATACCCAGCCGGCGATTTTCGTCCCGATGCTCAGGTGTCACGCTTACAAGTGTTGGTTGCATTGGCCACGGGACTGGCGCTGTCAGAGACCACCGAATCACGACAGCAGTTGCCACGATATCAAGACTGGGAAACAGTACCGGCCTGGGCCCGCCAACAGGTAGGGGCTGTTATACAGGCCCGCATCATTCAACCGAATGCCCAATCTCAAAGCTTGTTGCGTCCTCAAGATCCGGCGACGCGGGCAGAAGTAGCAGCCCTGGTTTATGCGTCTCTCGTGTATCTAGGAGATGTCGAGGCGCTGCCTGAATAGAGGATTGTCATAATTTGGCTTACTTGAACAAGACAAGTTATGGCAGAGTAAGTACTCTGTAAATTAAGTTTATTCGGTTTTTATGTTTGCTTTCTGGGGATAGATTTTGTCGTAGTGCCGCTGCAGTTTGGTGCGGGCAGAGGTGAGCGAGAATTGCCAGTCGATTTTGAGGTGCTGCGCATGTCTTTC
>JBCDAJ010000022.1:0-56524 GCA_039185935.1 Cyanobacteria bacterium P01_F01_bin.56 | reverse complement strand
GATGCTTGACAGGTTAAGCATTTCTTGAAATAGTCAAGTCCCATATGCAAGGGCTTCTTAGAAGAATAAGCACTAGATATGGATTCAGGCCAAAATACCTGCTCAATGAGTATATTTACTCATTGAGGCTGAAAGACTGATATAGCCGTCAACTTGGCATTGGTGAAATGCCCTTGACAAAAGCGTTTTGTCCTTAACCTGTCACGCATCTACTCCCCAGCTCCCCAACTCCCCAACCACCCAGCGACCCAACTACCCAACCACGATCTATCTTCCCTCCAATCGACTATCAGGTGCATTTTCTGGCTCTATCCATTGCGCTTCGGGATAGTTGAGATACGCCGCTGGGTGAGGTGGTGATTCTTCTACCCAGATTTGGGCTCTTAGGGGACCGTACTGCAGTCGCAAAGCGGCTTCGACTCGTTCACCCACAATGTGAGTCACGCCCAAGAACTCAGGGTGAATGATGAGATGCAGCTCGATCCACACCTGACGCCCCACAAGCCCTCGCGAACGAATGCGGACACAGCGAGTGACGCCTTCAACTTGCATCACAATATGGGCGATCGCTTCGGGGGCGATGGCCATCGGGCGCAGCAACGTGGGCAATTGGTCGCCCAACACTTGCCACAAACTGCGAATGGAAAACAGTGTCAGTAAGACCGCTAAGCCAGGATCGACCCAGGTTTGCTGCTGCCCAATCGCAATCAGGCCCACCAGCGTGACCCCCGATAACCAAGCATCGCCCAACACATGTTGAGTGTGCAGCATTAAGGCCAGACTGCCAAAATTCTGAACACGATAGTAAGCATAGGCGGCGATCGCCAGTGACAGCGCGATCAGCCCCCCCATGAGAAACACCATCGGGCGCTCAATCGCGACTGCTGGGGGTTCTGGACTGCCGGTTACGGCATTTGTGGCCTGGCGCAAGGCGGCAAAGATGAGACTCAGGCCGGTAAAGCCCCAAAGAGAGACCACCGCTAGCGTGCCTGCGACTTCTGCTCGACCATGGCCCCAGACCTCTCGCCCCAGGGGGCGCTGGGCCGAAGCGACGGCGACTAAACTTAAAATCGTGCTAAAGGCATCAATAAAGGTGTGTAGGGCCTCCGCAAACAGTAATAGAGACCGGGTGGCCCAGCCCGCGATCGCTTCTACCCCCAGCACGAGTAAGGTGACCCAAAGCCAGGTCAACAGCAGCCGATAGCAGCGACGACGATGAGGGTCAGCAGCAAGATTCACTGAAACTTGACTCCAGCAGGCCTACAAATCTTTGAACAAACCGGGTCACGATACTAGCAGGTCGGCAGCACCGAAGTTTGTAATCTTTGCCCCAGCCAGTGGCAGGGTTTGGTAGATGGTGCACCCAACGAATGCGGGCTAAGGGCATTACCACAGCCCCTGAGTCCTTGAATACCAGCGCATGAGCACTTTTGCCAACCGCTGCGGATGATGTCGCACAGAGCCCGAGGCCGATTCTTCCATTACATTGGCTAAGATAATGCGCCGCCCTGAACTGAGGACCGTCTCGCGATCTAGATAGACGGGCGATGCTCCCACCTGGGCATATCGCTGTTGCGCCACCTCAGAGGGGCCGCGACGCTGCACCAGCACCGCATCAAACAACGGTTTGCCACAAGCCTGATCAATCGCTCGAATGTGGTCTGACACAGCGTAGTCCAACGTTTCGCCGGGCTCAGTCATAACGTTACAAACGTAAATGCGAGGCACCTTACGAGCGGCAAGGGCAGCCGCAATTTCGGGTACCAGTAAATTGGGAATGATGCTGGTGTACAGGCTCCCTGGCCCAAACACAATAAAGTCAGCTTCCCGAATGGCCTTGATCACTTTTGGTAACGCCGGAGGCGCACTAGGCGAACATCCCATCGTTACGATCTTGCCATTCGCCGCCGGAATTTTGGATTCCCCTTCGATGCGGCGGCCATCACTCAACTCGGCCCACAGCTTGACGTCGCTCAACGTCGCGGGCAGCACTTGCCCCCGTACTGCTAACACTTTGGAACTGGCCGCGATCGCCTGCTCCAAATCGCCAGTAACTTCATTCATCGCGGTTAAGAACAGGTTGCCAAAGCTATGACCATCCAGACCGTCCCCAGCTTTGAAACGATATTGAAACAGCTCAGTCAGCAACTTTTCTTCGTCTGCCAAAGCGGCTAAACAGTTACGGATATCGCCCGGAGGCAAGACCCCAATTTCGCGTCGTAATCGTCCCGAAGAGCCCCCATCATCGGCCACCGTCACAATCGCTGTAATGTTATGGCTATATTGCTTGAGACCACGTAACAGATTTGAAAGGCCCGTGCCACCGCCAATCACGACTACTTTGGGACCCCGTGCTAAGCGGCGTTCCTGCATTAAGACATCGACTAATTCGGTTTCGGTGCCTGGCAATAGGACCTCGGTAATCGCTCCCAGGGTCCGCGTTTGGCCCCATAAGATAAATAACAACCCGGCCAAAATCACCAGTGGACCACTGATATAACTAGGGACTAAAGTGGTCACAAACCGCAAAAACGCCCCCAAGAATTGGCCAGTGTAAAAAACAGGAGTTAATTTAAGAAAGACTAAAGTCCCAAAGCCAACTAGCAACACCCCACCCACGCTTAGAAATAGCCAGCGCTTGACGAGCAGTCCCGGAGCGAGCCACTTGACCATTGTGTTGACCCGACGTGGCGGCTCAGGCCCGATCCATGGTGTCTCGTGGCGCATCCGGCGCAACAGTTGAGAGACCGATTTGTTCAGAGAGTTAAAGAACATGTCCTACAAAGTGGCTTTCATGAAGGTTCAGTCCATGATGGAGACCGACAGGACGAAACTGCGACGAATCATATCTCAAAGTTTGCCTGATTAGGCCAAGTAACTCTATCGATTCAGCCTGTTAATCTCTAGCATTAATTAGCATTAAAAGGAGAAGGTGTGAAGGTGAAACTAGTCAGTTTTTAACCCGTCCTCCTGATGTAGGTGTCCTTCTTGATGTTCCCGAGACCTGTTTGAGCTGGCCTATGACAGATACGCTATTTGACTCTACTGCTTCGGCTGCGATGGCTGACTGTGACAATAAAGAACCATTGATTGAGCTACGGGGAGTGGCTAAAACCTTTGGGGCTAACCGCGTGATCGATGGCCTTGATTTGACGATGTATCGGGGCGAAGCCCTTGCGGTCATTGGTCCTTCGGGGACGGGGAAGTCAACAATATTACGCATTATTGCCGGGTTGCTACCCCCTGACGAAGGGGAAATTTACGTGGCTGGGCAGCGTCGCATCGGCCTCATTGAAGATGCTCAAGATCCGTTGGGTATTGGCATGGTCTTTCAACAGGCGGCGCTGTTCGACTCCCTGACTGTTAAAGAGAATGTGGGCTTTTTGCTATATCAGCATTCCACCCTTTCTCACCGACAGATTCATGGCTTGGTGGAAGAAGTCCTCGAAATGGTCGGTCTGCCAGGTATTGCTGATCGCTATCCGGCTGAACTATCCGGTGGGATGCGCAAACGGGTCAGTTTTGCCCGAGCCATCGTCTCCAATCCACAAAATCCGACTGATCGCCCCGCAGTGCTGCTTTATGACGAGCCGACAGCCGGCCTCGATCCCATTGCTTCTACTGTGATCGAAGACCTCATCCGCGGTATTCAAAAAGGCCACGGGTGCAGCTCTTACATCATCGTTACCCATCAAGACAGCACGATCCGCCGCACTGCCGACCGAGTGATATTCTTGCACCGGGGCAAAATCCAGTGGAATGGCAGCATTGACGAAATTGACCAGACAGACAACCCCTTTATTCGACAGTTTTTTAGTGGCAATGTCGAAGGGCCTATTCAACTGGTGCAGTAGTGAGGACAGACCTGATGAAAGCCGATGCAAGCAACGTGGTGACGGAGTATTGACATGCGAGCAAGAGCAGTTCGAGAAGGCTCAGTCGGACTATTGATCTTGATTGGGGTCGGTTTGTTTGGTGGTCTGGTGCTTTGGTTACGCGGGCTGAATCCAGGCAACCGCAATTACGAGATGCTGGTTATCTTCGACGACACTGTCGGCATGCAGGTTGGCACAACGGTGCGTTATCGAGGCGTCCCCGTCGGCCGTGTGGTGGATATCATGCCAAGCAGTAACCAGGTGGAAGTGCGGCTAGAAATCACCCAGTCTGATCTGCGCATTCCTGAAGAAAGCCTCCGCATCGCGGCTAACCAATCAGGTTTTATTGGCGAGACGACGATTGATATCACCCCCATGACCGAATTAACCGAGGCAGAACAGGCCGTGAGTCCGACTGAGGCTAACTGTGAGTCTGGCGTGATTGTCTGTGATGGTGAGATGCTGGTTGGGGTGACGGGCGTCAGTTATGAATCTCTGTTGACCTCGGCTGAGACGCTGGCGTCCACGTTGGCCGACCCTGAACTCATTGACGGCTTAAAAGCCACCCTAGAGAACACGACCGACTTTACTGAAGCCGCGACCCAACTCACTCAGGAACTGACCACCCTCACAATCACGGCGCAAGCAGAAGTGGAACCGTTGAGCGACTCGGTACAGCAAGCCACCACTAACGCTGCTGCGGCGGCGCAGGAAATTCAACTCACGGCGACTGACGTGCGTACGTTGCTTGATGCCAACCGCGTCAATATTACGGCCTCGCTCAGCAACATTAGCCAGGGAACCAGTCGCTTATCAGGGATTCTCGATAGCTTGGCAACCGAACTGGAAGATCCTCAATTGTTGGCAGAGTTACGGATGCTTTCGGCCAATGCGGCAGAGGCATCTGCGTACTTCCGGGATGCCGCGATCGATATCAGTACGTTGACAGGCTCTATTAATCAACCCGAAAACGTGTTGCTCATTCAGCAATCATTAGAGTCGGCGCGGGATGTCTTTCAGGGAGCCCAGAAAGTCTTGTCAGATATTGACGAACTCACGGGTGATCCCCAAGTGCGCGAAAACATTCGCAATTTGATTTACGGTCTCAGCGACTTGTTATCCAACGCCGAAATTTTGGAGCATCAGGCCCAACTCGCGATCGCCCTTGCTCCCTTGGCACTAAAGACCAACGCGACGGCTTCTAATCTGCCAGCGATTACGCTACCTCAGGCCGATTATCAAGCCCTGCACAATCAACTGGCAACGTTGACCAGGACACAGCCAGAGTCTTCTGCATCAGGCCAACAATAACCGTATGGGCGCTGAGGCAACGGCCCCTGTCTCTAGCACTTCAAACGGCATCAACCCAACAAATAAACCCCTCGCCATTGGGCAAGGGGCAGAGAGGAGAGAGAAAAGAGGCTAGGTTGCGACCTTCGGATGAATAAGCGGCTAAAACCCTCACACAATCCGTCCGCGAATGCCGAGAAACAATAGCGGACAAACCGCAGCCAGCATCAGGGTGATAGTGAGACAGAGATATAAACCTTGAATTTGTTCGAGTGACATGGTGGGGCTCCATTGAAAATGTGTTGTGCTCGACGGTTTAATCATCGCGTGAAAGCCCGCTCTGGTCGGTGATGTCAGCGTTACTCAAAAAGTGACAATTTGGGAGTCTGAGCGTGTCTCAAGTAAGGCTAGAAAGTGACCTCGTCTGAATTTAGTCTTGAGACAGATCACAATCGAGGAGATATCGCAAAGTGCAGAACTCTGAATTCTGTAGAGCGACCCTAACCCTTGGAACACATTCAACTGGAACACATTCAACGAACAGGAAGCCGGGCACTTCCCAGAGGCTATTTTGTCCCCTGCTAATCCCTTACGGATTCCCCTTACGTTGAATGGATATTTGGCCGGGAAGAGAGTGTACTTCAATGGCTAGATGAAGTCTTGTCTCTTAAAAAATGGATACTGTCGCATCAAAACTGATGCCAAAAAAGGTGTCATCAAACGTAATGCGACTTTCTGATGAGCGACCGGTACTGAGCCCGCCAAACAATGACAGGCGCACGCCAGGTGAGATGGAATATCGCAATTGTCCAGTTACCCGTTGAAAGGTTTCGTAACGTGACTGCTGCGTAAAATCAGAAATTGTCAACCGATAGCCGATACCAGTGTCCACCTGGGGAGTTATTTGGTATCCCAAATAACCACCCACAGAATTGAGGACATTGCTAAACCGTTCTGGATCGCTAAAGAAGACTTGTCCCTGGTAATAGCTATCAAAGGTGAGGCGAGGGGTGAGGCGATCGCGACGTCCGACAGTAAGCTCAATGCCTGTGTTCGTGAAAAACTGATCGGTAAACCCTTCGTCGTAGAGCAGTTGTTGACTGAGGGTGAACTGACCATAGACTCGCTCAGAAAAGCGGTGGCGTACACCCGCTTGGAAGCGCAATTCATCATAGCTAGAGTTACTTTGCTCTTGATAGCGCAAAAAAGTTGTGCGCGCCACTAACAGTAAATTGGTGCTTGGCCCTAAAGATGGAAACGCAGTGATGCTGATGCCCGGACGAATAAAATTATCGCCAAACCGCCCTTGTACCGGGTCTTCTACCAAAAAGATGTTGTCGCTGCTAGACGCTGTGATGAAAGAGGAGAAATAAACGACTGGACTCCGGCGGGCTGGCGGCGCAATCTGCCGGAGTTCCAGAATACCCAATTCTGGATCTTGGAGCGGGTTACGGAGTTGAATAACCCCGAGTTCGTCGTCGCGGCGCACCTCTGATATTTCTATGACTCCCAATTCTGGATCTTGAGGGGACTCGGTAACTGGAGCGCTAGGAAGTGTTGGTTTGACTACCGAGGTCCCCAGCTGAGCAATTGCGGAAGATGTCCTAGCTGGTTGGGCCGTCACCGCTCTTGGGGCGTTGAAAAAGCTGCTGAGTAAGGGGGTGGCGTCCTTGGAGGATTTTTTGAGCGTTCGAGATTTTTCCGGTATGCCTAGGGTGTCTAAATCGTGCTCTAACGCTGTGACCGCGATCGCGGGCCCCAAGTCAGTCGGCCTAACGGCTGGTATCGCTGTTAACGCAACGGGCTGAGGACCGATAGGGGCCTCCTTATCTCGGCCTCCATGGTCGACATTTTCTGTAGCGGCAGACAATGACTGATGGTTGATCGAGACTTGCTCTGCCTCTAAATCAATCAAAGGCTGCGGCTGCAAAGCTGAACGATTTTGAGAGTTGATCGACTCCATCTGGGAGCCTTGGTGCTGATCAACGGCACTACTGGCAGATGCCAACGACGTATCCACGGTCTGGGCTTGAGCAGTTGCAACCGCTCCCCCAGAAGCCCACAAGAGCCCGCAGAGTCCCCAAGATTTAACTACATGAAGATGGCTGACCACGAATGGCTCCACAAAATAATGTCGCTTGAATGTTCTGAGTTAAGGGGCTACCAACGTGACTGTAGGGCGACAAATGTCTTCACAAGAATGTCGGCAGTTTCTAGATGAGGAAGATATCAGTCAGTGGTACTCAGCAAAGCATTCAAGAGGCGGACAGGTACAGGGAGAGGGAGAAGCACGGGAACAATCAGCAGCAAAACACAGACATGATGACCGCTGCTAGCCTGACCATCAATCGGGTAAATGGCCAAAGAGATGTGTTTAGAATAGTGGAGAACTGGAGTAGATGCCTATGAGCCGATATCACTTTCGATGGGTCAGACTGGCAAGCTTAGGTTGTTTCTTCTCCATGGCGATCGCTTCCAGTTCGGCACAGGCAACTATTTTATTAACACAGGCCGACGTTCAAGCATTCCGTAACCGAGTCCAAATTTTGCTGCGGGGAGGGATGATTCGCCCAGTCCGCTCTCCAGATCGCTTGGGCTTTGGCGATGCGATTCGCACCGATCTGGGGGCGCAGGCCGATTTACGGCTTAATGATGGTTCTTTTGCCCGGATTGGCGAGTTCACAACATTTTGGTTTGTGCCCAATACTCGCAACTTACGGCTGGCTCAGGGCACCGTGCTTCTGACGTTAGCTCCCAACAGCGGCGATAGCACTATCGAGACGCCCAACGCCATCACCCAAGTCCGCAATACGAGCGTAGTGATACGCTATGTGCGTCCCGGTGACTCAGTGTCGTCAACAGCCACACCAGAATTAGAAGAGGCGTTTCCGCAACCAAATGGACGCACTGCAGTGATGGTGCTAGCCGATAGCGAGGCCGCTGAGGTTCAGGTCAGTGTCCGAGGGGGGCAAAGCGTTAGCCTGTCAGGCGGGCAAATGGCCATCATTGATAATGACAGTCTCTATTTATTCGAGTTTGACCGCGCCTTATTTCATCAGACCAGTGCTCTTGCCCAAGGCTTATTGCCAGCATTAAAACCTCTAGAAGGCGAGGCTAGAGATGGCTCAGCGTCACTCAACGAGGAATCATCTCAGCCTGAGTTCACCGGCGATTACTGGCTTGACCCGCAGTTTTTATCGCCCAGTGGTGATGCCACTGTTGACAGTGGGTGGTTGTTTCCAGCCAACACCGCTGATACTGCACCAACTGGCACTGAGACCGCAACGGATAGCTCCACTGAAGACTCAGTGCCAGTCCCCGAAGTCACTGAGAGGACGACTCACAACCGCTTTGAGGTGGAACTAACGCCCAGCGCCACTAATGAACTTCCCCCGGAAGAAGAACTGCCTTCTCCAAATCAACCCAATACTGAAAATCTTGAGGTCCCAGCTGGGGTCATTGTCCCCTCGGTCGACGAGCCCCCCCCAGAAGTGCCCCGCGATGCCCCCCCAGCGGTCGAACCGCCAACCGGTGAACCGCCAACCGGTGAGCCCCCAACCGGTGAACCGCCAACCGGTGAGCCCCCAACCGGTGAGCCCCCCACGGGCGAGGGCTCCTAGCTGCCATCTTTTTATCGAGTGGCGCCTCTGCCGCCATCGGTAACTGTCGATCGCTACAGCAAACGCCTAGACGTTGATTGCCCGTGCCAATCCACTGCATAGCATTGCCAGTTATAAAACCGGCAGCGTTACAAATTTTATTCTTTCTTTGCAAACAGGCCTCGCGTCACAAGCACCCATAAAGTCTTCATGGAGATGACATTAAACAGTGATTTCCAAAGGGGATGGGAGCGATCGCCAGGAAATGTCCATGAGTTTTATGAAGTTCTTGCGAAGATATCCTGGATTCTTGTGAACGACTGAGGAAGCATGGGTAGGTTATAGTTGAAATTACTGAATAGCTGTTTATGCCCTTAGCGTAATTTTGGGCAGTTTGAGCTTAGTAATAGTTAAATTTTCTTGAAGTTGTGCGGCCATTGGTGTGCGTCTAAGTGATCGCAGAAATGCATTTCCGCGTCTTTTGTATCTCTAAATTCAGGTCTGCTCCAGTTCGTATCACCTGACGATTTGAATAATGATCCGAGCTGAAGTCGTTTGATTAAGTTCCTAGGTCTAGTTGATTCTCTAAGGCTGTAGTTATGAGTTGCTTTTTACGAATGCCATCCCTTCAACTGGTCGGCTTGTCGGGTCTGATGTTGGGCCTGACAGGAGCATTGAGTGGATCGCCAGCCTTGGCAGACGTGCCTTTGACCCGGGCGGATGTCGAATCAATGTATAACCAGGTAGAGTTTATTCCTGAAGGGCAGAATGCCAGGCCCGCTCGCTTGAGTGATTGGCTGTCGGTCGGCGATGCTCTACGGACGGCACTTGACGCGAGAGCTGAGCTCCGCTTCAATGATGGGTCGCTGGCTCGCGTGGGCGAACGTGCGACTTTCTGGTTTGTGCCCAATACCCGCGACTTTCGCCTTTCAAATGGCACCACCCTATTTTTAATTCCTCCGAATCGAGGACCCAGTAATATTCGCACCCCTAGTGCCGTAACGGGTGTTCAGGGTACGGCGCTCGTTGTTCGCCATATCCCTCAGCCGGATTGTGACTTCTCGGCCATATCAGCAGATGCGGATGGCTGTCCGGGCAGAACGATAGTTATGGTTTTGACAAATAGTCCCAAGGGGCCAGTTGAAGTAACAGCCGATAGTGGTAGTTCAGCTAGGCTGTCAGCGGGTGATTTGGCAGTGATTGAAAATGGTGCTGTGGAAGTAATGGAGTTCAATCTCCAACTGTTTTACCAGACTAGTCCGCTCGTCGAAGGTTTGGATTTAGATAATCCTAATTTTGAAGGCTCTGGAATGCCGACTGATCCGGTTAGACAGGAGACTTGGGATGGCATCCAGTCTCAAACGGGGTTCGAAGGTCGGTTTTTACTCAACCCCGAGTTAGTTGCGTTGGACGCTCAGGTCGGGTCAGCGATCAGCTGGCTGTTGCCGGCTAATGACGCTAGCACCTCTGTGGCTAGTAATTCGTTAACGAATCGGACTGATAATGTTGAGCGCGTCGAAAATCAAATGCCTGCTAGACGCGCTGCTTCTCGGGCGCTGATGTCTTCTTGGTTCACCACCACTTCACAGCCGACCCTCAATGCGCCTCAAGCCTCAGTGCCGGGTGTGGTTATCCCGACCGGTTTGGGACAACAGTCAGGTGAGGCGAAGAAGCCAACTGCGCCCGCAACTTATCGACCGGCGACTGAAGGAACCAGCGTCTCAAACCAGCTTCAGCGGCCAGTTGTAACTCGACCACCGGCCACTTCTGATGGCATTAGTGGTGGGCCTGTTCGTGAAATTCCTACCGAGCCTCCAGCAAGCTTGCCGGTTGATCCTCCTGGTGAAATACCGGGTGGTGAGGTTCCCGGTGGTGAAGTTCCCGGTGGCGAAATACCCGGTGGTGAAATACCCGGTGGTGAGCTTCCGGGTGGTGAAATGCCTTTTGACCCCGGTGGTGAGCTTCCCGGTGGTGAAATACCCGGTGGTGAGTTTCCCGGTAGTGAGCTTCCCGGTGGTGAGCTTCCCGGTGGTGAGCTTCCCGGTGGTGAAATACCCGGCGGTGAGCTTCCCGGTGGTGAAATACCCGGCGGTGAGCTTCCCGGTGGCGAAATACCCGGCGGTGAGCTTCCCGGTGGCGAAATACCCGGCGGTGAGGTTCCCGGTGGTGAAACCCCGGGCGGTGAGGTTCCCGGTGGTGAAGCCCCGAGCAATGAGCTTCCGGGTGGTGAAGTGCCTTTTGACCCAGCTGGTTAGACTGTTAGGCCTGACACTAGCGGAGAGTACGGCAGAAGGCTCAGCCCGATATCTTCCATCGATTAAGAAGCTTGGTGAGTTTTTAGAGGATGGCTGCTTAGCTAGAAAAGAAAAACTGGTCAGCGCATTTTGGTAGAGCGATGTAAAGCGATCGCCTGAAGCATGAATAGAATGTATATCTTGCCTTCTCAAATGCGGTTAGTTATGGTGTGGGAGTCCCTAATTTAGGGGCAATATGCTCAGTTGGATCTTATTAATTAATGCCTGCTGTGCGCTCTAGAAAAGCTCAAAAAATTGATTTGCAGGCAGAGTATCCCTGCCCTTGCCGACGTCATGGTGTGCTTCGGCCAATTGCGCTGACTGAGGCTTTTGGCTGCCAGCGGTGCCAGCAAATCTTTGTCATTCAAGATGATGGCTATCTTTTAGAACAGCTATCCACCCATTATCCTTACAAGCGAGTTTGGTATTGGACGGGTAGCCAGTGGCGTTTAGACCACTCGGTCTTAAGCAACCATTATTTACCCTTAGTAACAATGCTGTTTGGGGTCGGTATGTTTGTATTGTTGCTAGCTATTTTGCAGCCTCCCAGCAATTTAGGTATGTTTTTACGGTTGTTAACAGTGGCCGCTGTTGCGCTGTTATTTTTAGTCGTCTTTTGGCTGTCTTGTCGCCGCTAAGCTTGACATATCTTGTTTCCGGAATACTGCAATGACTTCTGTCCAGTCTTTGGCCGAGCTATCGGCGCTGATCCGTCAAGCCCGCCGAGCGGCTCAGGTATTAGGGCAAATGGGCCAGACCAATCAGGTATTGCGACTGGCCTCGCAAGCTTTTCAAGATGCCACTGACACAATTTTGGAGGCCAACACGCTAGACCTGGAAGCGAGTCTAGAAATGGCTGTCCCTGAACTTGTCGTCGAGTGGCTCAAGCTCACGCCAGAACGGTTGAATACGGCCATTACGATCTTAGAACGGCTGTCTCGGCTCGACTCTGTCAGCAGCTTTACCTATGGAACTCAGCTAGCGATCGCCCCGACTGCTCACTCTTACCTGCTGGGTGAACCTTTAGGGATTATTGCCTTTGTGTATGAAGCCTTTCCCGAACTTGCCATGATTGCGGCTGGTCTGAGCCTGCGGGCGGGCAATGCCTTGATCTTGAAAGGCGGCCATGAAGCGAGTCAAACGAATCAAGTGATTGCGGATATTTTTCAATCAGTGTTGACCCAGGTCGGTTTACCGGAACAAGTCATTGTGTCAATTTCGCCAAATGAGGGCGAAGCAGCTCGGCGCTGGCTGATGCAAACGACTGAATTGGACCTGCTGATTCCCTATGGGCGAGCGAGCTTGGTTCAGCAAATCGTGCGTGAAGCAAACTCACCGAGCCTCGCGACCGCGATCGGTAATTGTTATCTCTATTGGGCTCACACGGCACCAGCCGAGGTTGTCGCCAAAATTGTGGCGTCTAGTCATCAGGGCAATCCAGAACCGGTGAACGGCATTGAAAAAATTCTCGTTGATGAAAAGGTCTCATCAACTGCCTGGAGTGAGTTGATGCAGTTGCTTCAAGATAGCAACCTTGCCGCCAAAGAGTTGACAGCACCCAGTCTGTCGCCTGGCTCACACTCGCCTGATGAAGAACTCTGGTACGAAGCCCAGCTAAAGCGGGTTATTTTAGTGGCCAGAGTACCTCACTTAAATGAGGCGATCGCGCTGATCAACCGCTATAGCAGTGGACATGCTGACTGTATCGTGACCAACTCTCATCAAGAAAGCATGCAGTTTACGAGTCAGGTATGCAGTGCGTCGATTTATGTGAATGCGTCTCCTCGGTTCCAGCGCAATGCTTCACAGACTAGCGCGATCGCCCTTGGCATGTCATCGCAACGGGGACTCAAAGGTGGCAGGATCACTCTAGAAACCCTGCTGACTCATAAAGCTGTGGTTAAAGGTTGGGGCACACCCTAGTGTCCAGTCAATTATTTATTGATGGGTAATTCAAAGTCGAAATCTTTGCTTGGCGATGTTTCTACAAAGGATTTACTCGCTATGATTTTTTGAAATAGCACTAGGTTTCAACATTGCTGATTGGTCTACCCTGGAATGCAAAGTCAGATTTGGAGAATAACCTCAAGGGGCGGAGGCTAAGATTTCGTAATCAGGTGCCCTTAGGGAGTCGCGCTTAAATAACATCCCATTTACCCTGCGACCCATTTACCCTGCCACAGTCTTGTCCGGGTATTTCATTTTCAAGCTAATCCCTTATGCCATCGGATGCAGGTGAGAAGGATGGCACAGGATTCCCTACCAACGCGTTTGTTAGAAAAGGCCAGGGCAAGTCGATAACGGTGAGCAAGGTTTTCGCTAGTTCAGCAAACATACGTATGTAACGTCACAGAGAAAACCAGCTTTTTTAGACGCGGTGAATCTCTTTGCTCGCGGGCGCGTATAACGTACTAGTAAATATCCTGACAGAGCGTAAGCGTAAAACTATTTTTGAGTAGCTGAAGTTGTACATAGTCCTTCTCAAGATCCGTAATTTTTTCTAGATTAAGCCAACTTTTAGCTCTGATTAATTACAGTCTATTTAATCAGTAGAGCATGGATTTTATGGTTCCTTAAATACGTGGAGACTAGAATTCAAGCATTAAGTCAAGCCTTATATCGTCATGTTTTTTTCACGAAAATTCCTGTATTCAATTGCTTCTTTCACGACTTCCGTAGCCTGTCTGGCCGGAATGTCGGCAGCGGCATCAGCGATGAATTTTGTGCCTCAGGAGCAAGGAGAAATCAATGTTGGACTCGGTTGTTTAGATCCAAATGCTTGTCTGACCTTAGATCCAATTTTTGCAAATATTACTTCGTTAACTGACTCAACATCTGGTACCCAAAGCCGACTGTTTGTTGATTACTTTGGTCAGGGAGATCAAAAGTTGACTTACGGTAGTGGCGACAGCAAAGTTCAGTTTAAGACTAAGGACGCAGGAACCAATTCAGAAGGCTACTGGTTCCGTCCATCAGAAACAGAGGCTGACGGTGGCAATGAAGAAAAAGGGCAGTTAGAGGTTGGGACTTATCTTTTTGAGTTCTCACAGGCAATAGCTGAACTAACCATTGACTTTTTCGATACAGAGTCTTGGGATTCGACAGGGGTTATGGCCATCAATGGAGAAGATATTGAGAATCCCGACTATGTCGTGGGTGAACGGAAGGTAAAGTCTAATGGCAAGCTTGGTGGCTTTGTTGATGGCAATATCGTTTCTCAAACCTTCTACAATGTGAGCTCCTTGGAGCTTAAGTTGGGACTAGACAGACAGAAAGGTACCGGCGATGGTGTCAACTTCCAGATGAGTGGTGTACCGGCTCCGCAGAGTGTACCGGAACCCGCTGCAGCAGTGGGCTTAATGGCGATCGCTGGGCTGGGTTTGGCTCGCAAGCAGAAGGCTAAAGCAGCAGCCAGCTAACATCTGCGAGAGCTCATAGTCGAGTTTAAGTGAAATGCAGGGGGCGGTTGCTCCTCTGCATTTTTTATCGGCGCTATATTCAGTCACGCATCAGTCTTGAGAGTGACTCAGTCCTGTGAAATGAGATTGCGATAAAACATTGAACAGCCATTCAGTTGCGATCGCTCGGCAGGCTCGGATGACTGTATACAGCATCTTGGATAACGGCTTAATAGTGCGACACGGCAACCGATTTTGCCGGTTGGGCAGGGGTGGACTGCGACTGTAATCGGCTCATTGCTGTAGCAACTTTCTCTAAGGCTGTCTCAATGTCAGCTTGACTGACCATGAGATTAGTGACTGCCCGTAGGGTGTTAGGGGCAGTGGGCAAAACGCCGACGTCTAGCGTTTTGAGCTCTGCTGCCAGAGTCGTTGCAGGCATCGTGCTAGGCGTGTGGAAATAGACCAGATTGGTTTGCACGTGGTCTAAGTTGACGGTGATACCATCAATAGCTTGCAGTCCTTGAGCGAGACGTTGAGCATTGGCGTGGTCTTCGGCCAAGCGATCGCGATGGTGCTTTAAGGCATACAATGCTCCAGCCGCGATGATCCCTGCTTGCCGCATGCCGCCGCCAAACATTTTGCGAAACCGTCGGGCTCGCTGGATGAACGCTTTGGAGCCCACTAGTGCTGATCCGACGGGCGCTCCTAACCCTTTAGAAAAGCAAACGCTCACCGTGTCAAAGGGGGCGGCGTAGTCGGCTTCGGAAATGCCGGTGGCTACGCAAGCATTCCAAAACCGAGCGCCATCAAGGTGCAATCGGAGGTCGTTTGCTTGGCAAACTTGAGCGATCGCTTGAATTTCTGACAGCGGAAAGATGCTGCCGCCACCGCGATTGTGGGTATTTTCCAGGCACACTAGCTTCGTTCGTGGATAGTGCTCATTCCAGGGACGCAACGCCGCCTGCAAGTCGGCAGCGGTAAAAATTCCCCGCTGCCCGTCAATCAGCTTACACATGACCCCGGACAGCGCGGCTGGCCCCCCTGCTTCGTAAAAGTAAATGTGGGCCTGCTGTTCGAGAATGATTTCGTCGCCGGGTTCGGTATGCGCGCGCAGGGCGACTTGATTGGTCATGGTGCCAGAGGGCATGTAGACCGCCGCTTCTTTGCCTAGCAGTGCCGCGACCGTGGCTTCCAGTTCGTTGATCGTGGGGTCGTCGCCCAGGACATCGTCGCCGACAGGGGCTTGGGCGATCGCCTGGCGCATCTCGGGGGTAGGTTGAGTAACGGTATCACTGCGGAGATCAATCATAGTGTCGGTGGGGTAGTCAGGTGATTTAGTCAGCGTGGTCAAAACCTGCCCTTAAGCTAGCGGGCAGGTCGCGATCGGGCAACTAACTGCGAGGGGCGTCTATGCGATCGCCCCAGATGTTTAGCTGATACTCGGCAGTTGGTTGGGTGGCGGTGTGGAATTAACGACAGTCGCATTAAGGTTGATGGACCCAATCGCTTGAATATTGACAGAAGTGGTGGCCTGTAGACTCAAGCTACCAGTAGAGCGAATACTCAGTACTTGCATGGTGTCGTCTAGGGAAATTTCGTGACCGCCGTAAGACTGCATTTTGATCGCGCCCTGACTGTCGCTAAAGCTTAATCGGTGCCCATTTGGGGTCTCAAGAGTAATGGTGTTAGTGCTGTCGTTCAGCGAGACTTTGGCCCCGCTAGCGGTTTCGAGCGAGATCCCGGCCTGACTGGCGTTTTGATCTTCTTCTACAAACTGGAGCTGATGCCCGGTGCGGGTGCGGAGGGTGCGGAGGCGGACTTTGCCACGATTGACCATATCTGCCACGGTATCTGGCGGGGCGTCTTCACCATTCCAGACATTGCCCAGCACGTAGGGGCGGTGGATGTCGCCATGTTCAAAACCGACCAGCACTTCGTCTTCAATTTCGGGTAGGCATTGAAAGCCGCGATCGCTGCCTGCCCCAATCGCCACTACTCTGGCCCAGTTGCTCTCATGGCCGCTGCCATCGGCTTGGGGCGACAAGGTGGGAAAGCGCACCCGTACCCGTCCCATTTCTTCAGGATCTTGGTTATTGGTCACAATGCCCACCAGAAAGGTCTGCCCTGGTCGCAGTCGCGGCTGGATCATCAGGTCACCCAGCAAATTGCCGCCGCGTAAGCCCCGCACCGCAAATTCGGTGGTGTAACGACGGTTGTAGTAAAGGTGGCGGGTTTCGGTGATGTAGTATTCACCGTCGTATTGACCCATATCTTCTAGGGTCGCGACCCGCCCGGCCCGAATGTCAGGGTTGCCTTCAGCTTGGGCATCCGCCACCGTAAATTCGCCACCGAGTTCGTCAAAGAGGGCTTGGGCGATCGCATCCGCTTCCTTCGCACTTTCGACTGGTTTGTCGACCACATAGGCTGTGGGCGGGTCGCTGGCGAGCCCAAAATCGGCGGAGATGGCTGATCCTTGGCCATATTCTGTCTCCGTCAGGTTCGCTGCTGACTCGGCAGTAGAAACGATCGCTTGCTTGCTCAGGTAGTCCCAGGCGCGCACTTCTACACCGCTGACCTGTTCAGCGGTCGTCACCCGCACTTGAAAGCTGCCAAAATCTTGGAGCCATTGCAGAGCCAACTGGTCGTCGGCTGTCGGTCGCCGAAAGTAGAGCTGGCCGTCGCGCACAAATAGCTCAAACCCTAGCCGGGCAGCCCGATACCGCAAAAACTCCATGTTGGTCTGATTTTCTTGGAAGACGTAAGCCCGAGGGTCGCCGCTGTCATCTAACTGGCCAATTTCAAGTCCGACCTGGGCCGCAATCTCGGCGACGATATCACTGTCTGTGTAGTCCTGAAAAGACCGATTGTGGCGGCCTCGGTGCAAACGATGAGACGTATCGTAACCGCGCACGATAATGGGGGCCTGAGATTCGGCACTAAAGTGACTCTCAATGCCGGTGATCTCGCCCTGAATCAGGTAGCTCATATTGGTTTCACTGAACTCTTGGTCAGCCGTAGTGCTCGCCTGAAAACCGATGCGGATGGTCTGACCAAGGGTGAAATAGTCGTCGTGACGCCAAGGTGACTCGTCGGAATAATAGGGATTTTCAATCACAATGGTGAAGGCCGCAGGCAAGTGTAAACTCTCTTCAACCGTCAGCTGTTGAATGTCATTCATCAATTCATCGGGGGCAGTTTCGCCGCCGATTTCTAAATAAGGAACTGGAATATAAGTTACCGTTGCCACAATTCAAACCAAATTAGAAGGGGACAGGGAATAGATAATAGGGAATAGGGTGTGCTTGATTCGAGTGCATGCTGATACTTCTTTTGAAACTGAGAGTACAAGGCCAGAATTGCTTTTGGAGTTGACCTATAGGTCTCCTTGAAATTTGCTCTTTAAATCAGTGCTTAAATCAAGACTTTAATGACGGTTGCTTAGCTGTACCAAGTTTGGCGTTCTGCATACTCTTCACAAGCCGCACTAGAATCACTTTCCAGCGCATCGGCTTCTTGCATAAGCGAGTCGTAGGCGTTTTTTGCAGAATCAATGACCTCAACTTTAAAGCTCGAAACTCTGTCGTTAAAACCGTAATCTCTTAAGTTATCGACGTAGATTTCACCGGTAAAGGTCTGCGTATCTCCGGAGAAATTGGAGTCCCTATACAGCGTGAGTTTATATCCGGCAGGCACGAATAAAGAGGTCACGTTATCGTTACCGACATCCCCTAAATCACCCCGATCATAATCACCTTCTCCGACTGAGACCGAGTCTCCTTGCTTATTCGAGTGTTTATAGAGGGACACTTGGCCCTCAGGGTCATAATTTTGTGAGGCTTCTTCTCTCTTCGCTTCAGCAGCTTCAGTGCCAGAATCGCATAAGGTTTTGAGTTCATCAAGATAATATTCATTCGCTTCACTGACGGAAACCGCTTCGGGCGGCTGGGTGCGAGTGTCGCGATCGCCAAACAAATCAGCATCGTAAGTCCGCGCTTCGGAGGAAAGAAAAGAATCATCAACTTCTTTCAGGGAAAGGTTAACTTCAGCCCGCACCGGGGTGCCATCGGCTAAAAACATGGTCAGCTTATAGTCCAGCTTTTCGACAAAGCAGGTGATGTAATCTTTGTCTCCCCAAATAAATTTATAAATGGGGGGGCGTGGTAGATAAGAATCTCCCGTGGAATAGCCCTGGAACTGCACCGACTGACGGAGTAGGTCAATATAAACCGCCATAATATCTTCACCTGATTCATAGGTGTCGAACATCAATTTTTTGAGGCGTAAGGTGCGGGCTTTCGGATATTCAAAACTGACTTTTGGCCGACCGCTTTCCGTCCGGGCGGACTCAGATTCACCGACTTGAACGGCTTCTTTAAACTGCACTTTGTCAGGGTTAAACATAAATTGAAAGTCCAGTTCATTACTGTCTGGACAGAACAATCGAGCTTTTTCTAGAACCGTCATTTAAGTGGCCCTCCCCACTGACTTACCATGGCAATCTACCGGCATAAGCACCCCCTTGCCGTTCGCGATCGCGGCTGATTCTTTGTCTGACCAAGGTGTAAATTTCCCGAGAGAGAATTTCTAGTTCATGGGTGGCTTCTGCTGACGTTAGATACTCCCCTTCTGGAAATTCGACATCCGCTTCTAAGATTGTTTCGGCCAGGGCTTCTAAAAATTCATCATCTGGATCTTCTAATCGCAAGGCCAACGCTTCTAAAATGACTAAATCCGCTTCCTTGAGGCTTTCTGCTAGCTCCGTTTGAAACTCCTCATCTTCTTCAGCCAGAGCTTCTTCCAAGGCTTCAAAAAATTGTTCATCGGTGACTTCAGTGAGTTCCGATGAGTCTGACTGCAGCTCCTGTGCGGCTTCACTAAAGTCGTCGTCGTTATCTACTCGCTCGGTCACTGCGCCCGCAAAAAATTCGTTGTAATCGGCCTCAAATCCAGCGGCCTTAGCCAAAAAGCTTTCAACTAGCAGTTGGCTTTCGTCATCGCCATCGGGTAAGGCTCCCTGCAAGCTCTGCCGCAGTTGCTCTTGCCATTCATCCGATGAGAGGGCGGTGGCGTCTTCTGCCAAGTCACTTTCGTCATCCGCATCGCCCTCGGTCATGGCCTCACGCTGCACCGTCACCTCTTTTTGCGGCGGGGGGGCGCTGGTGGTGTCTTCGCCCATGAGTTGAGCGATGGATGACCACTGTTGGGGCACGGCAGCAGCGGGTTGAAGGGGGCGATCGGGTTCACTGCTAGGCTTTACATCGCGCTGTACAGGGTGAGCCTGATCCGTCTGAGGCGCAGCTTTCTGAATGGGAGTGGTGGTGGCGGGGGCGGGCGTAGCGGCAGTTTCTGGTTCAGTTGAGCGGGACTGTATCGATGGGGGTTGCTGGGGCGTTGCTGCGACCGCAGGTGGCGGGGCGGCCAACTGGGTTTGCACGGGCAGCAACGAGGCGACGGCGACCGAGTTAGGGGGGGGAGCTGACGGTGTCGTAGGGGGGGGAGTAGACGGGGAAGCCGCCGGTTTGGAGGACAATCGTTGAAGCTCGACAGTTGGCGACGGCGGGCGGGCTGTTGAGGGCGGATCTGCCAATGACGGCGTGGTTTGAGGTTGTAAGTCGGGGGCGGATGCCGGCGACGATGATGGCGAGGGGGGCTGGGGCGGCACGATGCCATCAGGCGAGTCGGTGATACTCGTCGAGGGGGGCGTCACTGCGGGCGATTGTCCTGCGGACGGGCTTTGCCAACGCTGTAGGGCAACCGCCTCGGTGGGGGCTCCAGTGGTAACGGCCGGGGCCCCATCCTGCCCCCCGGCAGATTGTGCGGAGGACAATCGCTGGATCGTCGGCAATTCCTGATCCGATGAGGGCTGAGTGGGGGGGGCAGAGGGCGTTGCTGCAGCATTTTCTGACTGCTGTTGTAAATTCGGCGGCTGAGCAGTGGTTTCTCCCCCTTGCGCCGTCTGCGGCTGGAGTTGAGGCGCGGTGCCGCTGGGTGACTCAGCCAGCGGGGTTGACGATGGGGCCGAGCGAGGCGGGGCGGTCACCGGGGCGCTGGCTGGCTGAATGCTGGGCACTGATGCGTTGCGGTCAGCTTGAGGTGGGATCGCCGTCTCTGGACCTTGCGCCGCCGGCGCGGTTGGGGCGGTTGGGGAAACCGGTGACGCGGCGGCGGCCTGCCCGTTGAGAGGAGGCCCCGCCAACTCCGACGTTGCCCCAGAAGGTGTCGCTTGACGCTGAAGCGGAGTGGTATCGGTCGCTTGCCCCGAACCGGGGGGCGCGATCGCCGGTTGAATATTGGGAGTCGCCCCCGCAACCGCAACGTCGCCACTCACAGAGGGCGGTTGGCTGGGCTGGTCGGTGTTGGTTAGAGAGGATGACGAATGGGGCGATCGCTGCACAGGCACCGCTGCCGACTCAGGGGGGCTGGGCGATGAGGGCTGAGCGATCGCCCGCGTCTCGATATCCGTTTGCAACTGTAGAGAGGGCGTTTCTCCACTGGGATGCGCTGCCGCCGTTGGTGACGAGCGATGCGGTGGGGGAGTCGCGGCCGCAGCAGTTGTTTGGGGCTGTATGGGGAGATGGCTTTGAGGCGTCGAGGGGGCGGCGGGGGTGGCAGCCGTCGAGGGTTGAATGTTGAGATCTTGGGCTTTGGTCTCTGACTCCGATGAGGACATTTGCACAGCCGGTGGGGCCGCCGCTGAGGGAGCGGTCAGTGGACGACTGGTCGCATCTGAGGTTGGCCCATCCAAGGGCGTTGATGACTGTCGTTGGATGGAGGCCACATCTGTAGCGCCTGGGGCATTGGCTGCCTGGGGGGTTGGTGAAGCCGGTGCGGCCGGTAATCGCTGAATATCAGGCAGCGAATTAACGGTCGTGGCCTCGGATGTTGCGACATCCTGAGAGACCGCCGGTGCCGCCTGGGGTTGAATCGTCATGCCCTCGCGGCTGGAAGAGTTTTCCGGAGCCGGATTGGGCGTTCGCTGCACGAATGAAGAACGCGCGTCGGTAGTCGGAGCTTGAGCGCTGTCAGGTGCCGCCTGGGGCTGGATGGTACTTTCTTGATGACTGGGCGAGCTGGCCAGATGGGGATCAGCGGCTAGCTGCGCGATCGGGAGATTCGCGTTGGCCGCCTGGCTAGGAGAATTGGTTAAGGCCTGAGGGCCGCTCTCCGCAGCGGCGGTCGGGGCTGCCGTCGAAATATCTTGCCGCTGCACGGGCAGTTGCTCACCCGGTGAGGATGGAACGCTGACCGTATCCGACGTTGGCGCCGCCGGTGCGGCGGGCGATCGCTGCACTGGGGGTAAGACAGACGCGGGTGCCGGGGTAGCGGGAGTCGGTGCAGCCGCTTCACTGCTAGCCGCCGCCGCTGGATCAGGTTGTCGCTGAAGGGGGGCGGCGGCGGGGGCAGGCGATGGGGCTGACGTATCTGGTGGGAGGGCCTTTGCTGACCCCGTTGCGGTTGACGGCTCTGCCGGGTGGGCTTGAATGACCTCTGGGGCAGCACTAGACGCGTCAACCTGGGGCTGTAGGGGCACCCCGATCCCGTTGGGTACCGTAGATATCTCGGTGGCGGCGGCGCGTTGGATGGGCGAGCCCCCTGGCTCAATGGCGGCGTCTGAGGATGGCGTTGGGAGGGGGGTAGGGGCGATCGCCGCTCTCTGAATCGAGGGTGCTTCGGGACCCGGTGCGGCGGCGTCAGAGGCACTCTGAGGGGAGGCAGTTGCTGTCTGGGCCTGCAGCGAAGGGGATTCTGCACGACGGCTACTCGGGGCGGGCAATCCTTGAGGGGCAGCAGTCGGATCAGGTACCGGGGGCGGTTGTAATTGCACGGTTGGTGCACCTGAGGGGCGGGCCGGAGCGTCTGGCGGCGGTGTAGGCGCCGCCGGTGCGGCGGGCGATCGCTGCACGTCTAAAGAAGTGTTTTCGGGCGTATCGGCGGCGGAAGATGGACTGGGCGGTGGTGAGTCCAGCCCTTGGCGCTGAATGGTCGGACTGTCCGTGATGGGGGGAGTTGTGCGGTCAGGCGCAGCCGGTTCCACCTGTCTTTGCACTGGCGGTGCCGTCTCTGTCGTGGCTGAGGGGACAGCGGCTGACGAGGACTCTGGGCGGCTGGGGGCCGAAGACTGGGGCGACACCGGTGTTGGGGCCGCCGGTGCGGCAGCCGATCGCTGAATCGGGGGGGCGGCGGTTCCTGGTGTCGGCGCTGGCGAGACACCGGCTGCCGTATCGGTAGCCGCGGGTGGCGCCGTGGCAGGAGCCGGAGGCGTCGGTAACTGCGGCTGTACTGCGATCGCCTCATTCGGCTGGGGGGTGACTGGGCCGGTAGCTAGCGGTGCTGTCTGTCGTTGCACCGTGGGCGGCGGCCCCGCAGTCTGCTCAACATCATCCGAGGCTGGGGACTGACCGGTCTGCGGAGCCTGCTGGCGTTGAACTGTGGGGCCAGATACTGGCGGTGGCGATGATGCGGCCGGTGCTGGATTATGGGAGCCCGACTCGGTAACTTGACGCTGTACAGCCGGTGCGGGCGCTGTTGTCGACAAGGGGCTAGAAGAGGATGCGTGAGGCACAGCGGAATCAGGCTGCGGTTGCGCTTGTACTGCTGGAGGGGCACTCGGGTGGGGCTCTGAAGCGCGCGCGTGGGGCGGTGTTGTCGCCGTAGCGGGACTGGGTGCTGCCGCCGTTTGCGCTTGCACCGGCGTCTGGCTGCTGGCAGCAGCATGGGGCGTTGCCGCCGAGGCCGCCGGGGCTGTCGTGCCTGAGACCTGGGAGGGGTGCGAGTTAGGCTGTGCCTCAGAGCGCTGTATCATCGCTGCCGAATGCGGCGGGGCACTAGAGGCTGGCGAGGAAGCCGCTTGAGCCGCCGTCGATGCCATATCCGTAGCTGGCGTCGATGGTTGAGAAGCCGCCGCACCTTGTGTCTGAATCTGAGGCGCAGGGGGGGACGATGTCGCAGACGCGGCTGGGCTCTGGGGGGTGGAGCCGGACTCAGTTTCTTGACGCTGTATTACTGGGGGCGGCTCGGGGGCCGGAGTCGTGGTTGAGGCCGTCTGTTGAGTTGCCGCTGATTGCTGCTGTATCGGTGTGGCTGCTGTGGGTGCCGACGGTTCATCAACTGACGGGGCCGCCGCCAACTGAGCTGGCGTTGACAGCGTTGACGCCGCATCTGTGCTTGGTGTTTGAGAGGTTGGTGTGGTTTGGGAAACGGGTGTCGTATCGGCGCTAGAAGGCCGTTCTGCTTTGGGCTGAACGGGTATCTGGGTGGGAGGGGAGGGCGCAGAAGAACTTGAGGGGGCTGTCGTGGGAGAAGGGCTAGGGGGGTGTAAAGCGGGCTCTGTGGCAGCGCGCTGTACCGGCACCGATGCGTCGGGTGGGTGGCCAGCGGGCGAACTGGAGGCAGGGGCAGGCGTTGCTTTAGCGTGAGTGTCGGCAGGTGGCGCTGTCCTCGCTTGGATGGCGGTGTCGCTGCTATCGGTCGCCACCCAATGAGTGTTGGGAAAGGGTTGAAGGACAGTTAGGGACTGGGCTCCCAAGGGCGCGATAAGTTTTGGAGAAATGACAGTCGTCCCCAAGCCCTGATTCGCTCCCAAAGGGGATGGGTGGGCAGAGTTGGTAGCCGCAGCTTGCGATCGCATCAAAGGGCCAGTCATCGGTACTCACAGTGGCAAAAACAGGCAGGCGTTGACAGCAGCAGGGGAGATCGAGGCAAGACCTTTATCCAAATTCTGCGACTTCGTCTCGGCCACTGAGCAAGGTCGCTCCCGTGGCGATCGTCGTTGACACCTCCAAACCTTCAAACGCGAGCTTGATTTCTTCCATGGCCAGGTTTTTGGCTTTGGCTTTCATCGCCGGGGCTTTCCAACTGATGGGAAAGGCGCCAATCACCGTCCAACACTGGACGCCATCGCCTGCTGGGTTAAAGACAACGATGCTGATATTGCGGCGAATGCCGGGGGTGCTGGGGTCAGGATTCCAGACCTGACTAATCCAGTCCCAAAACACCATATTGTCCGTGACGCCACGCTTAAGCTTGACTTGCTTAAATTTGGGTTGCCCGACCAAAATGCGTTCCCGATTGTTGACGCCCCCTTCAAAAAAACGTTTGACTTTCGCCTTATACGAGAGCCCCGAACATTCGCTAAAGCAGGCAGACGGCTCGTTATCTCCTTCGAGATAAACGTAAAACCGCTGGGACGTCACGTAGTTTTGTAAATTGTCGAGGGAAAAAGCCACAGGCCAACCGCCTTGCTAATGCTACGGCTAAGGAGAATGAGGCCGATCGCGATCGTGCCACTGACGTTGATCAGCCTGCCACAGGGCATACACCCGCTCGCTGACCCGGCGCATCAAATGCGGATCGGCCAGCACCTGTCGAGTCGTGCGACTCAGACGCCGCTGCGTGCGTTGGGCAATTTGTCCGCCAGCCGGGACGGCATAACCCGCCGGATGGGTCATTTCTGGCCGCGGCTGGGTGCTTGAGGGCCGACAGTCCCCTCGTGCCAAATTGCGATCGCCCGCCCACGGAAATGGAAAGCGATTCATGGGTTTGCCCCGCTATCGATCATCCTGATTCATTGTCGCGATCGCGATCGCCAAATTGATTCGACCAAAGTCTAGTTTTTGCGATCGCTAATGCCGACTGTGCGGGATGGCGAGCTGCCCTAGCGGGTGAATGAAGTACCCTTAGCGGGGGTTAGGATCGGGAATTTAATCATGTGCCGGTTTTCCCCTCTCTCGGGAGGGGTGCCGTAGGCGGGGTGGGTTCGAACCCTCCTGGGAGGGGCAACCCACCCTGCTGCCCCTCCCAGGAGGGGAAATGTTATCCGGCTTGGCCTCAGTAATTTATTTAATCCTCATCCCTTAGCGGTAATTCCCGGTTCGTCAAACGGCTACACAAGGCTGAGGTGATTGCGTCCCAGGGGCGAAAGCAGTGGTGGCCCCATCTCGAAATGCTGATCGATAAAGGCTATCTGAAAGCCGACGCCGATCAGAGGTGGCTCGATCAACCTTGCCTCAACAGACTATCTGCACCCCTTGCTAACGAAGACTATCCTTTACACAAAAGTTGCTCTGTTGCTGGTGCAGCAACAGTTTCACGACCTGTTTGGAGCGCTAGACAACGGCATTAAACCCCGTCTAAGTTGAGAACTGGAGTGATGTTTGGCCATCAAACCTTTACCTAACATCCCCTTAAAAAGGTGATGAACCAGACTGTCATTAAACCTCTCCTTGAGAAGGAGAGGTGCCGCAGGCGGTGAGGTCGGACAAGCGTCAAAACGCCACTTCCGAACCTGGATGAGGTTTAACTGGCTCAATCCGTCTCAAAAGCTGGCCCAAGCTCCCACAGACAACCTGATCGGCGAGGTCCAGGACGGCAGTTCGTCCTGGTCGTAGGCCGCAGGATGCGCGCAGTCGGGGATCAGGGGGCAAAGCGAAATTTCCCCCAGTCGCAACGACTCGACGAAGCCGACATCTCCGTCTTGCGCCCCCTGATAAGCGATCGCCAGAAGCTCAGCTATACATGGCTTTACCAGACTTATGCCGAATGGATAGGCCAATGAAGATGAGGGAATTTTTTGAGTTGATAGCGCCCTGTTGCCGGAGGCGATTTGGGTCGTTTAGACGCCCACAATAAGCTGCGGACTATGGACACTTGCGCGCGCCTTAGGCCAGGCCCAGACCGCCGGGATGTCAGTGGGTTGGGCAGCGGTGACGTCAGAGCACCATCGGGAAATTGCGGAATGGCAGGTCGAGTCAAGCCCTATGGCGCGGATAATTCCCGAATATTACGGAGCGATTTAAGTTGATATAGCGGTGCCTAGATCAATTAAGTACACCAGGTATCCGTTGCAGAGCTGTCTTGATTACGAATCTGTACTTAACCTAAGTGGGCACCGCTATAAGTCGTGAATCCTCTTTATGTAAAGTTTCATTGAAATCGCTTAGGCGGCCCGTTTGCGGCTCGGCTTTGTGACTTTGGTTTAAGAACTGACCATGCTCAAACAGCGTCTCATTTATGTCACCGGGTTACCTCGGGCGGGCTCTACCTTACTCTGTCAACTGTTGGGTCACCACCCCGAGATTTACTGCACCGGTCACAGTTCGCCCCTCTGCCAAACCCTGGTGGGGCTGCGGCAGCACCTCAGCGACAGCGATTTTCTTCGCGCGCAGCTCGATGTAGAGTTTGATGTGGTCTATCAGCGGCTGATGACTGCCTTTCGCGGCTTTATGGACGGCTGGTTTGCCGAGACGGATAAAGCCTGGGTCGTGGATAAAAATCGGGGCTGGCTGCACCACATCGAAACGGTGGCTCAGCTCGACCCCGACTTTCGCATGGTGGTGTGCGTGCGCGAACTGGGGCAAATCGTCGGCTCGGTCGAAGCCCAACACCAAAAGACGATTTTGCTCGACTTTCCCGATCATTCCGCCAGTCTGTCGCGGTACAGCCGGGCCGACAAACTCCTGGGGACAGAAGGTGTCGTCGGCTCGCCCCTACGCTCTCTGGAAGCGCTGCAAGATTTAGACACCGAGCTACAAAACCGGCTCTATTACCTGGTGTTTGAGCACCTGATGCAGGAGCCGGTTGCCGCCATGCAGGGACTCTACGACTGGCTGGGATTGCCCGCTGCCGAGTTTGACCCGCAGAACTTGACGGTCAAGCCCCACGAAAGCGACAGCTACTACCGCTTCAAGTTTCCCCACGCCACGCGCTCACAGATTTCTCCTCCGGCTGCTCACGCGGTGCCGCCGCGCATTCAGCAGCAGTTGCAGCAGCAGTTCACCTGGTTTTACCAGACGTTTTACCCCGGTCTGTTGTCCCAGGAGGAACCTCAATCATGATTCAGTCAGTCCCTATCTTGCATGAGAGTCGTCATTTGCAACTGCGCCGCACCGTACCTAACGATGCACAACTGTTGTTTGAAAGAGGGTTTAGTCAGCGGGAGTTTATGCGGCTGTTTCGGCTCAATGATTGCCCGGCCAGTGTCG
This sequence comes from Cyanobacteria bacterium P01_F01_bin.56, assembly GCA_039185935.1. Classification (GTDB taxonomy): domain Bacteria; phylum Cyanobacteriota; class Cyanobacteriia; order Phormidesmidales; family Phormidesmidaceae; genus Halomicronema. The sequence continues at coordinate 29,085 of JBCDAJ010000022.1, read as the reverse complement.
CCGAGGTACATCAGCAGTTGGTGCAGCGGCAGCAGATACCCCCAGAGCAAGAGACTTATCTAGAGCTCATGATTATCCATCATCGCCATGGTCCGATTGGCCTGTGTGCCTTAGCAGACTACGCCCCTCTGCACCGCCGAGCCGAATATCTGGTGGGCTTATTTGACACCTCGCGACGACAGGTCGGTTATGGCTTCGAAGCCGGTTTGATGCTGTCGGACTTGGCCTTTAACGCCTACGGCATGAATAAACTCTACGCCTCCACCTATGCCTACAACCAACCGGCCCAAAAAGTTCTGGAGAGCGGCGGTTTTCAGCTTGAGGGGTGCTGCCGCGAGCATGTCTTTGACCAGGTAGCTAAGCAGTTTGTGGATTTGCACAATTATGGTTTAACCGCCAGTCATTTCAGAGCGTATAAGCGTTTGGCTCCGCTCTCAAAGCGCTTATTAGGGCGCGACATCACCCTGCCCTCATCGCCCCCAACCTTTCAGCCTAGGGAAGACACTCCTACGGTGAAATCCGGCTGCCGCATTTTGCAGTCGGCTTAGGTTCCCCAGGCAAACGCCCCATTGCCTATGGCTCAACCCGCCCCCGGTTTCTCTCCCGGCTCAGGAACGGCTAGGAGAGACCGCACTTGCTACTTTCTCCCCGGCCCCAACCCTTATCGCACATTCGACAAACAGGAGCACCACCATGGCCAATTTTAATGATGTTGATACCTTTGCCGAGCTACAAGCAGCCATCAACACCTCCAAAAATAATGGCGAAGCAGACGTTATCAACATTACAGGGGATATTACCCTGACAGACCTGCTGCCCTTAATCGAAGAAGACAACAAGCTGACGATTAACGGTGGCGGGTTCACCATCAGCGGTGATGTCGATAGCAATGGCAATGATAACGGCGATGTGCGCCTGTTTTTCGTGCGCAGCGGTACTGTCACCTTTGATAACCTCACCTTCTCCGGTGGTCGGGCTGAAGGCGCAGCGGGCAGTGGCGGTGGGGCCGGTATGGGCGGCGCACTATTTGTCTATGGAGGGGATGTTGCCGTTACTAACAGCACCTTTACTAACAACCAAGCGATCGGCGGCAACGCCGGTAGCAGCGGCAGAGGCGGCGGGGCTAGCTTGGTTACCCCAGTCCCTGCAAACAATGGCGGCAACGGCAGTAGCGGCGGCGGCGGCACTGGCGGCACTGGCGGCACCGGCGGTTATGGCGGCACCGGCGGCAACGGCGGTAGCGGTGGCTCTGGCGGCAGCGGTCGCGGCGGCAACGGCGGCACCGGCGGCACCGGCGGTAGCGGTGGCTTTGGTGGCACCGGCGGTGGCGGCGGCAACGGTAGCAGTTCTGGCGGCATCGGCGGTTCTGGCGGCACCGGCGGCAACGGTGGTTTCGGCGGCGGCGGCGGCAACGGCGGCAGCGGCGGCGGCGGTGACAGAGGCAACGGCAGCGCCGGTCGCGGCGGTGGCGGCGGTTTCGGCGGCGGCAACGGCAGTCGTGGCAGCGGCGGTGGCGGCGGGGCGGGTATGGGAGGCGCGATCTTTGTCCGCAGTGGCAACCTCAGCATCATCGACAGCAGCTTTACCAATAACAGTGCCACCGGGGGCACCGGCGCCAATAATGGTCAGGGCCTCGGTGGGGCCATTTTTGCCATTACCCAAGCGGCCCTTGACGCCAACACCAACAATCAGGGCGAACCAGGGTCTCTGCCCACCGTTACCACGGCGGGCACCGTCACCTTTGCTAGCAGCATCGCTGCTGAGGCCGACTATCAAACCGGCACCGCAGGCACCAACGGCGTCGGCGCCAACCAAGATAACCTAGACATCTTTGGCACCATCACGGCAGGCACGCCTCCCGACTCTACCCCCCCCACGCTCACCAGCTTTACCCGCCAAACTCCAGGCACCGAGACCACCAACGCCGATACGCTCACCTTTCTCGCCACCTTTAGCGAAGCTGTTAACAACATCGGGATAGCCGACTTTCAGGTCAATGGCACCACCACGGCAACGGTCACCAGCGTTGCCCAAACGAATGCCTCTACCTACAAAGTCACGGTCTCTGGCGGTGACTTAGCGAGCTTTAACGGCGCTGTTGGCCTTGACCTTGCCGCTGGGCAAGACATCACCGATACGGCAGGCAACGCCCTGACTGTGCTCACCCCCACCGGGGCCGACGACACCTACACCCTCGACAACACCGCCCCGACCCCCACCATCACCGTGGCGAGTGTGACGACAGACAACATCATCAACAGTGCCGAAGCGGCGGGCAATGTCACCGTGACGGGCAACGTCACCGGTGAGTTCAGCGATGGTGACACCGTGACCCTCTCGATTAACGGCACGGACTCTAAAGGTACGGTCAACGCCGCAGGCAATTACGCTATTAGCGTCGCTGGCAGTGACTTGATTGCCGACAATGACATTACCGCGACGGTCGCCACTACCGATGCAGCGGGTAATCCGGGGGGCGGCACCACCATGAAGTCTTACAGCGTCGACATCAAGGCCCCGACCCTCACCAGCTTTACCCGCCAAACCCCCGGCACCGAGACCACCAATGCCGATAGCCTCACCTTTCTCGCCACCTTTAGCGAAGATGTTAGCAACGTCGGGATAGCCGACTTTCAGGTCAATGGCACCACTACGGCAGCGGTCACCAGCGTTGCCCAAACGAATGCCTCCACCTACAAAGTCACCGTCTCTGGCGGTGACTTAGCGAGCTTTAACGGCGCTGTTGGCCTTGACCTTGCCGCTGGGCAAGACATCACCGACATCGCTGGCAACGCCCTACCCGCTGGGGAACCCGCCACCGATCAGGCTTATCAAGTTGCGAATGCCAACATCGCCTTTTCGCAAGCGACTTACACCAGCAATGAAGGCGACGGCACCAGCAATGTAGTGACCGTGACTCGCGCCCTCACCACAGGCACCGCCTCAGTGGAAATCGCCCTGCAAGGAAAAGCCAGTACCGCGACGGTTGGCAGCGACTACACCGATCCGGGTTTTCCCCTCACCGTGAACTTTGCTGACGGCGAAGCCAGCCAGACCGTCGATATTGGCCTCATCGATGACAAAGCCACTGAGGGTAACGAAACCCTGGTTTTGAGTTTGCAGAATCCCACTGGCGGGAACTTAGGCGCTCAAACCACCGCCACGCTCAACATCATTGATAACGATAGCCCTGGCTTCACCATTGTGGAGTCGGGCGGCACCACCCAAGTGAACGAATCGGGGACGACCGATAGCTTTACCGTCGTGCTGAATACACAGCCCCTCTCGGATGTCGAATTGGCGATCGCCAGTGATGACACTAACGAGGCAACGGTTAATCTCGCGACCCTAACTTTTACCAACGCTAACTGGGATCAAGCTCAAACTGTCACGGTGACCGGCATTGACGATGATCTGGACGATGACGACCAAACCAGCACAGTCACCATCAGCGTCATTGATGCCAACAGCGACGATGCTTTTGATGGCCTCAAAAACCAAACGGTGACGGTCACCACCATTGATGACGACACGGCGGGCATTACCCTGGTGCAATCGGGCGGCAGTACGGCGGTGACCGAGGGCGGAGCCACTGATACTTACACCGTAGTGCTCGATTCCCAACCGACCGATACGGTGACCGTCGCCTTTAAGAGCGGCAACAAGCAAATCCAGGTTGATCAAAAAAATCTTACCTTTACCACCACCGACTGGGATCAGGCTCAAACCGTTACGGTGAGTGCGGTTGATGATACCGACATCGAAGGAAAGCACAGCGACAGTCTCTTCGCTAACGTGACGAGTACCGACAAAAACTATGACAACTTTGGACTGCCCAATGTCAGTGTTGCCATCACCGACAACGACATTCAAACGGTGAACTTGGCCGTCAGCACGAACAGTGGCGCTGAAGCTGAGGGGACAACGGTGCTGGTCACCGCGACGACCGATGGTGCGGTCAGTGGCGACCAAACGCTTGGACTCAAGATCGGAGGATTCGGCATTACAGCGGGTGATTACAGTCTGAGCAATTCTGTCCTGACCCTTTTGGACGGGCAGACGACGGCCACAGCCACCTTTACCGTGTTGGATGACGCTTTGAGTGAAGGGCCAGAAACCGCCCGCCTTTCCTTGAACAATCCTTCAGCCGGGCTGCAGCTAGGGACGACGACGAGTCAAGCGATCGCGATCGCCGATAACGACAACAGCGGTATCTTCAACTTTGAGCAGTGGGTGTCATACACCACCATTCGCTTTGGTCAGGTCTATCAAAGTGCCTTGGTCGACTTCAACGTCGAAGTCGGCGGCTTGCGGCTCGCACCGCTCTTTGATGAAGCCGACTACCTCAGAGAGCACCCCGATGTGGCTTCAGCCGTACAACAAGGCTTCTTTAGATACGGCTTTGAGCACTTTGCCATCTTTGGCATCCAAGAAGGGCGTGCCCCCTCTGACTGGTTTGATGAGCAATACTATCTCGCCCAAAATGCCGATGTCGCCGCGGCCGTGAATGCGGGTCACATGTCGGCAATCGAGCATTTCCTCTACTTTGGTCATCGCGAAAATCGTAATCCCAGCGCCTTCTTTGACGCGAAGGACTATTTGGTCAACAACCCCGATGTCAAAGCCGCAGTGGATGCCGGTGGGTTTGACAGTGGTTTTGAGCACTACATTGAGTTTGGGGCCGAGGAAGGCCGTGTCAAGGGCCTGCTGTTTGAGGAACGGACCTATCTGCAGCAGAATTCGGATGTGGCAGCGGCAGTACAAGGGGGCGGCATTGCGCTAGGACTCTATCATTACCTCGCGTTGGGGCAATCGGAGGGGCGCGCCCCGTCCGCATCGTTTGACGAAAGTGCGTATTTAGGGCGCTACAGCGATGTGGCCGCCGCAGTCGGCGGCACTGGATTTGCCAGTGGCTTTGAGCATTACCTCCTCTTTGGGCGGACGGAGGGGCGCATTGCGGTGTAGTCGACGGCGGCGGGTCGGCTTACTGACGCGTTGTTCAGGCCGTTGTTGTGCATCGAGGGCGCTTGCCATATAGCCCCTATCCTCTGGCGAAGCTGAAGCTATAGATAGCAAGGCTTCTTGCTGTTCCTTGTAGGATGGCGTAAGACGCCAGTTTGGGCTTCGTTGTAGCCTTGTCTCTGGGGGCAATTTCGCTTTGCCCCCAGAGACAAGGCTTCGCGCGTCCTGCGGCCTACAACCAGGACGAACTGCCGTCCTGGACCTCGCAGATCAGGTTATCTGTGGGAGCTTGAGCAAGCTTTTGGTCCGAATCGAGCCAGTTAACATCGTTGTCTAGCACGCCAAACTGGTCATGAAACTTTTGCTACATAAGCAAAAGAGCAACTTTTGTGTAAAGGATAGATTATGACCGGGGGCGATCGCTGGCTCAGTCTTCGGCAATTTCGATCGGCACCAGCCCCGCTCGCTCTAGCTGTCGTTGGCTATCGGTCGCCTGCAGCATTTCGACGACTTTGCGACCCATTGGGGGCCGACTGTTGTCGTAGGGGTAAATCACCTCAAATGGATAAGCCAGGGGATATTGCCCGGTCACAATGAGGTGATCGTCACGTTGATAGCTGCCTTTGTCTTGGCACAAATCAATCGCCGGATCGATCGCGGTGCCCCCTTCTGTACGAACGATTGCCTGCACAAAAGGGCCGGTATCGGCTTGCAGCGCCAGGGGATAGACTGAGCACTGTCCGAATACCTGACTGAGGGGGCCAAATCCGATGCTGCCAATCGCGGCTTCTTCAAAATCTTGAATAACGGCGCGTAAACTGTCGAAAGTGCGGAGAACGCGCACCGGAGTGATGGGGGGGCCGTCGGTCGGGGTGATGGGGGACGATTGAGTCGTCTGGAGCTCAACGAGCTGCCGAAAGGCCGCGATCGTCAGCGGGTCTTGCAACACGCGAGCTTCAAAAATCGCCACCATATCAGGCTCTGAGGGGACGTAGAGCTGCACGGGCAAATCGGGGCCACCTAATTGTCGCCAGTTGGTGATTTGACCGGTGTAGAGTTGGCGCAATTGGTCAAAGGTCAACCGGCCGTTCAGGGCTTGGGGTAAGCCTTGAGCCCGCTGTTCGTAGCTAAAGGCCACGTAGACGGCGATCGCGTCATGAGCGACAGGACTGGCCTGTAACTCCGCTGGGATGGGCTGCAGGGCACCCGCACTTTCCCCAAAGACTGCAGAGAGGGCAAAATCCGCCTCTTCGTTGATGACCGCTGCGATCGCGGCCTCATCCGTCAGCATTGGGCTGTAGGTTAAGGCGACTTCGGGATAGGTCGTTTCGATCGCCGCTTCCACCGTGACGTCAGAAAATACCAAATTCTTTTGTCGAAAGACGTAGTCACCGAGTCCCGCGCGATCGCTAGTGTAGGTAAACGCGCCGCGAGGGACGCCGGTAGCTCCATCAAAACAGCAGAGTTGTGGCGTTTCGCTGCTGGCAATGGCCCGTTGGCGGCGAGTCAACCACCAGCCCAAGGCACCGCCGAGTAATCCCAGCAGCAGTAATGCTAACAACCAGCGCCACCAACGCCGAGCGGGGGCAGCTTCAGCCTCGTCGGCAGTGACTGCGAGGCTGCTAGTTTCGAGCAGTTGCCAATCGGCAGGTATCGCCTGCCGCGCCGCTGCCGCACTGAGGAATGGCGTCCGCAGGCCCAATAGCTGAAAGGTGTATTGCTTGAGTGCCGGCTGTACTGCTGGCCAGTCTGCCGGTTGACGAGGATCGCCGATGGCCGCATCGTCAGGCTCCCCCACTAACAGTCGGTAGCCCAGCCGTCCCACGGCAGCCAGGTCATCGGCGACGGTCGGGCGAGGCGTCTCTTGACCCGGCAGGTCAAACAACCCCTCCCACAGGAGTAAATCAGTCAGATAGACCAAAAACTGCGGATCACCGGCAAAGGCGGGATCTTCGGGCCAGTCGATCAGGATGCTGTCGAGACTCAGGTTGCCATGGACGATGCGCTGACGGACTTGCCCCGCTGGCACCGTGAACTTTTGACCGTGTAGAGACTCTAGGGTTTGCAAAACCTGGTTATAAAAGCGCCAAACTAGCGGCGCACTCCAGGGCGATCGCGCTTGCAGATGAGTCCGCAACGACGGCAGCAGATCAATCTCCTCGGTATCGATCAGATAGCAGCGCGGTTCCTTTTGATCGGGAATAGCCTCCTCTGGCTGCATGAGGCGAAACCGCTCGGGCCGCCCATCCGCTAAGGCGAGCCCCCCGCGATCGCGAAAGCTATTCTGCCGCAGCCGAATTTCTGAAGGGGTGAACTGGCGTCTGGGCAGCAGATATTCCCGCACGCTGACGGGTTGCTCATTGCCCAGTTGTCGTCCCTGATAGACCCGCCCCCGACCGCGCACGCTGACCAGCGCTTCGATGCGATAGCGACCGCGTTGACCCAATAATTCGGTGCCGGGGGCTAAGGCGGGGAGTAAAAAGTCGTCGGTAATCGCCGGAATGACGGCGTCATCATCCGTCGCGATCGCCCCATCGATGGCCTCGGCTTCATCGTCGGCGACGCCAGGTACAAAATCGCGCAGCATGGGCAGCATCCAGCGATACCGCGATGGCACCACCGAATACACCCGATACAGCAATTGACTGCGGAAAAAACTGAAGCGACCCTGCACCCGCGACAGTTCTCGCTGTCGCACGGTTTTGGCCAGATTGGCTTGGCGACCAGACCGTTTGCCGCCGGGGCGGAGGCGCGGTAGCCCAAACAGGCGTTTTTTATTTTTGGGGTTGACCACAGTAACCGCCCATCCCTTGAGCCGGAGTGTGGCTTCATTATCCAGAATTTTCCCCGCGCTCACCTTAGACGTATGGCCAGGTTTTCATTCCAGATGCGGACGTCGGTGTACGGCACAAAACGGTCGCTTTGCTGTTAGCTCAGCCCACTTTATCAACGAGGATTGTCTTCAGCCGGTGGCAACACTTCAACTTGGACATCCACCACATCACTGGTGCGATCGTTGCCGCCAGTGACATCCACCGCGTCCACTTCGACCGTGCCCTCGGGGGTAAACCGCTCGAACCCATGACCGGTGACTTGAAGTTGGGTACGGCAATTCGGACAGACGGTTTGAGCCTTTTTGAGCCCGGCTAATCCGGTGTCACAAACCGGGCAGTTCCCCTCGATAAGATTGCGTTTAAGCCACCAGCGAAAGCCGACAAAGGCAATCACCGGAGCCACCAAAATCACGCCAAATAGCACCACGATGGACTTCACAATCCACCCCAGGCCGATCGCGCCTAACAACCAGGCCACGGCAATCACTGTGAGCCAGCAGCCTAGCCCCGAAAAATTGATTTGATAGTTATTTGATCCTTGTGGATACACGTCACTGCCCTCATGCCACGGCTGTTGCTACGGTTGATACTGGGTCTCAGAGCCGACCTAGCCAGCCGAATGGATCGCCCTAAAGTCTGTCTTTAGCCTAGTTCACATTGTTGTTGTCAGGGCAGCGGGATGTCCGAACGTCAGAAAGTTTGGGGGGATTAGGGAGCGGCTTGAAAATTAAAGTACCCGGACAAGATTGTGGCAGGGTGGATGGGTCGCAGGGTCGGTGGGATGTTTTTAAGCGCAACTCCCCTACCATTTCTCCAGGATGGCGCTATGGAGCGAAGTGGAGAGCGATGGCGCAAAGGGAGCGAAGGAAAAAGATATGTAGCTGGATTATTTAGAGCATCGGTATTCAGGGTAGCCGGTTCGATCCGGCGGCCAGGGGCCAACGCGACGCCAGAGCCGAAAGTGCTAAAGGCGATGTGTAACCTGGCAACATTACGCTTCATTGCTAAGGGGGGCTGACCGCGAGATCGGTCTCGCGATCGCCCAAATCGTTGAGTACATTGGGAAAGACAGTTTTTGATTCGAGTATTCATGGCTGACGTGTCCTCTATTCAGCGCACGAGCGTGCCTTGGGAATTGCGGCAGGCGGGCAAAAACCTCTCTGAATGGATTCAGTTACGGCTGGCGCAACAAGAACCTGCCGATGCGCCCCTGCCGAACTTTGCCTTTCCGGCCTGGTTGGGGCCACTGCTATTTTGGAGTGCCGTGGCCGGCGGCGTGATTTGGCTCGCCTGGCTGATTGTTCAGGTGATCGATCGCTATGTCAAAAATCGTCAACCCCGCCCGGCCTCGGCCGCCGTTGAGTTCCTCACGCCGCCTGAGGAACATACGGTTGCGGCCTGGCTGCGACGGGCCAAACAGTTTGAGCAGGCAGGCAATTGGCAAGCAGCCTGTCGGGCGCTTTATCTAGCAGCGCTGCAACTGCTCCACGATCGCGAGTGGATACCCCATCAGCCGAGTCGCACCGATGGCGAATATTTGCAGGCCATTCGCACGCTGCCAAAGCCGCGACCGCTGCAAATGTTAATTCGCACCCATGAGCGATCGCTTTTTGGCGGCGAAGCACTCGCTGCTGACAATGTGCAACGGTGCCGCCAAGCCTATGAGGAGATTGCCCAGCCATGAATCGAGTGCCATGGCTAAAAAATCGTTACGTGCGCATCGCCGCCGTAGCGCTGGTGCTGCTGTTTTTTTTGCTCGCGCTGCTCGCCCCCGCCGCTGGACAAAAGACCAGTGGCTCGACCTATAACCGCGCCCCAGAAGGGTATTTAGGGTGGTATGCCCATATGGAGGCCCAGGGCACCCCGGTGCAACGCTGGCGTCGCCCCATGGCTGAATTGTTGGAGCAACCCGACTCCGAAATGCCGCAAACCCTGGTGCGGATCTATTCCGGCATGGTCAATGACTTTCAAGCTTGGGATCGCAACTGGCTAGAGCCCTGGTTGTCTGCGGGCAATACCTTTATTGCGCTAGGCCTGGATGCCGAGATCGTCGATATCCCCTTTACGTCGCGGCTGACGAGCGATTTTGGTGAAGTCATGGTCAAGACCCGTCGGCGCACGTCTCTAGCAATCAATAGCGATCGCAACCTGTTAGGCGATGAACACGGAGCGGTCGTGTGGGAGCGCCAGGAGCAAGCAGGTGGCCGCTTTATTGTGGCCCTGACGCCCCACTTGGCCGCCAATGCGTACCGTGACGAGCCCGGCAATTATGCCTTTCTTGCCGATTTGGTGACGCAGGCCGGTGGCCCCATCTGGGTGGATGAATATCTCCACGGGTTCAAAGAGGCCGACGTCATTGTGGAAGAAACGGTGAATAGTTGGGGCGCTTATCTCGCGCGGACGCCGGTCAAAATTGCCCTTATTCAAATCGCAATTTTGCTCGCGATCTGTTTGCTGTCGCAAAATCGTCGGTTGGGCAACCTGACGCTGGTCAAGTCGCCGAAAGTCGATAACAGCCGCGCCTATATCGAAGCGTTAGCAGCGGTCTTGCACAAAGCGGAAAGCACCCCTTTCTTGGTGGATATGATTACCAAGGCTGAGCGATCGCGCCTGCAAAACGATCTTGGCTTTCATACAGCCAAGATTGACGATAGGGCTCTGCAAGACGCCTGGACTCAGCAAACCGGCCAGTCTCGACAGGTGCTGCAGCCGTTGATCACGCCGCCCTCCCCGCCGCCAAAAGGGGCCGATGCGGCGCTCAAAGGCTGGCTCGAAAAGTTGCAACGCATTCGCCAGACCCCCATTCGCTAGTTGCACCGATTACAATCAATTGTCTTAACTCAGGCCGACCTTATGAATGAACTACAAGGGCAAATACGCCAGATTGGTCAAACTCTTAGTCAAGTGGTTGTCGGCCAGACAGACGTCATTGGCCAGCTGCTAGTGGCCCTGCTCGCCGGCGGGCACGTCATTTTAGAAGGCGTCCCAGGGACGGGCAAAACCCTGATGGTTAAAGTGTTGGCCCGCCTCATTCAGGCAGACTTTTGCCGCATTCAGCTCACCCCCGATATTTTGCCGTCCGACATCTTGGGCACCAACGTCTTTGACCTCAACACCCGTGACTTTACCCTCAAAAAAGGCCCCATTTTCACTCAAGTTTTGCTGGCAGACGAGGTGAACCGTACCCCTCCAAAAACCCAGGCCGCCCTGCTCGAAGCGATGGAAGAACAACAGGTGACGCTGGATGGAACGGGCCACCCCCTGCCCGATTTGTTCTGGGTGATCGCCACCCAAAACTCCCTGGAATTTGAAGGCACCTACCCCTTGCCCGAGGCGCAGCTCGATCGCTTCCTGTTTAAGCTGATGGTCAACTATCCCGACCCCCAAGCCGAAAAACAAATGCTGAAAAATACCCAGTCCGGCTTTGAGGCCCGGCGCCTCAATATTCAAAATCTCAACGCGATCGTCAGCGAAAAAGCCATCTTGGCCGCCCGTCAGGCCGTCAAACAAATTAAAGTCGAAGACCAAATTTTGGACTATTTGCTAGCGCTGGCCCAAAAAACCCGTCAATCTCGTGACTTATCACTCGGAGCTTCACCGCGCTCGACTGTTAGCTGGCTGCAGGCCAGCAAAGCCCACGCCTGGCTCCAAGGCCAAGACTACGTCACCCCCGACAACATCAAAGCCATTGCTGCGCCCCTCCTGCGGCATCGCCTCCTGCTCGGCCCCGAAGCCCAACTCGATGGCCTCACCCCCGACACCATCATCACCTCACTGCTCAAACAAGTCGCCGTGCCCCGGTGAAAGCAGCGTGACAGAGTAGTTGGGCGGCAGAGGGGATTTGGGTGGCAGGGTAGTCGGAGTGGCAGGGTAGTCGGGTGGCAGGGTTGTCGGGTGGCGGAGTGAATGGATCGATAAGTGGATGATTACGGTCAGGGCAATGCAGATACCTCATTACGTTCTAGTTAAAGGTGTTCGTGGCAAGTGCTCGCGATCGCCTGTGAGGTCTGTGCGATCGCTGACTTTACCCCACCCCATTGACGTCCCAAACGTCACTTACTTCGACGAGGTCCAGGACGGTCGTTCGTCCTGGTCGAGGGGGTCTGGGGGCAAGCGAAATGCCCCCAGTCATCCTGACATCACCCCGCCCGCATTGGCATTCGGTCAACATTCTGCCAATTTTAGACAACCTGCCTTGATCGCTCTGCGCCGACTGGCCCCAGGTTGGAGCATCGACCCTGTCATAGAGAAACATCCATGACTCCCACCCTCAAACTCTACGGACTCCTCGCCATCGGCGGTGCCGTGGCCACCACCCTCGACGCCCTTGGCCCCACCGCAAATGTCATCTCCTTGCCGCTAGAAGCCCTGCTGTTTTTCAACGGCATCGTGTTGCTGCTGATGGTGTTGGACTGGGCACAGGTCAATGGTCCCCAACGGGCGAGCGTCCAACGCGAACCCCTCCCGCGGCTTTCGATCGGACGCGACAACCCCGTCACCCTCAAGGTCTCCGCCCCCAAAGCCGCCGCCAAACTGCAAATCTTCGATCGCTACCCGGCAGACTTTGACGAAATCGCCATGCCGCTAACGGTCAATCTACCTGCCAAAACCGCCACCCAGATTACCTATCAAGTCTTACCCACCCAGCGCGGCGAATACAAATGGGGTGACCTGCAACTGCGACAGTTAGGGCCGTGGGGGCTAGCATGGCGCAGTTGGACGATTCCTGCCGCACAAACCGTGGCCGTCTATCCTGACTTAGTCGGCTTGCGATCGCTCTCCGTCAAACTCGCCATCCAATCCACGGGCAATATGAAGCAGCGTCAACGCATGGGCATCGGCACCGAATTTGCCGAACTGCGCGAATACGCCATCGGCGATGATCCCCGCTTTATTGATTGGAAAGCCACCGCTCGCCGCAGTACTCCCCTCATCCGCGTACTAGAGCCCGAGCGAGAGCAGTCCCTGATCGTGCTGCTCGATCGCGGACGGCTCATGACCGCCAACGTCAAAGGGCTGGCTCGCTTTGACTGGGGGCTGAATGCCACCCTGTCCCTGGCGCTAGCAGGTCTGCATCGGGGCGATCGCGTCGGCGTCGGCGTCTTTGACCGTGAAATGCACACCTGGATTCCTCCCACCGGTGGCCGCCAGCACCTGCAACACCTGATTGAAAAATTAACGCCCATCCAACCTGCGATCCTCGAATCTGACTACCTTGGGGCCGTGACCCAAGTCGCAACCCAGCAACATCGCCGCGCCCTCGTCGTCGTCATCACCGACATTGTGGATCAAACTGCCTCAGCCGAACTCCTCACCGCCCTCACCCGACTCAAATCGCGTCATCTGCCCTTTGCCGTCACCCTGCGTGATCCCCAAGTGGATACTCAGGCCGAGGCCTTTACTGAGGAGGTGATTGGGGCCTACAGTCGTGCCGTTGCGCTGGATTTGCGAGAACAGCGCCAAGCCGCCTTTGCCCAACTCAAACAAGCGGGTGTGCTCGTGCTCGATGCTCCGGCTGACCAAATTACCGAGCCGCTGGTCGAAGACTATCTCCGCCTCAAAGCGAGAAATCGGCTGTAACGTCTGAAGGTGTTTTCAGCTGCCCGAGCCTGCCCCACACCGATGGCCAAGCCCATCCCAGTCGAGGCATATTGCTGATCATGATCGCCTGCCCTATTCGGCAAAATAATCCGTTAGGGTAAGGCATGCCACTCTTTCATTGTGGAGACGGGAATGGTGCAGCAACTCGATTTTCAAGGCTATAGCGATCGCCTTCCCCCCCAAAACGTCGATGCCGAAGAAGCAATTTTGGGCGGAGTATTGCTAGATCCTGAAGCGATCGGGCGAGTGACAGAAATTCTCAATCCCGATGCGTTTTACATCAGCGCCCACAAAACGATTTATCGAGCGGCGATCGATCTCCACAGCCGCGGATTACCTGCCGACCTGATGACCGTGACCAACTGGCTTAAAGATCGGGAGCTATTAGAAAAAGTCGGAGGCACCAGCCGCATCGCGCAATTGGTTGATCGCACCCTGAGTGCAGCCAATATCGACCAGTACGCCGCCCTCGTGATGGAAAAATTCATGCGGCGACGGCTGATTCAAATTGGCGGGGAGATTTCCCAACTCGGCTTTGAAGCGGAGCAGCCCCTTGAACTATCCCTCGACGAAGCGGAGCAAAAACTCTTCGCCATTACCCAAGACCGACCCCAGCAAGCGCTCACCTCCACGGCTGACATCCTGATCGAAACCTTTGCCGAAATTGAAGAACGGGCTGAGGGCATCGTCTTGCCTGGCATACCCTGCGGTTTCTATGATCTAGATGCCATGACTCAAGGGTTCCAACGGTCTGACCTGATCATCGCTGCAGGACGTCCCTCCATGGGCAAGTGTCTCAGCGCCGATGCCGAAATCATGCTTGCTGACGGCAGCCTCAAAACGATTGCTGAGATTTATCAGACCCAAACTGCTGATTTGTTGACGCTGGCCACCGACTGGCGATTTCACCAAGTTCGCCCTAGTGCCTATGTCGATGATGGCGTTAAGCCCGTCTATCGAGTCAGAACCAGTACTGGCAGAGTGATTGAAACGACCCTAAGCCATCCGTACCTGACTATCTCGGGATGGCAACCCTTAGCAGAACTTCAGGTGGGGAACAAAATTGCCGTGCCTCGCCATTTGCCGATCTTTGGCATCGAAGCGTTACCCGCCCATCAAGTTAAACTGCTGGCCTATCTCATTGGTGATGGTTGCCTAACTCAAACGGCACCTCAATTTACTAATGAGAACCCCCTCCTGCAGGTTGATTTCACCCAAGCGGCTTTACAGTTTCCCGGAGTTAAAGTTCGAGAAGAAAATTCCAGGGGGCAACGCACTTCGACATTTCATGTCACTGCAGATCATGCTGATGTTCAAATGCAACGCCAGAAATTTGGCGCTGCCCTACGTCAACATATTCAAGCTTCGGGGCAGTCGGCTCGCTGGTTTGCGGACCGGCTTAAGGTTAGTCCAGGGCTAGTGACGCTCTGGCAGCAGGGTGCCTGTGCCCCAAATGTCGAAACCTTTGAGACCCTCTGCCAGCTCTTGCACGTTACCCCAGAGCAGTTAGTGCCAGATGGCTTGGCGACGATTCGTTGGATGAGCCAGAACACCCTGACGCTTTGGCTCAAAGAGTTAGGTATCTGGGGCAAGTCAGCGCAGGCGAAGACGATTCCTGCTGGCATCTTCAAGCTGAAGAAGACCCAACTCGCCCTGTTCTTGAATCGTCTGTTTGCGACTGATGGTTGGGCCATGGTGCTAGCCAGCGGTCAAGCACAGCTGGGCTTTGCCACAGTCAGCGAAAAGCTTGCCCATCAGGTACAACATTTGCTGCTTCGCTTTGGGGTGATTGCCCGACTCAAAAGCCGTGCTGTGAAGTATCAAGACTCCCGGCGGCCAGCCTGGCAACTCGATATCACGGATGCCCTGTCGATCAAAACTTTCATGAGTGAGATTGGAATTTTGGGTAAAGAGGCGTCCCTGGAACAGGTGTCGATGACCCTAGCTGAACGCCCATATAAAACCAATCGAGACCTGATTCCGGTGGAGATTTGGGAACGCCTGAAAACGCTTAAAGGGGCTGAATCCTGGAAATCTCTGGCCACTCGTGCAGGGCTTCAGGGCACCAGCAACATTCACGTCGGTCAGCGGGCACTCAGCCGCGATCGCCTCTTTGCCCTGGCGACTGCCTTAGAGGATGTAGAGTTGCAGGCAATCGCCAGCAGTGATGTGTATTGGGACGAAATTGTTGAAATCACTCCCGTTGGCGAGAAACAGGTCTACGATCTAACCATTCCGGCAACGCACAATTTTGTGGCCAATGACATTTGTGTGCACAATACAGCCTTTGTCCTAAATATTGCCCGGAACATCGCCAGTACCCAAAAGTTACCGGTCGCCATCTTTAGTTTGGAGATGTCGAAACAGCAGCTTGTTTACCGTCTCCTCTCCAGTGAGCTGGCGCTGGAAACGAGTCGCCTTCGTACCGGGCGCTTAAATCCCAATGAGTGGACGATTCTTGGGCAGGGTATCAACCAGCTTTCCGAAATGCCGGTCTTTATCGACGATACGCCCAACATTTCAGTCAATGAGATGCGCTCAAAGGCGCGGCGATTGCAGGCAGAGCAAGGAGGGGCGCTCGGCCTGATCTTGATCGACTATTTACAGCTGATGGAAGGCAGTAGCGATAACCGAGTACAAGAGTTATCCAAGATTACGCGATCGCTCAAAGGTCTCGCTCGGGAACTCAACGTGCCCATCATTTCGCTCTCACAGCTCAGCCGGGGCGTCGAATCGCGCACCAACAAGCGCCCGATGATGAGCGATTTGAGGGAATGTGTAACGGGCGACACCCTCGTGTGGCTAGCCGACGGTAGGCGTTTACCCATTGCCGACTTAGTCGGCCAGACTCCAGAAGTGATCAGCATGGACGACAAAGGTTGTTTGACCAAAGCCCAGGCAGAATGTGTTTGGGAAGTCGGCACTAAGCCGGTCTTTGAACTCCAGACGGCAAGCGGGCGCAAGATTAAAGCCACAGGCAAACATCAGCTTTATACCTTCAGGGGTTGGCAGCAGCTTCAAGATTTGCAGGTGGGAGATCGCTTAGCAACTGCCCGTTATATGCCGTTGATGTCACAACCCATTAAGCGATGGCCCGATTTGCAGGTGATTTTATTAGCTCACCTGATTGGCGACGGTAGCTACATCACCCATCAACCACTGCGATATACAACTGCCTCCGAAGAAAATTCTGCCATTGTCAAACAGGCGGCTGAGTCCTTTGGCTGCACAGTCAATCGTCACGCAGGCAAAGGTCATTGGCATCAACTCGTGATTTCGGGAAATGGTAATCGTTGGCATCCTGCTGGAGTCGGGCTTTGGCTTAAAGAATTAGGCATCTTCAACCAGCGCTCTAGAGAAAAGCACGTTCCAACAGCGATCTTCCAGCTTCCTGATGACCAAATCGCTTTATTCTTGAAGCATTTGTGGGCCACGGATGGCTGTATCAGTAATTATCATCATCCCAGTGGCAAGAAGTATAAGGCCAGTATCTTTTTTTCCACCGTCAGTGAATCTCTGGCGCGCGATGTGGTCGCGTTGCTTGCCAGATTACACATCGTGAGCACAATGCAGTGGACAAAATCAAACTGCTACACCGTACAAATTTATGGCCAGACTCACCAATTGAGGTTTTTAGCAGCAGTTGGTGCTTTTGGCCCCCGGGTAAAACCGGCTGAAGTGGCAAAAGCAGAGTTGTTAAACCGGGGTAAAGCTAACCCTAATCGTGACACTTTGCCCATTGAAGTGTTTGATTTAGTGAAAGCCGAAATGAAGTCTCAGGGAACTTCTCAGCGCCAGATGGCCGCTCTGCGAGGGACATCATATGGTGGCAGCAGCCACTTTAAATTTGCCCCTACCCGCAGCGTCCTACTGAGCTATGCCGAAATTCTCAGCAGTACGGCACTCAAAGATATCGCCACATCAGAACTGTACTGGGATGAAATCGTCTCGATCACGACCATTGGCGAAGCACCAGTTTACGACCTCACCGTACCAGGGCCAGCTTCTTGGATGGCCGATGGTATGGTCTCTCATAATTCTGGGAGCATTGAGCAGGATGCAGACGTCATCATGATGCTGTATCGCGAAGAATACTACGACCCCGATACTCCCGATCGCGGCATCGCTGAAATCATCATTACCAAACATCGTAACGGCCCGACCGGTACGGTGAAACTCCTGTTTGAGCCGCAGTACACCCGCTTTCGCAATTTAGCTCAGCCACCGACCTAGGGAGAACGGTCTAGCGCGACTACTCTCAACATACAAGGGAGCAAAGATGTATATAGCAGAATTCGGAATTTTGAATACCCTTCGGGAAGGGCAGAGCCCTACGGAGTTCGAAATAAGAACACTTGCTGGGTGGTGCTTTCAGAAATTACAACTGCCCTGACCTGATTGCGGATCGCGATAGCTGGATTTTAGAGCAGCGGCATCAATGGGTCGATACTTGGCCAGGCTGGCTTTGCAACGCTGCCTCACGGATCAGTCAGGCTAGAGTTGCTCAAGCTGATCGCCCCATTTTCAGCAGCTTTTCGGCCACGGCATCATCGACGGGCATCACCGACAGTCGATTACCGCGTTTTACCACCAGCAACTCTTCTGGGGAGAACGCGGCCTTGAGCATGTCAAGCGTAATTTGCTCGGCAAAGGTTTCCACATAGCCAACTTTGACCGTGCGCCAGCGAGGTTCCTCGGGCGTTGATTTGGGATCGTAATACTTGTTCGATTCGTCAAACTGAGTGGGGTCAACAATATCCGCTTCGATGATTTTCATCAGCCCCACGATACCCGGCGGCTTCGTGTTGGAATGATAGAAAAATCCCAGGTCACCCACCTGCATGGCCCGCAAGAAATTCCGCGCCTGATAGTTTCTAACGCCGTCCCAAATCTCTTCGGGGTCATTTTCTAAATCGGCGATGCTGTACACATCGGGTTCAGATTTCATCAGCCAATATCGCATCGGTTGTTAGGGCCTTAACTAAGCAGGTTTGGGCAGGGCTGGAGGGAGTCAAGGTCACTTGACGACCCGCCTTAGGATGATGGGCAAGGGCAATTTTCAAGGGCTCTGGCGGCAAATAACGCAACCGCTCTGCCCATTCGATCGCGACTATCCCCGGCGGGTATTCTATCCCTTCCCAGTAACTTTCTAAACATAGGCGATCGCTCTCTGCCCCTTCTAGTCGATACAGATCAACGTGATACAGCGGCAAGCGACCACTGTCATATTCGTTGATCAGAGTAAACGTAGGGCTATCAATTTCGTCAGGAATGTTGAGTCCGCGCCCAATGCCCTTCGTCAGGGTCGTTTTCCCTGCGCCCAAATCCCCCGTCATAAGCAACACGGTGCCCGCCACCAATCGTTCACCCAGCCATTGCCCCAAAGCAAAGGTAGCGCGATCGTTCGACAGTAGCAGCGTTTTGGACACAGTTCATAGGCAAGACACAAACGGATTCGGACAATTGCATCAAGAATGGCATCAGGCAATGTGTCCTGCGGTTAATCGTATCAGTCACCTGCAGTCGATTTCTGCAGAGACGACAACGCTGATTTAACGCAGCACGAGATCTCAGTACTGGCTTTTGTCGTGACTAATCCAAAAAAGGGTTCTCAGTAGACGAGACTTTCTGCGTAGACGGGCTGTAGGAACAACTTGAAACAAACAGACCAACTACAATAATCGCCAAAATAGTTGCAATAAAAATCTCAAAAGGACTTTCGCTGCTGGTGTACCGCACTTTGCCGCACGGCAGACATGTATATCGGTCCGCATCGCGGCGGTCTTGAATGAAATGACACATACCAGGACAGCCATTCGAGTTTTGCGAAAACATGACGATATTCCTCATGGGTAGAAAACAAGGACTCAGTCACGAAATAACGACCATTAACCATCGCCTGATTTATCAACGTCATCGACGAATCATGACGTAGGCATCATTTCGATTTAATTAGTATATCATAAATATATACTTTTGATGTATATTCATTGTCTCATGTGTAAGTCGCGATGCCCTTTCGGAGGCTGTTCTCATTTCCCCTTTAGAGATTGAGGACTTTATGAAAAATTACGCTGTCGTTTAATGTTTGGTGCCTTTATTGGATTGGACAAGTCTTAAAAACATCAATATGCTATAAATATGTCAGCATTAATATTTTTTAGATATAAAAATGACGCATAAATGCTCGCAGAGGTATGAAAATGTGATAGCCTCTTTAGCTGTGAGTAATGAGCGAGACCTATGTCACCTAAGAAAATCTTCAGCTTGCGGCTTAACGAAGACATTCGGAAACGACTGATCGAAGTGGCAGATGCGCAAGGTACGACTGCCACAGCGCTAATTAACCGTTATATTCTGAACGGATTAGCCAAAGACGGGGAACTGATGACCGCTGTCGTGGAATCAGAAGACTCAGTTACTCAGCCTCAAAGAGCGGCTTTAGGCGATGGCGATAAGTTGGAGGAGTTGCTTTTCCAAGTGCTGCAAAACCAAAGGCACATTATCAATACCTGCGACGCGATTGTGACTCAGAAGTCAAAGTGACTGCCTTGTAAACACGCTAGATACCGAGCTGAAATGAATCGAAGTTGGCCTTAGTAAAAAAGTCTGGAGCCCCCATGACCCCACGCAGATACTTGTTAGCCCTCAATCTTTTTCAGAAGACTTGCTTGGCAGGTGGTGGCAGAGGACAACCATACGGTCACTACATGCGGAAGCTAGCCCAATACATTCGCAGAAACTTTATTCGTGTGTTTATGTATGAGTCAGACTTCAAAGCGGCGATTGATTGTTTGAACGACCCATACAATCGAGAACATTTGGAGGAGTCTCCTCAAGTCCTTCGCGATATCACCTACGTGTTGAGAAACGTTCGTCGCTATGGCAGGAGCAGAGCCTTGATCGAACGAGCCCGCTGCTATTCAAGCTTGCTGGGAGCTGATTCACTCCGGCTCTCAGCCGCCTTGTTTCTCTCTGTAGATGGCATTGTGAGTTTGGAACCCGAAGATTTTGTCCAAAGACCTGGGGATTTAGAAGTCATTCGAACTGGCAGAGGCCACATCTTTGCTGAAACTGACGAAGATCTAGATGGTGGCGAAGAAGAAATCACGATCTTTGTGACCACACCTTACTCGTTTCTTCTGGAAATTGAAGAGCACATCTCAAATATTTCTAGTGATCACACTGCTCTAGATGTTATTAAATCGAGTTATTCTCCATCGGCATTGGAGCGGCTTTCTCTGATTTATGTTGATGATTGGAGCCTGACGACAGGCGTTTCGGGCGTTGTACGGGCATCTGTAACGTTAAAGCACCGAGATGGTCGCTCAGCCAGCTACAGTATCGGCTCTTCTGAAATGAGAGAATTTGATTCCCTTGGAGAAATCGATTCACTTCTGATTGCCATCAATCGATGCACTGAACAGTTGGCCGAACTGCCTGCTTTTCATCTTTCTTATACGGTTCACTCTGCCCAAGGAATTCCGAGCCCAGCTCAGGTAGAGATTGGACTCTCTTTCTTAAATCGGCTCTTCACCGGTTGCTGCAAAGGCAGCAGTACTAACGAATGTACGATCAATGCTTATATGCAAGCTTTGAACAAAGTACTGTGCTATAGCAAAAGCGCACTGTACAATCGCTAGTGTTCGGGTTTGGAATGAGTGCTACAGAGCAAGCATCCTTTACTGTCGTTGCCCCTCCTCTTTGGCAGTTGTAGAAACTTGAGTGGGCAAGCGTAGTGCCGTTACCAACGATAAGGTGCCGCCAATCATGCCCCAGATGAGCCAGAGCCTGCGGTTGGCTCCTTTGCGATGGGCGATCTGGGCGGCGACGAGACCGATCTCACAATGCAGCAGCATCACAGCCATCCATAACGGAAAGCTGCTCGCAGCCAAGTCAGGCAAATCAGTGAGATAGGATGAGGGCATCAACTTTTGAGCGAGAGCAGTTTGGCAATGAGAGATCCTCTTTGGCGCGTGAAGTCACTGCCTTGGATTCCCTTACTTCAGAATGCCTCACTGACGGTCTTGCTGGCGACGGTGTTAGACATGGCGCTGATTTTTCTTTTATCAGCTTTGCTTAATGTCGGATCGGCAGGGAGCAGCATTGCTCTGAATATCTTGCAGGGCGGCATTGTTGGACTATTGGTGCAATTGTTAGCGGCAGGGGGCATTGGGGCACTAGCCGTGATTTTGATGGAGCGGGTCTTTCGAGATGTGCGATTAGATGCCGCGACCCTTTGGGCTTTGGTCGGGTGTTTGGCGCTGACGCTATGGCTCAAAAGTTGGCTTCCCATTCCTGCGTTCTTGGTCGGGATTAGTTATCTTCAATTTGTTGGCATGATGCTCGGGTTATTCTCTCAAGGGCGCTCCCATTGGCGCTGGTGACTCGGTACGGCGTTTTACCTGTAGCCATTCCTCAACAATAAAGGGGGCGATCGCCATCTCTGCTGGGTCAGCCCCGACGAGGGGTAACTGCACTTCTAGGGGCAGGGGTTGGTCAATATCAGTCAACAGCGGTGCAAGGTCAAACTGCCCGACATTAGACGGCAAGGTT
Source organism: Cyanobacteria bacterium P01_F01_bin.56 (assembly GCA_039185935.1). Taxonomy (GTDB): domain Bacteria; phylum Cyanobacteriota; class Cyanobacteriia; order Phormidesmidales; family Phormidesmidaceae; genus Halomicronema. Next base: position 7,132 of record JBCDAJ010000022.1, on the reverse strand, counting down.
TTTGCTTGCGGATCGACTGCCCACTGCAGTTGCCAACGTTGGCCAGTAGGGGCAATGAAGGTGGCTGGTCGCTGCTGATCGATCACTACGGCACCGGGAAAACCGACCAACCGCAAATAGTAGCCCTGCAAGGTTGTCTTCTGAGTGCGTTTGAAGGCGATTACTTGCCAGGCGCGATCGCTAAAATCTCGTAGGCTGAGACGCGATCGCACTGTCACTTGTCCCGGTCGCTCGCGATAAACATGAACACTCGCCTGAGCAGCGGGCATCCAGCCCCACCACAGCGTCAGTATGATCAGGCAGAGACAGCTCCAAGTCTGCCATTGTGGGCGGCGCCATCGAAAAAGCATGGTGTTGTCACCCAACGGTTTAGAGCTGGCGGAGATAAATCACGGTTTCACGATACCCGTCTGCTTGCCCAGTTTCCAGATACCGATCGGCAGCGTTTTGCAGGTCATCTCGGGCCCCCGCGCGATCGCCCAGGCGCATCCGCACCAGACCCCGCTTGTACAACACATCCGGATCAACGTCATCGTCTTCCACCGAAATCACGAGCGAGTAGTCGTCAAAGGCGCGTTGGCTATCGCCAATTTCGTTATAGACTTCAGCGCGAGCAGCGTAGGCCGCCGTGTAGTTGGGGGCAATGGCGATCGCCTGGTTGTAGTCGGCTAGCGCCGCTGCATTATTGCCGTCGGCCAGATAGGCATCGCCTCGCAGTTTATAGTTGACAGCGCTATCAGGAGTAATGGTCAGAGCCTTCGTATAGTCGGCAATCGCATCGTCTTCTCGCCCACGAGACAGTTGCACATTGGCCCGTCCGGTCAAGGCTTCAGCCAATACTGGGTCTTGGTCTAAGGCGCGTCCAAAGTCGGCAATTGCGGCATTATCTTGGCCGACCCGAGCCAGTAACAGCCCCCGGTTGAGGTAAGCGCGGGGAAAGACGGGTTGCAACGCGATCGCCTGATCGAGGTCGGTAATGGCTGGATTTAATCGATTTTGCGCCACGTAGATAAAGCTACGGTTGTAGTAGGCGTAGGGCAACTCAGCATTGATTTCAATGGCGCGGGAAAGATCGGCATCGGCTTCAGATAATTCGCCTTCGTGATAGTAAGCTGCTCCGCGCCCCACAAGCGCGATAACGTTATCGCTTTCCTCATTCAGGACGTCGGAAAAGTCTGCGATCGCTTCAAAATATGATTCGGCTTGGTCATAGGCAAACCCCCGCAGCAAATAGGCTCGCAGGTCCGTTGGGTCTTGAGCGATCGCAGCGGTAAACTCACTGATGGCTGTTTGGCTGTCTCCTGCTTGCAGCGCCACGAGCCCTTGATACAAGCGGGCACTCCCCAAGGTCGGATCAAGCGCTAACGCCTGTTGGGCATCACTCAAGGCCTGTTGGGCATTGCCCAATTCGTAATTAATTTCTGCTCGCAGCAGATAGGCCCGTCCCAACTCCGGGTCAAGGGCGATCGCCCGATTGATATCAATAATGGCCACCTCAGTTTCATCGAGGGCCCGGTATGCTGCCCCCCGATAGAGATAAGCCTCGGCAAAGTCAGGATTCAGCTGAATCGCTTCGGTAAAGGACACAATTGCCTGGGCGTAGTCTTCCGCTTCGAACTGACTGATCCCGTCGTTATAAAAATCAGTGGCGGAGGGACCGGCCTCCGCCGGTGCAGCTACATCAGGCGTTTCCGGATCTTGCGCCCAACTGTACGTAGGATACCCCCCCATGATGGTGGCGGTTCCTAGCAGGGCTATGGTCAGTCGTGACAATTTCATCTTCATTTTCTCCATTAAGCTAGCCGACCTGCAGCTGCGCCAATGGCGCTAATGATATGCCAGCTTTGGCAACCTGACATGGGTAATGCAAATTCTGTCGAAAAGTCTGATCAGGCATGCCTGACCTGCCGCTGAAGAGGGTTGAATTAACTCGGTGATTGATTAACCGACAGAAGCAGGGGCATCAAGGAGCCTACCGCAGTCTCAGCAAGGGCCTAATCAGACTTAACACCCCGCATCGCCTTCGACGGGCACAGTGAGCGGGGCACCTGAGGCCGCTTTCAACATGAGTTGCCCCTGTTCGATATTGACGGATTCATATCCTCTTTCAGTGCCGACATTGGCTGTCACGTTGACCTCTATGTTCCGATCGCTGCTGACGAAGGTTTGGCTGGCTGACTGACCAAACAGTTCTGGCCCCGAAGCTGCCGTGCGCCGAAAGGCAGTCATATCACCATTCAGTTTCATCCACATAGAGTCGCCAGGTAAGCCATTGAAAAAGATAAATTCGCCCGGATTATCGGCGGCCCAAAGGGTCATGCCGCAGCCCCCGCCCCCTACCGTGAAGAGCTCATCAAGGGTAAACGTGTCAATGCTAACGTTGCTGCTAGGGGGTTGCCCCGCACTGCTGCCGCTAGTATCGATAAAGTCGCCTCGAATCCAGCCTTCAGCGCCAGACTCCTCAAATTTAACGAAGTACCAAGTCAACCCACCTTTGCCCTCGGCGGCTCTCAGCAGCTCTACAGCATCACCCACTAGACCGTAGCCCTCTGACGTGGATTGAGTGGTGGGTTGTGATCGCAAATTAATTTCAGCACTCGCTTGTTCAGCGGTTAAGTTAGCAGACTGGGGGGGATTGATCGCCGTACCCTGGCTGTCGGTAGGAGACGTTTCATCAGGGTCAGGAGCTGTCGCCTCATCGCCGGGTGTTTCGACACTTGCGGTTGGGGGCTCTGCCACTGCCTCTGAGGGGGGGGCAGTCTGGGCATCTCGCCCACCACAGGCCGCGAGCAAACTCATGCTCAGCAGCAGGCTAAGGCCAACTGGAATGATGCGATCGTGTTTCATTGCTCCGTCAACTCTCTACAGTCAAATGGTAAGAACTCCGCTGGTGGAATGCTTGCTTGCGCAATAAAGTTTTGTGCTGCCAGCGCTGCCAGCAATTCAGATAGTGAACTATGGGCCTTGGGGATCGGCTTGTAAATAAAGTACCCAGACAAGACTGTGTCAGGGTGAATGGGTCGCAGGGGCAATGGGTGGCAGGGTGAATGGGTCGCAGGGTGAATGGGTTGCAGGGGCAAAAAGCAGTGAGTGATAGTCTTCGAGTCAGCAAACATTCAGCGTGTCTCTTCTTATTATCATCCTCATTTGCAGAGTCAGCTCTTTGACCGATCGCGATTAAGAACTAAACCTCTGGCATCAAAATGACTGCTTAATGGGACTTACGCCAAAGCCACCTCAATCCCCAATACTGGGGAGGTTGCATCCGATTCCACAGGATTGGGGATACAGGGGCCAAAATCAGATTCAACTGCATAAGTCCTGCTTAATTGTTCAGAAATGATGGACCGTAATCACTGAAACAGTTGGAGGAAACTCACATGATTGATGACTTAAGGAGCAAACAATAAGGGAGCGGCTTGAAAATAAAGTACCCGAATAAGACTGTGGCGGGGTGGATGGGTAGCAGGGTCGGTGGGATGTTATTTAAGCGCGACTCCCTAAGGAGCTTTACCCACGTCTCTAGAAATGGTCGTCATAAAAATTGATGCTCAACCCGTAAGGTCATGACGTCACTTTTGACTTATCACTACGCTTTGGTTTACTGCCTCCTCAGCACCAGCCTGGAAATATCAGAAAAACCGTACCATTTCAGAAAGTTGACATAGAATTACGGTCGTATCAGCGCGCTTTCTGAGTCATGACGATGACATTTTCAGTTCCTTTGACCAGAATCTCTGCGAGCTAGATAGGTGGTTCAAAGATGAGGAGCAACGTAATGCAGTCCCCCCTTATTTTTATCGGTAAGGTTGCCTCGTTAACACTAGCGTCAACGTTAGTGTTGAGTACTGTTGCTAACTCTGGCATGGTTAAAGCCGCAACAGAAATGTCAGAGTCAGCGTTAACTGAAACCTTAACTGGTGATGAGCAATCTGTAGAAGTCGCCCAGTTTGGCCCTACGCTATTGCTCTACAACACGGGTGAGTTCACCGTCCGAGTCTTTCGCGAGGGCGGCAGCACGCTCATGAATATCTTTGACAATTCTCAACAGATATTGCGAGTCAATAACCAACCCGCGACCCTGAGAACCGTTGCTGATCAGGACGCCTACGTCAGTTTTGGAACTTTCAACGGTCGTCAGGTCGAGTATGCCTCTCAAGTCTTTGATAAACCGCAGGATCCAGCTGGAGGTTTTGCGCGTCTACTCATTCTTGAAGGGACAAATAACATTGTGCGCATCGAAGATGCGGAAGTCGTAGAAATCTTCAACGTGCCACCGGGGGTGGGGCAAGGTCAGTCTGAACGAGATACGGTTCTATTCTTTGAAACGCAGACCTATTCAGTTCGGGTGTTTAACCGTGGCGGTCAACGGTTGATGAATGTCTTTAACCGTATTAGTAACTTACAAGAAGTGAACGGCAAGCTAGCGACCTTGGTAAATTCGGTGCCGCCTTTTGAAAATTCAGTCAATTATTTCGCTTCGGGAGTGCTGAGTAATCAATCCGTCCGGTACTACGCCCGTTACGATTATTGCGATAACACCACCTTTTTGGAAATCTACAATACCACCGGCACCCGGCTGGTTCGCGAAGGGAGTGTCGGGGTACCTCAAAATAGCATTCCCCCAACTGATTTCCCTCCTGGGCAGCCTTGTAACGGTAACGGTAACGGTAATGGTGGTGGCGGTAATCTGCCCTCCACTAGAATCAATGATGCTTATGTCGCTGCGGTCTTTGGCGATGAAGCGACACTTGCCCGACTAAAAGAGTTAGGATACACCAATGCTTTTATGGATAGCTCGTCTCGTCAAGGTGACTTCATCAATGCGGGGTCATATAGCAGTGAGGAGGAGGCTACTATTCAGGTCTTGGAGTTGCGGCGAGATGGCTTTAACGCCCGTCTCGTTTTCCGAGATGTGCGCTTCCGCTAGAGTGGCATTAGGATAGTCTGACGGTTGGATGAACTACTGGCCCAGAGAATGAAAGGCCGCTTTTGCGCCACTATCTAGGTGATGCCCTACGGTTTCTTTAGATTGGGTCAGCACAATATTCGGGGAGTCGCTGGCGCCAGATGGCATCAGCGACTTTTGCTACCTGAACCATCTCGTCGCCATCATGAACGCGAATGATGTCAGCGCCACCCGCGATCGCCGCGCAACAGGCAGCGGCTGTGCCCCATACCCGCTGCTGCGGTTCGGGCTCATTTAGTAACCACCCAATAAAGCTTTTGCGCGACGGACCGATGAGGAGCGGGCAGTTTAGTTGGCGAAAGGCAGGAATTTGCCGCAGGATTTCCAGGTTTTGCGGATAGCTTTTGGCAAAACCAATGCCGGGATCAACCGCAATTTGACGATGGTTGATCCCGGCGGCTTGAGCCATGTTGATCTGCCGCGCAAGAAAGTCGTAGATTTCACTAATTAAATCGGCGTAGTCAGTGTCCTGCTGCATCGTCTCTGGCGTACCGCGAATGTGCATCAAGATAATAGGCACGCTTAAGTCCGCCACCGTGGAAAACATCGCCGCATCAAAGGTGCCGCCAGAGATGTCGTTGACTAAGTCAGCACCCGCCCGGATGGCGGCCCGAGCGACCTGGGCTCGCGTCGTATCCACTGAGATCACGGCTTGCGATAAAAGCGCATCATCACTTGCCCGCATCGCCTCAATCACGGGCACGACTCGTTGGCGCTCTGCTTCAATGGAGATTTGGGTGGCCCCAGGACGAGTAGACTGGCCACCTATATCTAAGATATCGACCCCAGCTTTGAGCAGCGACGTGGCTTGGGCGATCGCCCCTGATAGCGTGTCAAACTGCCCACCATCACTAAAGCTGTCTGGCGTGACATTGAGGACGCCCATAACGTACGTGCGATCGCCCCAGCAAAATGAGCGATCGCGAAGAGTCCAAATGGGCGGCGTAGCAGTTGTCATAGCCAGTGCAGTAATGACACAACATCAGCTAGCTTGCCATAGACTCAGTTCAACTTAGCTAGATACCGTTTTGATTTTGAGTGCGGGCGCGATGATGCTGATGGTTAAAGGCTTCTGGATTTAATTGATGACGCGCCCGCAATTACATTCGATTTTCGCCCCTTTAATCCCCCAAACCGAGGGAAACCGGATACTACATTCCCCAGAGTTGGGGAAATAGAGGGGCTTTTGTGTAAGTCCGATGATCGATAGCTGGCATACTTCAATGTGAAGCTGTAATACAGAAAACCGCAGTTTGATCAGGTCATTCTGAAAGGTTGAAACCGATATCCAGCAGACATTTCAATTCAGCATTTCGACCTGGGAATTCAGTATTCGGCTGTGATTCAAAAACTGTAGGGGTGACGCAATCGGAACAAAGTAGATAAAAGGCACCTCGAAAAATAGCCGAGCTGGTCTCACTATGAGATCATGGACTAAATGAAGTCTATCGTCATCGGCAAATGGGACCGCCAGGGTTCTGGGATCTGCAAACGCGCCAGCAAAAGCTAGAGAGCAAAAAAGACTTTCTCACTCGGCTGAACCGGATGGTGCCGTGGGAAACCTTTCGCCCAAACTTGAGAAAGATTCGTGAAAAACCGCGCCACAGCAATGCCGGTCGCAAACCGTTAGACGAGTTGCTGCTGTTCAAAATGCTAGGGCTGAAAAAGCTCTACAACATCAGCGATGAAGACTGGGAATATCAGGTGAATGACCGCCTCTCGTTCATGCAGTTTCTGGGTCTGGGCCTGGAAGCACGGGTGCCGGATGCCACCACGGTGTGGTTGTTCCGCGAGCAGCTTCAACAGCGGGGATTGGTAGAAGCGCTATTCGAGCAGTTCGAGGGCTACTTGCAGCAGTCGGGATATCAGGCGCAAGAGGGTCAAATCATGGATGCGACCTTGGTGCCCGTGCCCAAGCAACGCAACCGCCAGGCAGAGAATCAGCAGATTAAAGCCGGGCAAGTGCCCGAGGCCTGGCTGGAGCAGCCTCATACGCGAGCGCAAAAGGACGTGGATGCCCGTTGGACGAAAAAGCACAACGTGTCGCACTTTGGCGACAAAGACCACATCAGCATTGACAGTGGATTCGGCTTTATCCGCCGCTATGCGGTGACCGATGCCGCTGTGCATGACTCACAAGTGTTGGGAGAGTTGTTGGATATC
>JBCDAJ010000021.1:0-57100 GCA_039185935.1 Cyanobacteria bacterium P01_F01_bin.56 | reverse complement strand
TGCGCTCACTGGAAGCGAGAACCTACCCAGACTTAGCCAAAGCCATAGAAGAAGCCTTCGAATCTGTTTCTTTGAAAGATATCGAAAACTGGTTCACAAGTTGCTGCTACTGTACCTCGCCAGAGTGAGAACCGCTATATAAGTCTATATTTCTCTTCGATCAAGATATTGTTGACCACATAGATGATATTTTGGAAAAGTCAAAGGAGATGAGAATCATTAATCTCAAGTTATTTGGCAAAAGCCCCCTTCCTGTCGGGCAAGAACGAAGTTTGCTAGTTGAAAGGGATTCAAACCTCTTAGATTGGAACTTTGAGCAAATGAAAGATTCTCCCCAACGATACTCCAAATACTTGAAGTTCAAATAATTCCGAGCTGCACCGTGTAGGTAATGAGTAAGTTATGCAAAAGAGCCGGAACGACACCAAACTTCATAACGCCTAGTTTGCGGAACCAAACACCGCTCTACAAACTCCATAAACAACTTGATGCCCTTGTCCTACAAGCCTACGGCTTTAGCCCCGACGACAACCTCCTCGAAAAACTCCTCGACCTCAACCTCGACCTCGCCGAGAAAGAAAAACGCGGCGAATCCGTCATCGGCCCCTGGGATCCGACAAAGGAGAATCCATGACCGCTACAGCCACCTCAGTCAATGGCGTTAAAATCCGACTGCCGGAAGAACGGTGGCAACATATTATTCAGCGCCATGACGACCTGGCAAACCAGCAGGCGCTGCTTTTACAAACAATTTCAGCTCCCATTCGTATTGTGCAAGGCAATGAAGGTGCGCTCATGGCGATTCGGGAGCTCAAACCCAGGAAGTGGCTAGTTGTCATTTACAAAGAAGGCAACACGGATGGGTTTGTAGTCACCGCTTTCTCAACGCGCAAGGTAAACTCACTCAACCGGAGGCAACAAATATGGCCTTAGCTAACTTTCAAGAAGCCCAGTCTTATCTCAAATTCCTGCCGCTTTTGCACGACTTGCCTAAACAGCCGTTTTTTATCGTGTACGATGCCGAAGCCGATGTGCTCTACATCGACTTCAACAATCCGCCCCAATCTGCCGACGACAGCGAACTCACCGATGATGACATTGTGGTTCGCTATGACGATGCTGAGGCCATTGTCGGATTAACCATCCTCAACGCTAGCCAACGCTAGGGTAATCAAGTTCCGCCAGCCTACGGCTCTAGCCCCGACAACGACCTCCTCGAAAAACTCCTCGACCTCAACCTCGACCTCGCCGAAAAAGAAAAGCGCGGCGAACCCGTCATCGGTCCCTGGGATCCGACGCAAGACTCAAACCAGTAAGCTAAATAAACAATCAGGAGTCCCCCGCTATGGAAACTGCCAAACTACTGACCAATGAGCAAGGCCAAGTTGTTGTTTTGCCCACTGAGTTTCGTTTTAACGGCACCGAAGTCTACATCAAGAAGATTGGCAACGCGATTATCTTGCTCAACAAAGACAACCCTTGGCAATCTCTGGTCGACAGTCTTGACCAGTTCACCGACGACTTTATGCTTGACCGCGATCAACCGCCTCTTGAAAGTCGGGAGAACCTATTTGAATGAAGTATTTGCTCGATACCAATATTTGCATCTACATCATCAAGCAAAAGCCAGCAGAAGTTCTAACTCGCTTTTAATCTCATTCCCCAACAGATATTAGTATTTCTTCAATCACTATTGCAGAGCTAGAATATGGCGCTTGCAAAAGCCAGCAAGTTGACAAAAATAGAGCAGCTTTGCAGCAGTTCCTGTTACCGTTGAGCATCATAGATTTCAATGCAGAGGCCACCCAGATTTACGGGCAAGTCAGAGCTGAACTCTCTAGAAAAGGATGCATTATTGGCGCAATGGATTTACCCATTGCCGCCCAAGCACTTTCCAAGATTTGACGCTCGTCACTAACAACACACATGAGTTTTCTAGAGTTCCAGGTTTAAAGCTGGAGAATTGGGTTGATCAATCGTGAAATGCAAATTAGTTGGGCCTCACCCAATTCCACAACGCCTACTTCGACGAAACCAACCGCCAGCTCTACCAGCTCCACAAATAGCTCGACGCGATCGTCCTGCAAGCCTACGGCTAGTCCCGACGGCGATCGCCTCAAAAACGCTTCGTACCTAACCTGAAAACTTTGAAACTTTAGTGTGACACTTCAGTTTCAGCAGGCTGAACAGTAGGCGTGACATCAATGATCGGGACATCGCCATCCATGACTTCAATGGTCACGGGTTTGCCTTTCTTTTCAGTTTCAGGATTAGAACTTGCTCTTTGCGACTTGATTTGCTCAAACACCCGCTGGAAAAAGTTGCGAGCTTTGAGATAGCGATCGCCATATTCATCCGTCATATCTTGATCAAATTTGATGGCGTTGTTGTTGACTGATTTTTGGGAAGCTTGGAACCAATCGCCTTTGTGATCGCGCACTAATGTCAACACATCTTGCAAGATCGTTTTCCAGGTTGGTACGAGAGTCTCAGCATCTGAGATGTTTTCGTCCGGGTTAGCCGAAGTAGGCGTTTCAAACTTGGCATCATCGACATCGATGTCAACCGTTGCCTTAGGAGCTTCATGCAAATCCTCGATGATTTCTGCCACCGACTTCCGAGTTGCTACATTCAGCTCTGATGAGCCCTCTTTGATTTCTTCGTAGGTCAAGGAAGCGGCAGCCTTTAAAATATCGCCGATGCGACCTACCCGCTGTTTACTCTCTGACTGAGCTTGATCTAATTCGGTCTTGATGCGTTCTTTCACAGATATTTCCATGATGCAATCTCCTCAATTTTTTGAATCTTTTAGTGATTTCTAATTCGTGATTAATTGGCTGATACGGCCTCAATATCAATCACGTTTCCATATGCTTGAGAATCAACTGATTGCTCTGCCTGTTGGACTCGTTTGCGACGTCGATCTGCTGCCATTTGAGTTAATTCAGTTACGACGATTGTGGCGAGTAGTCCATCGTCTATCCAACCCAACACCGGAAAAATATCTGGTGAGATATCCAGGGGGCTAACCAAGTAAATGACAGATCCTAAAATGATGAGCCAGCGATATTTTGAGTTGCGTAATAAATTTCTCAGCCACTTAATTATGGGGGCACTAAACAATCGCTTCATCAAGTTCACCTCTCAAGTTCATCCTTATTTTTACAGGTGAACTCAGTTTTCGCAGGTGTTGCTTACCCGAAGAATTACCGGGTTCTTACACCGAACTAACCGTATAGTATTTGCCGCAGAGTCTTTAAGAGTGTGTAGCTTTCTAGACATCTAGAAGGCTGATTGAGCATTTGAGGTGAGAGAATACTCGGGACCACAAAGCTTAAGGTTTCGGCACATTTCAGCAAAGGTACCTGTCGCGAACCTGGAGATAAGCTCAAAGCATTTGCCATACCTCACGGCAGGACGGCATGCGGTAATGCATCGAAGCGATTCATTTTTTGGAAACTTTTTGGCATATTTTTTGATAAAAGCGCTGCAGTTTCAGCTTCATAATGCGCGGCGACGACAGCCCTGAAATATCGGATGGCTGCTGGCCGACATGGTCAAAGAAATGATTTACTACGGTCAAAATGTGCTGCAGTCTTAGAACAATTTTGTCTTCTCGATAGAGAGCAAAAAAGCCATCTGGCAGAGTGGCCGTCGCTGATGTTTGAATGGCCGTCAAAATGCGATCAACGTCATAGTTCGTGGAATAGATACCAATTGACTGACAGTTAAACCCTGGATCGAGATCGTCAGCGAGCGCTCCATTCACGCTTGAAAATACCTGGCAGCCACAGGCCACGGCCTCCATCGGCGGCAGGCCAAACCCCTCAGTCACTTTGTACTGTGCCCAATATTCTGCCGTGTCGTATGGATACACTTTGTTGATAGGTAACTACTGCCACGTCACACACCTGTCGGATCAGCTCTACTGTTTTGAGCTCAACAAAGAGCCCCCCGCAAGCAAACTTGCCGTCTGTACCCGGCAGCAAAAAGTAGAGCGATCGCACCTGAGCCGCATCTTCAGCGATGACGTTCCAAACAGCCCTTTCCTCAGTCCCGCATGGGTTGTCAGTTGCAGGTAATGCGGGAAGAGCTGATTACGGCCAAACAGCCGCTATGTTTAGCTAGCAATTCGCGTTAGGAGAACGGGACAAGGCGTATAAACCCGCACATAATCTGACAGTGACTCACCCAATAGTCGATCAAGGTCAGGCAATCCCTTTGCGATTGAGGGGCGGCGATCGGGCGAGCCCAAAATCATCAGATCCACATTCTTATCTTCAGCCAGTTGACAGATGCGGCTACCAGCCTTGCCTTCGGGGGCCGACAACACGGTTTTAATGCCGTAGCGTTTAGCCTCGCCTGCGGCCGCAGCTAACACCGGGTCTTTGTTAGGGTCAGGCTCTGTTTCCTCAAAGGGGCGCGCCTTTAGGCTCGACACCGTATGAACCAGTAAGAGCTCACTATTTTTAATATCTCGCAAAAGGTTAATGCCCAATTTCAACCCCTCTCGGGCCGAGTCGGACTTATCCATCGCAACCATGACGCGCTTGATAGGGCGAATGCTGTACAGCTCATCTTTTACCAGCAGCATTGGCCGAGACGATAACTGAAAGACATACTGACTAACAGAATTTTCCAGAATCGCTCTTAGGCCCTTTAACCCCCGAGAACCCATCACGATGAGGTCAGCATCCACTTCATTGGCGACCTTGATCACAAGGTCTTTTGGATCACCCTCCCGTAGCATTGCCGTGACATGAGCCGGATCGAGGTTGAGGGTTTTGATCGCTTCGGCTAGCGTGCGGCCACCGGCTTCCCACTTGGCAGTCATACGCTCTGCAGACACTTGAGGGGGGACAACATGCAATACGGTGATTTTGGCTCGCTGAATGAGCGGAATTTTTATCAGCACTTTCATCATGGCCTCGGTGTTACCGGTGCCAGAATCTGCTAAAAGAATTCTTTCGATCATGATGACCTCATTCGGGTGCGCCGCCAGCTATTTGGCTACGGACTACAAAAAAGCTTTTTTAATAAGAACGGTTGTAGAACCCTTATTTAACAAGGGTTCTAAGCTGCTCCATGACAATCATAGTCATCTGACTTCACACAGTTTTGAACGATTTCATAATTCGTAGTAACCGATCGCGTTAGTTCACGCTTTCCTCAGGCCTGATAAGGTGAGCTAGTTTGTTAGCCTATGTGTGAATGAAATCGCCAGAAAATGCTCCAAAGCATGCTTTTGAATACACCGTGAGAGTGCAGCCCCACCATACGGACTACGGGGGGATTGTATGGCACGGCAACTATGTCGCCTGGCTCGAAGCAGCCCGAGTCGAGTATTTGCGATCGCACGGCATTGAGTTTGCCGACTGGATTAACTGCGGCGTTGATTTGCCAGTTGTCGATTTATCGATACAGTATCGGCAACCACTAGCTTTGGGCATGACCGCCCTAGTCAAATGTTGGATGTTACCCTCCCAAAGCGTGCGGATTGTTTGGCGATACGCAATTTATAACGCGGCCAACCAGGAGCTATGCGCCTCGGCTGAGGTGACCCTTGTCCCCATACAGCAGCAACCACGAAAAATCTTACGGCGTTTACCAGAACCCATGCGGTCAGATTTTGCTCGCTTATCGTCAGCAATCGTGACTGCTGGCACTGCGAAAATTTAGCGATCGCCAACAGCACGCCCAGGGCAAAGTACAGAGCACATGGCCCATTAGGTGGCAGAAGTTGCCCTACCGTTGCAGTTTCTGCTCTCCTTCGCCCCGCTGCTCCCCCGCTTTAAAGCATGGTAGGCAAACTTACGCCGCACGGGACTAGAGCCCTTAGGATCTCTGGCAATCGTTTGTGCGTAGCATCTCAATAAAAACGTCTACTGCAGGCGCATGGGGAGTTTGGACTAAGGTCGCGACCCCAATCATCCGCTCTAATGGCTCGGGCAGCGATCGCACCTGCACCCCAGTGGGAATTGGCAGCGCCGCTAAACGCGGCAAAATCGCCGCCCCTAACCCCTGAGCGACCATGCTGACAATAGTGGAATCTTCTTTGATAACGTAGGCTACTTTGAGTTCTTGACCCCAGCGTTGCCAGTGCTCTCGCACGGCGTTAGTACATTCGGCATAGTTGTATAGGACAAAGTCGTAGTTGGTCAGGTCATTCCAGGTTAATTGAGGGGGTAAATCACGCATGGCGTCAGGTAACAGGGCAACATACTCATCCCTGGCGACTTCCCAAACCCGAAACTCATCCGATCGCGGCAGCGGCACTAGGCCCATATCGACTTGCCCTTCTCGCAGGGCTTGCTCGACGCCAGCCGGTTCTAGCTCGGTGAGGCTGATTTCTACCCTGGGAAACTGCGTTCGAAAGCGGGCCAGAATCGGCGGCAGCAGATGGGTCGCGGCGCTGCGAAAAGAGGCAATTCTGAGCCGGCCAGTATACAATCCCTTTTCTAGATTGACCTCGTAATCAATGCGTTCTCGCAGTTCCAGCATTTTGTGGGAGTAGAACAAGACCCGTTCGCCAACTTGGGTAAGCTTGGCCCCAAATCGTCCCCGCTTAAGCAAGGGAACGCCCAATTCTTGCTCTAGGGAAGCGATCGCGCGACTTACCGCCGCTTGCGAGGTGTCCAATGCTAAGGCGGCATTAGAAAAGGTACCCTCGCGGGCGATCGTTGCCAATACCAACAATTGCTGAATGTTCATACAGACAATCTATTCGGTTAGCGAATAGATAAGACTCGCAGATTGTTTTGATCCCTCTTAGCAATAGAGGTTAGCTTGGCGGGCAAGCTGATGCCATACCGAATCTGACAGGTTGCCATGTTTGAACTTATCTCTTTTCATCGTTTTCGAGACACTCCGAGTGTTCAGTTTTTTGACATTACCGTTCCTGATTCCAACGCGCGAGATTTAGTCTTTCATGATGGGCCAGCAACGAGTCCTAACAACTCTGCTGGAGGCGCATGGCAATTTTACCTACACCCTCACCAGGAAGATAATTTGTTAGCAGTATCGGGCGGTCGGACTTTTTATCTTGTTAACTTTGCTTGGGAATACCCGTTTCATGAAGTGCGCTTGGATGCCAATCGCCACATTTTGCGATTACCACCGGGCACCTTTCACCGTTCAGTGTCAGATCCAAACGGCTCTTTGGTGCTCAACCAGGCTGTACGTTCGGCGCAAGCGACCATCAAGAGTGAATTTCGGGTTTACAACAGTGATGAGATTCCTCGTTTGCAACGGTTACTGGACTCGGGTTTACAGCCCATGCGCCACGGCTTTATCGAAGACTGGCCGATGGCTGCTTAGGGGGTGATGCGACTCTCCTGGCTCAGACATTCGAATTCGGAGTTCGGAGTTTAGAGTTCGGAGTTCGGAGTTCAGCAAGGGCTTCCTACTGAATAAACGAGCTTATGGTGACAAAACCCTTGCGAGTGTTGGGTTTCATTCATCAACCGCAACCTACATCATTTGAAATTTAATAACGCCTGCCTAAACAATATCCCATCTACCCTGCTACCCATCCACCCTGCCACAATCTTGTCCGGGTAATTTATTTTTAAGCTAATCCCCTAGCTGTGGGGGAGCGTCTAAAGGTTGCTCGACTTCGATTTCAGCGGTATAGCAAGTCCAGTCAGACCGCGATAGGGTCTTACCACAGACGACGGGTTGGCGATCGCCTTGGTAAGCAACATAGTTAAACACCAATAGCGGCATCCCCAGCGGCACGGCGAGATATTCGCTGAGTTCATAGTTCGCAGGCACGCTTTCTAAGCTTACTTTGGCTCCATTGAGCAATACCTTACCTTTCACTAAGGTGCTGTACGTAAAGCCCTGCTGGAGCTCTGTGGCTAGCGTTTCGCCAATTGCTTGAGGATAGTAAGTCATATCCAATGCGATCGGCGTGTCATTGGCGTAATAGATTTTTTCTTGCCAGTAGACTTGGGCGAGCCGCTCGGGGAGCTGCAGCTTGCGAGAGACATCAGGCGTCGCTGGGGTGAGCTGAAACCTTAGGGAGTGAACCCGTCCCAAAAATCCTTGCTGCTTTAGGGCGGCGTCAAAATACATCAGTGGGTTAGACATGGAGAAGCTGATTTTATGCTTCTCAGTGACAAAAATGCCTTTGCCCTGCTGGGTAGTTACCAACCCCTGTTGAATCAGGTTGGTAATGGCCTTGCGTACGGTCGTCCGACTGACGCCAAAGATTTCCCCCAGATCAAACTCGCTCGGCAAGCGGCTGCCTGGCTCATATTCACCGGCTTCAATTTTTTGTTTCAACTGTTCCGAAATGGCGACATGCAGCGGTTGCTTATCTGAAAGCTGTTCACTCGGAACCATAGAAAATGTCATCGTTTGCTGACCATCCCTGACATCCTATCTAAAAACTGGGGGAATGCGGTGCGGCTGAGTGGGGAAGGAGTGGGTGATAGGGAGGTGGAGTAGGTGGGGTGATTGGATAGTTGGGTGGCTGGGTAGTGGGGTTAGACAGGCTTAACCTTTTGAAGACGGCAATTGGATACCGCTTTACCCTGCCACCCTCTTTACTCTCACACCCTGCCACCCTGCCACCCTGCCACGCAGGCCTTCTATCACCCTCTACTCCCTATCGCCACCCGCTTACACTGCAACCATTTGAAATCGGGCCAACTTAAATAGGCTCGTATCATGAGGCGTATGCCCTTCGACGGCTAGATCTGCCAGCATTTTACCCATCAGCGTGGTGAACTTAAAGCCATGCCCCGAGAAGCCTGCGCCGATGACCACATGGGGATAGTGGGGATGTTGATCGACGACGAAATCCTTGTCTGGGGTCAGGGTGTAGAGGCAGCGCCGAGTGGCCAGCAGTGGCCCCGCGACGTCGGGCAGGTATTGGCTGGCCCAGTCGCGAATTCGTTCTGTCCAAGCTTGACTGGGGGTATAGTCGACTTCGCTGGGTTTATTCACGGTGTCCCAACCGTAAAAGGTGGTGATTTTGACGCCGATGCGGGGATCTTCGTGGGGAATGCCGTAGGGCATTTCGCCGTAGTCACCGTTCATGTGGGCAAAGAAGACCGGAAACTTGCCAGGCTCAAAGTCGGCAACATTTTGGGGTTGGTAGAAGCCGAGTTGGCAGGGCATGATTTTGAGGGGCAAATCGATCGCTTGTTCGGCCAGTAAGCCTTTGGCCCAACTCCCCGTGGTTAGCACGATGCGATCGCACCCGTAAGTTTCGGTCTCGGTCTGCACCATCACGCCATTTTCTGACGGCGTGATGGTGAGCACAGGGGTCTGGTCAATCACCGTCGCGCCCCTTTCCTGAGCTAGTCGTGTATGCGCTAAGACGCAACGAGAGGCTTTAAGCAAACCAGTATCAGGGTTAAAGAGACCGGCCATCCCCGCTGCGAGCGCGAACTGAGGATACTGCTGTGCGATTTCAGCTTGGGAGAGGTAGTCATATTCCAAGCGTGATTTATCTAAGCTGGTTTTTAAGCGCTGGAAGGTCTCGGTCTCAGGAAAGCCAAAGTCGAGGCCGCCGGTTTTGACATAAAGCTGTTCCCCCGCTTCTTCTTGCAAGGCAAACCATAGGGGATAGGCATCCCGCATCAGGTTGACGTAGATGGGGTTGTCGTAGGTGTAGCGAATCACGCGAGAGTGACCATAGGAGCTACCGTTTTGATGGTTCAGCTCAAACTGCTCTAGCAGCAGGACTTTTTGCCCGGCTTTGGCTAGGTAATAGGCAGCGGCACTGCCCACGCCGCCCGCCCCCACCACGATGACATCAAACTGCTTCACCATTGCCAATCAAAGCTCCTAGTAAAAAGTCAGGGGGTAAGTAGGTGGGGTTGAATCTTTTGTAGAACGAGCTTATGGTGACAAAACCCTTGCGAGTGTTGGGTTTCGTTCCTCAACCGCAACCTACATCATTTGCAATTTAATAACGCCTGCCTACTTATCTAAAATGTTGCCACCGTGAGGTCGCGGACGCGATCTCGCGCTTTCACGGTGGCGATGTTCGATAACGTGGCGCTGCTGATTTTGAGGATAAATTGAGTCGTCAACAAGACAGATGACGAGCCAGCAATAGCGAAGAGTAGGCATCTTGCCCGCGGTCTCAGATACCTGATTCATCTCTAGATTCAGCACCGCTGATAGCGTTGGCTCAGAATGAGTGCCCGATTTGTAAGAAAGGGCGGCGATCGCCGAACATCGCCTTTTTCAGAATTCTGTATCGCTGAAACGTCTATTCAAAGGTTCGACCCTCTGATCAGAAGGTGACATCAAACTGCGGATGCCACCTCCTTGAGAAAGGCCAAGGAAAAAGCCTCTAAGACACGATCGCCTTTTCGGCCGCTTCCGAATCTTGGAGCATCTTTTTCACATGCACCACATCATGCTCATACCGCAGCCCTTTGTAGATGCTGTAGCACATGACCAACAGCACAATCGCAAAAGGAAAACCGGTGGCGATCGACGCTGTTTGCAACGCGGATAAACCGCCACCCAATAGCAATACCGCAGCTACCACGCCTTCCATCACGGCCCAAAAGACCCGTTGAGGCACCGGCGATTCGAGCTTGCCGCCAGAGGTCAAACTATCGACCACCAGCGAACCGGAGTCAGAAGAAGTCACAAAAAAGACCACCACCAAAACAATGCCGACAAAAGAGGTGATGCCAGTCAGGGGCAACTGCTGCAGCATGACAAACAAGGCCGTTGCTACGTTTTCGCCGACGGCAGTGCTAATCAAGCCCGCTGTGGCTTCACTCAGCTCAAAGTTGAGGGCAGTACCGCCAAAGACTGACATCCAGAAAAAGGTCAGCATGGAAGGCAGCAGTAGAACGCCAAGAATGAATTCCCGCACGGTTCTTCCCTTTGAGACCCGAGCGATGAAGATGCCCACAAACGGCGACCAAGATACCCACCAACCCCAATAAAAAACAGTCCAGCTATTTTGCCAGCTAGTACCCGAAAACGTTTCTGTCCAGAAACTGAGGGTCGGCAGTGACGCGGCATAGTAGCCCACCGTTTCCACAAATGAGTTGAGGATAAACAAGGTGGGGCCGACCAACAGCACAAAGCCCATCAGCAGCGCTGCCAAAATCATGTTCAGTTCGCTCAAGCGTCTGACCCCGTTCCCCAAACCAGAGACGACAGACGCGGTGGCAAAGCCAGTAATGATGGCGATCAACCCGACTTGTACAGGAGTGCTAATTTGCAACCCAAACAAGAAGTTGAATCCGGCATTGACCTGCTGCACCCCAAATCCGAGAGAAGTTGCGAGACCGAATAGCGTAGAGGCCACGGCCAAAATATCGATCACGTTCCCCGGCCAGCCATAAATCTTTTCGCCTAATAAGGGATAGAACACAGAGCGAATGGTCAACGGCAAGCCCCAGTTAAAGGCAAAAAACGCGAGGGATAAACCGACGAGGGCGTAAATGCCCCAAGCATGTAAACCCCAATGAAAAAAGGTGATGCCCAAAGCTTGCTGAGCAGCATCGGCTGTGTTGGGCTCGATCGTACCTAACAAAGCCGGCGGATCTTGAAAGTGGAAAATGGGCTCAGCCACGCTCCAGAACATGAGACCGATGCCCATGCCAGCACTAATGAGCATGGCAATCCAAGCAAAGGTGGGAAATTCTGGCTTAGCATCCGGGCCGCCTAACCGGACTTGGCCCAACTTACTAAACGCGATGAAAACGGTGAAGATCAGAAAGAGAGAGACTGAGAGGATAAAAAACCAGCCCAAGGAGCCCGCAATAAAGCCCTGAACAGCTCCGAAAGCCGTCTCAGCCGGTGCTTGAAAGAGCAGGGTAAAGACCACGAAGAGCAAAATCAATCCACCAGACACAAGGAAGACCTCGGGGTGGAAATCAAAGCCTTTTGCTTTGATATTGCGATCGCCGGGTCGGCGACTAATATGGCGAGTGGGTGCATGCTCTGGCATCACAAACGGATGCTCGTCATGCTCCCCATGCCCATTATTCTGAGTAGTCATAAGGGTTAAGTCAGTAGGGTGATTCAGTTTTCAACACATCAACGAACAGCAAACAGACCGGCATAAGAAACATCCGCCGTAACACTTTGATACTCCTTAAACAGGGAGCTTCGTGAGCGGGAACGACAGCCAATCGCAGCCCGGCTCCGTCACCAACGTCTGCACTTCTGGCCTGCCAATAATGTTGTCTGTGAACACTTTTCAGCAGGAATCACATAATTGTCAAGGAATCACAACACCCCGTAACAGGGCTTGGCAAATCCTAGTCTAGGCGGCAGTTGCGACACCTTAGCTGATATGCACCAGTTAAGGGAGGACTTACGCCAAAGCCCCTTAATCCCCCAATATTGGGGACGATTGCCTCCGATTTCCCCAGTATTGGGAATGTAAGGGGCCAAAATCAGGTGCAACTGCGTAGGTCCTACAAGAAAAAGAATCATCTTTTCGGTCGAACAAACCACTGAGAAACGCTATCAAAATAAAATTTAGACTTGCAGATTTCTAAAGACTGTGGCTGCCGATACAGTTGTTACGACAAGTCTTGAAATCTTGATTTTTTGCCAGAAATTATTGGGCTATTTTTGTCCTTGATCGCCCTAAAGCCTTTAGATCCATTGCCCTAAGCCGATTTTAGAAAGTCAAAATTTCCAGTAAAAAAGCTGTCAAATTGTAAAGCAGAAGACATAAAAGGAGTTTTCTCAAGCCTATGGTCTTTTGCATCACTTGTAATGACATGTTTTGACTGCTTGTCATGACAACATCTGCTGAGTGGATTTCTTGGCGATGCTGCATGTTTTCGTGCGGGAACTGCAAGTTATTGCATGCAGGTGATTGCCCCTGATGAATTCCATGCAAGAGCCATAGAGGCAGAGTATGACCCAGGAAAAAGTTGTTGCCCAACCGCCTGAGCTGACCCTGGTTGACGCTTACAGCGGCTATCAGGAAACCAATACGGCGTCAGAGTCAGCCGTTATTCAGCTGGATGACTATCGACAAACCGGTTTGCCTGCTGCTGCCTATGTCAGCGATCGCTACCTGCAGCAAGAGCGCGCCACGGTATTTCAGCAGTATTGGGTTTGTGTGGGGTTGGCGTCGGACGCCCCAAACCCTGGCGATGTCTATCCCACTGAGGTGGCGGGCATGCCCATCGTGCTCGTCCGCGATCGCGCTGGTACGCTGCGAGCTTTTCACAATGTATGCAGTCACCGTGGGTTGCAGTTAGTGAGCACCCCCTGCAACGTGCGAGGGGCTTTGCAGTGTCCTTACCATGCTTGGACCTACAAGCTGGACGGTAAACTGAGAGGTACGCCTCATTTTGGCGGCTATTACAAAGACACCTACGACGGGTTTGATCGCGATAGTCAAGGACTGCAGGCGATTCGTTGTGAGCAATGGCTCGATTTAGTGTTTGTCAACTTGTCGGGTGACGCCCCACCGTTGGCAGAGTATTTGCAGCCGGTGCGCGATCGCTGGGCCTCTTATGATCTCGACCAACTCCGTCGCGAGCCTCGCGAAGTCGGCCTCACCTGCAATGCTAACTGGAAGCTGGCGGTCGAAAACTTTTCGGAAAGTTATCACCTAACCTGGGTGCATCCAGCACTCAATAGCTGCTCGCGCATGGAAGACCACTTTGGCTTTGACGTGGGCGACATGCACGTGGGTCAGGGCAGCCTGCTGTACAAGAGTGGCGTTTTAGCGGGGCGATCGCTCCCCACCTTCCCCAATCTTGAGGCGCATCAAAAAGAAACCGTCGCTGAATACATCACGGTTTTCCCCAACCTGATGCTAGGCGTTCACCCCGACTACTTTTTGGTTTTCATCGTTAATCCGCTCAGTCCGAGTCAAACTCAGGAGCGCATGACCTTTTATTTCATTGGGGATGCCGCTATGACGTCGGAAAATGAAGCGCTACGCCATCTGCCTATCGACCTGTGGCAAGACACCAACGACGAAGACATCGAAATGATTGAGCGGCTGCAGATTGGGCGACAGTCCCCTCGGTTTGATGGTGGCTGCTTTTCTCCCGAATTGGAACAGGCCGTTTATCGCTTTCAGCAAATGGTTGCCCAGGCCGTCGGCGAATAATTACCAAAAATTGGTGGGATTATCCCGAAAACCCCCTACGCCACCCAACTCATCTACCCTCATCCACCCCAACACCCTGCCACCCCCTCACCCCATCCACCCTCTCACCCCACCCCCGGAGAACCCCATGAAAACCAACGCTACCCTCGTCGTCATCGGTGCTGGGATCGTCGGCTGTAGCACCACCTACCACCTCGCCAAGCAGGGCTGGAAAGACATTGTCGTTGTCGAACAAGGCCCACTCTTTGCCACGGGCGGCTCCACGTCTCACGCCCCCGGCTTGGTATTTCAAACCAATGCCTCTAAAACCATGACCAAGCTGGCACAGTACACCATCGACCTGTACAGCCAACTCAGCACTGACGAAGGTCCGGCCTTTTATCCTTGTGGTGGCATTGAGGTGGCCTACACCGAAGAACGCCTGACCGAACTCCAACGCAAACTCGGCTGGGCCCAATCTTGGGGCGTAGACGGGGCCACGTTGCTAACGCCAGCAGCGGTCAAAGCCAAAGTCCCCCTCATGGACGAAACCAAAATCCTTGGTGGCTATTACGTGCCCACTGACGGCATTGCCAAAGCGCTGCGGGCGGCAGAAGCCCTGGCAAACTACGCCACTGAAGCGGGAGCTGCAGAGTTCTACGGCAACACCACAGTCATAGACATTGAAGTGGTGGACGGTCAGGTCAAGGCCGTCGTCACCGATCAAGGCCGCATCGAAACGGACAAAGTACTCGTTTGTGCCGGTATTTGGGGGCCCCGCATTGGGCGGATGGTGGGCGAAGTGATTCCCCTTACCCCTGTGCAGCACCAATATGTAAAAACCGCGCCGATTCCCGAACTGGCGGCGGAAACGGCGGAAGTTAACTATCCCATCGTGCGCCATCAGGACCATGCCATGTACTTTCGCCAGCATGGGGACTGCTGGGGCATTGGTTCCTACCAGCATGAGCCGTTGCTGGTTGATCCGGACAACATTCTGCCCTATGCCGAAGCGCCCGTGATGCCTTCGGTCAAGCCCTTTACTGCAGAACACTTTGGCCCGGCCTGGAAGTCCACTACAGAGCTTTTTCCCGCGCTTAAGGATGCCGAACTGCCCTACAAAATCAACGGCATGTTTTCCTTCACCCCAGACAGTGGTGCCATCATTGGCGAATCGACTAAGGCCCAGGGCTTTTGGGTCGCGGAAGCCGTTTGGGTGACCCATGGCGGCGGGGTGGGCAAAATCGTCGCTGAATTAATGACGACCGGCGTGCCCAGCCTCGACATTCATGAAATGGATATTCACCGCTTTCCCGACGTTTGCAAGAGCGGCGACTTCATTACTCGGGCCGGGGCGCAACAGTACGACGAGGTGTACGACATCATTCACCCCCTTGATCAGCAGACCCATTCACGAGAGTTGCGGGTAAGTCCCTTTTATCCGCGCCTGCAGGAACTGGGTGCCCAGTTCATCTTTAGTGCGGGCTGGGAGCGACCCCAGTGGTTCAAATCTAACATTGCGCGATTGGAAGAGTATGACGTGCCGCCGCGTCATGGCTGGGAAGCAAAGCATTGGTCACCGATTCAAGGGGCAGAACATTTAGCCACTCGCGATCGCGTGGCCCTCTACGACCTCACCCCCTTTGCCAAATTTGAGATCACGGGGTCTGGCGTAGTGGACTATCTACAAACCCTCTGCGCCAATGACGTCAATAAGCCCGTTGGCAAAGTGATTTACACTGCCATGCTGGACGCCAACGGCGGCATCATGTGCGACCTAACGGTGAGTCGTTTGGGCCAAGAAAAGTACTGGGTGGTCACGGGCGGTTCCGTGCATGGACACGATCTCGCTTGGATGCAGGCGCATTTACCTGACGATGGTTCTGTTCGCATTACCGATGTTTCCTCCAGCTATTGCTGTGTCGGACTGTGGGGACCCAAAGCCCCAGCAGTGTTGCAATCGGTCACCCAGACTGATGTGTCGAAGCCGCAGTTCAAATTTTTTACGAATCAGCCCATTCGCATTGGCAATATTCCCGTGTTGGCGGTGCGTGTCTCCTACGTCGGTGAGGAGGGCTGGGAAATCTATGCTCCGACGGAGTGCGGTCTGAAGCTTTGGGACACCCTATGGGCGGCGGGGCAGTCCCACGGCATCATTGCTGGGGGTCTGGCAGCCTTTGAAACGCTGCGGTTGGAAAAGGGATTTTTGCTTTGGGGCACCGATATTCACACCGAATATGACCCCTACGAAGCGGGATTGGGCTTTGCGGTGAAGCCGAATCAGGGCGATTTCATCGGCAAGGAGGCCCTGTTGCAACGAAAAGAATACGCTAGCCGCAAGCTTTGCTTCCTCACTCTAGATGATCCGACGGCGGTGGTGCTGGGCAAGGAACCCGTGCTGGCAGACGGTAAGGTGCTGGGTTATGCCACCAGTGCCGGCTACGGCTACAGTTTGGGGCGCTGCGTGGTGTATGCCTATTTGCCGCTGGGCTACGACCAGCCCGGCACCCAAGTTTCGGTGGCATATTTTGGCAAGCCACTTAGGGCAACAGTCGTCGAAAAGCTGCTGTAGAAGCTTTCGTGTTCACGACATTTTGGTGCTGGCATGAATGCTTAATTCAGACATTCATCATCAGCGTGCGATCGCACAAGCTCATCCGCTCCCATGAGGTATTCAGGATGCCCGTTCTCGGACTCGAACTGCTGTTTGTGGTGCTGTGGAGTTCTGGCTTCATTGGCGCCAAGTATGGCCTGCCCTATGCGGGGCCATTCACGCTGTTGTTTGTTCGCTATGTCTGTGTGGCAATGCTGCTGCTGGGCTGGCTGGTCTATCGTCGGAAGTTAAGATTTTACAGCAAGACCGCGATCGCGCGCGCAGCCATCATTGGTGTGCTTGCTCATGCGGTTTGGCTCAGTGCCGCACTCGGAGCGCTTGCGCTGGGCGTTTCCCCGTGGATTGTGGCTCTGATCACCGCATTGCAACCGATGGCCACCAGCGTTTTATCGGGTCCGCTGCTAGGAGAGTCGATATCGGCAGTGCAGTGGTGCGGCACCGGAGTCGGTTTCGCCGGTGTCGTGTTGGTCGTCATCACTAAGTTAGAGGGGGCTACCGGGGTGGCACCGATGGGGTATGCCTTACCCTTTCTTGCGGCGGCCAGTATGACGGTGGCAACGCTATACCAACGGCATCTCAATCGCACTCAGCCCGCGCAAAATTTGCCCGTGGTGGCGAGTTTGTTTGTCCAAGCAGTGGCTAGCGCGATCGCTTTGTGGCCCCTGGCAGTTTTAGTTGAAGGCTGGCAAATTCAGTGGAGTCAGCAATTTGTATTTGCTCTCGCCTGGTTGATCATCGTGCTGTCGATTGGCTCCTACGGGCTGATGTTAAAACTTCTAGCCTGTCGTACAGCCGCCCGAGTCGCGAGTTTGATGTATTTGACGCCGCCTACAACGCTAGTGCTGGCATGGCTCTTATTCAATGAGCAAATTGCTTGGGTTGATGCGGTCGGTCTCTTGATTGCAGCGATCGGGGTGGCCCTGGTTTATCAGGGGGGCACCGATCGTCGGCAGGGGCCAAGCCAAGACCCCAACAAGCTACGCGGCATGATGCCTTGATCTGACTGACAATGCCATGAGGTTGACGCCATGCAGTTTTCCATCGAAGTAACACCAAAGGTTGATGTCTCAGCTTTGCCCGCCACCATTCGGGAGGTGTCGATTACGTATCTGCCGGGGGGCGATTATCGCGATGTCGTGGCCCAGGCAGCGCGGCTGCGAGGGTTGGGGTTTGACCCGATTCCGCATGTGCCGGCGCGAACCTTGCGCGATCGCACCCATTTGACCGACTACCTCACCGCCCTCCGCACGGAAGCCGATATTCGCCAGGTACTACTCATCGGGGGGAGTCCTGAGCGCCCTGCTGGGCCTTTCAATTCCACGCTGTCTCTGCTTGAAACGGGACTCTTTGACGGGCTGCGGGTAGGCGTCGCCGGACACCCAGAGGGGATGCCGGTCTTGAGTGAGTCAGAGTGCGATCGCGTTCTGGCTCTCAAAAATCAATACGCTCGCGACACGGGTACCGAGATGTTTATCATGACCCAGTGGTCGTTGGATATGGCGACTATTCACCGCTGGCTCGAACGCCTTGAGACCTTCAATACGCTGCCCATTTATCTGGGCATTGCTGGCCCCACGACGCCGACCACGTTACTGAAGTTTGCCAAACTCTGCGGGGTTAAAACCAGCCTGCTAGGCTTGCGTCATCAGTCGGGACGGTTGGGCAAACTGCTCACTGTGCCAACGCCAGATTATCTGGTGGATGGCCTTGCCGGGCGCATCGACCATTTTCACATCTACACCTTTGGCGGCCTCCAGCGATCGCGCGATTGGCTGGCCACTCGTCAACCTGACCTCGCTATCCCGGCATAATGCCATCCACATCCCGTACCGGCGAGGCATTTTGATTCACGACCCACATTCTGTACGGGCGAGGCATTTTGGTAGTTACGTTCTGGATTAGCCAATTAACGTTATTCACAAGATGCCTCGCCCCTGCAACACCCTGCCACCCTGCCACCCTGCAACATCCATCCACCTTGCGACCCATCCACCCTCACATTCCCCACCCATGTCTACTAGCGTTTTCGACATCTTCAAAATCGGTATCGGTCCTTCCAGCTCGCATACCGTTGGCCCGATGAAGGCAGCGCAGCAGTTTGCTCAGGGATTGGCCCAAGATGGATTGCTGAATCAGGTTAGACGCGTTCAGATTGACCTGCACGGATCGCTGGGGGCAACCGGACGAGGGCACGGCAGCGATCGCGCCATTCTGCTCGGGCTCGAAGGGGAATCACCGGAGTCGGTCGACATCGATCAGGTCGAAGCCGATCTAAACCGCATGCGCGAAACCGGTTCGATCTGGCTACTGCGGCAGAATGCCGTGCCCTTTAACGAAAAGACCGATCTAACTTTTCACTGGAAGCCCTTGCCCTTTCATCCCAACGGCATGGTGTTCACTGCCTTTGATCCCCTGGGGGCAATGTTGCGATCGCGCACCTATTACTCCATCGGTGGCGGCTTTGTAGTGGATGAAAATGCCGCCAGCATTGATTGTCTGCAACTACACCAGTCGCCTGTCCCCTATCCCTTTACGACTGCCGCACAGCTGCTGGACTATTGCCAACAAGATGGCATAACGATCAGCGAGCTGATGCTGCAAAACGAACAGGTGTGGCGCTCAGAGGCAGACATTCGGGCAGAACTGCTGCGCATCTGGCGAGTCATGCAGGACTGTGTTTCCCGAGGCTGTCATACCGAGGGGACGCTGCCCGGCGGCCTCAAGGTCAAACGTCGCGCTGCCGACGTTTATCGACATTTGAAAGAGCGGTCCGATTTCTTGCTGGCGGATCCTCTAACGATCATGGACTGGGTGAATGTCTATGCCATGGCGGTAAACGAGGAGAATGCCGCTGGGGGCCGCATTGTTACAGCGCCAACGAACGGGGCAGCGGGCGTTATTCCGGCAGTGATGCACCACTACCACCGCTTCTGCCACGGGGCCAGCGATGATGGTATTGTGCGGTTCCTGCTGACGGCGGGGGCGATCGCCATCCTCTACAAAGAAAATGCCTCCATCTCAGGGGCCGACGTCGGCTGTCAAGGAGAAGTGGGCGTTGCCTGCTCGATGGCCGCCGGAGCCCTAGCCGCAGTGCTCGGTGGCACGCCTGCCCAAGTCGAGAATGCGGCCGAAATTGGCATGGAGCATAACCTCGGACTCACCTGCGACCCGATCGGCGGACTCGTGCAGGTACCCTGCATCGAACGCAACGCCATGGGCGCCATCAAAGCGATTAATGCCGCTCGCATGGCCCTCAAAGGCAACGGCGAACATTGTGTTCACCTGGATAAGGTGATCAAAACCATGCGCGATACCGGGCATGATATGCACGAAAAGTATAAGGAAACCTCGCGGGGCGGCCTTGCCATCAACGTCACCACCGTAAACGTGGTTGAGTGTTGATTAAGCGGGTCGTCGCTGTCAGCTTTTTTTGTCAAGTGCTGCCAGTGGTCTCAAAACGCCGACCGCTTGTTGTTGGGCAACTCAACATTGACCACCTTGTGGTGCCGTCCGAAAAAGTCGAGGTCAGCCTGTATCAGCTCTTCGTCTGGGACCCATTCGGCTCCGCCTTCCTAATCCAAGAGGCCTTGATCGTGCTGCCGACCCGCATAAGCATGACCAAGCACCAGGAGCTTGCGGTCGGGAATGAGAGTTTGAGCGTTTCGAGGGCCTTTAGATTCAGGCCGGTCACGGCCCGGAGTAACCACTCATCCCGTTTTAAGCGTGCTAAGACCAGCATCTTGAGTCGCTTTCGCTACCGCTTTGGAATGGTCAATTTTCACCTAATTCACAACAGTTCCAATACGCTAGCTAGAGGATAGTTCATCCAACATAGGTAACAAGGCATTGGCTCCTCCCTGATAGGAGAAATGTTTATCCGCATATTGCTTAGCAGCAAGACTCATTTGCTCTCTGAGTTGATCGTCATGCCATAGGGTTTCAATTGCCTCTCTGAGGCTATCTACCGAATTAGGCTCGACCAAGAAACCCGTTTCACCATGCACAATATAGTCTTCGGCACCATTGCACCGAGTCGCAACAACGGGGCGTCCCATGAGCATGGCCTCAACAATAGTGACGATGCCTGCGGCTGGAATGTCTGGGCGGTCAATCATCGGAACAACAGAAAATCTTGACTGCTGGCTAATCTTCCAGCAATCTTTACGCGAAATGCCAAATGGCGTGGTGACGCTAGCAGGAATTGTTTTTCCCTCCAGAGCGACCTTACTAGAAGCAATGACAGTCTTTATGTTGCTGTGCTCGATCGCTTTGAAGAAAGTGTCAAAGTCTCGATGGGCTGCGCCTTGGGAAGTAATAAACGGATCAGTGACTTCTTGTTCCCATTCGATCGGAATCGGCTTTTCACAGTGAGGAACAAACTGAAACCGATCAATCGGCAAACCCAGCCAATCGCTGTAAATTCTGCGCTCACTTTCAGTGATGACCACAAATCGGTCAATATCATTCAAACTCCACTTAGATAAGCTTTGCCGGAGCCCACCGGATAAATTGCCAATGGCAAAGCACCAAGCAACTATGGGCTTTTTCTTGCCGAAGTGAAGCTGCCCATGCGTTCCGAACACAGCAGGCATCTGGGGAAAACCGGTAATGATTCCGTCATATTCAGAACGCCAAACCTGTTGACCATGCTGCAAGTAATCGAACCATTCAGTGACCGATGTATACTTTGAGCGTCGATCGCTGAACTTAATTAATTCTTTTGGTCTAGGAATAAATTGAAATTGATGTTCAGTGCTTTCAGGAATATATTTACTCAGCCAATATTCTTGATTGATGTTGCTACTAGTAATCCACGGAAATGCCAATGCCCACTTCATGAAAACAACCTTTGCGAATGCGTAAAAATTAACTCTTAGCGAAATTTTTAGGCGGCCCCTTAAGTCCCAAACTATTTTGACAATTCTTCAGAGCTTAAACCACAGTGAATATTCTGTTTCTCAACGTGAGAAAGCTTCTAAGTGATTTAACTTTAGATTTGAACTTAGCTTTTATACCATCACTCAGTCGAGTTTCAGGAGATCAAAATATACACGGGCTCTCATCTCCAACATATTGACTAAGTAAATTTTTTACTCTCCAAGGTATCGTCAGTCAAATCTACTACGGTGCAATCGAAAAAAGCTGATTTATAGATAAGTTCCTCTTCTGAGCTGCTCTTATGCTAGTTAGTTTCAAAAACCACCTCACAACCAGACAGAAACAAATATGTTCGCTTAAAGTTTACATATGACTCACAAACAGCAAAGTTTGGATAAAGGCATCTGGCGTCTAATTTAGCAAGGATATGATCTTGGGAACTCTAGATAGGTGATGTTACCAGTGAAAGGGCATGGGCCGACTACCTCGTTAACTCGGTACACCGGTGGTTTCGCTCATTTGTCAATCATTAGTTAATGGGTTATTGAATCTTATGAAAGCTGTCATACTAGCCGGTGGATTAGGAACTCGCCTAAGCGAGGAAACTGCTATTAGGCCAAAGCCAATGGTGGAGATTGGCGGCAAGCCGATCCTCTGGCACATTATGAAAATCTATTCTTCCCATGGCATCAACGACTTTATCGTTTGTTGTGGTTACAAGGGGTACGTTATTAAGGAGTATTTTGCTAACTACTTCCTCCACATGTCTGATGTCACATTTGACATGCGCTTTAATCAAATGAATGTTCATGCTGGTAAAGCCGAGCCTTGGCGGGTCACCCTTGTAGACACAGGTGATGCCACCATGACCGGTGGTCGCCTTAAGCGGGTCAGAGAGCATGTTGGTAATGAGACATTTTGTTTTACTTACGGTGATGGCGTTTCTGATGTCAATGTGACCGATTTGGTTAAGTATCACAAGGAGCAGGGAACCAACGCTACGCTGACAGCGGTACAGCCTCCTGGCAGATTTGGGGCCATCGTCCTTGAAGAAGGCCAGACTCAAATTAGAAGTTTTCGTGAAAAGCCTGAGGGTGATGGCGCTTGGATTAATGGCGGTTATTTTGTCCTAGAGCCCGAGGTGATTGACTACATTGAGTCTGATGAGACTGTTTGGGAACAAGAACCTTTGATGAAACTCGCCAGTAAAGGTGAACTTTCGGCTTACCGCCATGACGGTTTCTGGCAGCCGATGGATACTTTGCGAGACAAGAACCGTCTGGAAACCCTGTGGCAGCAAAAGCAGGCACCTTGGAAAGTCTGGTAGTTGTTATCAGATCAATAAACCACAATCGACTTACATCTATGAATTCTCAATTTTGGCATGGCAAGCGTGTTCTGATTACTGGACACACCGGCTTTAAAGGGAGTTGGTTATCTTTGTGGCTACAGCAAGTTGGGGCTAACGTTATTGGTTACGCCCTGACTCCTCCCACCGAGCCTAGTTTGTTTACTGTTGCT
This sequence comes from Cyanobacteria bacterium P01_F01_bin.56, assembly GCA_039185935.1. Lineage (GTDB taxonomy): Bacteria > Cyanobacteriota > Cyanobacteriia > Phormidesmidales > Phormidesmidaceae > Halomicronema. Next base: position 34,037 of record JBCDAJ010000021.1, on the reverse strand, counting down.
AATATTGCCCAGGGCATGACATCCATCGAAGGCGATATTCGCGATCTCATCAAACTTCAGGCAGTGATGGCAGAGCATAAACCTGAGATAGTGCTCCACTTGGCAGCTCAGCCCCTTGTGCGTTATTCCTACAAAAATCCCATCGAGACCTACGCTACTAATGTCATGGGTACTGCCAATGTGTTGGAGGCTATCCGCGTAACGGGTGGTGTTCAGGCGGCTGTTATGATCACGACCGATAAATGCTACGAAAATAATGAGTGGGTTTGGGGCTATCGTGAGCAAGATCGTCTGGGTGGTCACGATCCCTATTCCAATAGCAAGGCCTGTGCTGAGTTGGTAACCGCCGCTTATCGGGATTCTTATTTTTCCCAAGGCAGCGTTGCGATCGCGTCGGCGCGGGCGGGTAACGTCATTGGTGGCGGTGACTGGGCTCTAGATCGCTTAATTCCTGACATGGTGCGGGCGTTCAGCGAGAATCAGACTGTACAAATTCGTAATCCCAATGCGATTCGCCCATGGCAGCATGTACTGGAGCCGATTTCAGGGTATCTGAGCTTGGCCGAGCGACTGTGGAATGAGGGAATTCCCTATGCCGCTGGCTGGAATTTTGGCCCCAATGATGAAGACGCCAAGCCCGTGTCGTGGATTGTTGAAAATCTCAGTCAGCTATGGGGCGACAGTGCCAGTTGGCAAACCGATGATGGTGATCATCCCCATGAAGCCACTTATTTGAAATTAGATTGTTCTAAGGCAAAACAAGCTCTCGGTTGGCGGCCTCAGCTGACCCTCTTTACGGCCTTAGAATGGACGGTTGAAGTCTATAAAGCCTACCGACAAAACGCCGACATCAATGCGCTCATGACCGCACAGATTGAGCGTTTTCAACAACTTGCTCAACAAGAGCCCCCTGGCGTTGGCGAGACGTCAACAAACACAGTCCTTTTCCCTGTCTAAGCTGCCTATTTAGCCCTCCTTAACACGATGAAATTTATCAAGACCCCCTTAGCGGGGGCGTTCCTAGTGGAGTTGCCCCAACACTCTGACCACCGGGGGTTTTTCTCGCGGTTTTTTTGTGCGGACACCTTTAAAGCCCGAGGTTTAGATTACAACATGGTGCAATGCAACATTTCTCGTTGCAACTACCGTGGCACTCTGCGGGGATTACACTACCAAACAGCGCCAGCCCTGGAGTCTAAGTTTATCCGCTGCACTCGCGGTGAGATCTGTGATGTATTAGTTGATATGCGGCCAGAGTCTCCCAGTTATCTGCAGCATTACACAGTGATCCTCAGCGCTGACTCCAATCAGGGCATGTATATTCCGGGTATGTGCGCCCACGGCTATCAGGCTTTGCAAGATGATACAGAGGTTATGTATCTCACCTCTTGTCCTTACGATGGCGCATACGAAAAAGGCTTACGCTATGACGACCCGCACATCGGGATGCAGTTGCCCATTGCCGTCACTGAAATTTCTGACAAAGATCAAAGCTGGCCGAATATAACGCCCTAAATACATTGATAGGCCTCGTCAGGACGCCTGAAATGCTGTTTGCCAATATTGTTAGACCTTGAGATTCGTTATTTGACAGCTTTTTGCGGCGTGAGTCAGGGTGATCTGTAATCGTTTGAGATTCAGCAATGTCCAGTCAATTTCTATTTTTTAGTTGAGGATCTTGATAATGCTTATTGTTGATACGGCCCTAAAGGCTAGAGAAGAAGAAAAGCGCCCTGTCCGTGTCGGCATGATCGGTGCCGGTGCCATGGCTCGTGGCATTGCGATGCAAATCATTCAGTCAACACCAGGTATGCGGTTGAGTGCGATCGCCAATAGAACAGTCGCCTCAGCTCAACGCGCCTATGAACAATCTGGTCAACCCGATAGTACTGTTGTTGAGTCTCTTAGCGATTTAGAAACGGCGATTGAAAAAGGGACTCCGGCCATTGTTCAAGACCCACTGCTGATTGCTCAAGCAGAGGCCATTGATGTCGTTGTTGAAGTGACTGGGACAATCGAGTTTGCCTTGCATGCGGTCTTTGCCGCCATCAAACACGGCAAGCATGTCGTCTTGATGAATGCCGAACTTGACAGCACAATTGGTCCCATCCTTAAGGTCTATGCGGATCGCGCCGGGGTGGTTCTGACTGCCTGCGACGGCGACCAACCAGGCGTTGAGATGAATCTCTACCGATTTGTCAAAAGTATTGGTCTAACGCCTTTGGTCTGCGGCAGCATGAAAGGAATGCTGGACCACTATCGCACCCCTGCGACCCAAGCCAAGTTTGCTAAGCAATGGGATCAAGGCGTGCACATGGTTACTAGCTTTGCTGACGGCACCAAAGTTGCATTTGAACAGGCGATAGTCGCCAACGGTACGGGGATGACGATCGCTCAACGTGGCATGCTGGGCTATGAGCACCGTGACCACATCGATAACATGACCGATAAATACGATGTCGACCAGCTCAAAGAGTTAGGCGGAATTGTGGAGTATGCCGTCGGTGCCACCCCAGGGCCAGGCGTCTATGTGTTTGCGACCCAGGAGAATCCCATCCATCGGCACTATCTTGACCTTTATAAGTTAGGCAAAGGACCGCTCTATAGCTTCTACACCCCATATCATCTTTGCTACTTTGAGGTGCCGATTTCCGTTGCCCGAGTAGCCCTATTTAATGATGTGGTCTTAGCCCCTCAAGGTGCGCCTGAAATTGATGTCGTTGCTACGGCAAAACAGGACCTGGTCACCGGCCAAACTCTAGATGGGATTGGTGGCTTTACCTGTTACGGTCAGTGTGAGCGAGCTGACGTTACTTACCGGCAGCAGCTATTACCTATGGGCCTCAGTGAAGGATGCGTCATGAAGCGTGATGTGGCTAAAGACAGCGTTCTTACCTACGACGACATTGTGTTGCCAGAAGGTCGTCTTTGCGATCAATTGAGGGCAGAACAAAACACCTACTTTGCATCGGCATTTATCTAATCTGAAATCTTGGTTAGTGGCATCCGATATCGGCGAGCACATGTACATCGACAAGGGATCGCTTTGATGTGATGGTATCTTGTCAAGCGGATGTGCTGAATTTGGATTGGGCATTGCAGCTTGCCAGGTGCCATAAAAAAAGCGGATGGCGATCGCCATCCGTTTTTTCTTGCTAGCCGGAGCAAGCTTTTGAACTGAGAATCTGGTCGGCTGGGCAAAAACTTAACCAGCCAACCCATCAGCACTTATTTATTCTCAGGCTCAGTAAATTCAGCATCAATGACGTCATCGCCACTGGTTGCGCCAGTGTCCCCTGCGTCACCGCCAGGAGCACCATCAGCGGCCGCTTCTGGACCACCAGCTTGCTGATATAGATTGGCACTGATGCTGTACAGCGCTTGCTGAACTTCGGTCGTCAAAGACTTCATCTTGTCATAGTCTTCAGACGCGACAGCTTCTTCCAGTTCCTTGATCTGGCCTTCGATCTTAGCCTTCTCATCTTCAGGCACCTTATCACCAAGCTCTTCAACTTGCTTCTTAGCTTGATACGCCAGCGTATCTGCCTGGTTCTTGAGTTCAACTTTCTCGCGACGGTCCTTATCTGCCGCTGCGTTCGCCTCGGCATCCTTGACCATGCGATCAACTTCGTTGTCATCTAACGTTGATGCACCGGTGATGCTAATGGACTGCTCTTTACCGGTACCTTTGTCTTTAGCGGTAACGCTCAAGATACCGTTAGCGTCAATGTCAAAAATCACCTCAATCTGAGGGACTCCCCGAGGGGCCGGAGGAATGCCGTCCAAACGGAAGGTGCCAAGGCTCTTGTTGTCGTTCGACATATCCCGTTCGCCCTGCAACACGTGGATTTCCACGTTTGTTTGACCATCAACGGCCGTTGAGAAGGTCTCAGATTTCTTCGTGGGAACGGTAGTGTTGCGCGGAATGAGCTTAGTCATGACGCCACCTAGCGTTTCCACACCCAGGGATAGCGGCGTGACGTCGAGCAGCAAGATGTCCTTAACTTCACCCGCCAGAACGCCACCTTGAATTGCCGCCCCAATCGCGACCACTTCATCCGGATTGACAGTCTGGTTGGGTGCTTTGCCCAAGATTTTCTTAACGACTTCTTGCACCGCTGGAATCCGGGTCGAACCACCAACGAGCACGACTTCGTCAATGTTTTCGCGATTGAGCTTGGCATCCTTAAGGGATTGCTCAACCGGAATCCGCACACGATCAATCAGGTCAGCCACCAATTCCTCAAACTTAGCCCGAGTCAGCGTCGTTTCGAGATGCTTGGGTCCGTCTTGAGTGGCGGTGATAAAGGGCAGGTTGATTTCCGCCTGACCGGCACTAGAAAGCTCAATCTTGGCTTTCTCGGCAGCTTCGGTCAGACGTTGCAACGCTTGCTTGTCTTTGCGCAGGTCGATGCCTTCGTTACGTTGGAAGTCTTCAGCGAGATAGTCCACGATCTTCTTATCGAAGTCGTCACCCCCTAAGTGCGTGTCACCCGAAGTGGAAAGCACTTCAAAGACGCCGTCGCCGACTTCCAGAATGGAGACGTCAAAAGTGCCGCCCCCTAAGTCAAAGACCAAAATGGTTTCGTTACTCTTCTTATCGAGACCATAAGCGAGAGATGCAGCGGTCGGCTCGTTGATGATCCGCAGCACTTCTAGGCCCGCGATTTTACCGGCATCCTTAGTGGCCTGACGTTGCGAGTCATTAAAGTAAGCAGGTACGGTAATGACGGCTTGAGTAACGGTTTCCCCTAGGTACTTGCTGGCGTCGTCAGCCAACTTACGCAGTACCTGTGCAGAAATTTCCTCAGGGGCGAATTGCTTGCCCGCTTGGGGACAATCTAGCTTTAAGCTACTGCCCACCGTGAGAACTTTATAAGCAACTTCAGTCGACTCGGTGCCGACCTCATCAACCCGACGACCAATGAAGCGCTTAACTGAATAAAACGTATTTTCAGGATTCATGACCGCGCCACGCTTGGCAATCTGGCCTACTAGGCGATCGCCATTCTTGGCATAAGACACCACTGATGGCGTGGTGCGAAAGCCTTCAGCGTTAGCGATGACAGTGGGTTTTCCCCCCTCCATCACCGCCACAACAGAATTAGTGGTACCAAGGTCAATACCGACAACCTTTCCCATAGAATTTGCTCCGGCTTAACAGCTATTAACAGTGTGCCGGGTCTCCTAAATTCCCTGTAGGGGGGGATACCGAACTCATACCTGTAGTGTCAGAGATATCGGGTCGGGAATCAGGTATTGAACCCCATTGAGTTTCTTCTGTGAGCCATTTGCTCAATCCCAGTGGGCCGTGTCCGGCTAGAGTGTAGCGCCTTCAGACTCGGCCACTGACGTTAGAGGGGACTGTAAAATTGGCGGCACTACGGTCTCTTGCACCCTGAGCGTAAAGGGAATGGCCACTAAAAAGCAGAAGCCCCCGAGGACTACGGCCAACAGACGATTGTTGTCCAGGAGGTGAGCCATGATCCAGCCTAATCCGAGCGAAACCATAATCTCGGGTAAGACAATAAACATATTGAAAATGCCCATGTAAATGCCGCCTTTTTTGGCGGGTAGAGCCCCCACCAACATGGCGTAGGGCAGTGACAAAATACTCGACCAGGCGACTCCTAAGCCCACCATCGGCAAGAGCACCCACCCCGGCGACGGCACAAACCACAACGAGATTAGCCCTAAGCCACCACAGGCCAAGCACAAGGCATGAGCCACTGGCCGACTGGTCGCGGTAGCCAACTTAGGCAATAGGAATGAGACCCCAAAACAGACGGCGTTGTAAGCGGCGATGCACAGTCCAGCCCATTCAATACCTTGACTGTAGAGGGCCGAAGTCTCGTCCGTCGCTGCGAACAAATTGTGGGCGATCGCCGGGGGAAAGTATAGGAACACACAGTACATGCCCAACCAGCTAAATCCCTGAACCCAAGCCAGTTGTCGCATCGTGCGCGGCATCTGCTTTAGGGCCACGTAAATTTCCCGCACTGTGGCCCCGATACCCAAGCGGCGCTCTTGCTGCTCGCGAAATGCTGCCATGTCACGGGGAGGCCGCTCCTCTGTTGTCACCACCGTCCACAACACTGTGCTTAAAAAGCACCCTGCCCCGATATAAAAAGCGAGCTTAACCACCTGCGGCACGCCATTGGCGGTGGCCTCTGTGGGCCCATTGAACAGATGGGAAAGCGCCCAAGGGAGGGCTGATGCCAATACTGCCCCTAAGCCGATGAAGAGGCTCTGCATGGCAAAGCCTTTAGTCCGCTGCTTGGCCGGTAGGAGGTCGCCAACAAACGCTCGAAACGGCTCCATACTAATGTTGGCAGCAGTATCTAACAGCCACAACAGCCCTACCGCCATCCATAAACTCCCCGCATTGGGGAGCCAGATGAGCGCGAGGGAGGCGAGAATGGCTCCTACTAAAAAGTAGGGCCGCCGCCGCCCCAAAACGCCCCAGGTGTTGTCGCTTAGATTGCCAATGATGGGTTGCACAATCAAACCCGTTAGCGGGGCGGCCAACCAAAGAATCGGGATTTGATCGGCATGGGCACCCAAATATTCAAAAATTGCGCTGGTATTGGCCATCTGCAGCCCCCAGCCAAACTGGATGCCCAAAAAGCCAAAACTCATGTTCCAGAGCTGCCAGAACGCTAACTTGGGCTTTGCCGGTGGTGATGCAGTCAAAAGAAGCTCCCCAGTCCATCAACAAATTGCGGCGATCGCTAGTGACTGACAACAAGCGTTTCAGCTTTTTATGACAGCTGAGGTGCCAACCAGTCATGCAGCTTGTCCAGAGTCCAAGATTTCACTATGGTTGCTGCCCTGAACTGTTGTGACGCAATCGTTTTGTATTAACCACCTATAGTGTGTCAATTTTAGGGCCAGTCTGCCAAAGGATAGAATTTCCTAAGACTTGATATTAGGGCGACTCGGTTGACTCAGTTGCCATAATTGAGACGGTTTGAGTTATGTTGGCTCCTGAAATTCGGATGACGACTCCGACCCGATTGCCCTAAATTCTCTTGTTCCCAGCAGTCACGAGTCACGCAGAACTGTCCTGAAAATACCGCCGCTAAACGATGATTTAATCGCTCATCAGCGTTCGGGCTTCTGCATCTAGGTGATAGAGAAAAATTGACCCTCCCTGCTCGGCCAGGTCAGTTCGCCAGGATAGCACTACATGATGAAGTAAAGAACTAAGGGGGCAACGGGGCAGAGAAAAAAGGTGTTTGACTGGATTTCAGAGAAGATTTCAGAGAATTAGCAATTAGAAATCAGATTCTTATTTGCCACTTAAGCTGAGTGCAGGGCGATAGGCTGCGTGAGTTCTACTCGTTTGAGCGAATTCAGCGCTTGAGTGACCTGCACCAGAGAGCGTTGGTCGCCTTGCGCATGCATGAGTGAGGCTGCCGTTTCTAAGTCTTGGACGGCTCGGTTAAAGTCATTTTGCCGTTGATAAGCGGCCCCTCGGTAGCAGTAAGGCAAAGCAACGTGAGGATTGTTTTGAATCGCGTGGGTGAAATCAGCGATCGCGCCTAGGGTATCGCCCAAGTTTTGCCGGGCATGCCCCCGATAAAAATAAGGAATTGCTGCATCCACTGGGTTTTGGATCGCCTGACCAAAATCTGCGATCGCCTCATCAAGATAGCCTCGTTGCATTTGCACCCAGCCTCGATTGCAGCGAGCTGCAAACAGATTGGAATTATGGCTCAAGGCATGGTCAAAATCTTCAAGGGCCCGCTGATAATGCTTTTTTTCAGCCCAGATCAAGCCGCGATTGTTTAACGCCACGGCATCATCAGGCTTTAACCGTAAAACCTGTGCATAGTCCGCAACTGCACCTTCAATGTCACGTAGGTCGTACCGCGTGACGGCGCGATTAAAATAAGCGTCGGCATCTTCGGGCAGCACATCTGGTTCTTCAAAGCGACGTAGGAGTTGGGCAATCACTGTGGTGTCGCGAGTCTTAACCCGCAGATCAAGCTCTGGAAAAACACTACTAGTGGCTGGCAGCGACTGCAGTCCCAAAATGGCGTATCGCTGATCGCAAATAATAAATTGCTCTTTGGTGCCTAAAATTTTGAATGAGAAGCGATCGGGATATTGTTGTTTAAGAGGCAACAGTAGATTCAGCGTTGATTTGAGCAGACGACGCTGGGCCGTGGTCAAGCGCCACTGTTGAGCAACCGATTTTAGCAATCGCCCCTGCTGGCGATCGCCGGGATGGCACCACCCGATTTCTAAGCGACAGCCCGCAGCGAGGAGTTCTTCAAAGCGCTCGACCAAAGACTGGTCTAACTCCAGTTTCGAGGCCCAAGGCCATACCAGCACCAACCGCTCAGAAACCTCATCCAAAGCCTTAAAGAGCGCCTGATCAATCGCTGACCACCCCGACTCTGTCGACTTACCTCGGAGCGCCATTAACCATTCACTTTGAGGCATCCCTTCAGAAGTTTCGGCATCGGGCAAGCGTAGCGTTTTTCCTGGCAGGTGGCGATCGGGTTGCGCGGCCCAAGTCTGTTGCTTGTCCATCAAATCTTGGGTCTGCTGCTCTAGCATCGATAGTTGCCATTGCAAACCGCTTAAATAAGTCGCTGTGGTGCCGCGAATCTCGGTAGTGATATCAAAGGGAACAGCAATGTCCTCCAATCGCGATTCTACCTGCTGCAGACCAGAGGTGAGAGCGGCCAAATCGGTTTGGAACTGCTGCATCTCGTCCCGAGTTGAGGGAATGAGACAAGCTTGGCCATTGAGATCCATATTCTCGGGTGTAGAGCGTAACTGATCGAGCGTCTGGCGCAAGTTTTCCTGACTGTCTTGCACGATTTTTAATTTTTCCGCGAGGGCTAAAAAGTCCCGTCGCGGCACCAAGTCAGAGACTGCTTTAATGAGTTCTCGGACTTCCCCTTTCAACATATTAGGGTCAGCCCCGTTGGGCATTTGACGTAGCCGTCGATCTAAATGCCGCACGGCATCTTGCAAGGTTGCCTGGGCGGTTTTGCTCTCGCTGCCCAGACTTTCTAGACTGACTCGCAGCTGCATGACTTCGGTTTTGAGCTGTGAGACGTCAGTTTCGGTCGCCTCCATGCGGGGCAGGTGTGACAAGCGCTCAACTTGTTTGCTGAGATTGCTGACAGAAGTGAAGATTTCAACGTATTGATCTCGCAGGGCTGCCGTCTCTTGATGCAGTTCGCTCAGGTCAGGAGAAGCCAGCGCATCAATTCGCTGGTTGAGTTCGCGCTCTGCTCGGTCAATTGACTCGATACAGTGAGTTATGTTGCGATCCGTATATGAGGTTGCCGATCGCTGTAGCTGGGTAATGGCTTCCGGTGACGGTAGGGCAGAGACTTGTTCGGCTAAGAGGGACATTTCCAAGGAAAATTGCCCTTTGAAGTCAGCCATTTCGCGATCGCTGTGCTTGACCAGTTGGTTTAACCGCCGCCGATTTAATAGGCCCATCGCGACTAAAGCCGTCATCGGCAATGTCGCCATCGCTGCATTTTGGGTGATTAGAGACGCTGCCGCCCCGGCCCCAGACCCAAGCAACAGAGCATAATCGGCAAGAGCAGATCGGCGTCCAAAAGGAGTTTGATTATTCACAGGATGCACTCACAAATTGATAGTAGGAATCACTACGATCAATACGCTGTGGGCTAGCGCGATCGCATATTCGGGTAGATAAGGGCTTTAGCTGAGCCGATTAGACGGGTAATGTGACCGTCAACCCAACTTATTGATCCTGTCTTCCAACGAATGAAGACAAATCAGGAAAAAAGCCTTCACCTTAAATGTGAGCTTTTGATGAACCAGCAACGGCATGGATGCAGTCAAGACTTCAGCGGCTTTTAAGAGCATGACGCTTGAGCTGAAGCTCGAATTCTGACGCTTCAACCAAGCAGTTTAGGGATCGGCTTGAAAATAAAGTACCCGGACAAGAATGTGGCAGGGTGGATGGGTAGCAGGGTCGGTGGGATGTTATCTAAGCGCAACTCCCTTAGAGGCTGGTCAGAGCTTCACACCGCCACCGCCTAGCGCTCTGTAGATGAGGATTGGATTGCTGGCATTCGGGCCTTGGCAAGCCCCGAGATGAAACCACGATCGCTGCTGAAAACATCTCAGTAGGGCCCCAAACAGTTAGAGCCTTAGCCCGGTAGCCTAAAGGACATCTATAAACCCGGTCTCAACGTACCAGAAACCCCATGAGGTTGACAGAGAAGCAACTTTCAAAATGCGGATGAAAGGACTTGAACCTTCACGTCGCAAGGACACTAGAACCTAAATCTAGCGCGTCTACCAATTCCGCCACATCCGCGTGCTCATTTATCTTATCTGACAGCTACACGATTGGATAGACCTTATTCTGCTTCTGAGTAAACGACATTTAGGGTTCGTAAACTTCCGCCTCAAGACCTTGTTCGCGCAGTGCTTCCGTTAATTCTGTCGCCCCTGCTTGAGTGCTAAAGGCCCCTAACTGAATGCGAGCACCCACTTCAAAGTTCCGGACGTAGGCATCTTGAACTACCGTTCTCGCATCATCGAGCGATGGGTCACCTGTGTAGTCAGTCACGACGTAATAAGAGCTCTGGGGCGATTGACTAGCAGGCTCACCTGCCGGTGACGCTGCCGGCATCGGCGGCGGCGCTGGCTGGGTGCGGGACTCACGCGGTGGAGCTGGCTGAGTTACCGATTCCGCTGCTGGAGCCTGGGCTGGGGCCTGATAGACCGGTGCTGCAGGCTGTGGGGCTGGTGTTGTCGCTGTGGGTATCTGGTTGACCTGTTGCGGAGAATGCGTCGTCTCATTACGGGCGATCGCCGCGCGATCGCCCGCCGAAGGCTCTGACTGGCGGTCTCGCAAGCCTTGAGACGCGATTTCCCCCAACGATATTGAGCTAGAGGGCAACGTGCTGAGATTATTGAGCTCTAAATCAGAAAATTCGCGCTGCGACAAATCAGGACTCAAAGGCGTCAACGGAGGTTCTTTAACAATGGCCTCAGCAGTTTCTTCTGCTACGGCATCACCAGCCGCTGTGACCGCTCCATCACTCTCTGTATTTGGGAAAAACCGTGCTAGCGGTGTTTGCTGAAACAAGTTGCTGGCCGCCGTCGGGTTAACGAGCAAAAAGCCCAACCCAGCACTCGAAACTAACAGCAACAATAAGGCTCCGAGACCTAAGGGAGTCAGCCACTTGGCAGGGCGACGACGAGGTCGATCAACCGCCGCCGAGAAGGAGGCCCCGCCGCCGCCCGCGAAGCCCCGCGATGAAGCATCTGTAGCTGCCATGTAACCATCCTGAGCGGCAGCTGGTTGGCGAACGATCGCACTTCTCAATGCCGCCACCTCTGATGTGGACTCGGCCATGCCAGAAGGCAACTCAATCGATTGGAGTTTAGGGTTGGGTAGTAAAGGGGGCGGCAGCGGCGCGCCCGGACGCGCTGTTGGCGCTGATTGAGCGACGTTGATGAGGTCTAGCGACGGCTGTCGGCGAGGGCGCAATGGCGTGGGCGTTCCCCCTAGTGGAGCTTCCCCTCGCTTAGCGTGGCGATACCGAGCGAGCTCGTAGTCTAGATTGATATTTAAGCTTGACAGCGTCCTTCTTAAGGTCGGCTGCAATCCTTCAACCAATGCACTTTGAGCATTATTCACAGTTACGTTTGGTGGCTGGGGTGCAGTAGACGGTGGCATGGGCTCGCCTCACGAGGGACCAGTAAAATCACACTTTGAACTTGACACAGTTCAGCCTAGGAGTTTAGCTGCACAGCTTGCAGCTTGATACTCGGCTAGGGAAAACTCGCATCTAGTTATAGCAACGTTTACTCAAAAAATGAACGAATTTGTCAAAGAAGTTTTGGCCTTTTCTCGCAAAAACACCTAGATTTAGGGGGAGGCTAGGTAGAGTTTCTCCAGCAGTGGCGTCCCCTATCTCCATCGGTGCCCTGTAATACGCTTGTTTGTCAACCCACAAACGAGCACTGTCAGCACCTGAATTCAGCGAGTTTGTAAAAGCCCTATGCAGTCCATTCAGACGCTCATGCAAACCCTAGAGCGATCGCCGCAGTGGCAAGCCAACGCTAGTTTGCGTCGAATTTTGGCTCGCTGGCCACAGCTCGTGGGGGATGCCGTTGCTCAACATAGTCGTCCGACTAAAATTCATCGCCATGTGTTGCAGGTGTCGGTTTCCAGTGCCGCTTGGTCACAGACTTTGACCTTTGAGCGATCGCGGATTTTGCAAAAGCTGCACGAGTCTCTGCCTGAAACACAAACTACGATTCAAGACTTGCGCTTCGCCGCGGCTAATTGGTCCCAGACATCGCAGCGCGCCGCCCCCACGGCTCGGCCAACCCTGGCCGAGCATCCGAGTTGGGCCGCTGGGCCGCCGACATCGACCCCTGGACTACCGCCGACGGCGAGTGGTGCGTTTCAGCAATGGGCTGACCGCAAACGCACTCAACTCGCAAGTCAAAGCCTCTGTCCTCGCTGTGGCAGTCCTTGTCCTTCGCAGGAGGTCAATCGCTGGGGGATTTGCGCTATTTGTATCGCTCATCAGTGGTATGCCCCCCAAACCCAAAATCGCCACAGTTAAGCATCGCGTCCACGCCGCATGGGCTTGGAGGGCCGTGCAGTGAAGGCTCTTGGCATTTAATCCCAAGCCATTAGGGCATCCCATGTCATGAGTCAAAACACCATGGACACGATACTCAACATAGAATCCCAGATTTGTCTGACCATTTTTCAGCAAATAATTCTCTCAATTTTCTAGCGAAGAAAGTAGTGAGGGATATGGCTGCAGTTAGGCGGTTCACAGCTAATTAAAATCACCAAAGAACCAAGCCTTTTAGATGATTCCAACCAGCGATCGCCTTTGCATAAAATAAGCCAACAAGCAAAATAATTCATCTAACTTAACGGTGTAATTGAATCAAGAATCTTATATCCCTGTCTCTCAATGCAGAGGATTCACGGATTGACAATCGCATCAAATTGAGGCTCGTTAAATATTTTCATAGCTGCTGAAGTTCGATCCCAAGTTATCTGAAATCAATTAAATAGCCTTTTACCTCCAAAATGACCTATTACACTTTTTTAAAGTAAATATAAAGAGAATATGAATTAAACAAACAAGGTCAGAATCTCTAGAGCAATTGATGTTCCTGGCTTTTTCATTTTTTATTTGTGAAGAGTAGAGTATTTTATTGACGAGAATAGGGAAGATACGTTTTTGGATGGCTTTAAAATGGACGCTTCTCGGTTGGGTGTTTCTTGTTGTCAGCGGTGCCGCTACTTTACGCTGGCCGGCCGACGAGGAGGTCATTGTGGTCAGCTCAATGTCTCTGTGCGAGGCAACTGGTCGGCCTGCTCTTTAGCGGCACCGGTATTTGTCGAGTCCGTGGATGTCGACCCAATGAACACGGAAACAAAACCACAGCTAGCTGTCTGGCCTCAAGGGGTTGTGCTCAATCACCCAGATTTTGAACAGCTTGACTCCGATTATTTACAAGAAAGTGCCTAATGATGGCTTAATGTCGGCGTGTTTCCATGCTTCCCTGCAGTGTCTTACTGCCGTTCATTAAGGGATCGGCTTGAAAGTAAAGTACCCGGACAAGACTGTGGCAGGGTGGATGGGTCGCAGGGTCGGTGGGATGTTATTTAAGCGCAATTCCCTCAGCCCTTGTGGACTCGGGGCGTTGTGAGGTCATCAGGGCAACCAGGGATATTGTCGGAAATCGGGCGATCGCTTGTCTAAAAAGGCTTGCTTGCCCTCGCTGCCTTCTTCAGTCATGTAGTACAACAATGTGGCGTTACCAGCTAGTTCCTGCAGGCCTGCTTGGCCATCACAATCGGCATTAAACGCCGCTTTGAGACAGCGAATTGCGATCGGGCTCTTAGCCAAAATTTCTTTTGCCCATTGCACACCTTCCGCTTCCAAAACCTCGACTGGGACGACGGTATTCACCAACCCCATAGCTAAGGCGTCTTGAGCTGAGTACTGCCGGCACAGATACCAAATTTCCCGCGCCTTTTTTTGACCGACGATGCGCGCGAGATAGCTAGCGCCAAACCCCCCATCAAAGCTGCCTACCTTGGGCCCAGTCTGGCCAAAGATGGCGTTATCGGCAGCGATTGTCAGATCGCACAGCACATGTAAAACGTGACCGCCGCCGATGGCATACCCGGCGACTAAGGCAATTACCACTTTGGGCATCGAGCGAATCAATCGTTGTAAATCTAAGACGTTTAAGCGTGGCATCCCCGCTTCGTCGATGTAACCACCGGTGCCCCTGACGCTCTGATCTCCCCCGGCACAAAAGGCGTATTTGCCGTCAGTATGCGGTCCGGCTCCGGTCAACAACACCACGCCGATGGCCGTATCCTCCCGCGCATCGGCAAAGGCGTCATACATTTCCACCACCGTTTTGGGGCGAAAGGCGTTGCGCTTATGAGGACGGTTGATCGTGATCTTCGCGATGCCTTCGGCCTTGTGGTAAAGGATATCTTCGTAGGTTTTGGCAACTTGCCACTGAGTGTCCATGTCATTTGACTAATCGATGTTATGGACTAGCTTAGAGGTGATTTGCGGCCTTCTCGAAAAGCAATTGTCGGCAGCGTCTCAGCGGCACGTCGTTTGGCCGCCCTTGAGTGTCCCCTTGAGAGTCTTTCAAACAGCGCTGTTAAGAGATTTCGGCCTGTTAATCCTTCGGTTTTGCGAGCATCCTTACCAGAAGCCCATTTGCTGTAGTGTGGCGCAATCTTTTGGGTCAGGGTCGAGAACCTCGCCCTCGTTGGCGACGTCGTGAGGACGATTTGCGGGCCTGACGTTGACGCTTCGGTGGCGGACGATGAGCACCAAAATACTTTTCGCTGCGATAGCGCAGCCAAATGCGTAACTGCTGGGGAATCTTTTCCTTTTCTGCTTTCGTCAAAGTGGCGTAGAGCGCCAAAGCTTTTTCGCGTTCGCCTCGACAGGCCGCGTTGTTGTGGGCATCCCAATAGCTGCGAGCCACACGAATGCGACGACAGACTTCCTTAACTAGTGCATCGCCTTTTAGCGGTTCTTGAGACGGTGGCATCGTTGCTCTCCCTTTCACAACTCTAGTTTGACAGGCTTCTCCAGACGACCGCTATATGACACTATCAACACGGGGCCTTCTGTCTGTGGCGTGGTGCTCCAGTCGTTCTGATGTGCAGCGATCGCCCTTGGGGTGATAAACCCGCTGACAATACAGACGCGATCTCGTTTCGTATTTGGTGCTGTAAACTCCCTTTATGAAAATCGCTACCTGGAATGTGAATTCTGTTCGGACTCGTCTTACCCACATCACCGATTGGTTATCGGAGCATCCTGTTGATGTTTTATGCCTACAAGAAACTAAGGTTGTTGATCCAGACTTTCCCTTAGAAGCTATTCAGTCAGTCGGCTATCGTGCCGCAATTAGTGGTCAAAAGTCTTACAACGGCGTGGCGATGCTGAGTCAGCAGCCCCTACAAAATATCAGTAGCGGGTTTACGCCCATTGTGGGAGCCGCTGCCGTCGGTGATTTGGACGATCAAAAACGAGTGCTCAGTGGCCAGTTGGATGATGTGCGAATCGTCAACTTGTATGTGCCCAATGGCTCTGCCGTGGGCAGTGAAAAATACGCGTACAAGATGCGCTGGCTCACAGTGCTCAAAACCTATTTAGAGAAGCTCTTGGCTGATCATGATGCGCTACTGGTCTGTGGTGATTTCAACATTGCGTTAGAAGACCGCGACATCCACGATCCTCAAGGCAAAGAGACTCACATTATGTCTTCCCCCCAAGAGCGAGAAATGTTGACTGATGTATTGTCCGTTGGCCTCAAAGACGCTTTCCGCAAGTTCACCACCGATGGTGGACACTTTAGCTGGTGGGATTATCGGGCCGCTTCTTTTCGGCGCAATCGTGGCTGGCGTATCGACCATCACTACTTATCATCGAAGCTCTACGATCGCGTCAAAAGCTGCGTTATTGATATCGAACCTCGTGGCCTCGAAAAGCCTAGTGACCATACTCCCGTTATTGTCGAACTCTAATTGGCATCAACAACTAGGGCAGAGAGTTAAAAGTCCTAACTGTTGGTCAGCTCACGCACTTCTCCATATCCTTCAATCCCCAGACGATGATGACCCCAGGCGACAATTTTCAAGAATGGATGTTTGTCGGCGGCTACGTGGGGTTTTTAGTGTTTGTCGTCTGGGGTGTCGTGGTTTCCTCTTCCCGTCAAGACTAGCGGCATAGTTTGGCATGACTCAATCGCATCTCAAGTTGTATGGCTGAATTAAAAGCACTCATTTTTGACGTTGATGGCACGATGGCCGAAACTGAGCGTGATGGCCATCGTGTGGCCTTTAATCAAGCCTTTGAGGCGGTTGGCTTACCGTGGTACTGGTCAGAGGGTCTCTATGGCGTTTTACTCCAAGTTGCCGGCGGTAAAGAACGTATCCATTTCTATATCCAAAAATATTCGCCACCCTTGCCAGCAGGGCAAAATTTGGATCAGTTTATTGCCGAAATCCACCAGGCCAAGACGAGGTACTACACAGCGCTATTAAAAGCTGGTCAGGTTTCTCTCCGGCCAGGCATCCAACGGTTGATCAGTGACGCCCGTCGCAAACACATGCGCTTAGCGATCGCCACCACCAGCCGCCTGGAAAATGCGATCGCTCTGTTAGAAACGGCCCTAGCGCCTGACGCCCCCAGTTGGTTTGACGTCATCGCGGCCGGTGACATTGTGCCCCATAAAAAACCGGCCCCTGACATTTATCATTACGTGCTCGATAGGCTGGCCCTCGCCCCGGCCAATTGTTTAGTCATCGAAGATACTGAACATGGCCTCACCGCTGCTTGGGGCGCTGGCCTAACAACGGTCATTACCGTCAACGATTACACCTATCGACAAAATTTTGCGGCAGCTACCCTAGTCCTCAATCATTTAGGTAAGCCCGATCAACCCTGTCAGAGTCTGAGAGGAAAACCGTTAACTTGCCCTTACTTTGACTTGTCGGTGGCGCGATCGCTGATTGCCGGTCGCCGACCATAGCTGCGCGACACTTTGAGAAAAGCGCGATAACGTTCGCAAAAAGCGCTTGCCATAACGACAAGCGCTTTTCTCAAAAATCATGGAGTTATCAGGCACCAATTTTTGGGCAAAGGGCTCACCAGCCCGTGACCAATCGCCGCCCCTCTAGGCCCCGGTCTGCTTACTCGACGTTTGAATGTACAGAATCAGCAGAAAGACAGTGGGCACAAGGACGAACAAAATACTTGCAACGAAACCGAGGTTGTTGACTTCCATAATCTAAGCCTTAACTTTCCAGCACAATAAAGACATATCAACAGTCTACGTCATCTTGATTGCTGCTTGGGAAGCAATCCTTAAGAGCGTTTGCGGTTGAAAACCCACAAAGGCTTAACGAAGCCTCACTTTTTCTTGGGTTTGGTCTTAACGGTGATCGGACCATTAACGAGTGTCTGGCAAGCCAAGCGACAGTTTTCCGGCCGTTTACGCAACCAGCGTTCTTCTACTTTGGTGCGGGGCGACAGATTTTCGCTCCCTTCGACAATCTCCACGACGCAGGTACCGCATTGCCCGTAGCCGCCGCAGTTCATCATCTTACCCATGAAGGTGTAGATGTCGATATCGTTTTCTACTGCCTTGTAACGCAGATTCGCGCCATCGGCAGCCACAACCTCCTTGCCTTCTTCAAGAAACTTAATAACTGCCATCAACTTTCTCCTAACTACCTAATTTCCGTCTGTTAAGCGGCCCATGCCTTTACTTAAAGGCCAAACAGCCCCGTTGCGATCGCTAAATCCAGCTTATACAAACCGAGATAGCAAACAATTTAATTGCGTGCGCATGTGACACTAGTTACACTTCTTTATATCTTGTCTGCAGATTTATCATCACAAAGAGCTAGCGGTTAGCTTGAAAAGTTTTCTTGTCATCTCGCAACTGCTCTGAAAAAAACTGCAAACGTGCTCCTTTAAGGCAACTTTGAGCGCTCTGAAGGAAGGCAAGTCTGATAGTCTGTTTATAACTGTGACTCTTAATAAACTCGCAATAGAACTGTTGAAACTAAGAGGAGGAGCGTAGTCGATGGGATTACCCTGGTACCGCGTACATACGGTCGTGCTAAACGACCCAGGTCGGCTGATCTCCGTACACTTGATGCACACTGCATTGGTGGCGGGTTGGGCCGGTTCGATGGCTTTGTTTGAGCTAGCAACTTTTGATCCCAGTGATCCTGTTTTGAATCCGATGTGGCGTCAGGGGATGTTCGTCCTTCCCTTCATGTCTCGTCTGGGGGTCACTCAGTCCTGGGGCGGCTGGAGTGTTACCGGCGAAGTGGCTGTTGACCCTGGCTTCTGGAGCTTTGAAGGCGTAGCTGCCGCTCATATTATTTTATCTGGCCTGTTATTCTTGGCTGCCTGCTGGCACTGGGTTTATTGGGATTTAGATTTATTCCGTGATCCGCGTACCGGCGAACCGGCGTTGGATCTGCCCAAGATGTTTGGTATCCATCTATTTTTGTCTGGTTTACTTTGCTTCGGTTTCGGGGCGTTCCATTTGACAGGGCTTTGGGGTCCCGGCATGTGGATTTCTGATCCCTACGGACTTACCGGCCACGTGCAAGGGGTGGCGCCAGAATGGGGGCCGGCAGGCTTTAATCCGTTCAACCCTGGGGGCATTGTGGCTCACCACATTGCGGCTGGGATTGTTGGCATCATCGCTGGATTATTCCACCTGACAGTGCGGCCACCACAACGGCTCTACAAAGCACTGCGTATGGGTAACATCGAGACTGTGCTGTCTAGTAGTATTGCAGCGGTCTTTTTTGCTGCCTTCGTGGTCGCGGGAACGATGTGGTACGGCAACGCTGCAACTCCAGTTGAGCTGTTTGGCCCGACCCGTTATCAGTGGGATAGTGGTTATTTTCAAGAAGAGATTCAGCGTCGGTCTCAGGCCGCCGTTTCGACGGGCGTTTCTGCGGAAGAAGCCTATTTAGCAATTCCTGAAAAATTGGCTTTCTATGATTACGTCGGCAACAGCCCCTCTAAGGGTGGTTTGTTCCGCGTTGGCCCAATGAATGAAGGCGATGGCATTGCTCAGGGCTGGCTGGGTCACCCTGTCTTTAAAGATGGTGAAGGTCGTGTGCTAAGTGTTCGCCGTTTACCGAACTTCTTTGAGACTTTCCCGGTAGTTCTGACCGATAAGGATGGCATCGTTCGAGCTGACATTCCTTTCCGTCGAGCAGAGTCACGCTATAGCTTTGAGCAGACGGGGGTTACCGTTTCCTTCTTGGGCGGCGAGTTGGCTGGCAAAACAGTTACTGACCCGGCAGAAGTCAAGCGGATTGCTCGTAAGGCGCAGTTGGGCGAACCATTTGAATTTGATCGCGAGACGCTGGAGTCAGACGGTGTATTCCGTACTAGCCCTCGTGGTTGGTTTACTTATGGTCATGCTGTGTTTGCGCTGCTCTTCTTCTTTGGGCATATCTGGCACGGTTCTCGAACTCTGTACCGCGACGTGTTTGCCGGTATCGACCCCGACCTCTCTCCCGAACAGGTGGAATGGGGCTTCTTCCAGAAGGTGGGTGACCGGTCGACTAAGAGTAATGAGATTGTTTAACTGCATCATGAGTTAGCAGTTCAATGTTCTGGAAAGCGCTTGGTCATGTTCTTACTGATTAAGTCGGTGAGCGATTAGGCGCTTTTTTCATCCAAATCCCTTAGACTAACAGTAAATAGGTAGAGTAGGAGGCTGTAGAGATGGAAGCTGTTGCTTACATTTTCATTTTTGCTTGTGTGATTGGGACGCTCTTCTTTGCAATTGCATTCCGTGAACCCCCTCGGATTTCCAAAGACTAGTCTCTTTACCAGTGGTAAACGATTCCAAATCACATTTTGTGTTTGTGACTGTTTGCAAAAGCGGCAGCCTGTTTTTGACAGGTTGTCGCTTTATTTTTCAAAGGTTAGATACTATGGGAACAAGTGCATCCCCCAAGGCTATGAAAGTAGGACAATCGTTCCACTACTGGTAGCGTTTGGGAGCTGTATTTTGTCCGTCGAGTTCTACCGGAGACATTTAGCGGCATGCAGTGTCCCTTCTGTCAGCATCCCAACAACCGCGTGTTAGAGTCGCGCTCTGCAGAGAGCGGCAGAAGTATCCGCCGTCGTCGTGAATGTCTAGAATGTCAACGTCGATTTACAACCTATGAGCGCATCGAATATGTGCCAATCATAGTTATTAAGCAAAGTGGCGATCGCGAATCTTTTGACCGAACAAAAGTCTTGCGGGGTGTTGTCAGAGCTTGCGAAAAAACCGGTGTGTTACCGAACACCTTAGATGGGTTGGTTGATGATATTGAAGCAGAACTGCAGCAGCGAGCCCGCCGAGAAATTCACAGTACCGAAATTGGCGAGTTGGTGCTGAAGCGATTAAAGCAACTCAATGAAGTTGCGTACATTCGGTTTGCATCCGTCTACCGACAGTTTCAAGGCATCCAAGACTTTACTGAAACGCTTAACCATTTGAATGCTGAAACCAAAGTTGAGTCTTCACCTGATACAACCGTTGATTCTCGATTGAATGCCATGATCTCTTAGCGATTAATTCTGTAACTTAATCTGGAAGTTAGGAGTCAGAATTCAGCTATTGGTTGGTGATACTGCTGCCTGCTATGGCAGGCGGAATTCTGAATACCCTTCGGGAAGGGCAGAGCCCTACGGAGTTCGGAATGAAAACGCTAACTATAGCCAGTCGCCGTTAAGTTTGAACAAGGTAGATCGCTGGAGCCTGGATTTGGCAAGTTTTTAAGTTCTGCCTTTTGCCTTGTGCCTTTCGCTGTGTGGTGCTTTCAGCAATTACGCCTGTCCTAACCTAATTGCGAATCGCGATAGCAATAAAGCCAACCCGCTATTAACACCAACCCGCAAGTGGTCTGGCAAAACCCAGATCAATGGCGTTCTTGTCTGATCGACTTTGCCTCTCCAAGTGCAAAGTACTCTACATTTCTCGTAAAGGGCTTTGAATTTCAAACGCGGCAATGAAACTCAAGCCCGCAGAGATGCATTATTCTCGGTTAAATATGCCACTGCGGTGTGCAAATCTCGGAAAACGCCAGTTGGTGAAAACCCTTTAAGATGCAGCGAACTGCGAATGCCGCAGGTGAGCGCTAAGGTGGGCAACCCCACTGCCTGCCCAGCACACACGTCAGCTTCGGTATCGCCCACCATGCAACTGTGACGAGTGTCAAAACCAAGGCGATTTTGGTCAGCGATCGCTTCTTGCAAGTGAGCGATTTTATGCTCTGTACGGTTAGCATAAGCGGTCTCCGCATCTTCTGAGCCATAGATTTGGCTAATCATGGTTGCAAGGTCGTACTGGTGCAAGAAATCTAGCACCTGTGCCGATTGTCGTAGCGTGACAATCACAATGCGTATGCCGCGATCGCGCAGGCGAGTCAGGGCGGTTTTGCCCCCTGGCTGTAACTGGTCGTGATGCAACAGAGCCGACTGGTTGACTAGCGGAGGAACGTAGCTCAAAAAGTCATCGACTTGCTGACCAGACAACCCAGACCAATCGGCAATGGTCGTATCGGGCACGCGGTGTTGCTTCATGTACCAAAACTGCGCCTTGGTTAATCGCCTGACTGGCAATGCAATTTGTCGACGTGCATAATCAGCTTGGGTAGCTTTGAGAGCCAGACAATAAGTGTAGTAGTAGCGGTCTGACACATCAGCAATAGGGCCGTCAAAATCGCAAAACAAGGTGCTGCCCGATGGCAGATTGATAGAAGCGTTTGCCGTCGGAGTATGGGAAAGCGCAGAGCGGGACACAACATCCTGCATAAATCGAACCCTTAAGAAAGATTACAAAGTGTTGCAAGTCCCTACACTTTAACAAGTCAATTCCAGAAATAGGGTTGCCATGAGCAGGTTTCGTATAAGTTAAATCTATTTTTTATGGATTATGCATAAGATTTGAAGGGGTATTGCAGCTGATTATGCGGCAGCTACTCCTCCCACAGGCGACGTACCTATAGCGGTGTTCACTTTGGTTAAGTACACTTTCAAGCTTCGATGCCTTTTTGTGTGGAATCCCTCTGTACTTGATTAGCCTGCATGCCGCTATATTTGCCGAACATTAGTGATGACTCAAATGCCGCTGCTGTACGATCGCCTCATAAGCGGTGCGAACCTTATCGGCGATATCGGCCATGGTTTGCTGGTCTGGCTGCGTTTGCAGCGAGCGAAAAATTTGCAGTTCCAACCCTTGTAAACCTAGCTCAGCATTACCCGCAAAGCGGGGTTGCAACACAAAGTGAACGTGATACGGCGGTTGGTCAACCCATGAGTTGATGTATATGCGTTCTGCCCCTAAGGCTATCTGCATTGCTTGCGTCATTTGCTGCAAAAATGGCCCTAGCGAAGCCGCTTCGTTAGGAGAAAGCTCCCAAAAATTTTCGCGATGGGCACGGGTTTTGACGACGATCGCGCCTGCCCCGTGACTGCCGATGCAATGGTCAGCTAACCACCAAGCGTTTTCTGCAATGATGCCACCTGGCGTAGTGCGCTCGCCTCTCACAATCTGGCAGGCCAGACAGTCGGGCATCGAGTGAGGGGTAGTAGCGTGAAACTTATCCATCTCACAATGAAGAACATGAGAACGGTCAAAACTCCGCACGGAGCATCGACAAAATAATCTTACGGGCTGTATCTTGATGAACAGTGCTCCGCACAAGGTCTGTAACAAAGCCCAGTCTAAAGGTTAAACCAGACCACCCAGTTACCAAAGCGTCAATACCCTTGGGCAATCTGCTAAGGCGCTCTCGCTAAAGCAGCGTCTCTGAGACTGTCATCATTGAGCCGGCAAATTCTTTCGCAATAAAGGGGTGACGGCAGAATGCGTGCGAGTGTGATCAGGCCCATTTTCTAAAGGCTTTTGTGGGCGGTTAATGACGCTCACAATGAGGCCTAAATTTAACCCCACCCTTAGTCATGATTTTCAGACGGTAGAGATACACAGTTGTCAAGCTGTGCCCGCAGAGCATCATGATCCAAGTTTTGACCGATGAGCACGAGTTGGTTTTTGGGTTGACCTTTCCACTCATCATCATCTAGCGAAAAGCGTTTACCACTGAGATGGAAAATGTGGCGTTTGGGGCTCTCGTCAAACCAAAGAATGCCCTTGGCGCGAAAAATGTTGTCAGGCAATTGATTGTCGAGGAAGGATTGAAACTTGCGAATAGCGAGGGGGCGATCGCTTTCGAAAGAAATTGAGGTAAACCCATCTACGGCCAAGTGATCAGAGTGGTGATGATGATCGTGGTCGTGGTCGTGATCGCCATGGCCATGCTCATGATCGCAGTGACTATGATCATGGTGGTCATGACCACGATGGTCGTGACCATGCTGGTCGTGCCCATGATCATGGCTATGTTCATGCTCTTGCTCCTGGCCAAAGTATTGGTCAGACTCAAACAGGCCGACACTCAAAATCAGCGGCAAGGGGACCTCAGAGCGCGTCGTCCGAATGATGCGGGCACCTTCTTTAATATCTCGAACTTTGCCTTCGAGGGCATCAAGGTCGGCTTCATTAACCAAATCAGCCTTGTTCAGCAGCAAGATGTCGCCATAGGCAATCTGGTTGTATGCGGCCTGACTATTGAATAGATCTAGGCTGTAGTTCTCGGCATCCACAACTGTAACAATGGAGTCTAGCCGGGTAAGGTCACGCAGCTCAGTGCCTAAAAAGGTCAGAGCAATGGGGAGCGGATCGGCCAGGCCCGTGGTTTCGACAACGAGGTAATCGATTTTGTCTTGACGCTCTAGCACTTTATAGACGGCATCCATCAAGTCATTGTTGATGGTGCAGCAGATGCAGCCGTTGCTGAGCTCGACCATGGTGTCGTCGCTGTCTTCGGCAGTGATTAATAGGTCATTATCGATACCAATTTCCCCAAATTCGTTAACCAGTACAGCTGTTTTGAGCCCCTCTTGGTTGCTGAGGATATGGTTGAGCAGCGTCGTCTTACCGCTGCCTAGAAAGCCCGTAATGATAGTAACGGGCATGCCTTTTTTGGTATCTTCCATGCCCTGGGCTGGATTAGACGTAACCACTGAAGTCATAAGCTACTGCCAGAATTCGCGACATCTTCCATCATAGTGTTGATTTTGTCGGGCGACTCTGGTCAAGTCAGGGTTTATGCCTGTGAGTAGGTTACGGGCGCTAGAGTTAGAGGCTGGTGTGTGTGGCAAGCTTGCTCAAGCAGAAATGAGTATTGTGGATTCTTTAATTTAAAGGCGCCCAAAAAATGGGCCGGAGATCGCTCGCCAGCCCACTCAGAAAACTTTAGTACAGTCAGTGGTTACATCAAACCAATTTGAGAAAGAATGCCTTGGCCAGTCATAAATTCAGTGGCAATGCCAATGACGAAACCGATCATAGCCAAACGGCCATTCCAAGACTCTGCAAAACTGACGAATCCAAACTTGTTTTCGTTTTCCATGACGCTTTACTCCTAATGTTTAAGCTTGAGGTTAATTCAAATCCTTGTTACATATTGTAATGAAAGTAACCTGGACTGTGAGTTGTGGCAGCGTGCGGAATGCCGAATACTTTGCGAACACGGCAGAACATTACGGAGTTCCGAAATCAGCTCCTGCCTGGCTGAAATTCTCAGCCATCTGCAACCGTCTGAACTCAATGCGGCTGGCTAGAGAGTGGAACTGCTGCTGACCGAGAGCCTCCCCACCTAGAGCGCGTCATCAATTAAATCCAGAGACCTAGTGGGATACACATCAGCGCGCCCGCTCCAACAGCTATTCTAGGGGCTGAAATTATCTCTGGGCGAAGAGTCTGGCTCTAATTGAGACAGCCCCTAGAATAGCTCAGCCGTCTTTTTGGCAAGATTAAAGACATACCGTTGCTGGCGATTGGTAATGCCATACAGGTTAAAAGAGATCGTTGGTTCGTCGCTAGAAGGTTGAACTTGGTGGATGGCACCGGGCGTAAACGTGATAATGTCACCCGGTGCCAAGGTGACTTCGTCGACCAATTCAATTTGGTGCGGGTGATTGGCAGTGGGATTCCGTCGCCAAATGCGGTTGGTTTCATGACCGCCCAGCATCGCCACTACCCCCCAAGTGGCATGGTTGTGAATGGTGGATTGACTCCCTGGACTCCACGCCACCATCTGTACCGTTAGGGGAAACTGATATTCTCGATAGAGAAAATGCACGCCCCACCCGGTTTTAGGATTAGGCTCCTGATATTCCATCTGTAACCAATAAGAACTGACGAGTAACTGGCGCACCATCGGCGCGATCGCCATCAACCGCTTGGCATCATTGTTCTCGGCGGCCAGCAGGTCTTCTAACTCAGTCAGAAATCGATAGAGTCGATAGGTTTGTTCGGGTGCTGGCAGGGCTGGGATATCCAGTGACTGGATGACGCCTTCGTCTGTTACCAGCAAATTGCGATTTTCCATAATCCTTATTTTGGCACCCGATGGTTATGGTAATACTGAACTCTGGTTGGCAGATGAGTAAGGGCTGAGGGGGCTTTGAATGGTGAGTAAAATCGCGAGTTTGATCTTCACGGCATTAGCAATATCTGCTTGTGGGGCGGCGTCACAAGACCTCTCCATGACGCGCGATCGCTGCGCCGCCCAAGCCGAATTTGTATTTATCCCGGCAGGGGAGTTTAGTGCCGGGAGCGATCGCGCTGAGCGAGATTATGGCTACGCAGTTTCTGCTCAGGCGATCGCGAATACGCCCGAAACTGTTATGGAAGCTGAACAGCGGCTGCGGGAGCGGCGATGGTTTGAGTTTGAGGGCGATCGCCAGCGCAAATTTCTAGAGGCATTTTGCTTACAGGCCAATTTGGTCACGCGGCAAGCGTATGCTGAGTTTGTCGCCGCTACGGGGCATCGTGCTCCGAGCATTACGGCAGCAGAGTATCAAGAACAAGGGTTTTTGGTGCATCCCTACGAGGAAGTTGTGCCCTATCTGTGGCAAGCTGGCACTTTTCCCGCCGAGCAGGGCGAGCATCCTGTGGTGTTGGTGTCTTATGACGATGCTTTAGCATATGCCCAATGGCGGGGTGAGCAAGATGGGGTCAGCTATCGGTTGCCGACCGCCGACGAATGGGAAAAAGCCGCTCGTGGTGAAGATGGTCGCTACTTTCCATGGGGGAACGAATGGCAAAACGACGCTACTCACTGGGCCCAGTCGGTGCCCTTTGGCACCCGTGCGATCGCTCAGTATCCCCTCAGTCAGAGCCTTTACGGTGCAGAAGATATGGCTGGCAACGTATTTGAGTACACATCGACCTTGCGTACCCGCCGTGGTGAGTCGGTTGCCGTTATGAAAGGTTGCTCTTGGGATGATTTGCCCGGTTTTTGCCGAGCCGCTTACGAGCACACTCGCCCGGTTGGCTCTCGGCATATTTTGTTTGGTTTTCGACTGGTTATGACCAGCCATGAGTTCATTCCCAGCGCCTTATGAGGTCTCTGTAACTGCTGAGGTCTCTGTAACTGCGCCAAATTCAGAAACTTTCTAAACTTCTTCGAAAGCCTTCTAAGCCATATTTTGCCGCATCAAGTTGACGAACTCACGGAAGAGATAATCGGCATCATGAGGGCCAGGACTGGCTTCGGGGTGATACTGCACTGAAAACAGCGGCAGGGTTTTATGGCGCAGACCCGCAACGGTGCGATCGTTTAGGTTGAGATGACTAATTTCAACATCAGCCGCTGCGATGGAGTCAGCACTGATGGCAAAACCATGATTTTGGCTGGTGATTTCCACCTGCTGAGACAACCCACAGGGATGGTTGAGCCCCCGATGACCAAACTTGAGCTTGAACGTCTCACCGCCGAGCGATCGCCCTAAAATTTGATGCCCCATGCAAATACCAAAAGTGGGCAGTTGTTGGTCCAGCAACGCCTGCACCGTTTTGGGCGCTGCCTCTACTGCGGCAGGGTCTCCTGGCCCATTGGAGAGAAAGATGCCGTCGGGCTGATAACTCAGAATCGTTTCGGGGGAGGCATCGGCAGGAACCACAATCACCCGGCACCCATACCGAGTGAGCCGCCGCAAAATGTTGCGCTTAATGCCAAAGTCGATCGCGACTACGGTCAGTGTTGGTGCAGTGGTCTCACCTTCGGGATAGCATTCCCAAGGGGTCTCTGTCGGTTCAGTCCACTCATAGGGCTCAGCGGTGGTTACTTCTTTGACTAAGTTCAGACCGGCCATGTCAGGAGCCGCTTGGAGTTGCCGCAATAGTTCATCTACATCCAAGACTGCTGTGGAGATCGCCCCGTTCATCGCTCCTGTCGTGCGCAAATTGCGGGTGAGCGATCGCGTATCAATGCCAAAAATACCTGGGATATTGTGCTGCTTTAGGTAGTCGGACAATGACTGAGTCGAGCGCCAGTTACTAGGAATCTCGCAAAGGTTACGGGCGATCGCTCCACGAATATGAGGACGGGCAGACTCTTCGTCTTCTGGGTTGACCCCGGTATTCCCCAATTCTGGATACGTGAACGTCACGATCTGACCGCAGTAGCTCGGGTCTGTCAGCACTTCTTGATAGCCAGTCATGCCCGTGTTGAAGACGACCTCTCCCATCACGGTGCCCGATGCCCCAAAGCTCCAGCCTTGAAAGCTCGAACCGTCCGCAAGCACGAGTAAAGCTGGCGCATAATTTTCTGAAAACATAAGCTTGAAGCGTGTAGTAGTGACCGTGCAGGACGGCGAGGGCACTCTTAAGAATAACGGACAGTGCTTTGTCCTAGCATGGTTCTGCAGGTTTCTTTGTAGGAGAGAATTATGGCTCGTTCACTCCGTTGGCTGATGGGCGTTGGCAGTTGTTGTATTCTGTCTAGCTGCACCCTGCTGCCTGGGTCTGAAACAACGACGCCTTCAGCTAATGAAGCAACGACTGCAGAGACGGCCGATAGTGCACCGGCAGCCGACACCACGGCCCCTGCACCTGCCGCTGAAACAGTCTCGGCAGCGCCACCCACACCCGCTGCAGAGACCCCATCCCAGTCCCAGACTAACTATTTTAGTGAAGCCATTACCCGCGCCGAGAGTGCCGTTTCAATTGGTCAATCGGCTCAATCCCCGGATGATTGGCAGCTAGCAGCGGGGCGTTGGCAGCAAGCGATGCAATACATGCAGCAGGTGCCCACTGACGACCCTAACCATGCGACCGCCCAGCAAAAGGTGCAAGAGTATAGTCAAAACCTCGCCATGGCGGAAAAGCGAGCCGCCGGTGAAGTCGTTACTCAGGCCCCACCAGCGGCTCCCGATCGCCCGCCTGGTCTCATAACCAGCATCCCCATTGTGGATAGTCGTGGGGGCATCCCCGTTGTCCCGGTGACGCTTGAGGGCGATCGCAGCACCCAAGAGTTCCCCATGTTGTTTGACACGGGGGCTTCTGGAACGTTGATTACGCCAGCGATGGCTGATGCCGTCGGGGTCATTATTACGGGCAGTGCCATGGTCACGGTGGCCGATGGCCGCCGGGTGGAAATTCCCATTGGGTATGTCAATAGCCTTAGAGTCGGTAACCTGGTTGTCTCAAATCTTTGGGTCGGCATCGGCGGTGATGTCGCCCTTTTAGGACAAGACGTCTACGGTGAATACGGCATCTCTATTGGCAGTAACCAAATCAATCTTTACGAATAAGCCGATCACCGAATCGCAAGCGGCACATAACCACGGATGAGTGACTTATGGTTCGACTAAGTTGGTTGGGGCTTTTTGGAGGGCATGGAGCAGGGTCTTAAGCGCCCCGTCTTCCGCTTGATTGATGTGTTGATCCATCAGGGCAATCGCGATCGCTTTGGATAGCGCATAGGCCGCAACGTCGGGTTCCAGATCTTGCACCAAAAGTTCCATCGGGGTAGTCACCCGAATAGCGGCCTTCAACTGAGTTAACAAGTGATCGGGCAAATATAACTCAACAAGCTGCGACTTCACCTCGGCCCAATGTTCAAGCAATTGCTCATTAGACGCTTGCAAGACACAGGCGAGCAGCCGAGTCACTTTACTTTGCTGAGCCGCCGTCATGGCTTCGTAGGTCAGGCCAGTATCTTCGACGGTGGATGCTGGGTGCTGGCGAGTGAGATTATCCAAAATCTTTTGCCACTCTTGCTCGTTGCACTGCTCTGGCCGACCTACTTTGAGAGAAACTTCGATCACCTCACCACTGGCGGCTAGTTGCGTGACTTCCGCATGCACGCCCAAGTAGCCCAGCCACTGAGCCAACATGCTCGAGAGCTTAGCATCGGCAGTTGGCGTTTGCGTCAACAATTGAATCTGCGATCGCACCAGCGGACGAACAAGTTGAACTAGCATCGTGCTCACCTACACAAACTTGGCTCTATCTTAAATCTTCTAGCAGTCGGTGGCAGTTCACTAGAACACGGTCGCCGCCCGCTGACATGCAGGGCTGTTCAGGGCTCGCTTGATGAGTTGGAATCTTCTGGAGAGGAGGCCTCTGGTGTAGTCATATGAGTAATGAGGCGGCTTTCTCCATGGGCTTTGCCTAACAAGCGTCGCGATAGACAAATCAAGAAACCGCCAACGATGGGCACTGCTGGCATCACAATTAGCCACACTCTTGAGGGGGCCGCTGGGGCGTCTGTCGCAGATTCAGGCGCGGATTCAGGCGCGGATTCAGGCGCGGATTCAGACTGAGCCAACAGGGCCTCACGGACCGCCGTTGTCAGGGTTGGTGGTCGGTTGGTGAGGCTGCCAGATGTGGATGGTCGATTGGCCTGAGTGGGGAATGGTGTTGGGGTGCTCCAGGCAGCAGCTTTGACGACCAGCAGCTCATGGCGCCAAACAAGTTGACAGCTCATCGTTAAACCAAACCCAGTTAGCAGACCGACAGTTACTCCCCACCGCAGTCGCCCAAGTTTCGTCCCACGTCGATGTCGAGAGCCTATCCGTTGCTTGTGAGGGAATTCCGCCAGCGATCGCACTTTACGTCTTTTGATCAAGGGAAATCTCTTTAGTAACGACTGCGACTCAGTCAATGCCCACATATTCTAAAGGGCTGGTCTCAACTATTGATAGGGACCGACCAATGCTGACAGGCTAACCCACCTCACACTCGAAAAATCCCCAACTAGCCGGGCCACGTCATTGGTAAAAGTCGGAGTTCATCCTAGCGCCTTCAAAACTTTGCCATTAAGGTGAGTGCGATCGCGCCAGCCAAGGCCCCTTTTGACCGCGGTCGATCGCCCTATCGACACTTTATAGTGGAGAGCGATCGCGTTTAATCAGCACAGATATCCAGGAGATTCTTATGCAAATCGTGATGGTGCTGACCTCACACAGCGAATTGGGCAACACGGGCGAAAAGACTGGCTTTTGGCTAGAGGAGTTCGCCGCCCCCTATTACGCTTTTGTTGATGCGGGAGCCGATGTGGTGATCGCGGCGCCTCAACCTGGTGAGCCGCCGGTTGACCCGCGCAGCAGCGAGCTAGAAAACCAAACTGAGGCCACCCAGCGATTCGAAAACGATGCTGCCGCTAAAGCCAAACTGGCGCATCCGGTCACGTTAGACCGGGTCAACATTGACGCTGCCGATGCCCTGTTCTTTCCCGGTGGTCATGGCCCCATGTGGGATCTGGCTAGCAGTGATGCCAATGCGAAACTGGTTGAAGCCTTTTACGCTCAGGGCAAGATCATTGGTGCGGTCTGTCACGGCCCTGCCGCGTTAGTGAAGGCGCAAACCCCTCAGGGGGAATCTATCCTCCAGGGCAAACAGCTAACCGCCTTTACCAATGCGGAAGAGCAGGCGGTACAGCTTGATCAAATCGTCCCTTTCGCGCTAGAAACTCGGCTGCGAGAGCTGGGTGGTGATTTTAGTCATGCGGCTCTCTTTCAGTCCCATGTGGTAACGGATGGCTGGTTGGTGACGGGGCAAAATCCGCCTTCTTCAGCGCCCACGGCAGCAGCCATCGTGAAGTTACTCAATCAAGTACCGGCATAGGCGATCGCATCTGCACCAACCACGTCCTATGCTATTACTGTCGGAGTTTTCTTGAGGGAAAGCTTTGGCAGTTTTGATTTTGGCGTTCCTTACCCTGCGTAACTGATGGCTACTAGCGATCTCTCTCGTCCGTCAAATGTTTCGTTACCTGCAGCCCCGCTGCCGCGCATCAACCTGTTCACCATGTTTCGGCTGGGCTTGTTTCAAATGGGGTTGGGGCTGCTGTCGCTGCTGACCCTCGGCATTTTGAATCAGGTGCTGATTTCGGAATTGCGCATTCCAGCGGTGTTAGCGGGGGGCGCGATCGCGATGTATCAGTTCGTGGCTCCGGCTCGCGTCTGGATGGGGCAGATATCCGACTCGAAGCCGATTCGGGGCTATCATCGCACGGGCTATGTGTGGCTGGGCATGTTTCTGCAAGCGATTTGCTTGTTCCTCGCGATTCAGGTGGTGTGGCAGTTGGGGGCGAGCGCAGCCAATGGTTGGACTCCAGCCACGACTGGCTGGATGGCTTTGTTGGCGGGTATGTTTGCGCTGTATGGGCTGTGCATTGCTACCAGTTCCACACCGTTTGCGGCGCTGCTGGTGGACGTGTCGGATGAGGATAACCGCTCGCAGCTCGTTGGCATCGTCTGGGCCATGCTGATGGTGGGCATTGTTGCCGGGGCAATCGTGGGTGAAGTGCTGTTGACCAATCTCGCGCCCGAAGCCTTGCAATCGGCGATCACCCGACTATTTATTGTCTTTCCGCTGTCGGTGGTGGTATTAGGCGTGGTTGCCACCTTCGGCATTGAGAAAAAATACTCGCGCTACGCGACTCGCTCTTCCCTGGCTGGACGCGAGGACCAGATCACGCTACGACAGGCGATCGCGGTGCTCACGGCCTCTAAACAAACGGGCTTTTTCTTTTTGTTTTTGTTAGTGATGACGGTTAGTCTGTTTCTGCAGCAGCCGGTACTGGAACCCTACGCTCGTGAGGTGTTTGGCCTCAGCATTGGCGAAAGTGCGGGACTGAATCAGTTTTGGGGCTATGGCATTCTTGCGGGTATTGGTCTGTCTGGTTTCCTGATTGTGCCGCGCCTGGGCAAGCAGCGCACGGCGATGCTTGGCTGCCTGTTCTCTGCCGTCTGCTTTGTGCTGGTGATTTTGTCGGGGGTGACGGCCAATCCCACAACGCTGCGCAGTGCGGTGATGCTGTTTGGCCTAGCGTCGGGCATTCTCACCAACAGTGCTGTGAGCTTAATGCTTGATTTCACTGCGGCCGAAACGGCGGGCACCTTTATTGGGGCCTGGGGACTGTCGCAGGCGATGGCGCAGGCCAGTGCTACGGTGCTCGGCGGAGCCCTGTTGGATGCGGGACGGCAGCTCTTTCCCAGTACGCTGTTGGCGTTTGCGCTGGTGTTTGCCTGTCAGGCGATTGGGATGGTGCTGGCCTTTAGCTTGCTGACGCGCATCAATGTGCAGCAGTTCAAGACAGAATCGGGCAAGGCGATCGCCACCCTGATGGAAATGGAATTGGACTAGCGGCATGCAAGCCTTTTGGGATCAGGTACTCGACTTTTCGCAAACCCTCACGAGTGAAGTCGGCGCGAAATTATTGCAAGCCTTTGGCAGCGCCCAAGCAGAAGAAAAGCAAGACGGTAGTCTGGTCACCGAATTCGACAAATGGTCGGACGAGCGACTCCGCACCGCCATTCAAACCACCTTTCCCGACCACGGAGTGCTGAGCGAAGAAACTACCCACATTTTCCCTGACACAGACTGGTGCTGGATTATCGACCCCATCGACGGCACCACCAACTTTACTCAAGGGATTCCGCTCTGGGCGGTGTCTTTGGGGCTGTTGTATCGCGGCACTCCAGTCTTTGGCTATGTCTATGTGCCGACGCTGAACCATCGCTTTTATGGCTACTGGCCCGGAGCGAGCAACCTCGATATGCCCAAAGGCGCATTTTTGAATGGTGAGCCGCTGCAAGTGCGAGGGGATGATCCAGGCAAGAACCAGTTCTTCAGCTTGTGTGCTCGCAGCACGGCGGTCTTGCAACACCCCTTTCCCTGCAAGGTGCGGATGCTGGGGGTCGCGACTTACAACTTGCTAATTGTGGCGGCGGGCTATGCGATCGGAGCGGTGGAAGCGACCCCAAAAGTCTGGGATATCGCGGGTATTTGGCCTATTGTTCATGCTGCCGGAGCGACTTGGACACCTTTGGATGATGTCCCACCGTTTCCACTTACCGTGGGCGAAAATTACGAAAACCGACCTTTCCCCACGCTGTTGCTCAATCGAGCAGATTTAGTCGATCAGTTTCGATCGCTGGCGGAATCTGTAGTGGGCGATCGCTAACTTCAATGAAGACCGATTTCTCCCTGCTGCTTCCTTAAATTAGCTCTCACCGCACTCTGGCTGTCTCTTATCAGCGTTGTCCGGAAAACCGAACAGCTCAGGTGAAGCTTGGCTCTAGACAAGCTGAATTAGGGAATCGATGATGTCTAGCATCCAGAAAGCAGGCTACACCTCCGCACGAGCCCGTCGTCGCAACCGCCACGCCAAATTATTTCGCCCCGGTCGTCGGGGTAAACCGTCTCGGACTCGGGGCGCTGGCACTCGGTAATCATGTTGGAGTCATCCTGAAATAGTCGCCAATGGGTGTGGAGAACTCGACTTCCCCACACCCATTACAAAATTTACTTAAGCTGTGAAAGCCGAGGAGTGCTCCCTGAGATTTCCAGAGAAGATTCAAGGCTGTAGCAGAACCATCGCAATCCGCAATCAGGTCAGGATAGCTCAAATCTCTGAAGCGCCGATGTCGTTGGCTTCTCAATTCCGCATTCCGCACTCTCAATTCCGCATTCTTGTATGTTGAGAGCAGTAGCGCTAGGCCGACAATTCTGGGCATGTGGTGAATCCATAATCCTTAGTGCAGCGTGGCTCAGCGCTATGATTCATCCTCTGAGAACTCGAAAAATCGCCTGGTTCCATTGGGAGACCGTAT
>JBCDAJ010000020.1:0-58669 GCA_039185935.1 Cyanobacteria bacterium P01_F01_bin.56 | reverse complement strand
TGTGCCCGAAGCGTACTTTGGTATGATGCAGGCAACATATTTTATTGGGGGAGGCCTGAAAGCTTCCCTATTTTTTTGCCTCTCTATTTTCTCAAAGCTTTGTCCAGCCTACTTTAGACTCGCCTTGTCACCCGCAAAGGCCTCAAACAGTAGAGATGAATGCCAGATCGCCTTGAGGGGTGATATTTTCATCTTACAAAGCAGTGGCGCGACATTTACTTCCAGTGAAATAGTATTCACCAGGCTTTGTCAAACAAAATAAAAAATCGCGTAGGTTTATCTTTTCCTGGCTTTTCTCATAAGCTTTTATCGGATGTTCATATTCAGTACAGTCAATATGAATCGGGCTGACGCAGTTGAATTAGATTTGGGCACCGATGATCTCAAATCTGGGGAAATCGGCTTTAACGTCCCCCAGCTTTAGGGGATTGGGAGGGCTTTTGTGTAAGTCCTAAAAAATTACGGCCTCAGCGACTCGTGTCTCAGACGGTGATGATCTGGAAGCCATTTATTGACCCAGGATAATCCCAAAGGCTTGGAAGTACGCCGTATTACAAACACATGCACTCAACCAATGGTCTGTTACTGTCTTGATGCAAAAAGGCCACTGACCTAGGTCAGTGGCCTCAATTTATTCAGGCTATGGGATTAAATGGAACGCTATACAGAAGTAGTAGTCTTGACTGTGGCGTCCAATTCACCAGTAGCGTACTTAGCCGCAAAGACTTCAACGCCTACTTGCTTGATCTTGCTGGCGTTACCGGCAGTACCAAAAGCTTCGTAGCGATCGCGGCAAACCTGTTGCATGTACTTAATGGCAGGCTTCATGAAGTGACGAGGATCAAAGTTAGTAGGATCCTTAGCCGCCGCCTCACGAATTGCTGCGGTAATCGCCAAGCGATTGTCAGTGTCAATATTGACCTTACGAACACCACTCTTGATGCCCTTTTGGATTTCTTCGACAGGTACACCGTAGGTTTCAGGAATCTGACCACCGTACTCGTTGATCATGTCCAACCACTCTTGAGGCACCGAAGAAGACCCGTGCATAACTAAGTGAGTGTTGGGTAGGCGATTGTGGATTTCTTCGATCCGGCTAATAGCCAGAATCTCACCCGTCGGCTTACGAGTGAATTTGTAAGCACCGTGGCTAGTACCGATGGCAACCGCTAGTGCATCCACTTGAGTGGCTTCAACGAATTGCACAGCCTCCTCAGGGTCGGTCAACAACTGGTCGTGACTAAGAGTTCCTTCAAAACCGTGTCCATCTTCCGCTTCACCTTGGCCAGTTTCTAAAGAACCCAGACAGCCTAGCTCACCCTCAACGCTGGCACCAATCGCATGAGCAACTTTCACAACTTCAGCGGTGACACTGACATTGTATTCAAAGCTAGCAGGCGTCTTGGCGTCAGATTCGAGCGAACCATCCATCATGACGCTGGTGAAGCCATTGCGGATAGCAGAGTAGCAAGTGGCAGGACTGTTGCCATGGTCTTGGTGCATCACCACGGGAATGTGGGGGTAGGTTTCAATTGCGGCCGTAACCAAGTGACGCAAAAAGTGCTCACCGGCATACTTACGAGCACCACGAGAAGCCTGCAGAATCACAGGACTGTCAGTTTCGTCAGCTGCCGCCATGATTGCCAGGATTTGCTCCAGGTTGTTGACGTTGTAAGCCGGAATTCCGTAACCATTTTCAGCCGCGTGATCCAGCATGAGCCGCATAGGAACGAGAGCCATAAAAATCCTCCTAGTCTTTTTCTTGCCTTCGGCAGTCGTAGCTCAACACCAATAGGTGCACTTACCTACTCATACTAAGGCAGAACCTCCCTCTTTATGACGTTTTGTGAGGCAAAGCTTTAACCTCTGTTAAGAGTAAATATCTTCTATGAATCAACCGGGTGTTTTGACTACAAACTAAATCGAGTTGGGCTCAGGATAAGCAAGAAAATCATGCATGATTTGGCCTTGTATATGCATCACTGACAGCGATGTTAGTTATTGGCTTGGGCTTGGCTATCAACTCAAGCTGCGCCCGCAAAATAGCGATCGCCTCCCAAATTTGTCATCCATCATTTTTCATCCATATCAAGGCATTAGGGCGGGCAGCTTGTCCGCGAGCCGGACGAAGAAGCCAAAGAGAGTCTGGAGTAGCGATTCAGCTGATTTTTATAGATTGCTTTGATGATGTCCTAGAGGTCGGCTGACAGAGGCGATCGCAGCCATCATCTCGATGCCACAAGCGCTAAGGGATCGGCTTGAAAATAAAGTACCCGGACAAGACTGTGGCAGGGTGGATGGGTGGATGGGTCGGTGGGATGTTTTTAAGCGCAACTCCCTAAGCACTGGAGAAGCGGCTCAGACAAGCTCAGCACAGCCTCAAACGTGAAGGTGCAAACGATTGCTTGTAAAGCAAACCGCATAGTAGAACTATCGCGAACGACTTTATGCTCCAGCTCGATTCGCTAAAGTAATTCACCTTAAAATATGGGTCGCCTGGGATTCGAACCCAGGACCAATCGGTTAAAAGCCGAGTGCTCTACCGCTGAGCTAGCGACCCTTATATCCTTGAAGCTTTATCAGGCACGGTTATTCACGATACCACACTATCCGAGAGTTCCGCGATCGCGGAACTAGAAAAGTTCTGATTGCTTGGTCAGTATTATTACCGTGAGACTGATGTCTGTTGACCATTCAACTATCCATCTATCGGCGTCTCTGGTTCGGCAACTAGGCAGGCACCACGACTTTTTCAGCCCCATCGAGGTGAAAGGCCTCGTGAACGGCTTTGAGTGCATTCACACCATCGGCTTCGGCGACCAAACAGCTGATTTTGATTTCGGAAGTGGCGATCATATGAATGTTGATGTGATGTTGCGCTAGCGCGTCAAACATGCAGGCAGCTACCCCTGGCGTGTTGATCATGCCGAGGCCGACAACACTGATTTTAGCGATCGCTTCATTGACCACAACATCTCCGCAGCCGAGTTCAGCCGCCGCAGTTTCGACCACAGTGCGAGCTTGGGCAACTTCAGATTGGGCTACTGTAAAGGCGATATCGCGAGTCGTTTGTCCATTCACCAAGCGACAGCGCTGCGATTGAATAATCATGTCAACGCTGATCCTAGCGTCTGCCAGTAGGGCAAAAATTTGAGCCGCCATTCCCGGTTGATCGGGCACATGACGAATCGCGACCTGTGCCTGCTTGATATCGAGCGCGGCCCCCCGCACGTCAGGACTGGCATCAGGCACCGGTGGCCCAGCAGTCTTGTCCAGCGGTGAACAGGTCACTTGAAAAGCTTCACAGAGAGCGGTGAGCGCGCGATCGCACTCGTCACGAGCGACCGTGCAGCTGACTTTGACCTCAGAGGTAGAAATCATCTGGATGTTAACGCCGGCTGCTGCCAGGGTCGAGAACATTTGGGCAGCGACTCCTGGACGGCCAATCATGCCAGCGCCAACAATGCTCACCTTGGCGACATACTGATCCAGCAAAATCTCGGCCTCGCTGGAATTAGCCGGATTACCCCGCAGCACGGGAGCGATCGCCTCAGCCACAGCTTCTGCCTTGGCCAAATTATCTCGCATCACGGTAAAGGCGATGTCATTGGTATTGCCATCGTGAATCGATTGAATAATCAAGTCGACATTGAGGCTTTGGTTAGCAATTTCACCAAACAACTGAGCCGCTACCCCAGGACGATCGGGAATGCGCAGCAGCGCCACTTTGGCCTGATCGAGGTCAAACTCCACTGCATCGGTCGGCTGCACAAGTTCTATGCCCTCTAGCGATTTAGGCTGGCGCGTCGGAGCAATGACCTGAGTGCCGGGTTCATCCGTCCAGCTAGACCGCACAACCAAAGGCATCCCATAGTTCCGCGCGATCTCGACTGCCCGAGGATGCAATACCTTAGCCCCTAAGCTGGCCAGCTCCAGCATTTCATCGCAGGTGATATGAGACATGAGTTGCGCCGCTGGCACCAACCGCGGATCAGTCGTCAAAATACCGGGCACATCGGTATAAATTTCACACTTGTCAGCTCCAAGGGCGGCGGCTAGTGCGACTGCAGAAGTATCAGACCCGCCCCGACCTAAGGTGGTAATTTCAAAATCGGTACTAGGACTAACGCCCTGAAAGCCAGCCACCACTACCACTTTTCCCAGATCGAGGCAGCGTTGGAGCCGTTCAGTACGGATGTTGAGAATGCGAGCCCGGCTGTGGTCGGCTTCGGTCACAATGCCAACTTGCACTCCCGTGAGGGAAATGGCGTCCTGTCCCAAACTATGTAGCGCTATGCTGAGCAAAGCAATCGAAATCTGTTCACCCGTGGACATTAACATGTCCATTTCGCGACGACTGGGACTTTCAGAAATCTCGTTAGCCAGCTTGACTAAGTCATCAGTAGTTTTCCCCATGGCGGAGACCACGACGACCACTTGATTGCCTGCGAGGACGGTTTGACTGACTCGTTGAGCAACGGCTTGAATCCGCTCTACCGACCCGACTGAAGTGCCCCCAAATTTTTGAACAATGAGCGCCATAGGATAGCTGTTGTGTCGCGACTGCTTGGATGGGCGAGTGCTGGGCTGTGAACACTCATAGCCTTGATAAAACCTCAGTTTTAACAACCTGAGATGGGCATCAATGCTTACCAAGCGTACCGCATGTCGTTTGCGATCGCGGCGCTCTGCAAGGCTCTGTTAGTGATCCTTAAAGAAGTCAAGACTGACGCAGTTGCATTCGATTGTGGCCCCTGTATCCTCAAACCCGAGGCAACCGGATGCAACATCTCCCAGATGGGGGGACTGCGGGGGCTTTGGCGTCAGTCTTAGAAGGATGATAAAGACCCGCCTCGCGATGTGAAAACCGCAAGGCAAATCACACCAGCTCTACTGCGCAGCGACTTCTGGCCAGTTGGCATCCGCTTTGGCAATATTGCCGGGAATATCTCGTTCCCAACGCGCTTGGATGTTTTTGTCATAGTTGAGATAAAGCTTGCCATCAACGACCCTCCAAGCTTCGGGCTCAACGGGTGCAGTGTATCCCTGACTGACCGCCCAGGCACAAAAACCGCCGTATTGAGGAGCGTATTGTGCGGGGTCGCTGGCGAAAGCATCGCGGTTTTCAGCGCTAGCAAATTGCCAAGTGGCGCCGCTCCACTCGTGGGTAAATTCAGCACTACCCGGTACATAAGCGCCCTCGGTGAAATAGGCGACCGGATCCGCACCCGCGATCGCCACAGCATCTTGCACGTAAACTGCAGGCAGTGCCGCACTGT
Organism: Cyanobacteria bacterium P01_F01_bin.56; assembly: GCA_039185935.1. Lineage (GTDB taxonomy): Bacteria > Cyanobacteriota > Cyanobacteriia > Phormidesmidales > Phormidesmidaceae > Halomicronema. Next base: position 53,390 of record JBCDAJ010000020.1, on the reverse strand, counting down.
CAGCCGGAGCAGTAGCAACGGTTTCGGCAGCGGGTTCAGCAGTGGGCTCAGCCGCCGACTCGGTAGGGGTCGATTCTTCTACGGCGGTAGCTGGGGCTGAGTCAGTAGCTTCAGAACTGCTCGTCTTAGCGCTGCAGCTAGCAGCAGTCAAACCGGCAATTAGTAAAGGCAATACAAAAATAGGACGCATGGCTTTCTCCTAGCCTATTCAAATAATGGATACTCAAAAAACAAACGACATCATCTCAGTATTGCCAAACTAAGGGAAAAATCTGAGCGTGACCTGAGAATGTCTCGAAAAGACCTTGAGGATCGTGAGTGACTGCCGTCATCAACATCGTGGAGGGGATCAAATTACCCTGCTAAGATCACAAAGCGATTATTTCCGGTATCTGTATGCAGCCTCGTCGTTTTGCCCGTGAACTCGCCCTGCTGGGCATGAGTCAGATCGACCATAACAAACCCAGCACGATCGCAGCTCAAGAATTAGACAAGCTCGTCACGGCAGCCGTGCGATCGCTAGCGGGTGAAGTGCAAGACGCGTTAGAAGTGGCCGCAGGTGAAGTGCAGCAGGGGCAAGACCAGCTCTTAGCCAGTGAAACCAGGGCCAGCAATATCGCAGACGCGCGCACCTCACTACAAAAAGCTCTGGAGAAAACTCAAGCCGCAATCAATCGATTAGGTAGTGCATTGCAACTGCCAGAAATGATTCAGCTTTCGAACCGGCAGGAAATTCGCAGCTATGCGATCGAACTGATGACGGTTACCGCGAAACATCGTTCAGAGGTCGATGCTGAGTTAGACAAAGCCATGGTGTCTTGGCAAGTCAAGCGACTCCCCAAAATTGACCGCGACATCCTTCGCATCGCGGTTGTGGAAATGAAGTATCTAGGCGTAGCAGACCGCATTGTGATTAATGAAGCCATTGAAATCGCGAAACGCTATAGCGACGAAGATGGCTTTCGGTTTATCAATGGCGTTCTGAGGCGCTGGGTCAATCGATTTTTATCCCCCGCCGAAGCTGGCACAGAGGGTGAGAGCGCTGCTGACAACATCTCCTTACCGCTAAATGCTGACTCTGAACCACCACGGATATAGTTCATTCTCCCTGCCAAGACGCCGCTGAGTTCCCTGTAAACCCCATTTATCGCCGCATATTGAGTTCTCCATGACCAACTTCAACTGGTTTAGTCGTAGTTTTGATCAGTCATCTGAAGCTGAGAAAACCGATCAGTCAAAAGCTGAGGACACCGCTGCCAAAGAGGTGAAAGACGAGTCTGCGGATGAGCAAACTGCTCAGACCATGAGTTCTGAGGACTATCTAGCGTGGGCGAAAGCAGCCTACCAAAATATTCAAAAGCAACAGTTGGCGGCAGAAACGGCCACGCCAACCAGTGAAGCGGCCGTAGCGCCCGAGACACCTGAAACCGCCGCTACTGATAGTGCAACGGTGACTGAGCCAGCGGAGCCGGAAGCAGCTTCAGCGTTGGCAGACGAGGCGATCGCAGCCCCCACCGCAGACCCCGAGCCCGCCGCCGCCGCCACCACTGCCACACCGGCGGCAACTGCACCGGCAGGAACAACTACACCAGAAGCAACGGTCGCAGCGGTCGATGACCTGGCAGACGAACCGGCCGCAGACCCGCACCCCGACGTCGATCTTCCTACTGCTGACGATGCCGCATCCACAGCGGCCCCGGCCGATAGTGACTCGACACCACCGATAGCAACCCCTGACGCCGCCTCTGCTGAAACAGCAGCAGCCCCGACTGGCCCGGCTTGGATGCAGTCAACCGCCGAGCGCCAGGCGCGTCTAGAACGATTACAAGAAACTGCGATCGCCGAACCAGAACCGGAACCGGAACCCACAACCGCGACGGTGACGGAGCCCGAGCTGGTGCTGCCGGACATCAACTTTGATGAGGCGTTTCTCTGGTCGGCTGAGGTACTGGCTAGCCAAGGGCGGAGCGCTGCCGATATTTCGATTGAAGAGATCACCTGGCTCAACAAGCTGCGTCAGGGCTTAGACAAAACACGTCTGGGGTTGGTGAATCAGCTTAAGGCGATCGTGGGTCAAGGGCCGTTGAACGAAGACGCGGTGTTTGAAATTGAAGCCCTACTGCTGCAAGCTGATGTCGGCGTTGAAGCCACCGATATCATCATTGAAATGCTGCAGGCCAAGCTTCGGGAAGAAACATTGCCGCCCGAGGAAGCGATCGCTTACCTAAAAAAGATCCTGCGAGACATGCTGGATGCGCCATTAGGCGAGTCTCACAACCTGGAATTTGTGCCCGACAAAGACACCTTCAACATTTGGCTGATGACGGGGGTTAACGGGGCCGGTAAAACCACCACCATTGGCAAACTGGCCCATATCGCGAAAAAATCCGGCTACTCCTGCCTCATTGGCGCGGCGGATACCTTTCGAGCTGCTGCCGTCGAACAGGTCAAAGCTTGGGGCGCTCGTAGCGACGTGGACGTGATCGCCAATCCTGGCCAAAATACCGACCCGGCAGCGGTAGTGTTTGATGCCATTAATGCGGCTCAGTCTCGCAACTGCGAGTTGCTACTGGTGGATACCGCTGGTCGTTTGCAAAATAAGAAAAACCTGATGGACGAGTTGTCCAAAATTCGGCGCATTATCGACAAGAAAGCCGCTGATGCCCAGGTCGAATCGCTGTTGGTCTTAGATGCCACGCTCGGACAAAACGGACTGCAACAAGCGAAAGTCTTTGCCGAAGCAGCTAGTCTCAGTGGTGTCGTTTTGACCAAGTTGGATGGGACGGCACGGGGAGGCGTAGCCCTAGCGGTCGTTCAACAACTTGGCTTGCCCATCCGCTTTATCGGTGCCGGTGAAGGCATTGAAGATCTGCGACCGTTCTCTAGCTACGAGTTTGTGGAAGCCTTGTTAAGCGGATAAATGCTCGAAGTAACTCCCAGCCATGAAAACGTAGGGTGTCGTCAGCACAGCAACGCACCCCTGCCAAGAATGTTCTAACGGCAATGCAGAGCAAGCTTTCTGGAGAATCAAGGTATTTTGCAGGAAGGGCGATCGCAACACTAATCCACGATCGCCCTTTCCATGCAGATTATTCAGTTAACTCGCCCACAGAATTAACCCAACGCTTTTTCAATCGCGGCTTTGAGGTCAGCATCATCGGGTTTGGTCTGGGGCTCAAAGCGAGCAACGACATTACCGGTACGATCAACGACGAACTTACCAAAGTTCCAGGCAATGTCTTCACCATCACCCACCAAGAATTGATAAAGCGGGCTGCGATCGGGACCGTTCACATCTTGCTTGGCCAGCAGAGTGAAATCGACGTCGTACTTCGACTTGGCAAAGTCCTTGATTTCGTCAGGGGTACCAGGTTCTTGCTGACCAAACTGATTACAGGGCACACCCACAACGACCAAACCGCGATCGCCATAAGCCTTATCGAGCGAGACCAAACCGTCATACTGGGGCGTCAAGCCACACTTGCTGGCGACATTAACAAACAGCACAACTTTGCCGTTCAGAGCATCTGCGGCCAAAGGCCCACCTTCAAGAGTCGTGAGATTAGTCGGTAGGGGCATAATCTTTTCCAAGGTTTACAACTAGTTACATTATTAGCCATTACTGACTCGATTCGACCATGACCTGATGACTCGCATCGGGAGAAATCGTTGCTTACAATCCAAAAGCGCTCAGAGGATTGTGCCCATGCCCGTTGATACCTGGTTTCCCCTCGCGATTTACTACGAAGATTTGCCGGATGCTCAGCGCCATCAGGCGGCTTTCTTGGCCGCTATTCAAGAACTTGAAGCCGCCGTTGTAGAACGTCGTAACTTTCCTGAAATGGCCTGGACCGGTGACCTGCATGGCATTCATCATGTGCATCTAGATGACCGCTTTAGCTGGCTGGTACAGCAAGTCGAGACGCATGTGGTGGCCTATCTGCACATTTTAGGCATCGATTTGAGCCAGGTTGAGCTCTATATTCAGCGGGCTTGGCCGGTGGTTTCTCGTCATCAACAAGAAGTTGGCGTTCACTGCCACAATACGGCTCATATTAGCGCAGTGTATTACGTCTCAGTGCCGCAATCAGGCACTGATGAGTCGGGCTGTTTGGCCTTTATCGACGATGCGCGGCAAAACGAGGTGAGCCCGGGACTAGGGAGCGAAAACACCGACATCATTTCCCGGTGGACGCCATTTAATCAAGATCAGGCGCTCTATCCTCCAGTAGAAGGACGGCTGATCATTTTTCCCGCGCGACAGCGACATGGGGTAACGCTGAATCATACAGCTGACATGCGGGTCTCGGTTTCCTTTGATATTGTGCTGACAGCAGCATCCGGGAGAGCAGCGGGCACTTATGAATTTCTTACGCCCCCGCCAATGCTATGGCGACGGTTTTCTCCACAGCTAGAAACATCACGCGATGTTCAGTAGGGAGAACTGTGCCGTCGCTAAGGGAACGGCGGGAAAATAACGTCCCGGCTTAGGCAGTGGATGGGTAGGTAAGTGGGCGAGTAGATGGGGCGGTTGCGGGTCAGAAGCCGGTACTTTTATTTCGAGCGCGTCCCTAATCTTATCTGCAGCGATGCGAAAGCGCACCGATCGCCAGGCCAGCACGCTCACAGGCGACGGCTAGTCATTATGGGATGTTAACTAAAACTGTGGAATATATGAAATTGTTCTGGTTCTAGCCTCAAGGCCCGCACAATAATTACGTCAACGCCGTTGCTGAGGCCGTTGCATCCTCACTGCCAGGGACATATCAACTGGGGTCTCGGGCTGATGTAGGAGCCGGGCAAGCAGCGATTAACTGAATGAGAGCGATGGTTAACTTTTTGCGCAATGCCTTTAATGTACTCGTTTCAATTTTCTTAATTACTTTTATTGCGATCAATCTAGTTCAATTTGGAAAGTTTTTGTTATCGTCTCAGGGATTGATTTAGCGGCTAATGGCAGCCAGGTGACTGGACGATCGCACTGGTGACTGTGGGCTCGCTAGATTGCCGTTACCGCGATAGTGAAATGCCATCTGACACCAACGCTTGGGGGCCTGCGATCACTGAGTTACAGGATTATCCGGCCATTGCTGATTACCTCAATACCGCGATCGCGTTAACGCCACCGCTGCAGGTGCGCGGGCAACCGCCGCGACTACACATTTATCTGCAGGCCGCTCATTTAGGCGTTTTGGGCAGTCTGTTGCCACGTTTAGCAACCGCTTTGCAGTCAATGCCAGGCTCAAAATATTGGGACGTTTATATCTTTGCGGATGAGCCTCGCGAAGAGGACGCGACGCCCCGCTTAGTTCATCACACCCTGATTGAGTGTCGGCCTCGGGCCAAGCCGCACGCAATTTTGCTGCCTACATTTGCCCTGGTCCAGCCGACCTTAAGCCCGCCAGCCGCTACCGTGCTCACACCGCCTAGGGCCACCGCCTCTCATGAAACCCCGCCCCTGCAACTGCCACCATTAACGAACGCATCTTCCTCAGTCACAGCCGTACTGACCGCTAGCTCAACTCAACCGGCCACTCAGACCTGGCGACAACAAGCAGTGGCACGGCAAAGCAGCGTACAGCGGCGACGATTTGCATTGGGAATTATCACCATTACAGGGGTCAGTTTTGCTTTAGGTACCCTGGCCTCAACCGGTGGCGCCTGGTGGCAGTCTCGCCGGGGAATGTCTACCTCATTTGCAGAAGCTCCCGCCACCAACCTGGAGCCTGCGATCGCGGCTTCAAAAACCGCTACCTCAGAACCTGGCCTTTCCCCAGCAGGCGACAGCATCGTGTCACCGAGCGCCTCACCGCCCATACCGGCCAATTCCATCATTGATCCGATGACTGCGCCAACTGAACTGGGCGAAGCGGCCCATTTTCTAACGGGGCCCACAACACCTCCAGCTGCAGTTCAACTGAAAGCAGTGGGGGATGTTATTCCCGGTACAGACTTTCCCAACTACCGCTTGCCGGGCGACCCCAACTATTTGTTTAACAGCGTCAAGATGTTTATGGGTGAGGTGGATATTGTCTTTGGCAATTTTGAAAGTACCCTCACCGACTATCCCTACACGGCCAAAAACGTGAGTCAGGGGATGACCTTTGCTTTTCGGACGCCCCCGCATTGGACGGACGTGCTGAAGTCGGCGGGCTTTGATGTCTTAAGCGTGGCGAATAACCACTCCTTTGACTTTGGGGATCCCGGTTTTGAAGACACCATTGCCAACATCCAACAATCTGGTATGGAGGCCGTGGGCCGCAAAGGGGACATCGTCACCGTCGACGCCAATGGCTACACCGTAGCCTTTATCGGGTTTAGCTATTGGCCTGACCACAACAACATGAACGACCTGGCGACGGCGACGGCCTTAGTGCAGCAGGCCCAGTCAGAGGCCGATATTGTGGTCATCTCTGTTCATGCGGGCGCTGAGGGTACTAATGCGATGCGGGTTCGTGACCGAACCGAGTATTTTTTATCAGAAAATCGCGGCAACATGGTGCAGTTTTCGCGGGCGATGGTCGATGCTGGGGCTGACTTAATTTTGGGGCATGGTCCCCATGTGCCTCGTGCCGTTGAACTTTACCAAGGTCGACTGATTGCTTACTCTTTGGGCAATTTTTTGGGTTATCGCACGTTATCGACGGTGGGCCCACTCGGCCTATCGATGATTTTGCAGGTGGATTTGACTGAAACGGGGGATTTTAGGCAGGGTCGCGTGATTCCCGTGGCGCTCGATACCAACGGCGTGCCCTATATCGACAATGCCTTTGCCAGTGTGACGTTGGTACGACAACTGACGCGACAAGATTTTCCAGAAACGCCGCTCACAATTGATGAGATGGGCTACATTTTGAGGACTGATCAGCCCTAGAGCTAGTTTTTAATGCTGGAGGGGCAGACTTGCCGTCTTGAGCAGATGTTTTAGCCGCCCATGGAGGGGCAAGATGATCAGGAAGCTACGCCAGATGCGATCGCGTTTAGTAACAGGAAGTGTACTGCTGGTGCTATTGCTAGCAGCAGCGAGCACTTGCCGCCCAAAAACGACTGCTGTTTCAACGGGGAGTGACAATGGGGTCAAGCCTCAGTCAGCCGCCGCCACCCCCGATGCTTCTCAGTCTCCGAGCGTGAACGGCACTGTGCCTCGTCCTGTCGCGAGCCGCCCTACAAGGGCAACTCAAGCCGAGCAAACGGCAACCCTCACGGCAGTCGATCCGGCAGCACAAATCAATGTGCGATCGCAGCCCTCTCAAGCCAGTCCACCGGTGGGATACGGACAAGTAGGAGAAGCGGTTATCTTGGGTCGCACAGCAGCAGACACCGCAGGGTACACCTGGCATCACGTGACGTTTACAAGCGATAGTGCGGTAGGTTGGGTACGAGCAGACTTGTTGGCCATGCCCACTGTAGAAGCCGCTGAAACAGATGCGTCGACACCGGTCTCCCCCGAGCAAGCGCCGAGCGACACCCTGAAGCAAGCACTCGATGAAACCTGTGGTGGCCAATCCGCCATCGAAGCTTATTTCGTCACGCCCAGCAATACCATCTACATTTGTAAGGTCCGAAATCAGCGGACGTACCTCTCGCAAGAAGCGGGCACGGAACAGATCGTCACGGCCCAAGAAGTCGAAACCCTAGGCGGTGGCTACATTGTTACCAATGGCAACTTTGAATATCGCTTAGACTCAGGCAGTTTAGTCATCGTACGGTTTGATGACACCGGTCAACAAGCAGAAATTCTGCGCGAAAACATCGTCTTCACCAAACGCTATTAGCAACCGAAAAGCAGCCGAGTGTCGCACCCCAACTGAGGCACAGGAGTTTCTGTAGGGGAGTGTATGGTGCAAACAGGCAAAACGGATGACACAACACTTCTAGCCATTTGGACTGGATTCATCAAGCGACAGATTGCGATCGCTCTACTGGATTGGGGCAACCATCGAACTGATGCCAAAGCCCCCACATTTATCAATCTGGGGAATGTTGAATGCGATTTCCTCAGGATTTGAGAAAGCGGGGGCAAAAGCGGAGGCAACTGCATCAGTCCTGAACCGTGCAGCATTTCGCACTTTTTTCCAGCTGTGGGCAGTAGCGCTAGATCGCTTAGGCGATGCCCAGACCCAGAAGCACAAAGCGAGCGACAAAAATGGCGGCTAGTAACCACACCACCCAGTTCACCTCATGCGCTTTGCCCTGAAAGGCTTTCATCAAGGGATACATGATGAAACCGACGGCCAGACCTTCCGCAATGGAATACGTGAGGGGCATGAGCAAAATCGTCAAAAAGCAGGGAATCGACTCGGCGGGATCAGACCAGCGAATGCCCGCAATGCTGCCCATCATTAAAACCCCGACAATCAGCAATGCCGGAGCGGTCGCATAGCTCGGAATCGCTGAAATCAAGGGAATGAAGAAGATCGACAGGAAAAAACAGCCAGCCGAAACCACGGCCGCAAAGCCCGATCGCCCGCCTTCGGCGATGCCAGATGCAGATTCAATGTAGCTAGTCACTGTGGATGTCCCCAGCAACGCCCCGGCAGTGGTGCCGATCGCATCTGCCAACAACGCCTGATTCGCTCTCGGCAACTTACCCTCTTCATCGATATATCCCGCCTGCATACCCACGCCCGAAAGAGTACCAATGGTGTCAAATAAATCAACAAATAGAAAGACAAACAGAATCGCTAGAAAGTTAGCAATACCAGCGGCACCAATCTGCCCCAAACCGACAAATGCCTGACCAACCAGATCTTTAGGCCAAATCGGCAAGCCGATAATGCCTTGAGGCGGCGGCGAGATTTGCAAGATCCAGCCCAAGATGGCCGTGGCTAAGATGCCCCAGAGCAAGCTACCTTTAATGCGTCTCGCCACAAAGGCGGAGGTGATGACCATACCAACAATTGCCATCAGGGTGGTTGGCTGTGCCAAACTTCCCAGGGTGGTGATGGTTGCCTCGGATGCAACGATGATGCCAGCGCCTCCAAACTCTGGATTACCGGATAACGCGATATAGGCAATAAACAAGCCGATGCCAGCAGCGACGGCCCGTTTCAAACATTCGGGAATCGCCGTAATGATCGCAGCCCGCAAATTGGTCAGGGTCAGCGCAATGAAAATGAGACCTTCGAGAAAAACTGCTGCCAGGGCCACCCGCCAATCAATGCCGAGTTCTAACACCACAGAAAAAGCAAAAAACGCATTGAGTCCCATGCCAGGTGCCAGGGCAATAGGATATTTGGCGACAATACCCATGATGAGGGTCGCAATCATCGCTGAGAGACCCGTAGCGACCACCAATTCCCCAAAGAGATCACCACTTTCTTGTAAAAAGATAGCGGCTGAGAGAATGTCGGGATTCACCACGAGGATGTAGCCCATCGTAATAAAGGTCGTAACGCCGGCAATGATTTCGGTGCGTAAGTTGGTTTGTAGACTATCAAAATCAAAGAATTTAGCGATCGCACCAGCATTGGAGACGGATTCGGGAGAAGAATTGGTCATGAGGAAACACTCATTGCGGAGCAAAGACTTTTAGTGGAAAGAACGAAAAATCGTTCAAATTTTATTACACGGCTGATGATCCAGACTGTTTGAACAAAACCCTTAACACGTTTTCTGGTGCGGATGGAGTGGAAGATCGCGATTTCTAAAGATCGGTAAATACCGGGGCGATTTTTCCTCGATTGTGGGTTGCGCCATCTCCCTCGGGGCATGCTAGTGACAGCACACTGGCAGATATGGCATGAATGATTCATCCCTTACGCTTTATCAGCAGGGCGCTGCAGCGTTCAAACAGGCCCGCTATCCAGAGGCGATCGCGCAGCTAGAGCAATTTTGCAAAGAAACGAGTCATCGTCAGTCTAAGTCGTTCTTAAAAGCGCAGATGCTGCTGGTTCAGGCTTATCACAAAGACCATAAAGACCTGCATGCGATTTCTTTATGTGAACAGTTGATTAAAAGTGATGTCACCCAAGTGCAGCAGTGGGCGACGCAGGCCCTGAATAAATTGATGACGCCAACATCACCATCACCGGCGGCCCCATCCGACCTTGCAGCAGCACCAGGGAGGCCGCCAGCAACGGCCCAAAATCCATTCGATGTGGTGGCGGACACTCCTCATACTGCTGCAGGAGCCCCACCGCCATTTTCCGTTGAGGATAGCAATCCGTTTGACCAGCAGGCAGATGTCAGTCCTCTGTCACCGGCGACCCCGTCTAGCCCCAGGGATCAAACGGCTGACATGGTCACGTCTACGGCGGCAGCCAATGCCATCACGTCCCGGGCGGCGACTCCACCCGTTCAACGATCATCCACCCGTCCACGCGCAGCGAAACAGTCGCCGCCCAAAGATTTTACACAGCAAATCATGTCGGCGATCGCCCACGGCTCGATTTCAATGCTGGCCAGCATCGTTTTGTATCTTTTGTTCAGCGACTCGATTATGGCTAACGGTCTCGGCATCTTACGATTTGCCGTGCCGTTACTAATCTTTTTCACCACTCAAGACACACTGGTCAAAGACAATGCTCGCGAGGCATTGAACTATACGATTACCTGCTTACTGTTGTTTATTCCTCTGATCTTCGCCGCAATTGCGTTAGCGCTAATTTTGGCCGTGATGCCACCCATCGGCTTACTGCTCGGGCTGATTTTAGGAGGATACCTGCTAACGTTTTCGATTTATCCAGTGGTCGGCACCATCATTTGCCTGACACAAGAAGACCGGGTATTTGAGTATCCCAACTGGTTAATCTTGCACCTGCTCTGAATGGCGGGGGCAGCGATCACTCGCTTTCTAAAACACCGTGATGAGTAGACTAATACCAAAAATCGCCAGCAATATAATCCAGACTCGATAACGCTGCCACACCACACTCAGAGAAGCTGGCGCAGCAGCCGGCGATCGCACTTGCCCTCTCTCACGTTCAGCTTCGGCAGTGATCGATTGATACAGGGTACAAGTCCTGGCACGAGGCCGCTGCGGAAAGGTGCAAGTATCGTCAGCGTCGTAAGCACAGGTTTGGCAAAGCACCTCACCAGTCATGGTTTGATGCAGCTCAATGCTTGGGTGCCCGTGCGCTTTGAGCTGAAGATGACAGCGATTACAGACGAGATCTGTGGGTTTCACCTGATGTTCACAGCGGGGGCACAGTGGCATATCGGTTCATCTCTCCCAGTCCTCTCGTATCCTAACGTGAGGCGTTTTAGCTCACAGGAAACCGCCGGACTTGGTATTCCTGAGAAACTTCAAACGTGTAGTCAAAGCCCAAAGCATGATCGAAGCGAGTGTTAATCGCCGTTAACTCATCCTCAGGAATGGCAAACCATTGTTCTCGGCTTGCCCAGCGAATCACAAAGATCACGACTTCTGGATCGTCCGGTGAAATCCAAGTTTCCTTGGAAATAAAACCGTCATATTGCTTGAGGGCTGGCGTCCAGATTTCATCATCAATACGGATGTAACGCTCTCGTTTTTCGGCTGACATCCGAAATTTGAGCCATTCAATAACCATCTTTTCCCTACACTTGCCAACTGCTAAAGGAGTAGTTTCCGCGATTCCTATGAATCTCCTTCACTGTAATCTCCGAGAGGCTTTTCAGGCTTTGGACGCGTGCTTGATAGGGGCTGAGGTTCGGTTGTTGAGATCGGGGCGATCGCAGTTCTTTGCCACAATAAAACGGTACTTTAGGTACACCCCACCTACGCTTGGAGGCGACATGGATACCAACAACCTGCTCCGTCAAATCATGATGATTGGCATTGGCACAACTTCGCTCGTGGCTGAGCGATTGCGCCAAGTCAGCGACGAGTGGGTGCGCGAAGGTCGCATTAATCCTGAGCAGGCTAGCCGCTTCGTCGATGATTTTATGTCGCAATTTTCCGGCGAGTCGGCCAATTTTGATGAACAGATTCAGCGACAGCTCCGTAACGTATTGCAAGACTTAGGTGTTCCTCAACAAAGTGAAATGGATGAACTGCGGGGTCGGCTCGATCGCCTAGAGCGCCAGGTCCGCGACTTAGAAAACAAAATGTGGCGGTAGGGAATCGGGGGTGAAAATAAAGTACCTGGACAAGTCTGGAGCTCGGGGGGTAGGGAGCTAGGGAGTTGGGACGTTATTTCAGCACGACTTCCTGGGCTAAGGGTGAATGGGTGTCAGCGTTGACTGGCATACAGTGCTCACGCCTGTTAGACCTGTGAGTCGGTCGTTAGCTGCAGTCATGCAGATGGCTAAAATTCCGATCTAAGCCGGGTTGTATTGCTGAATGCTGCATTCTGAGTGCTGAACCTTTGATCCAGTGTTTGAGGCTTAAATGCAGCTCAAATCTCGGTAAACTGGTCAAGGTTGCTATTTGTAATTGCGGGAGAAGCTTTGTGCGAGAGATTTTAATCAGCTTGGCAGTGCTAGCGACATTTTGTGTCGTGCTATTAGTGGCGCAATTCACCGGAGCCAAGGGTGAGGCGATCGCGGCCAATATCAGCGAACCCGCAGCGACCACCGTTGCCGAAACTCAAATTGCGCAAGCGGCAGCAGACTTGGTGGTTGAAGACGCAGAGATGTCTGCTGAAGAACCCGCAACTGAAGAAACCTCTGAGGATACCTTGGTGACGACTGATTCTGGATTACAGTACGAAGAAATCGTGGAAGGCACAGGTGCCATGCCCCAAAAGGGTCAGCGCGTCACCGTTCACTACACCGGCACGTTGGAAGACGGCACGAAGTTTGATAGCTCTCGCGATCGCAACCGCCCCTTCTCTTTCACCATTGGCGTGGGTCAGGTAATCAAAGGCTGGGATGAAGGCGTCATGACTATGCGGGTCGGTGGTCAGCGCAAGCTCACCATTCCCCCCGAATTAGGCTATGGCACACGCGGCGCAGGCGGCGTAATTCCCCCCAACGCGACGCTGCTGTTTGACGTGGAACTACTTCGCATCGGCTAAGTCTACAAGCCCCACGAGAGTGTTAACTCTCACTTGAAAGACTCCAGAATATCGGGATAGTCCTCAAGCTGTCCCGATTTTATTTTTCAAATAAATGGGGTAGGTACGACTCGATCAGTAAATCTTGTCAAAGACCATAGTTGTACAACAATAGCTATGTGAGAGAGTCAATTTTTCAAGTAGCAAGTATTGACGAAATTTGAATTCATAGTAGATGGGCCACCTGTATCACAGCAGACTCGCAGGCGTGAGCGTCTTAGAGCCTGGAAGATTCTAGTACGGCAAGAAGCAGAAAAATATTGGCTCTCAGAACAAAAAGCATCTACTGGCTTAGTTATGCTGAAAGTGACCTATTTCTATGAGTCTGTGGCTATAGATGTTGACAACATCATCAAGCCAATCCAGGATGCCATAATTGGCTTAGCCTACATTGATGATGGCCAAATAACAGATGTTCTCATTAGAAAGCGAAACTTATCAGGTGAATTTAAAGTAGAGAATATGACTTCTACCCTGGCAGAGGGCTTTTCTCGGGAAAAAGAGTTCCTACACATCGTTGTTTTAGATGCTCCTGACCAAGAGGTGTTGATCTGATGGCAATTCCGGCTGAAACCGTAGAAAGAGAACGGTTACTAGGATTAGCAGAAGAATATCGCAGTAAAGGATATGAAATTTCTTTCCATCCGGGTCCCGAAGACTTGCCTAAATTTCTTAGAAACTACCGTCCTGACATGATCGTTCGGCGAGGAAATGAAGCCGTCATAGTCGAAGTAAAGTCACGCCGTTCACTTAGCTCACCTGATGGACAATATCTACAAACTCTGGCCCGCTCTGTAGAGCAACACCCTGGTTGGCGATTTGAGTTAGTTATGACTAACTCAGAAGATTTCGATTATTCTCCAAAACCTGCTAGCTCTCTTCAGAAATTAGAAATAGAAACAAGATTGCAAACAGCAAGACAGCTTTCAACACAGCATTTAGAATCTGCAATTCTTTACACTTGGTCTCTTGTTGAAGCAACCTTGAGACTGCTTACAGAGTATGAGGGACTGAGCTTACAAAGAGTTGATCCACGTTATTTGGTTAAACAATTAGTCACTGAAGGGGTGATTTCTCGACCTGAGTATCAGTTGCTTGTAAATGCACTTTCATTACAAAATGCAATTGCTCATGGCTTCAAAACAACTCATCTTAGGCAAGAATCTGTACACGAATTAGTTGATATTACAGAGCAATTATTGAAAAATTTGCCCTCGAATTCAGAATGAGGCTAGCAGCTCTCATGCAATAGCTAATTACTAATAAGTTGATAAAACTAACACTAGGCTTAAGGTCATAACGCTTGGCCCTATTTATATGGGATAGCCTTATTTTTCCTGCATTCTAAAACTTAGATACCGTAACGTCGATCGCGCTTCTCTCTGCGATATTCCCGATATTCGCGATGTTCGATATAACGTTTGAGCTGTCGGGCCATTCGCTTCATGCCTTGCTTTTCATCTTGGCGAATAAACGGCAAAAACAATGTCGATAAAATGCCTTTGAATCGCTGCTGGTGAGTATAGAGCGTGCGGGTGGGACTGAGATCCTGCAATTCAAAGGCCGATTCACTTTTAAAGCCGGGCATTTTGGCAATCCACCGGAGACAAACCTGCGGTTGCACCAGCGTCACGATGGGTTCAAAATCGGTGAACTCATCATCCTCTAACCGGCGCACAGATAGAAAAATTTCCTGACCGGGGCGAATGGCCAGTGCCGGATCGGCGTCAAATAAAAAGGTATTCCAGCGTCGCCATTCATCTTTGCGCATCAGCACCTCCCAAACCGCAGCACGGGATGCGTTGATTTCGATTTCAGTCCGCAGGGTGGGCATTAGGGTGGCAGGGTAGGTGGGTGCTGGGTTGATGGGTCAGTGGGTTGAGCGGATTGAGGTTTGGTGGAGTCGATGAGTTGGGTGGAGTCAATGGCGGCTTAGCTTGCTGTTCCCTATTCCCTGTCGCCTGTTCCCCCGAATACTAAGAACCACTTCCGAACTCTGCATTCTGAAGGTCAAGATTCCTCTACTTTAAAGTCTCTCGCTAGTGTCCTCATGGTGAAATCGGCATACCATTTTCTTACAGTCTGCCCAAAGCAGCCGATTTTTTCAGCGATTATTGTTTGACGGCTTCATCACAGGAAAGTTTATGGTTCAACTCACGCCCAACTCTAGCTACGGTCTGACACTACGTCTCAAATTGCCTAACCAGAGCGGCATGCTGGCGCAGGTCACCCAAGCGATCGCGGCGGTTGGGGGCAACTTAGAAGATGTGCGCCTGTTGGCAAGAACACGGCAGTTTGTGACTCGCGAAATCACGGTAGATGCTTCTAGTAGCGACCATGCGGAACAAATTATCAGCGCGGTCAAGCAGGTAGAGCAGGTCGTCTTACTCAACGCCGAAGATCGCACCTTTCGGCTACATAAGGGGGGCAAAATTGAAGTTGCCAGCCGCATCGCTGTGCGTAATCAGGATGATTTGGCGATGGCTTACACCCCAGGCGTGGGGCGGGTCTGTAAGGCGATCGCGGCAGAGCCAGAACGGGTCTATGACTTGACGGTCAAACAAAATATGGTGGCGATCGTCACCGACGGTAGCGCCGTGCTGGGTCTGGGAAATTTGGGACCCGAGGGAGCCTTACCGGTGATGGAAGGGAAGGCGCTGCTGTTTAAAGAATTTGCCGGTATTGATGCGTTTCCCATCTGTTTGGCGACCCAAGATACCGACGAGATTGTGGAAACGGTCAAGCGCATTGCGCCGGTATTTGGTGGAGTCAACCTAGAGGACATCAGCGCCCCCCGCTGTTTTGAAATCGAAGCTCGCCTCAAGGCAGAAACCGACATCCCGATCTTTCATGACGATCAGCACGGAACGGCCATCGTCGTTTTAGCGGCGCTGACCAACGCCCTAAGGCTGGTGGGCAAGTCTTTTAGCGAGATTCGCATTGTCATCAATGGGGCCGGTGCCGCTGGGGTGGCGATCGCGCGACTCCTACAAAAGGCAGGCGTCAAAACCATCCTCATGTGTGATCGCCAGGGCATTTTGTCTCGCGATCGCACCGACCTGAATGCTAAAAAGCAGGCTTTTGCCATAGCGGAATCGGGCAATCTAGCAGACGCGATGAAAAACGCCGATGTTTTCTTAGGGGTGAGTGCTCCCGGTGTCGTCTCTGTAGATATGGTGAAATCGATGGCGGCCGATCCGATTGTTTTGGCGATGGCTAATCCGATTCCCGAAATTCAGCCGGAGCTGGTATCGGGCTTAGTGGCCGTCATGGCCACGGGACGCAGCGACTATCCCAACCAGATTAACAATGTGTTGGCCTTTCCTGGTGTGTTTCGCGGGGCGTTGGACTGTCGCGCTAAGGCCATGACCACAGAAATGTTTTTGGAAGCCGCCCAAGCGATCGCTGCCCTCGTCTCTCCCAATGAGCTAAACGCTGAGCAGATTATTCCCTCAGTTTTTGATCCCAGAGTATCGACTGCCGTCGCGTCAGCGGTGCAGCAAGCAGCGCGAGCAGCCGGTGTAGCGCGGGTTTAATTCTGCTGGCGTGGCATTCAGGCGCGATCGCCCCCCGGTAAGATGAGATAAACAGTTAGGAGAAGTTCATATGTTGGACGAACAAGCTAAGAAAAAGCTACTGCGCAAAATTCCCCATGGACTCTACATCTGCGGCGTTCGCAATGGTGAAGAGATGAACGGCTTTACGGCTAGTTGGGTAATGCAGGCATCCTTTCAACCACCGCTGGTGGTGAACTGCGTCAAAAACGACTCCGGCTCCCATGCAATGGTGAAGCAGACCGGCGTATTTGCCCTCAGCTTTTTAGCAGCCAACCAAAAAGATATGGCCCAAAACTTTTTTAAGCCTCAGCGCCGCGTCGGTAACAAATTTGAAGACATCGAATTTTACGAAGCACCGGAAACGGGTTGCCCAGTCATCACAGATACGCTGGGATATGTGGAATGCCGCGTCGTGGGCAGCGTTGAACATGGTGACCACACCGTCTTTGTGGGTGAAGTCGTCGGTGCTGCCATCCACCGCGAGGGCGATCCCCTACTGCTGGAGAGCACTGGCTGGAACTACGGTGGCTGATCGCGGTCGAGCATAGATAGGGTGCGGCATGCAGATATCTACAACAATGCTGCACCTTTGCGGTTATTCACTATCAAATCAGAGGCTCTATTAAGTGAACGTGGCATAGCGCTTGCTCGTGCAGCCAGCCTGCAGACCAGTTCCTCGTGAAATAGGCGGCGATCGCGGCAGCTGGCCGGAGTTCGCTGATAGCAAATCGCTCAGGGTCTCGCTGCTGCCACCGACGCTGCTCACCAGGCAGAGAGCTCAGTAGAGTCATCGTCTACATGAGTTCATCGTTCAAGGGCAAACAATCTGCTTGAAGTGCCAATACTCTAAGTTGGCTGTTACCGCAGGTAAAGAGAGAGGACGCAGTATTTTAAAGGGTTTACGATCGCGATCGCTTGACCAGGTATCTAAAACCAGTTGCTGATGCCGTAACGTTACCAACACCGCTGCTGGGAAAATTACGGGATTGATTTGTTTCCACTTCCGCATTGACAGCCCGGCGGTAAGTGTCAACAATGTGGTTCGGCAAAATGTCCCCCCCCTGGCTAATAAATGACCATTCCTCGCCAACGTGCACAAATTCAGCTCGGAGTTGTGTCGGCGGCATCGTGGGAATGGGATCTGCCAAGTTTGTAATGCGGAACGTGTTGGGCAAAATCTGAGCATACTTATTCACGAACTCTGGATTACCCACACGAGGACTCGCATATACGTAGATCTGCAATTGTGGCTGTAGTTCCGGCACGGCAAGCGCAATGTCAAGAGCCAACAGAGTCGCTAAGGCAGACCCTAAACTATGGCCGGAAACATAACAAGGTTTGTTAGGGTTAATCTGTTTTACCGCATCCACTGCTAGCGGATCAACAATGCTATCGGCAATGCGACGAAAGCCCGTATGAATGCGACCCAGCGACTCCCCAGTTTGAGGATTGAGATAGTCTTCTTGCACAGCATAAACATTACCAATCCATTCCGCAGTGCGCTGAGTGCCGCGAAAAACGAGAATACTATCTTCATCAGACTCCAACAAAAAACCGAAGAAGACATCGATTTTGCGACCTACCTTGACCGCTGCAGTAACCCCAGTACGAATGACGTCTTCAGTTTGCGACAAGTTTTCTTCCAGGGTGGTGGGATCATTCAATAAGGTCGGATCATCAATCACCTCTTGAGGCACTTGAATTTCAATACTGTCATTGACTTGCCTTTCTTCCCCCTTAAAAGAAGTCACCAAACGATATTTATCTAAGCTGGAATCATAGTCAAGTAATTGCCGCAGATTGCCATCATAGTTGGGATCATTACGCCCAGTGATGTATTGCTGAGTTGCTAAACGACTCAGCAAAATCAGTCGTTTTGACATGGCGCGATCGTACGCCATAGGCGGTGGCGGAAATACCGCTGAAGCTTGAATGGCCTGAAAGTTTTCGACCATCTGGGTATCCCCAGTGACTGCCGCTTGAATAATGTCGTCAGGGTCATAAAACTCTTCAGCATAAGTGTCAATCAGCTCTTGCCTGGCTGCTGCCCGCTGACGGCGGACCAACTCAGTCCCCAAGGTGACCGTAGCACCTGCAGCCACTCCCCCCAGCAGAAATTGGCGGCGCTTGTACTTATCCATGTCGTACACTCCTTAGGCACTCAGGTTTCAGATTGATCAGAAGAGATTAAGTTCGGAAAGGCTCGCTTCAAAGCGCTAAAGTCAGGACGTTTAGAACTGGTATAAAACTCATTCACCGCTTGGCCAACAATCCATGTAGCCGTGGCAAACCCTGCCGCTTTGGCAAAAGCCCCGGCGTAAGGCACCACCACACTCAAGCCAATCACGATACCCCAGACCAACAAGCCGGCAATCCCTGCCCAAATCAGTCCTAAGACACTGCCAAGAATGACCAGCGGCCCTTGACCACGAGGCTTGCCCCACTGTTTGCTTATGTCCCAGGTCATTTTAAGAATGAGAGCCAGGACAATCACCAGCTTAATTTCAAGCGTGCCACCGCCATTGAGCGGTATCAGACCAATGATCGCGGCCCCCATGGCATAGTCAAAGATCATCCGCCGCACTTCACCCGCTCGCCCAATCAGAGACGCCATGCCAGACAAAGCCGAATCCTGTAAACTGCCGGATGAAGCATAAAACAGAGGCTGTTTTTCCAACGACTGCGTGACCTCCGGTGTCAGATTAAACGCTGATTTGAGATCGTTGAGAACTTGCGCTTCTTGGGAGTCAATGCCTTGAGAGCGGGCGATCGCATAGGCCCCTCGATACACTTGCTGCTGCATCTCAGGCGCTTGAATCTGGCTGAGGTGCTCGGCTATGGCTGGATGCTTAGCAAGCAGTTTTTCAGGAGTGATGCCTGCAGGTAAGGGTTGAAAGGTGTTGAGCGCAGCTAAAAAAGCTTCAAATTCTTGCGGGGTCGGATCGCCATTTAAATTAGCGACAGCCGCAAGAATCTCTAAAGAGGCGATCTTCTCAGCATATAAATCGGACATCGCACACAGTCAACGCTAAGGCTTACTGAAATCATAAAGTCAAGTTTCACCCACTTTTGCTGAAGCAATTCTTGAGATTTAACGTGGAAAGTTACTTCACTCTACTCACAGACTTGATAGCCACGATTTAGACACATCCCAGCTTGATCACCTGCACTCTCAATCTCCCTCACAGCCTGGTGCAAAGATTTCAAACTGGCTCTCTTTGCCACCTAAAATTGGCAGAAGTGTCTGTGGGATTTAGAGCAATGCTCTTTTTGCGGGGTGGGCCAATGGCAAAACTGAGCTGCACTCCATGATTTGCTTCTACACAGCTACGTGATGTAAATCACCCTTGATTGAGTCATCTATACCAAGAGACGCTTGACCCCCAACGGATTATGCCAACAGTGGGCTCACCATTCAGCTTTGGTTTGACTAACTGCACGCCTTCAGCCTTGAACAATGCCCATGGCAGTCTACATACCCATAATGTTGTAGCCAGAGTCAACGTAGAGAATTTGCCCAGTCACGCCACTAGACAGATCACTGCATAAGAAGGCGGCAGCTTTGCCCACTTCTTCTTGGGTCACGGTGCGACGTAGCGGGGCAATGTCTTCTACGTGGTGAATCATGTCTAAAATGCCACCCACCGCCGAAGACGCTAACGTCCGAATGGGTCCGGCAGAAATGCCATTGACGCGAATGTTGCTGGCCCCCATTTCTGAAGCGAGATAGCGGACGTTCATTTCCAGCGCAGCTTTGGCAATACCCATCACGTTATAGTTGGGCACCACCCGTGCTCCTCCTAGGTAGGTCAACGTCACAATGCTGCCCCCTTCGGTCATCAAAGGTTTAGCAGCATTCGACAGGCTGACCAGAGAGTAAGCGCTGATGTCTAAGGCAGTTTGAAAGCCCGATCGCGACGTCGCACTAAAGTCACCCGTCAGGTCATCCCGATTGGCAAACGCCAGGCAGTGTACCAGGATGTCGAGCTTGCCCCACTTGTCTTTCAACGCTTGAAAGGTTTCGCCCACCTGGACATCGTCTTGCACATTACAAGGCAAAAATAGCGATGGATTCAAAGGCTCAACCAGATCTTTGACCTTCTTTTCCATCTTGCCTTTGGCATCAGGCAAGTAGGTGACCCCCAAGTCAGCTCCGGCAGCGTGAAGCTGCTGCGCAATGCCCCAAGCAATGGAACGATTGTTGGCAATACCGGTAACAAGGGCGGTTTTTCCAGTGAGATCTAGCATGACAAATCTTATAAGAGCCACCTAGGAGAATACTCAAAATTGGGGACGCCTGGATAGTCCTTAACTCGGTTCATCTCATTTGAGGATGAACGCATAATGACAGTTGGAGTTCAAGATGCGTCAAAATGAAGCAAGCTTATGAGCATCTCACATGGAGAGGCTAATGACTCATGACGGCCATCGTTACCCTTGCTAAATGGACTTTAGAGCAATACCACCAGATGATTGCCGCGGGTATTCTCAATGACCAGCGAGTTGAACTACTGCACGGAGAAATTATTCAGATGGCACCCGAAGGGGAACCTCATGCCTTTTACAGTCGCACTAACGCAAAGTATCTGGAGCAACTGCTGGGTAATCAAGCTGAGGTTTTGCAGGGTAAACCAATTACGATTCCAGCTACTCAGTCAGAGCCTGAGCCTGATATCGCAATTGTGCAGCCCCTAGGACGAGAATATTTGCAGCACCATCCCTATCCGGAAAATGTTTTTTGGCTAATTGAGTATGCCAACACCAGCTTAAGAAAAGATATGGAACCTAAGGCCAAAGCCTATGCTGCGGCTGGTATTGCTGAGTACTGGGTGGTCAATCTGCAAAAGCTGGAACTGATCGTGATGCGGCAACCCCAGCAAGACCAATACACCTTACAAACGACTCTGACGAGTGGAGCGATCGCTCCCCTCGCCTTTCCCAACGTCAACATATCTGTCAACAAGCTGCTCGACTAGCGTGAAAGTAGGGATGAACAGTTATCGCAGCTAGTCACCGCAATAGGCAAATTTGGGTTGACTGCTACTTGATATCTGACGAAAACAAATTAGAACCCTTGAATCGTTGCCCCATACAGCAAGATCTCCAATCTTGATTCACTATATTGTTACGATTGTAAGCATAGGCCCAACAGTGCTTACAAATCCTCAACTTGCTGACCAGCAACTACAGGTGCAGTCTTACGCAGCTTGAGGTCAGGATGATCGCCTTCTACCTGATTGACATTCCACTCGTTGCGGAAAAGCAGCACTGGACGTCCCCAGCTATCTTTAACCGTTGTCGTGTTGAACAAACGTCCTGCTTTTTCCAAAGCCTCCCAGCCGCCTTCAACCCAGCGAGCCACACTGTAGGGCAAGGGCTCTAAGCGGGTTTCGACGTTGTATTCATTTTGCAGACGAAACTGGACAACCTCAAACTGCAATTGACCCACCGCCGCGAGAATCGGGTCGCGCTTGGATTCATCAGCAGAGAACATAATTTGCACTGCGCCCTCTTCCCGCAGTTCTATCACCCCTTTGTGGAACTGTTTGAACCTTGAGGGATTCGGATTTCTCAAATAGGCAAATAATTCTGGAGAAAAGCAGGGAATACCCTCGTATTCCAGCTTTTTACCCTGATAGATGGTGTCGCCGATCGCAAATACTCCAGGATTGTTTAGACCAATCACATCCCCCGGAAAAGCTTCTTCCAGAGATTCGCGCCCCTGAGCAAACAGTTTTTGGGGATGTGACAGTCGCACATTCTTACCCGATCGCGCATGATTGACCACCATGTCTTTCTCAAACTTGCCAGAACAGACGCGGATAAACGCCACGCGATCGCGATGCTTCGGATCCATGTTGGCCTGCAGCTTAAACACAAACCCCGAGAAATCTTCCGTCGTTGGCTCAATTTCCCCTTGAGTGCTGCTGCGGGACGTGGGCTTTAGGGCATAGTCCAAAAAGGCATCCAAAAAGAGCTGCACGCCAAAATTGGTCATGGCACTGCCAAAAAACACAGGCGACAGTTGCCCCGCATGGATGGCGTCAAGATCGAGCTCAGAGCCCAGTTCTTCAATCATCTCCAGTTCCTCTTTGAACTGGTAATAGAGCTTTTGATCCACTAGGTCTTCAATGCGAGGGTCACCCAAATCGACGATGGTTTTACCTGCCGCTTTGCTACCGTGAGCCGTCCGTTCAAATAAGTGGAACTGGCGAGTGCGACGGTCAAAGACGCCGCGAAAATCTTCCCCCATGCCGATGGGCCAGTTGACGGCATAGGTGGCCAACCCTAGCTCTTGCTCAATTTCATCCAGTAGCTCTAGCGGCTCGCGGGCCGGGCGGTCCATCTTGTTGAAGAAGGTGAAAATGGGCAGCGATCGCATGCGGCAGACTTCGAATAGCTTACGGGTTTGCGGCTCTAACCCTTTCGCGGCATCCTCTAGCATGACGGCATTATCCGCCGCTGCCAGCGTCCGATAGGTGTCTTCACTAAAGTCTTGGTGACCCGGAGTATCTAACAGATTGACGCGAATGTCTTGATAGTCAAACTGCAGCACCGTCGAGGTAATCGAGATACCCCGCTGTTGTTCCATCTCCATCCAGTCAGAGGTGGCGTGGCGCTGGGCCCGACGCGCCTTCACCGCTCCCGCCTCGTGAATTGCACCTCCGTACAGCAGCAGCTTTTCAGTCAGGGTCGTTTTGCCTGCATCAGGATGAGAGATGATCGCAAAATTGCGACGCTTCTCCACCTCTTCGGTCAAAACTGCTGGGGAAACGGTCGTTGTTGCCATAAAAAGTGTGCAAAAAGGGCTAAAAAGACGACTAGGGTCTGCTTTTATCTTAATTCAAGGGTCTGAACTTGACCAAAGCAGCGCTAACAGCAGTCTTATAATCACGCGACAGCAACATCAACACCTGCCGTTAAAGGCAATTTACTCGTTCAATATTGCTCTAGAGAAAATGCTTAAACAGCAAGAAAAAGGGCAGCGATCGCTGCCCTTTTCACCATGACTCACTCACTAGCTAATCTGTTGAACTAAGCGCCTTGCTTAAGCATCAGCCTGAGGGAGTTCCTCAACTACATTCTCAGTGCTACCGTTCAGGCTAATTTTCACAACTTTATTGCGAACTTCCTCAACTTTAGGCAGTGTTAGTGTCAGGAAACCATCTTCAAAATTGGCCTCAACAGCATCATTTTGAATAGCCTCTGGCAGGCTGACAACCCGACGGAAAGCACCGTAATTGATGTTGTCATACAGGATGCGATCGCTCTCTGCGACTTGCGCCTCTTGACGCTTGCCGCTGATCACGATGTTTTCACGAGTAGCTTGGATGTCGATAGTCTCGGGATTGATGCCGGCAAGCTGCACAGTCAATACATAGCGATCGCTATTCTCAACTAAACGAAATGCCGGAGTCCAAGTGGTGGGTGCCGATTCAATCGCATTGCTGACTTCATTGAATACGCTATCAAGCTGATGACGGAGAGCTTCAACTTCTTGAAAAGGATGCCAGTAACGAACAATCATAAATTGCCTCCTAAATCTCTATTTGAGAGTGATTTTGCTTGCGGTCTATGACTCTTATGATGCGGGTTTATTTTAGGAAGCAACAGTGAAAAAAACCCTACCCCAATGGCGAAGTTTTACACCGAACCCACCGTATCGAACGAACCGTAAATCTTTATCTGAGTTCGCCCAGCATCTGTTGCTAACAAGGATTTACGTGGCTGCATCGGAATTGTGATTGCGAACCGGCAGCGATCGCCAATCAGTTTCACTATTGTTCGGAATTATTTGGATTGAGTGATCCAACACGCAGACGCCAGTCTTGACTGACGCTGTTTGAGCCTTTCCCAAGGACAGGAAAGCCGCAGGGCAGAGGCACTAGAGACTGAAATGGTACGCGACTTCTGCCGTCGAGTTCTAGCAAGCGGATGCCCCTTGAGTGCGAAGTGTTTATGATGGAGTAGTTTATAAAACGCAATACTTCGTCGAGGCGGGTGCTCTAGTGGCCTCTGTCATCGCGTAAAAGGCGGGTATGACCGATTCTTCGATGCAAAAAGGCAGCCTTCAGCAATTTATAGAAAGGCGCGTGCTGTTTGGGCAAGAGGCCTCTCGAGAACTCACCGCCATTTTGCTGGTGTACTTCGTGCAGGGCATTTTGGGCCTGGCGCGGCTCGCTGTGAGCTTCTTTCTCAAAGATGAGTTGGGACTCACGCCCGCTGAAGTGGCAGCTTTGACGGGCATTGCCGCCGCCCCTTGGACAA
This sequence comes from Cyanobacteria bacterium P01_F01_bin.56, assembly GCA_039185935.1. Taxonomy (GTDB): domain Bacteria; phylum Cyanobacteriota; class Cyanobacteriia; order Phormidesmidales; family Phormidesmidaceae; genus Halomicronema. The sequence continues at coordinate 28,585 of JBCDAJ010000020.1, read as the reverse complement.
TGAAGCCGCTATTGGGCTTTGTATCTGATGGCTTTCCGATTTTGGGATATCGGCGGCGACCGTATCTGATTTTGTCTGGCTTCTTGGGCACTGCCTCTTGGCTGGCCATGGCGACGGTGGTAAATACGGGATGGACGGCGATCGCCGCGATCACCCTGAGTTCGCTCTCGGTAGCCGTCGGGGACGTAATTGTTGACTCTCTGGTCGTCGAACGGGCGCGGCGTGAATCTCAGAGCGATGCGGGATCGCTGCAATCCCTCGCCTGGGGAGCATCGGCAGTTGGCGGCATCATCACTGCCTACTTGGGCGGTCTGCTGTTGGAGTATGTCGGCACGCGATCGGTTTTTGGGGTCACCGCCACGTTTCCACTCATTGTGTCTGTCGTCGCCTGGTGGATTGCGGAAGACCCAGTGACCGAAACTTCTACCTGGCAAGTTATCAGGGGACAAATCAAGCAGTTAAAAGGGGCCATTACCCAAAAAGTGATTTGGATGCCCGCTCTATTTCTCTTCCTTTGGCAGGCTACACCCACGGCTGATGCAGCATTTTTCTTTTTCACTACCAATGATTTGGGCTTCCAACCCGAATTTTTAGGGCGGGTCCGCTTAGTTACTAGTATTGCTGCACTGCTGGGCATTTGGATTTTTCAGCGGTTTCTGAAAGCCGTTCCCTTTCGCATTATTTTTGCTTGGTCAACAATTTTGTCGACATTACTGGGCTTTACGATGCTGCTGTTGGTCACTCATACCAATCGCGCAATCGGCATTGGCGATGAGTGGTTTAGCCTTGGCGACAGCTTAATCTTGACCGTCATGGGGGAAATTTCCTTTATGCCGGTGTTGGTACTTTCAGCTCGCATCTGTCCAACCGGGGTCGAGGCCACTTTATTTGCTTTGTTAATGTCCATTGTGAATCTCGCAGGCCTGCTGTCTCATGAGTTCGGAGCAGTGCTGACCCACTGGTTGGGCGTGACTGAAACTAATTTTGACAATCTCTGGCTGCTCGTAACAGTGACCAATCTTTCAACTTTGCTGCCGCTGCCACTATTGTTTCTGCTGCCCAAGACTTCTTCACAAGGCGAAGGCACGATCGCGGCTAGCCAAGCTTTACCAGCAGAAGACACGGCAAAACTCGCCTCAGAAGTGGACACCAGACAACCGATTGTATTCTCCATCAGTCCAGTGGAATCAGAAACCTGATGGGCGCGATCGGGCACGGCAGCGCTGAGTCGTGACCGACATCGATTATGCCTCTGACCCAAGTTTTCGTCACCCGTTTTGAGCCAGTTTTCATCATTCATTTACCTCTAATCCACTATGCAAACCCTGCCTTCTCCTCAAAATGCCAACGTTACACCTGGTCTGTCCTTTGACATGGACGACTGGCGCAGTGGTTATCGATCGCAGCCCGAAGAGTTCGCCTATTGGCTGGATGATGTCGAGGGTGAGATTCCGACCGCCCTGGAAGGGACCCTATTTCGCAACGGTCCTGGTCTGCTGGACATCCATGGGCATACCCTCAAGCATCCTTTTGACGGCGACGGCATGATTAACAGCATCGCTTTCAAAAATGGCCAAGCTTACTATCACAATCGCTTTGTACACACTGAGGGGTACGTCGCCGAACAGGAGGCTCAGAAGCCGCTATATCGCGGTGTCTTTGGAACCCAAAAGCCAGGTGGCTGGTTCGCTAATGTGTTCGACCTCAAGCTCAAGAATATTGCGAACACTCACGTCATTTACTGGGGTGGCAAGTTATTAGCGCTATGGGAAGCAGCAGAACCCCATCGGCTCGACCCCAAAACGCTAGAAACGATAGGGCTAGATGATTTAGAGGGTTTGCTCAAACCCGGAGATGCATTTGCCGCCCATCCTAAAATTGACCCTGGCGACCCAGCGCAAGGGCAAGCACCGCGCTTGGTTAACTTCTCCATCAAAACGGGGCTGTCTAGCACCATCCGGATTCACGAGTTTGCGCCGTCGGGCGATCGCATCAAATCCTATCAGCAGAACATTCCTGGCTTTGCGTTTATGCATGACTGCATGATTACGCCCAACTACGTAATCTTTTTTCAAAACCCGGTAAGCTTCAATCCTTTTCCTTTTCTGCTGGGTTTGAAGGGCGCTGGAGAATGTATTGAGTTTAACCCCAAGGCTAAAACCAACATTATTCTGATGCCGCGGGATGGCGAGAGCCCGCTGCAATCGATTGAGGCCCCTGCAGGCTTTGTCTTTCACCATGTCAATGCCTTTGAGCAAGACGGCAAAGTTTTTGTCGACTCTGTAGTCTACGAAGATTTTCCCAGCTTGGATGAGGGCATGACCTTTGAAGATGTGGACTTTTCTAAGGTTCCAGCCGGTCAAGTGTGGCGGTTTGAACTCGATCTAGCAGCTAATACCTGTGACTATAGCTGTTTAATTTCTCGTAGTTGTGAGTTTCCGGCCCTGCATCCTGACCGGGTCGGCCGCCCCTATCGTTATCTGTATATTGGGGCCGCCCATACTTCCACCGGCAATGCGCCCCTGCAGGCCCTCCTCAAACGCGATTTAGCCACTGGGGCAGAGCAACTGTGGAGCGAAGCGCCTCGGGGCTTTATGAGTGAGCCAGTCTTTGTCCCCCATCCGGATAGCCAAGCTGAAGACGACGGCTGGCTGCTCACGTTGATATACAATGCGGCCCGCCGCTGTTCAGACTTGATTATTCTCGATGCCCAAGACATTAGCCGCGGACCGATTGCCCGTCTTAAGCTCAAGCACCATGTCCCCTATGGCTTGCATGGCAGTTTTGTTGCTGAATATTTCGGACCGGCCATTGCGGCTTGATGGGAGCGTTTAGAGACGATAGGCTGTCAAAAATCGAAATCACGATTGCATTTTCAAATTCGTTAGAGGGCCGCTGCGGTGTCTCTGAGGCTGATTATCGGCAATAAAAATTACTCATCCTGGTCGCTGCGGGCGTGGCTCTTTCTCAAACAGAGTCAAATTGAGTTTGAAGAAATCAAGCTAGCGCTATTTACCCAACAGTGGGAAGCCGAAATTAAACGCTATACTCCCGCTGGCAAAGTACCGGTGCTTTTAGATGGTGATATTGCCATCTGGGACACGATGGCCATCATGGAATACGTGCGGGAAAACTTCCCGAACCCGGTAGGTTGGCCCAGCGATCGCGCGACTCGAGCCCATGCTCGCTCCATTGCGAACGAGATGCACTCTGGCTTTATGGCAATTCGAGAAGAACTGCCGCAGAATTTGCGAGTTTGTCAACAGCGATCGCTCGATGATTTTTCCAGCACTGCTCGTAATGAGATTCAGCGCGTCGAAACTTTGTGGCAAGACTGCTTCGAGCGTTACGGTGGCCCTTGGCTCTGCGGCGAATTTTCAATCGCCGATGTCATGTATGTGCCAGTAGCGTTGCGATTTGTCACGTACGGCATTCAGCTTGAGCCGACGGCACAGCAGTTTATCACCTTAGCCCAAGCTCTAGAGCCGGTAAAAGCCTGGTATCAGGATGCAGAGGCAGAAGCAGAAACACTGTCCTTTATTGACGCCGCCGCAAACGTTTCCTCGTAGATGAGACGAGATCGAACCGTGACTAGCTGCAGGCGATCGTAACGTCCCAAACTCATGCAGCAGACATTTCGCCACCCAAGCTGACAACTGCAGGATAATTGGCATAATCCCACTTTGGGCGGTCAGAACACTCACAAAAATATGAGCTGCTGTGAGTGCTCTGACCCCCATGACTCTGCTACAGCTTGGCCTGAATCACTTGATGGCGGTCAACCCCTTCTAGAGCGTAACGGTTGTAGCCATTCTGCTGAATCAGCTCCTCCAAATAATCCACTCGCGAGGCCGGAGCCGGGTGAGAAGAAAGATACTCTGGCTGATTCGACTGGGAATTAGCATTCAAGGTAGCCATAAAGTTACGCAGGCCATCGGCAGCATAGCCCGATGTTGCAAGCGCCCGCGTGCCCAAAATATCGGATTGGCGTTCGTGTTGCCGACTATATTCCAAGCTCAATAAGTTGTTGATGATATCGCCATAGGGAATCTGCTCTGCCAACTGTGACAGAATATCGCTTTTATTGATGCGTTGGATGCCATGGGAAAGCACCGCATGGGCAACCTCATGACCAAGCAGCCCCGCCAACTCAGCTTGCGACTTAGCCGCTCTAATCGCCCCCGTATGCACAAAAATTTTGCCCCCAGGCAAGGCAAACGCATTGATGCTTGGCTCGCGAATTACAAAAAACTCATAGTCCAGATCACGACCCATCAGCTGCGCGACCTCTAGACCTAATTGAGTCACGTAATCAACCACTTCTGGCTCTTCGACCAGGGTGCCTCTCTGGCGGTATTGCGCGGTGAGCTGGTCAGCAATTTCGCCTCCCAGGGCTGATTCATCTTGAAAAATCCGCGCGACCCGCTCGTAGGTGTCAACCGCATTTTCGGTCGAAGACCACGGCGCATTGCCAAAAATAGTGCCAATGCCAATGCCAATCACCGTATCAGTAATGTTTTGGTTGCGCTGATTGTTGAGGAAGGTGTTGAGCTCGTCTTCCGCCCGATTTCTAAAGTCACCCGCTTGGGGATGATCTAGATTCAAAATTGCGAACGATCGCGCGGCAATGGATGCTTCTAAATGCTGTCCATCATCGGCCAGTGCCTCAACTTGAGCCATCACCATGTCTGATGAATAGGGATGAATCGTCACGGCCTTTTCTAATACTTCTAGAGCTTCTGAATGACGGTCATCGTCTTGCAACAATCGGGCTAAGTCTAGCGGCGCTACGATAAATTCTGGTGCGGCAGCTACCAACTGTTGTAAAGCCCCAATCGCGCCGCTGGTTTGGTTATTGGCTAATGCCGTCTGCGCCGAATTCCAGTAGGCTAAGTCTGCCGAATCGAGATTTTCGGGTACGTAAATCGGTTCGATCACCTGCGAAACAGAGCGATCAGCAAACTCTGGCTTGAGCCGTCGGTAAATATCTTCAGCAGCAACCACGTCACCTGAGCGATACAGCTGATCAGCCTCAACAAATGACGCTGCCCCGCTTTGGGCTAAGAGGCGAGACTGGTCCAGCGGTGGCGCCATAGCGATCGCTGGCACGATGAGGCCTTGCCAGAGACCACATAGCACTAGACCTATCATCATCCAGCCGTAACGTTTCAGCAATTTTTTCATCAGCAATTTTTTCATCGGGCTTTAGGGTTAATGAGTTCAACATCGAAGCATGAGCGTAATCGAAGCATGAGCGTAGATGACGCGACCCAGATTGCTGAGAGGATCAAACCGCTTTCCTGTAGGCTCAGGGACATGTCAACAGATAATTCCATTCCGTCGTCGCAATGGTGGCATTGCCTGTGACCAAGACCTCTAACCGACCCGAGGTACCCGCCAGGGGAATTGTCAGGGAATCTCGCCCGGACACAAACCCGGTGTCTAAAATTTGCACTCCGTCTTGGAGGATTTGCAGTCGGTCAGGGACATCAAACATCTCGTAGTCCAGTTTGATTTCGCCTTGACTAGCACTCATTTGCACAAAGCGGCGATCGCCCTCTTGCCCCCCACTTGCCTGCTCGCGATTACAAAACGCAACGGGAATGCCCGCCGTTGTATTAATGTTCAAGCCTTCTTGACAGGCCTCCACACGCAGGCGATCAGTGGAGTTTGACGCAAAAGCACAGAGCACCTCCATATCGACCGAGGTCAGCGCCGCCTCGCGATCGAAGGTTGTTACCTCACCTGATGCCTGAGTGTGAATGTAGCGCTCACCCTGCTGCAAGATTGCGGGGTCATCCTCACCGGCAGCAATGACATTGATCGCGCCTTTCAACACATCGACTCGCAAGCCATCAGATGTGCTGCGAGTTTGCACCAAGATTTCATCACTCCCCTGGGCCTGCACCGCTGCATCGATGGCCGGCACAATCACAAAATCATCAGGGCGGTATACCTGAGCACTACAGCCCACCCCTTGAGCCTGGCCAACCAGAGTCGTCAAGTCGTTTTCAAGCGTTTCACCGGAGCCATCTACCGTTTGCATAATCCCCTCTGCACAAATCAGGCTGGCCTGCAGTGAGGGCTCACTCGTCCACCAAAACCCGGTTGAGGTGATATCACAATTACCCCCGCCCGCTTCGCACTGGGCGATCGCCTCAACACAGGGATCACTCGTCGTTGAAGTTGCCAGACCATGGTTACCGGCATTGTCAGCCGCCAGACAGTACGCGATTTGCCGGACAGGAGCTTGAGCCAGTGCTTTCGTGCCCAGAGCAATGGGTTCAGAGGGCACTGTCGAGCCGGTAGAGCCGCCATGCGTGACCTGCAAACCATTTTCACAGCCACGGGCAGCATTGCTCGCTAAGCCCCAACCAATCAGGTAATCACCCCCCTGCATTTGACAGGGAAAGTAGTAGATCGACGCCTCAGGGTGAGGATTAGTCTGGATATAAAAGTTGAGATCGTCGCCATTAGCCGACAAAAATCGCAGCATGGCGCGGGCATTGTTGGGCGGCACCGTCAGCAAAGCATCTCGCACCCGCTGCAGAGTCGTCCCAATTTGCACGGACTCGCGGCGACCACTCCGGCGAATGAGCAGTTCACTGCTGTTACCGAGCAAATCATCGACCCGCGTTTGTTCTGGGACCTCAGCCAGGGTGGGAGTGCTCATCACCAGAGTTGAGGCCCCACAGGCGATCGCCGCGCTGAAAATCGGGAGAAGCTGGCCTGGAAGCTGAGGTCGAATTGTCATCATGCAAAAGCGTTACAAACGTTGTCAGTGATAGCTATAAGTTCAGTAAGGTGAGATTACTGAGGGTAGTGGCGATTGGTAACACAAGAAACTACCCAATGTAAGCATGTATTTACTGAAACTGAGAATATCCTTTTCTGCCAAGGTGATTTCAGTAAAACATAATTCTGTTGACCGATTTAGGACACGTGAATGGCGCATCCAGCAGCCAGACTGCAGTCTCATCACTTTTTGAGCGGCGGTTCCAGCCGCCTATTTTTAACCGCTATAGGGATAGTGAGCTGGGTTGTAGGAATGACCATACCGGCACTAGCCGATGAGGTGAATCCCTTCTTAGCCCTTTGCCAAAACCACGATCGCTTATCTCTGGAAGCACAACATACGCTTGATCAGCTGCTACAAACGGTCGCAGTAACCGACTGTGAAACTGGCGATCGCCGCCTCAGCAACACGACTCAACTGACGTTAAACGATGCCCAAATTCATGATGTGAGCGTGCTGGCTTCGCTGCGATCGCTGACCGAACTGTATTTGAGCAATAACGAAATTCAAACCGTTGATCCGCTCGGGCAACTGACAAATCTCACGGTTTTGTCGCTGGACGGTAATCAAATTGATGACATTTCACCGCTGACGCCGCTGACGAACTTACAGAGTCTTTATCTGAGTCGTAATCGCATCCGTGAAGTGACTTCCTTAGCATCACTCACTGAGTTAGAGACGCTTAATCTCAGCCACAATCAAATTCAAGCTGTAGAGGCGTTATCTTCAACTTCAAGTTTGCGATCGCTCAACCTCAGTCATAACCGCATCACTAATATTGACCCGCTATCGACCCTCATTAATCTGCAAAGCTTAGTCTTTGATCAAAATCAGGTCATACAGCTTACTGCAGTCAAAAATCTTACCCAACTATCATCGCTACGCTTCAATGCCAATGCAGTCACAGACATCAGGCCAATTCAATATCTAGAAGCATTGACTACGCTTGACGTTGATAACAATCCCATTGCATCTGACGAACAGCTGCGAATTATCCAAACCGTTGATCGCAGGAGACTCCAAATCAAAAATGAATGTTTAGGCTGTAATCTAGCGGGTCTAGACTTCAGCAACGGCGACTTGATTGGCGCATATTTAGAAAATGCCAATTTGTCGAATGCTAACTTGCAAAATGCCGATTTAGTCGGAGCCGTTTTAGAGCGGGCAGATCTCAGCAATGCTAATCTACGTGGTGCTGATTTGACCGACGCGATTTTGACCAACGCCATCTTAACCGGCGCTAATTTAGAGAATGCTGACCTGTGCAGTGCCGAACTTCCCTGGGGGTATGAAAGTCAATGTTGAGCCGGAAAGGACGTCATGCGATCACGCTCATCATTCCCCTCAGCATTCTTGTTAGAGGCGCTGCAACGTCGCCAGCGATCGCGGCAGACAGCTTTGTTGAACTCTGCAAACAGCACACACAATTAGCTCCAGAAACTCAACAGACTTTGAACGCCCTACTGGCTGTTACTGATACTGCAGATTGCCAGGAAGCAGATGCTATGCTCACCAGTCGCACGCTGTTAGATTTAAGCAATCAAAATATTAGTGATCTCAGTCCGCTAACCTTTTTTCCACAGTTAACGAGCTTATATTTAGGTCAAAATCAGATTTCTGACCTGGCACCGCTAGCCACCCTATCGACCCTCAATGAACTTTATTTACTCGATAATAAAATTGCCGATTTACGGCCTCTTTCACAACTTAAAGCGTTACAGACCTTACAAATCGACAACAACCAAGTACAGAATTTAGAACCTCTGACACCGGTAAGATCGCTCACAAAACTCTATGCCAACAATAATCAAATTACTTCATTGACAGCGCTATCAGCATCCTCAGAATTAACTGAACTTTCCCTGGCTAATAATCAAATTTCAACTCTCAACGCCATTGCATCCTTAACAGGCCTCACTTATCTCAATCTTGGCGGCAATCAGATTGACAACATTGAGCCGGTCAGCCAGTTCACTCAGCTCAACGAACTGGATCTCAGCGGCAACAACCTCACCCAGCTTGCGGCGTTATCTCCTCTCACCGACCTGAATCAATTAGATTTACGCAACAATCCACTGCCTCAAAAAGACTGCCCCATTTTCCCAGCCACCATTTGTATCTTTAGCGATGGCGCTGCTGAGCGATACCGTCAAGGTCAAGATCAGTTTGCCGCAGGGGAGTTTTTGACGGCTATCGAGACCTTCACAGCCGCCCTGGCCGTTTATGAACAGGAGGGCGATCGCCTGCGCGCCAGTGATGCTCTAGATCACATTGGCAACGCTTATGATGCCTTGGGCCAATTTGCCAATGCTTTGGAGCTTTATCAACAATCAGCCAGCATCCGAGAACACAGCGGCGATCGCCAGGGCACCAGCGAATCGCTGACCAATCTGGGCATTACTTACCTGCGGCTAGGACAAACGTCGCGGGCGCAGCAGACCCTGACGCAAGGTCTGGAAATTTATCAAACGCTCACTCCCCGCGATCGCAGTTGGCTGCGCCCGGAACCGCGCGAAGGTCGAATTTTGGAAGGCTTGGCCCTGGCGGCACAGCAACTAGAAGCCTTTCCCACCGCGTTAGGGTTTGCCAAACTCAGTCTGGCAGATTATCGGCGCGGCAGCGATCGCGCCGGAGAGGTCACCGCTATGGTGCGGGTGGGAACGACCTATTTAGAATTAGGCAACTTGGTAAAAGCGCGAACGTATCTGGACAAAGCCCTGGAGCTGAGCGAACGGCAGCGCGATCGTGCTGGACAAGCCCGCAGTCTCAAAGCCTTGGGCGACTGGGCCGTGCATCAGGGTGAGCCCACCACGGCACTAGAGCGTTATCAAACGGCGTTGACTCTGTACCGAGAATTGGGAGATGTGGCGAACATCGGGGTCACCCTGAACGCTATTGGCACCCTACAGCTCCAACTCAATCAGCCTGACCAAGCGGCAGTTGCCCTTTTTCAAACGGTAGAGCTGTGGGAGTCTTTGCGTCCCGGACTCACGGATGAGAACAAAATTTCTTTGGCCGAAACCCAATCTCAAACTTACCAATTGCTGCAGCGATCGCTGGTTCAACTAAACGATATTCCCGCTAGTTTAGAAGTGTCAGAACGAGGACGGGCGCGCGCGTTTGCCGAGCTGTTGGCCCATCGCCTGGCGCTACAAGGACAGTCCGTGCCGCCAGAGCAGTTGCAGCCGCCGAGTGCCGCCCAAATTCGTCAGGTAGCCCAGGCCCAAAATGCCACGCTGGTGGAATATGCGATCGTCGGTGAGGAGCTCTATATCTGGGTGGTGTCGTCAGGGGGTGAAATTCGTTTTACCCGTCAACCCATTACCGACCAATCACTCAATAGTTGGATTACTGACAGCCGACAAGCACTCAACATTCCGAACCGAGGCATCGGTATTGCAGCCAACCTGGGTGAAGGGACACCGGAAATCGCTGCCGCTAGCAACCATCTACAAGAACTCTATGGGTTACTGATTGAGCCGATCGCTGACTGGTTACCTCAGACAGCCGACGCAACCGTCATCATCATTCCCCAAGGTGAACTGTTTTTAGTGCCTTTTCCCGCCCTGCTAGATCGCAACGGGGTCGCCCTGCTTGAGCAACATCCCTTGCTATTTGCCCCTGCGATCAGTCTGCTGACGCTTGATGCGCCCACCGCTACCGCCGACCTGACCGAGGTGCCAGCCCTCGTAGTGGGCAACCCCATCATGCCGGCACTCCCTGGTACTGACCAGCCGCTGAGCCCCCTACAAGGGGCAGAAGATGAAGCGCGGGCGATCGCAACTCTGCTCAACACTCAACCGCTAATTGGTGCCGCTGCCACCAAAGCCGCTGTCTTAGAAGATCTGCCCCAAGCCGAGATCATTCATCTCGCGACGCATGGCCTGCTCGAAGATTTGGGTACGGGCGTGCCGGGGGCGTTGGCCCTCACCCCGACAGCAGAAGACACTGGCTATTTAACCGCAGCAGAAATTTTGGAGTTGCCCTTAACGGCTCAACTTGCCGTGTTGAGCGCCTGCGACACGGGGCAGGGCGAAATCACCGGCGATGGGGTGATCGGGTTATCGCGATCGCTGCTCACCGCTGGCGTTGACACCGTGGCTGTCACCCTTTGGTCAATCCCAGATGACTCCACACAATTCCTTATGACCACGTTTTATGAAGCCCTACAGACGACAACCAATCGAGCCGTCGCCATGCAGCAAGCGATGCTCGCCACCCGCCAAGAGTTTCCTCACCCCATCTACTGGAGCGCCTTTCAGCTTTATGGTCAAAGTGGCGCAGCGACCTCAGCAGTCGTTCCATAGATGTTTACAACAGCTGTCCACAGCATTTGCCACCTATACTCAGCCGTCCTGTGAGGGCATGGAATCATCCATCCTACGGAACGAGTGTTGCGCTCACCAACTGCGATGGATACGGATGCTGGGGATCATCTAAGCCTTGATCCATTAGTCCTGATGCCACCACCTGGTCGTTTTTCATCACCATCAAGCGATCAGCCAACAGCAGGACAACACCAATATCTTGGGTTACCAGCATAATGCTAAGGGAGCAGCTTAAAAATAGAGTACCTGGGCAAGACTGTGGCAGGGTGGATGGGTAGCAAGGGAGTTGGGATGTGATTTAAGCGCGGCTCCCTAAGGTGCAGAATCCGCACGAGCAATCGCATTACATTTCACAGCTTTACCTGCACCGATACAGCCCGCCCGCCGATCGACTTATCCACCCGCACCGTAGGCATATCTACCGGCTGCAGCTATGCCTGAGCTTCGAGCCGAACATCGCCATAGTGGCGTCCGTCCACATCCACAGCCGCTCGCCGATGCTATCGCCAGCCGTGCCCCCCTTCGCAAATCATCACGAGGATTTGGTCGCATCAAGTCCTATGCCATTGTCATCAACTATTTTGAAGACAAACCGGTTAAGGGTTACTGGTATCTTGGCGTATGCTTTGGGCATCGAGATAAATTTGCGCCCACTCTCCCGTAATTTGCTTAGCTTTGAGATTCGTAGCTTGGGCGATCTCTTCAAAGCTTTGACCGGCTTTTAAGCTCGCCAGAATTTTTTTCTGCAAAGGATTACGACTCGCCTGAAAGGTCTCCCACTGTTCTGGAATCAAACCCAAATTGTGCTCTTTAAGAGATGTTTTGAGCCAGCCGAGAACCAGATCTGGCTGTTCCTTCAGCGTAAATACACGAATCGCGTGATAGCGAATTTTTTCTCGCAGACGATAGGCTTCTTTGGTAGAAAGATTGAGCCGTTGGGCAATCACATCTTGAGAAAAGCCTTGCAAATGCAGGTCTAGCCAGGCCACAGCCGTTGTATCAAGAGCCTCTTGCAAATAATCGGCAAAACTAGCTTTGACCTGATCGCGCAGAGCCTGAGCTTCTTCAACATCAATCACCATCTCATACTGTGACACGGCTTCTACATCCAACAAGCTCATCGAAGCATCGGGCTCGTCGGTGCCGATCTCTTCTGAAATCAGCCGAATCATTTCACCCGCCGGGATGTTCGTCATGCCGCCCCGCTGCGATCGCCGCAAATAGTTGACAAACCGATAGACCAACAACGGTTGATTGCGAATGGGACGCAGGCAGTATTCTTCAACCGTAGCGAGCATCAACAAATTGCGCAGTTGCGGTCGCGGTGAGCATTCACCAATCCATTTGACTTGTTCTTTGAGGTAGCGATCGCTCTGCAACATTTCTTGAATGACTTCTTGCAGCACGTCGGTCACAGTGCGGCGGCGATCGCGGCTCAGAGCAATCCAAGTACGGACCTTACTCCGCACGAGAAACAAACTGCTCAAACGTTTGATCAGGTTTTTGTAGGCGCGATCAGGACCCACCTGCCAATAGCGTTGGCGCAAAATTTGATATCGATATTCCAAAGCCTGGGTGAGCACCTTTTGCTTGGTGGGCTCAGCATCGTTAAACCGCTCAGGATTTGACCCCAACAACCAAATCAAAACACTTTGTCGGACATTATCGCTCTCACCAGACAGCTCGGCGGCTAATCTGGTTGACCATTCTTGAGTGATGTCGTCTAACGCCGTCATGCTACCGGTCTTCCTCGTCCAGCCCATAGCTGATTGTAGGGTGTATCGGAGAACCATGCTGCGCTGCGCAGATAAAGTACTAAATAATTCTTGTTCAGAATACAGTGCCATCCCACTTCCCCTTAGCCGACAGAGTTCGGTTAATCGCTAGCCGCACTGCCACTTGAGCATTGAGCACTCAAATAAAGCATTAAAAACTAGTGTCTCGCTCAAGACTCTGGGTTTGTTGCAGAAAACTGACAGAGAAGCCTCAGAAATCTGAAATACAACTGTAGTGAACTAGCCGCCATCACCACGGCAATTCAGTCGGCAGGTGTCGAGTATTTAAAGACAGAAACCCTGGCTCAATAGGACTGACGTAGTTGCATCCGACTTTTGGGGATTAAGGGGGCTTTGGCGTAAGTCCTACTCAAGTCACAAGGAGCCCCCAAAGAGTTTAGGGATCGGCTTGCAAATAAAAAGACTGTGGCAGGGTGGATGGGTAGCAGGGTCGGTGGGATGTGATTGAAGCGCAACTCCCTTAATCTATGGTTGGTATCAATTTTCCAACATCCAGCGATATGTCTTCCCCCTTAGCCTCTTAGCGCCCACAGACACTCACTTCGATGTGTAGCTCCAGGCCACAGAAGCAGAATTACAGAAAGTTTGCCCCAACCGTGAGAAACAAAAAAGGTGAAGTTGCGAGTGCAACTTCACCTACCGTGACAGAATCGCCGCAACTGGTTTGAACAACCAGTAAACGGACTAATCAATTGCTCGTCGAGATTGGATAGGGTCGAAGGACTGGACAAATGACCAAATCCCTCGAATGGTAACAACTGCTAAAGCGATCGCAGCTGTAAGCGTCAGGGTTGTGTGAGGAGCCAAGATGACTAAGAGCACACCACTGACAATTGAGAGAAGCAACAGAGTCCTGTCCATTCCGCCCTCCTAGGACTTCTAGAGCAGTACTTCTATCGTAAACAGTCAATCCTTACGATTGAAAAACTCTTAGAATTACTTGAGGTTAATCTTGTGGGTTGCAAATTTTTGTTGCAATTCAATTAGCAAAGTACCCTGCGGTGGATGAAGTTCCAAGGATTCTGTAAGGCGCTACGGTGATTTATTTCAGCTCATCAATTTTGATCACTCAAAACTTGAACTCCTCTATTGCAATCCCAAAATCACTGATCCCAAGCGAGATGCTCTGATCTGCAGGAAACTCCGATACCTATTAAGCTCATCAGACGTTGCAAAATTGCACATTTTAATAAATCAAGATTGTTTCACAGGCTACCGTTTCAGCTTGTCCCCTAGTGCCGTTTTTAAGGCAGCGAAAATCCGTTCAAGATAAATTTCAATGCAGCGGAACCCCCTTGAACCCCGGCAAACATGATCACGCCGACCAAGCTGCCCGCCAGCAAGCAAATCGTCAGTCCCGCCAAACTGATAAAGCCGTCATCATCCAACAAGCCAAAACCGGTGATAAAGATTCCAATCGCTGGCAAGGTATTGGTTCCTGGAATCGGAATCATCATACACATCGACATCAGCGCAATGGCGAGACCCAGCACCACTCGACCCAAACGACTCGTGCAAACAGGGGTTAGTCGGGGCCGCGACAAGACCTCAATGCGTTGCAGCCAGGGTAATCCTGCTTTCATCAGCTTCTGCACTTGTGACAGGCCAAACCCTTTATTTTGCCAACGCTTGGGCAACCAAGGTCGATGCCGTCCGGCCATCAACTGCATCGCCAATAAAAACATGACAATCCCAAACGGGATTGAGTAGCCCGGTGCCGGAATGGGTAAGGCCGACGGCAATGCCAGCAAAATAAATAGGAAACCAAAGGTGCGCTCTTCTGCCAGATTCAAAATATCGGCTAGCGTCACCTGCTCAGAACGCAATTCGTCAAAAAAGAATTGTTCGAGCTCAACGGAAAGACGGGCCATTCACGGTCCTCACAACCACGGTCTTCTCATTATCCGACCTCAAGGAGCTTTAAGGCGGCAAGGCCCAAGACAGCCACTCCAATACCGACCCACAGGAGACGCTCAGAAGAGGTTTTTACCCAGGTTTGCACGCGATCGCCCCCGTAGGCCATCACCCCACCTACCAACAAGAACCGCGCATTGCGGCCAATTACTGAGGCCAGCACAAACTGACCAAAGTCAAACTCAAAGACACCTGACGCCAGGGTGAAGATCTTGTAAGGAATCGGCGTCACCGCTGCCGCCAGTACACCCCAAAAGCCCCATTGCTCATAAATGCCTTCGACTCGCCCAAACATTTCCAGCTCCGGATCATAAAGCCGCAGTACAGCGTTGCCTACCGTGTCAAAGGCGTAATGCCCGATCGCGTACCCGAGTAACCCTCCCAAGACAGAGCCGATGCCGCAAATCAGAGCAAAGCGCAGCGATCGCTTGGGAGCCCCCGTACATAGTGCTAGCAACAGCGGATCCGCCGGCAAAGGCACAAGGCAAGATTCAGCCAGAGCAAACCAAAATAAAATATGCTCACCGTAGGGTTTTTCGCTCCAGGTAGAAAGGTGAGCGTAGGCTTTTTGGAGCATAAGAAAAGTTATAGATTATTAAACTTATTCAACATAACAGCTTAAAAATGTTGCCCTCGGCATCATACGATAGCCAGAAACCAAAATGTCACTTTGCAGAGCAATGATTAGCCACAGCTGGCCGAGGGCAACAGCGCTTAGATTGCTTTAGATTTTCTTTAGAAATGAAATTAAGCGAGCTGATGCAAGTGCGGCTAGCGTTGCCAACTGATGCCTAACGCACATTCGCCATCCCAAACCAGAGACAATCGCTGCCATCCTGATTCTGTTAACCATATCTCGTTAGACTCAACTGTGTAGTCTTGAGCAGTGGCGCCTGCAGCCTGTAAAAGGTCTACTAAGCAAGCATCACCTGGCACCGCCGCCGCCGCTTGACGCAACAGCCACTCTAAGCGGGCTTGACCAGCCAGATCTAATGCGCCTTGCAAAAATGGAAACAGGGCAATGTCAGTAGCACTTTCGACCCCGACCAATATCGCCTGCAAGTAACCAATGGCTTCGCCATCTGGCAATGTCGCTAGCCGTCGCACCATCAAGGCCACCAACCGCTCAACAAAATCGCATCCTAAGGCTTGATGCAGTGCCGCAATTCGCTGCTCTGTGGCAGCATCAGGGTCGCCCAAAATCTCTTGCCAATCCACATGAGGAAAAGCCTGGCTTAGGAGGTTATAACAGCGCTGATTCAGATGATAAGCCTGTTGCTCTGCATCACACGAAAAATCTTGCCCTGGTATCGCTCCGGCCTGAATCAGAAGCTGAAAAAAGTCAATGGCTGCTTGGTGCATAAAACAGTGCTAGCTAGACTAATTTTTACAAAAATTAAAGGTTTGCTCAACCATAGCGTAGCCAGCCCCTCGTTGCCCAGTTGTAGTCTTTGGCACTAGAAAAGTCAATTTACTGAAAACTTTACTCGCGAAGTTACCAGTAAAATTGCCAGTAACCAGCTAGATACAGCACATTGATCACAACCAGGGCACCTCGTGCCCAGCGCGATCGCACCCGCCGCCACCAAACCACACTGGCAACCAGCGTTAGTGTCAACTCAGCTAACGCCCCATATCGACCAAATTGTGCCGGATCCCAATAGGACACAGGGCTGACAAACCGGTAATCACTCAGCGGCCAAAAATGTTGGTGAGCATCTTCATGATGTAGAGGTAAATCTTCGAGATGGTGTAACAAGGCACTGGCAAATAACGCAATCCAGGCTGGACGCTTGAGACAAAAACATAAGCTCAGCCCCAACAAAGCAAGAGGCATAGAATTACCAATCGCAAAAATATGCTGCCAAGCTGGAGCATAATAAGCTTCACTCCAAATGACTTCTTCTGGCAGGCCCATCAGTCTTGCCCACCCGTAAAACACGAAGATCGCTGCATCTGGTAGCCAACTGCCCAGCACAATCGGCCAAGTGCATCCTTTGAGACTACCCCGATCTAAAATCGCTAAATTGAGAATACAGTGACTTGGAGTATTCATCTTCGTTCTGCCATGCCGCGGCCCTCTCGACCTATTTATCTAGATTGTCATGCCACGACTCCGGTCGACCCGCGAGTGGTTGAAGCCATGCTGCCATTTTTTACTGAGCATTTTGGTAATCCTGCTAGCGTGGGTCATATCTATGGTTGGGAGGCCGAAGCGGCAGTACAGCGATCGCGAGAGCTGATCGCCAGCGGCATCCAGGCCAGCCCAGAAGAAATCGTGTTCACCAGTGGGGCGACTGAAGCCAACAATCTAGCCATCAAAGGGGTTGCCGAAGCCTATTTCAGCAAGGGACGCCACATCATTACAGTACAAACAGAGCACAATGCGGTGCTCGATCCCTGTCGCTATCTAGAAAGTCTCGGATTTGAGGTTACCTATCTGCCCGTGACCAAAGATGGGTTAGTGAGTGTCGAGGAACTTCAGCGATCGCTACGAGATGAAACGATTCTTGTTTCGGTGATGGCAGCTAACAATGAAATTGGCGTGCTGCAACCACTGGCTGAAATTGGTCAATGCTGCCATGAGCGAGGCGTACTATTCCACACTGACGCCGCCCAAGCCATCGGCAAAATCGACTTGAATGTGCAAACGCAACAGATCGACCTGCTCTCGATCACAGCTCACAAAATCTATGGACCGAAAGGCATCGGTGCTCTCTACGTACGTCGCCGTCAACCCCGAGTTCAGCTTGCGCCACAACTGCATGGCGGCGGTCACGAGCGCGGTCACCGTTCTGGCACCCTTTACACACCTCAAATTGTGGGGCTAGGCCAGGCGTTAGAACTCGCTTGGACTCATCAAGTCAGCGAGCAGTTACAGGTTCAGGCGCTGCGCGATCGCCTTTGGAGCGCTCTTAAGGACATCCCCGGCCTGCACCTTAACGGCCATCCGACACAACGGCTCGCTAACAACTTAAATATCAGCGTCGAAGGAGTTGACGGACCCACTCTGTTGCTTGGACTTAAAAATACGGTCGCATGCTCCTCGGGAGCCGCCTGCAGTTCTACGAGTACTGCACCTTCCCATGTACTCAAGGCTTTGGGTCACGCTGATGGTTTGGCTTATGCGTCACTACGCTTTGGTATCGGTCGCTTCAACACCATGGCAGAAATTGACCACATCGCTCAAACATGCCAACAAACCATTACGGCTCTACGACCGACTCCGCAAAGATAAGGGCTTTGCCATTCATGAACGCTATCCATAACCAGCACAAGACGAAATCTTTGTAAAACTGGGTTTTTAATCAAGCTCTGATGAAGAGCACAGCTTTGATTCTTGCGCGATGCAGCGATCGCAATATTGTGAAACGGTAACTTTACTGAGTCATACCAGAGAGTAGATGCACTCATATTTACACCTATTCAACAGATGTTCTTGACGCTGATTAGGCTTTGAATGAACTGATTTATCGATCATTGAATACTCACTAAGCCCGATGCAGAGCCCACTAACAGCAGTCAAAATCTGCACAACTAACGGTTTTAGTAAGTCATAGCAAAATTCAGGAGAGGTGGCGATCGTTAATTGACTAACCATAACTTTACAGACACAATATCAGAGTAGATACTCTGACGAGAGAAACAATTACATAGCATTCGTCATCTTGATCTAACGTGTGCTGTTTTGCATGAGTCATTTTGCATACAGTCAATATCAAGAGAGTTTGGAGAACATGCTATAAAACCACAGGGAATCAAACATATCGCAAGCTGCAATCAAGGCTTTTAAGGTTTTCAGCTAATTCAGAAGTAAATCTTTTAGTTATCCACTTATGTTGATTAGTCTGGCAATTTTTCACGGCCAATTTAAGTTGTAAGCGAGATTATTTGATTGCCATGAGTTCTGTTGGTGCAGACACCACTAAAAAAGATATTCCGACCATTGCCATTGTGATTCCGGTATACAACGGCGGTGATAGTTTTCGTCGTTGTCTTGCCAGTCTAAGGCAAAGTCAATCTCAGCCCGAAGAGTTAATTGTTGTTGCAGACGGCGATTCTGATGGTTCTTGGCATGTGGCCGAAACTTTTGGCGCTCAGGTCATCCGCCTACCCGGCAATAAAGGCCCTGCAAGAGCCCGCAATGTAGGCGCCCAAGTTGCCCGTAGCGACATTCTCTTCTTTATAGATGCCGACATCACACTACATCCCGACACCATCTCAAAAGTCAGACGCCAATTCCAAGAGTTTCCTCGATTAAGTGCACTGATCGGCTCTTATGATGACGAACCGGGAGCGAGGAATTTTCTCTCGCAGTACAAAAACCTTTTTCACCACTATACTCACCAGACATCATCGGAAACAGCATCCACTTTTTGGGGTGCCTGTGGTGCCGTCCGACGCACCGTCTTTATCGCCGTGGGGGGGTTTGATGAAGGCTACCGTCAGCCCTGTATTGAGGATATTGAACTCGGTTATCGATTAATACAGCAAGGTAACTCAATCCGCCTTTGCAAAGAGATTCAGGTTAAACACTTAAAGTGTTGGAAGATGAGATCCCTTCTAAAGGCGGAGATTTTTTATCGGGCCCTACCATGGACTCGGCTGCTCTTAAAAAATCGCCATTTCAAAGCCGACCTCAATCTCAACCACACTAGTCGTCTTAGTGTGGTCATGGTGTATTTGTTAGCCTTTAGCCTCATGGCAAGTTTCTGGCAGGTGACCTGGCTACTCTTAGCAAGCAGTTTAAGCTTAGGTCTGTTAATTTTGAATGTAAGAGTCTACCGGTTTTTCATCAACAAACGAGGCTGGCTATTCACTTTGCAGGTGGTTCCCTGGCACTGGTTTTATTTCGCTTATGGGGGGGCAGCTTTCGCGTATAGCGTCATAGCCCATTGCCTTGACCAGTGGCGTCAGAAAGTGCTGCCTCATACTCAAGGCATTCGTCAATCACCTTAGTCTTTTTTCATTCTCCCGTTAAATAACTAACATTTTGCTTAGAAAATTTTTAGTCCTGTGGAGAGATACTATTCACGGCCTCACCCAAGCCATGTTTATTTACGATCTCTGCTGCTGACTATTTATCATTCATTTCCCACAGCCAGAAAAGTAGTCACCGATATCAGGTATTCACGCCAGAGATTTAATCTACAGGAATTATTTTTTTTGATTTCTATGATGTCCTCAGGTCACAAGCAATGACATCATGCAATCTGCCGCAACCTTTAACAACTCATTCAGCTCGTCAGTAAAAAAGGCATTTTACTCATGACTCAGATCAAACCAGTCGTTATTATTGGCGGTGGTCCAGCCGGTCTAACAGCAGGCTATGAACTCATCAAGCATGGCATCGAGTCAGTTACTTTAGAAAAAGCCGACAAGGTAGGAGGCATCTCTCGTACTGAAAGGTACAAGGGTTATCGTTTTGATATTGGCGGGCACCGGTTCTTTACTAAAGTGGGTGAAGTCCAAGCTGTTTGGCAAGAAATTTTAGGCAGTGACTTTATCAAAACTCCCAGAATGTCTCGGATTTATTACGACGGCAAGTTCTATGACTACCCCTTAGCGCTGACTAGAACCCTGCAGAATTTAGGTCTCCGTCGCAGCACTCTAATTATCTTGAGTTACTTACAAGCCAAAGTCAAAAAGGCTTTGCGACTACGTCGCGAACCAGAGACCTTTGAAGAATGGGTGATTGACTGTTTTGGTTCTCGCCTGTACAAAACTTTTTTCAAAACATATACCGAGAAAGTCTGGGGTATTCCCTGCGATCAAATCCGAGCTGACTGGGCGGCTCAGCGTATTCGCAATTTATCTCTCAAAGAAGCCATCTTAAACTCATTATTTGGCAGTAAAAACTCAAAAAGCCTAATCAAAAAGTTTGATTACCCACGGCTTGGTCCAGGCATGATGTGGGAGCGCTGTCAGGAGATTCTAGAAGCTCACGGTTCACCTGTACACTTGCACACCGAGGTGGTCAAAGTTGAACGGCAAGATAATCACATTACTCGTGTTATTGCTAAGCAGGGCGATCGCCAATTTGCGCTCAAGGGCGAACATTTCATCAACTCAATGCCAGTTTCCGCCCTAATGCATCGCCTTGATCCACCCCCGCCGCCTTATATTTTAGAGGCGGCACAGGGACTCAAATATCGCGATTTCTTGATTGTGTCATTGATTATTAATCGCCAGCATTTATTTCCAGATAACTGGCTGTACATCCATAGTCCTGAATTTCGGGTCGGACGCATCCAGAACTTCAAAAACTGGAGTGCTGAAATGGTGCCGGACGCCCAAAAAACCTGTTTAGGAATGGAGTATTTTTGCAGTGAGGGCGATGACTTGTGGGCAATGAGCAATACCGACCTCATTGAGCTGGCCACCCAAGAAGTTGTGCAGCTCAACTTAGGAGTCAAGTCTCAGGATGTCGAAGATGGTTGTGTCATCCGCCAGTACAAAGCCTATCCCGTATACGACGGTACGTATCGCCAACATCTTGAGGTGTTGGAAGGCTACATTCGAACGTTTGACAACTTGCAAACGGTAGGGCGCAACGGCATGCACCGCTATAACAACCAAGACCATTCCATGCTGTCAGCTCTACTAGCAGCCAAAAATATTGCGGGTGAGCAGCATGACATCTGGAACATCAATGTCGAACGCTCTTATCACGAAAACTTCACTGATGAAGAGTGGTCGCAGTTACGACATCCTGTCGCGCCAAAACCAGAACAGTCTGGACCGCTGACCCCAGTTGCTTGAGCCCTGTAGAAACGCGCCATGGAACAACCTTTAGTATCAGTAATTATTCCTGTCTTTAACGATACCGCAGGATTACAGCAATGCTTAGTAGCTCTAGACAGCCAAACCTACCCTCAGTCTCGTTACGAGACCATAGTTATAGACAACGGCTCAGATCAAATCCAGGCAATTGAGTCTTTGGTTGCAAACCATCGGGCCACGAGATTAGTTCATGAACCCACTCCCGGATCCTATGCTGCCCGTAACCGAGGGATCGCCGTTGCCACCGGTGAAATTCTTGCCTTCACTGATGCTGACTGCATTCCCAATGACGATTGGCTCATGACAGGAGTCACTACCCTCACGAGCATCAGCAACTGTGGTCTAGTTGCTGGCCGCATCAAAATGTTGTTACAAAACCCGGCCCGACCTACGGCTGTTGAGCTGTATGAGAGTATTCGAGCGCTGCCGCAAAACGAATTCGTTAACCAAGCCCACTTTGGAGCTACCGCCAACATTTTTACGTATCGACAGGTATTCCATACGGTTGGTCTATTTGATAGCAGTCTCAAGTCTAGCGGTGATCTCGAATGGGGGCAGCGAGTCTATGCTGCGGGCTACCAGCAAGTCTATGCAGAGGCTTGCCTCGTCCAGCATCCAACTCACACGACATTACAGAGTTTTTGTGCGCGGGCGCGGCGATTAGTAGGAGGCCATTACGACTTACAGATGAAGCGAACTCAGACGTATTGGCAACGTCAATCTGTATTTCTAAGAGGCATTTTTATGGGTTTGTTTCCATACGTAAACTCACAAGGTGTCGTCGCAACATTATTATCTGACGCCAAAACCAAAAGTATCGTGCTCAAAGCCAAGATGCTGACACTATTAGTATTATCGCGTTGTGTAAGCTCCTTAGAGATTATGCGACTTAAAGTAGGTGGATTCTCTAAGCGTGCTTAGCACAGAAACACAATTCTCTCATCAGAATTAAAAAGTGAAAACTTAGATCACTATTCCCAAATCTCAATATTTTATTAAGTTTATAAGACAAAGACCAGTCGTTTTATAGACATTTGAATTTACTGACTTACAGATGACTTTAGCCAACTTTCCATCAGTATCCATTATTATTCCAGTCTATGAAGATGCAGAACGTTTAAATCTCTGCCTCAATGCTCTTAGTCATCAGACTTATCCTAGATCTAATTTTGAAATCATCGTAATTGATAATAGTTCACCCTCAATAGATTTAATCAAAGCCGTCATTAATCAATATGACGTTGACATTTTCGATATAGAAACTCAACCGGGTTCCTATGCTGCCCGTAATCGAGGTCTTGACTTAGCTCAAGGGGAAATTATTGCCTTCACCGATGCCGATTGTATTCCTGAGACAGATTGGCTAGAGCAGGGAGTTTTGGAGATGATCCATCAGTCCTTAGATATGGCAACGGGCGGCATCCAAGTTTTTCCCAAAGATAAAAATAGACCAAATCTAATTGAGCGCTATCAGATGGCAACAGCCTTTCCTCAAATTAAATATATGAAACAGCATCGAGGTGGTGTCACAGCAAATGTCTTAGTCTACAAAGACGTTATTGAAAAAGTCGGTAAATTTGATGCGGTACTTAAATCAGGGGGTGATCTGGAGTGGGGGCACCGGATTTTTCTCGCAGGGTTTAAGCAAGCGTACATTGCCTCAGCCATTGTGCATCATCCAGCGCGTGATTCATGGCAGAGTCTTATCAAGAAAAATACTCGTACTGCAGGGGGAATATATGACCAAAAAATCAACTCAAAAAAGTCATGGTTGATTCGAAATCTGATTTTTTTATGGCATATAGTGACTGATATTATTTCGTACAAATATGCTTTTGATGAATCTTTTGGAAATCCTAGAGTTTCAGGATTCAAAAAGAGTTTTGAAGTCTTCAAAATAACTTTGATATTGAAGCATTTCAGTGCGTGGGAAAAAATCAAAATTCATTTTGGTGAAACTTCTAAACGAATATAGTCTTTCAAAATCACAACAGAACTATAAGGAGTAAATCTACTCAGTAGGTTTGTGGGGCATGAACCTAAAAAAGAAAGCAATTAAGGGAGTTGTCTGGTCTGCCGTTCAAAGTTGGGGTAGCCAAGGCGTAGCACTGGTTGTTTTCTTTTGCTTGGCTCGCTTGCTAACTCCTGTTGAGTTTGGTTTAGTGGCCCTGGCAAATGTATTTCTCGCATTTATGCAAATTTTTCTCGGTGAGGGATTTGCTAAAGCCATTATTCAACGTAAAAATATTGAGCCAGCTCATCTTGATACGGTATTTTGGCTAAATTTTGGTGTCAGTATTGCACTATTTTTTATCACGCTAGCTACGGCAAGTTGGCTAGGAAATGTTTTCGATGAACCAGATTTAGCTCCAGTACTCAGGGGCTTTTCTATACTATTTATCATCACTTCTTTTAGTACTGTTCAGCAAGCAATACTAGAGCGTGAGTTTGACTTCAAGAGTATCGCCATGCGATCGCTTTTGGGGATTTCGCTAAGCGGTGCTGTAGGCATTACGATGGCGATCGCGGGCCTAGGTGTATGGAGTCTAGTCGGCCAGCAAATTGTCCATGAACTTGTTGCTGTCATCACGTTATGGCGTTTAAGTGATTGGCGGCCTGGGTTTAAAGTCTCGATGCGACACTTCCAAGATCTTTGGAGCTTTGCTGCTGCAACCTTAGGTTTTAAGGCCTTAACGTTTGCTCACACTCGCGCTGACGATCTCTTGATTGGTTATTTTTTAGATAGTGCAGCTCTTGGTTTATATAGCCTAGCCTATAAAGTTTTTACCATTTTATCGATGCTACTCATCAAAACAAGCAATCGAGTAGCGTTACCCATTTTCTCTCGTCTACAGGATGATATTGAACAATTAAGGCAGTCTTTTCATTGGATGACCAAGCTGACTAGTCTGGTATCATTTCCAGTTTTTATCAGTGTAGTATTACTCGCTCATGAGCTAATTTCAGTGATATTTGGCCCCCAGTGGCTGGCTGCCGTACCCGTCTTACAGTTGCTTGCCTTAGTGGGACTGATGCGAGCGGCTACCTTCTTTAAAAGCTCAGTTTTTATGGCTCTAAATAAGCCTCACTGGCGACTTTATTTAGGATTACTAGATACTTGTCTCAATCTCATTGGTTTTATAATTGCTGTCCGCTGGGGCATTGTAGCTGTTGCGTTTGCTTATTTAGTTAGATTTTATTTGATGTTTCCACTGGGGCAGTGGTTGGTTGGTATATTAATTCAAACCTCTATGCTTGAATATTTACAACAGTTTCTCACACCATTCCTCAGTACTTTAGCCATGGTTGCGGCAATCCTGGGCATCAAATTTTCTGTAGGAGCGGAGTTATCACCCATCTGGGTATTTATTAGCTGTACTGGTTGTGGCGCCATTGTGTACGTTGCCGCTCTCTTTTTCCTCGATCCAAAGCTATTTCACAAGGTCAATGAACTCGGTCGTTTAGCTTTAGAACGCTCCTAGAGAGGGTTATTCATTACACCTAGTGGAGTGCATCTTAGTACTGCGTGATGTAAAGTGGCACATCGTTTTCTAAGACAGGGGGATAGAGGAGCAGAAGAGTCAGAAACCAGAAAGATCGAGAGACTTCTGCCATTGGGCGCTAGTCTTGCAAGACGCATGATGAGAACTGCCCATGGAGCTAGATACATCAGGGCTTTAGCGCTGCTAGATTCAACAATCTATTCCGTTTAGAGCAATCTGCGGGCGATGTGGTGGTGCAGATCAGAATGAGGCAAACTAGTAATACAAGAGTATTGAATTTCAAGAAGATCGCATGGCAAAGTCACGCTCAATTTACGTGTGCAACAGTTGCGGAGCCGAGTCATCGCAGTATTTTGGCAAATGCACTGTGTGCGGTAACTGGAACACCATGGTCGAGCAGGTGGCGCCGCCGTCAGAACCCGCCAAGGTAGGGGCCGTACGCGGACGATCGCGCTCTGCCAGTACGCCCAAATCTTCCCAGAAAAAGGAACCGCGCCTGGCTCGCACCCTCAACCAGATTGAAGATCGCCCCCAGCAACGCCAGCCTTCCGGCTATGACGAGCTTGACCGTGTACTGGGCGGTGGCATCGTGCCTGGGTCTCTGGTTTTGGTAGGCGGCGATCCAGGAATTGGCAAATCGACCCTACTGCTGCAGGTGGCAAACTATCTGGCTCACAAAACGGGAGTGCTCTACGTCTGTGCTGAAGAATCAGGACAACAGGTAAAGCTGCGATCGCAGCGTTTGGGCATCGGCAGTGCTCATGCAGAAGACACTTCAACCCAGTCAGCACAGGCGCCTGTCAAAGAGACTGCATCTGCTAACCAAGGACTCTACCTGCTGCCGGAAATCGATCTGGAAACGATTGTGATGGAGCTTGAGTCGCTGAAGCCGACGGTTGCCGTCATCGACAGCATCCAAGCGCTGTACTATGGGGCTTTGACGTCGGCTCCTGGCTCTGTATCGCAAGTGCGGGAATGTACGTCGGGGCTGATGCAAGTAGCCAAGCGCGACGACATTGCCCTATTTATTGTGGGGCACGTCACTAAAGAAGGCGCAATCGCTGGTCCCAAAGTGCTAGAACACCTGGTTGATACTGTGCTGTATTTTGAAGGCGATCGCTTTGCTAGCCATCGGCTCCTCCGTTCTGTCAAAAATCGTTTTGGGGCGACCCATGAACTGGGCATTTTTGAAATGGTAGACCGTGGCCTGCAGGAGGTGCGCAACCCGTCAGAGCTGTTTTTGGGAAACCGGGATGAGGCAGTGTCCGGTATTGCGACCATCGTGGCCTGTGAAGGCACTCGTCCCCTAGTGGTGGAACTGCAATCCCTCGTCAGTCCGACCAGTTACAGCTCGCCGCGCCGCTCTACGACAGGAATCGAGTTCAATCGGCTGCTGCAAATTCTCGCAGTGCTGGAAAAGCGAGTCGGCATTCCCCTTTCCAAGTTGGATGCCTATGTCGCTTCGTCGGGTGGGTTAAATGTCGGGGAACCCGCTGCCGATCTGGGCATTGCCTTGGCGGTGGCTGCCAGCTTTCGCGATCGCGTCATCGATCCTTACACGGTGATTCTGGGCGAAGTGGGACTAGGAGGACAAGTCCGTCCCGTTTCGCAATTAGAACTACGCCTTAAAGAAGCAACCAAACTGGGCTTTAAGCGGGCGATCGTACCCAAGGGCCAAGGCGGCGTCGAAACGCTGATGGAAATCGTGCCAGTAACCAGAGTCATGGACGCGATCGCGATCGGCCTTGGCAGTACAGGCTAAGCAGACAGCATATGGTTAGCGCTCATAGCTCAATTAAGCCAAGCCTCAGACCTTGCAATTCAAACCGGTTTTGCCATAGTACGCAGCGGCGGCGGCATCGCGATGCAGCTGACAACCGTACCCCTTATACCAGTAACAAACGTCAGACATCAGAGTATCAAGGTCAGCAATCACGGCGCTAACGATAAGTTTTAGGGCTCTAAAACGAGCTGAGATAACTGCAGCTTGAATAGCACCTTGTCCCCACAATGCCATTCCCACAGACCGCACCGCATCAGTCATCCGATATAATCAGCATCGTTAGGAGCTTCTTGCTGATCCCTGGTTTCTAAAGACGGCTAAGGTTGATCAGATTGTTCAGTTTGCAGTAAGTTCCGAATCTCTTGTAAAGCCGGATCATCACCCCAAATCCTCGCTGCTTGAGACAACACGACAACTAAGAGAGCGAGCCCCAGACAGAGTTTGCCACAACTGATAAGGTTACGAAGCACCGGGCTGGTGTAAACACGCATTGCAAAATACCTCCACAAACACGAATGCAATGGACCAATAAGCTACCGATCATTAGCTATTGATAAAAACTGGGCGACATTGGTAGGTTTTGAGCGCTACCGGGTAGATGACGATCAATGTCAAACCACAGTCATGTAAGCGGGACGTCCCTATTCCAAGATTTGCACCGCTATTTCTAGTATGAAAATCACTGGACTGATTTTCGATCGCGACTCCGAGCCTTCACAAAAATTTCATCCAGATTGGGATACTTACAAAGAATATGTGTGTAAAAATACAGGTTTTTGTCGCCTCAAGTATATTTTCGTAGCCCCAGCCGTTGAATTCTAATGTTTACGTAAACTTACCGAATCAAGGAATTTGTGATGACGTAAAACTGCATCAGCGGTGCAGGGTCATCGCATATTATTTTGTATCAATCGTACTTGACAAGTAGAGCATAAGGGCTGGAGAGACCTGTTGTCGTCAATGCCGTCGAATCGTCATGCTTGTGCTTGAATCATCAAGTTTCCCGACAACGAAGGAGTTCGTCAGATGGCCCAAGGCTTCGGCAAGCGGGTGCTCAAACCGCAAGAACAGCGAGAAGCAAAGACCCTCAAGCAGAGTATCTTGAAGCATTTTCAGGATTTAGACGGCCCCCGAGTGGAGCGTGGCCAACATCACCCGCTCGTCTCTCTGGTCAGTATTGCCATTTTGGCCACCTTGGCCGGAGCCGATAGTTTTGTGGCTATCGAGCGCTACGGCACGGCTAAGCAATCATGGTTAGAGACGTTTCTGAAGTTGCCCGACGGCATTCCATCCCACGATACCTTTGGCCGGGTGATGGCAATGCTGTCACCCGAGGCTCTGGAGAGCCGGTTTCTGGCTTGGGTCAGCGGCATCAGTGAGCGGCTTGGGGTGGAGTTGATTCACATCGATGGCAAAACGGTGCGGGGCTCCTATGACCGGCAGGGCCACCTCAAAGCCCTGCATAGTGTCAGTGCCTGGAGTAGTGAACATGGGTTGGTGCTGGGGCAACAAAGAGTAGACACCAAATCCAATGAAATCACGGCGGTGCCGCTGCTGCTGAAGCTCCTGAATTTGAAGGGCACCATTGTGACCCTGGATGCGATGGGCACGCAAACTGCCATTGCCACCCAGATTAAGCAGGCCGAAGGCGACTATGTGCTGGCGCTCAAAGGCAATCAGGG
>JBCDAJ010000019.1:0-58796 GCA_039185935.1 Cyanobacteria bacterium P01_F01_bin.56 | reverse complement strand
TAGCCATTTTGAGTAGCATTTATGTGCAAGGCAAATTCGCTGAAAGCCCCATTCTCTCGTCAAAAAACCTTGCACTTCATCTGTCTTCGATTGGCTGAAATAGCCGAATATCAACGGATCCGACTTTTTCAGTAAGCCCTACTTACCAGAGGCTGAAATGGTAAACGATTTCTGCCGCTAAGGGAGTTGCGCTCAAATAACATCCCACCGACCCTGCTACCTATCTACCCTGCCACAGTCTTGTCCAGGTACTTTATTTTCAAGCCGATCCCTAAGTACTCAGCAGCCCAGTATGCTTTAAATATGGCGACACGACACATTAAACAATGGCAAGGGGTGGGGCGACGCCAACGACAAACCTTGCAAAACTCTCTAGATATTTATCAATATTGTGGCCGGGCCGTTCAACTCGTTTGGCAAACGCACAGCCAATTAACCTTAGTGCTTGCAGTTTGTACCCTCATTGCCGGATTGTTACCGGGAGCGATCGCTTACCTCGGCAAACTCATCGTAGATGGAGTGCTTCGAGCTGCAGAATCGGGAACCCCTGCGGATCGCCATCAAGCCTTGTTGTACCTTGCCATCGAAGCGGCATTGGTGATGCTGTTGACGGGGGCACGTCAAGGATTGAATCTCTGCACCTCATTACTGCGTGCCTTGCTGGCTCAAAAGGTCAATCTCCTCATTCTCGAAAAAGCCCAATTATTACCGCTGACCTATTTTGAAGATTCAGAATTTTACGACAAAATGATTCGGGCGCGGCGAGAGGCGTCAAGTCGACCTTTGAGCATGGTTAATCGCACCTTTGGCCTGCTCCAAAACATGCTGTCGCTAACAACGTATAGCAGTTTGTTGCTGCAATTTTCAGGGTGGGCAGTCGTGCTCTTGTTAGGGGCTACGATTCCTGTCTTTGTGGCGGAAACGCGCTTTGCTGGCCAAGCCTTTCGCTTATTTCGCTGGCGATCGCCCGAAACTCGTCAGCAAAACTATTTGGAAGTGTTATTGGGGCGTGAAGATTACGCCAAAGAGGTCAAGCTGTTGCAACTCGGTCCGATGCTGTTGCAGCGCTATCAAGCCGTCTTTAATCGTCTATATGGCGAAGATCGCGATTTAGCGATGCGGCGTAGTGGCTGGACCTATGGACTAGGTTTACTCAGTACGGCAGCTTTTTATAGCGCCTATGGTTGGATTGTGCTGGCGGCGATCGCCCGACGCATTTCCCTCGGCGACTTAACGATGTATCTTATGGTCTTTCGCCAGGGACAAAATGCCTTTGCCGCTATTTTGACAGCTATTGGCGGCATGTATGAGGATAGTCTGTATCTCTCGAACCTATACGAATTTTTAGAACAACCGGTTCCTCAAGTAGTGGGCTCGGCACGCTCTGGTTCTGACCCTAATGATGGACTGCGGTTCGAGCATGTCTCGTTTATCTATCCGGGGTCTAATCGGGTGGCGTTGTCGGCGGTCTCCTTTCACCTAAAGCCCCGCCAAAAGTTAGCGATCGTTGGCGAAAATGGCTCGGGCAAAACGACCTTGATTAAATTGTTGACCCGCCTTTATACCCCCACTGAAGGCCGCATTTTGCTCGATGGCCGCGATTTGAATGAGTGGGATATTGAGGTGCTGCGCCAACGCATTGGTGTTATCTTCCAAGATTTTGTCCGCTATCAGTTTAAGGTCGGCGAAAACATTGGTGTAGGCGATGTGCAGCGGTTAGACGAAGAGGCTCAATGGGCGATCGCGGCTCATAAAGGCACTGCTACGACATTTATTGAGTCCCTGCCAGAGGGCTTTCAAACTCAGTTAGGGCGGTGGTTTAAAGGTGGCCAAGAACTTTCCGGTGGACAATGGCAAAAGGTGGCGCTATCGCGGGCATTTATGCGGGCCGATGCCGATCTGTTGGTCTTAGATGAACCGACTTCGGCGATGGATGCCGAAGCCGAAGCTCAGCTCTTTGAGCAGTTTCGGCAGGCCACGACAAATCAAATGGCAATTTTGATCTCTCACCGATTTTCAACCGTGCGGCGGGCTGACGTGATCTTGGTTTTATCGGCTGGCCAGGTGATCGAGTACGGTACCCATGAAACATTACTGGCCACAAATGGTCGCTATGCTCGCCTTTTTCGGCTGCAGGCTGCAGGTTATCAGTAAGTGACAAGTGATAGCAGCGGAATGCGGAATGCGGAATGCGGAATGCGGAATGCGGAATGCAGCACCGCAAGACTGGCCCGATATAGCAGCAGAATCTCCTTTGGAAAGGGCAAAGCTTACATAGTGCAGAGTTCAAAAATGCAACCCTTGCTGAATCAGAGTTTTAGCCATCTGCAATCGCCTGAGCTAAAGGCTGCTTGCCATATCAGTTTCAACCATCGCGGATGATCAGATTCAGATTGCGGCTGTTTTCAAACTGCGGCTGGCGATCGTTTCAGGACGGCTAAAAGGACAGAGAGGGCGCATTGGCGGCATCTTTAGTTACTGATTTACACCAGTTACTGATTTACACCGCTCCAGAGGGAAATGCGGGGATATCAGCGGGTGTACAGTCAGCTATGAGGGCATCTTGCGGCGGTGCTTCTAAGCTGAAGGAGACTCCACAGCCACAGGTCTGTTTAGCTAGGGGATTGGTGAAGCGAAAATTCCCTCCCATTAAGTCTTCGGAGTAGTCGATCGCAAGCCCCTCACAACTGGCCAAATGCTTAGCAGCAATGACGACCTTGAGCTGATCAATTTTGAGAACTTGATCGGTCGACTTCGTGGCTTGGCGAAACTGCAGATCGTATGTGAGCCCTGAACAGCCACCGGGAGCAATTGCCAGACGCACAACACCGCTGCCGTAGGGGTCTTTTGCTTCTAGACGCTTGAGTTCGCGGATGGCACTTTGGCTCAGATGAATCATGTCAACAAGGCAAGGTCAGAAGTTATTCCATAGCTTATCGTCAAGCTTGCCCTGTGGGAAACTCGCTGGTTGCAATCTGAAACCCTTCCAGCGCTTTGATCAGGTCGCGATGAAGGTCGGGCGCGGTGGCGATTGCGACACCCGGCCAGGCATAATCTTCACACTCGTCTAGCCGAGGGAGCGACTGTCCTTGGTGATCAGTGACAATACAGCCCGCCTCCTGTGCCAGAAATGCTAACGCCGCGCCATCAATAAACTTGCCGGCGGATAAGACCACACCGCCTAACTGACCCTTGAGAATGCCGTTCACATTTGGAATAGGGCGGTCGCAGGCATAATCTTCAGACACACTGATGATGGGGTAGCGATCGCTCAATTGTGATTTTAAGGGGGCCATTCTAGTGCCCAACAACACTGCCTTGGCTGGCGACAGTGTCAGCCGTGAGCACGCATCCAAATCCTGTGCCAATTGACCCACCCGCGTGCCTTGGCCCCGCAGGGCATAGTAATACCGATCTTCAGCCGGGCTCAGGGCCAGCACAGCTTCAAACCCATCGGCATTGAGCACCGTCAAAATGATTTGATAGTTGGGAAACCCATCCATATAAAACAAGGTGCCGTCAATCGGGTCGAGCGTCACTAAATAGTCGCCCTCGGGTCCCAAATCAATCGCCCGGAAGTATTTTGTGTTGTAAGACTGCTCAAACTCTTCTCCATAAAATCGGATGTCGGGAAAACTGCCCAGCAGCGCTACTTCGACAAACGTTTGGACCGACAGGTCAGCATCAGTAAGCGCCATCGAGAACGGATTTGGTCCCTCTTTAGCAGGTTGAGCCGCGATTTTTGACTGCATGTGGTGCGCATAGCTAGCGGCCAGGCGCAAGGGTGGGAGCAGGGTCACCAGAATTTGATGCGGAGTCGGTGTTGAAGACATGGGTTGAGGGGAAGGATGGCTTCTTAATTATCGCGGCTAATGGTCTGAGATTGGCTCGGCTAGAGAAAAAGCCTGGGTGCTATCAAATATCAGCTCACTAATGAGGTCAGGTTCTCTAGCGATGAGTTTCTATCTTCAAATAAGTACAAATCAATGTAAAATTAAACACACAAAAGCCTGTTTTTGTATTCCTCAACACATCACAAGGAATGCGAGACAGCGCTGGCTCCATTCAAGATGATTATGACCATGCCCCCCGCGACTGCATATCCTGGTTGTTTGCTCCAACCTCAGTTGGAGAGCGATCGCCCTCACCGCTATCCCTGCTGCTCTTTGAGGCATCACCGAGGCGACTGGGTCAAGTTGTTGCAAGGCCCTCACGGGTCGAGTTCTAGACGAGCGCAACTGCTATTCTCCGAGTCCCTGAGCACCTGGATTGCCAAGATTCCCTATCATGGCGAAATTGTGCTTGATCGTAGTCAGTTTTATTGTTAAAGACTTTCTCGAAGCTAGGGCAGTCCGTCACCTCCCCGGTTACAGTGATGCTGATCACAATATTTCCTGCGGGCGAGTCATGGCAGCCAGACGAGTCTTAGCAATGTCAGCCGTTAGACAACGGGTTTGCCTCCTCTGGTGTCTCGTGGTGGTTGGGTGGTTAGTTTTCCCAGCCGGAGCGATCGCCTTTCCGCAAACTTGCTTTATTAGTCAGGCGCGGCACTTACCAAATGGGGCCGCAGTCACTGTCATCGGGAAGGTCACTGTCCCGAGTGGGGTGTTTGGCTCGGCCAGTTTAGATGCTGGCTTCGCGATTCAAGACGTGACTGGAGGCATTTACATTACAACTGACACGCCTCAGCCCTTGCATTTGGGTGAGACCGTGCAAGTGACGGGGCAGTTGCAGGATGATGGCCACGGCCAACGAATGCTGCAGTTGACGGATTGGTATCGTAGCCAGCGACCCATCTTACCAATGTCGCCGCGCGCAACCTCGGCAGCCCGGGCTGGCAAGTTTTTGGATGGGCAACTCGTGATGGTCAAAGGCCAGATCGTCAAACCGCTGCAGGATGATGCCCCCTACGGCGATCGCCTCTGGATTCAGGACGAGACGGGCGAAATTCAGATTTATATGCCCAAATCAACAGAGATTACCCCGGCAGAATTATCTTTCTTAGAGGTGGGGCATAGCATTCAGGTGACCGGGTTGAGCAGTCAGTATGACAACAATGATGAAGTGATGCCGCGATCGCGGGCCGATATTGTCGCCCTAGACTGAACTCCCTGAGAGAAGACGGGATGGCGCAATTTAAAGGTTGGTTGAGAATAATCAAAGCGTTAGTTCAATCAACCTTCGGTAGCCAACCTCATTGAGTTCAGGCGATTGCCGATTGCCGAAGCGCTCATTCAGTAGCGCTTATTCAGCTAGGGGCTCATTTCAATTCCGCACTCCGACCTCCGCACTCGACATCCTGCCATACCTTGATAGCCAAGCGCTCTAAGCTTTAGTCGCAACTCGAGCGCACGGACACTACTCGCTCATTTAAATCAGGCCGCAAACTTTTGGCTTCTCTCAGGTATACGTGAGTGACTTGTTCGTCTAAAACAGGCACTTGTGTGTGGATTAATACCCGAATGCAGCGAGGTAAGCTACCCACCACGTGCATATGCTGTACATCCAATAAGGGGACGGCGTTCCAACCGGTTCGCTGGCGAGCAGCGGCAGCAGGAAATAGGGCATCTAAATCTTGGGTGACAGAAAAGGTAACGCTGATAATGTGTTTAGGGTTGAGGCGGTTTTGCGAGGCAATGGCATCCAACAATTCATGGGTGGCAGTGGCAATGTCTTCAGCCAGGTTTTGAGATACTGTGGTTGCTCCCCGAATCGCTTGAATTTGCCAGCCCACACCTATTTCCTCCAGCATGCTTACTAAACGTGTTTTTTAAAGGTCAAAAAGGGATTGAACTAGAGTCAATCCTAGCAGCCTCTATCTCTGTAAACCGTGTCGGCTTGACTAAGGGCGATAAAGCCACAGCGGCAACCCAGAAGTGGAAATTTCAAACTCTAGCCAGTTGGTGACTGTTTGTAGATTGGTCGTGGCCTCGGGGAAGAGTTGAGCTAAAACAGATTGATTTCGCCCCGGCAGCAATTTTTGTACACCAGTTTTTTTCGCTTCCAGCTTTTTCACCGGAGCTTTTTCAGGGTCTAAACCGGCTAGCTCAGCTGCCCAACGCCGGGCATCTTCTTCGGTGCCCAAGCGGTCGACGACACCGAGTTCTAGAGCTTGCTCGCCGGTAAAAATGCGGCCATCGGCAAATCCGCGGACGACCTCTTCAGCAAGGCCCCGAGCCTGGGCGACGGTTTTGACAAATTGCCCATAACTAACGTCAATCAACTCTTGCAAGATCGATTGCTCAGCATCGGTTAGTTCACGATCAAATGAAAGAATGTCTTTGTAGGGGCCTGATTTGATGACTTTGAAAGAAACCCCTACGCGGTCGAGCAGCCGCTCTAAATTATTGCCTCGCAGGATGACACCAATACTGCCGGTGATAGTGCCGGGGTTGGCGACAATGTGTTTCGCGCCCATGCCGATATAAACGCCACCAGATGCGGAAATATTGCCAAAGCTAGCAACCACAGGAATGTTTTTGTCTTGTAGCCGCAACAGAGCGTTGTAAATCTCTTGAGAATCGCCAACAGTGCCCCCAGGACTATCGATGCGGAGTAAGACCGCCGGAAACTTCTTTTCAATGACTTGCTCAAGCGCTTCTAAAACGGTTTTACGGGTAGCGCCAGCGATCGCACCACTGACTTCAATGCGAGCGATCGATTGTTGAGCACGAGATTTAAATGGCCAGATCATAGATGGGGCAAACTAAACAAAAGAGTGGTTAGACTTGCCGTCTACTAAACGCTGTTAAGAACGATGGCAAGTCTGTATGCCCTATTGTACTCGCCTGACAGAAGCCTCTCGTCAGAAAGCGGCAACTGTAGCTGCTGGCTAGAGGCTTCAAGTTTCTTTATATTGAAGTAACGTCATATTGAGCCTTGAGCGATCGCCCACTCTGCTTATGGAATTGAACTTGCCAACTGATAAACCGTGGCTACGGTTGCCTTTGATAATTGCGCCGTTTTTCCTTTGGGGAACGGCGATGGTCGCGATGAAGGGGGTGATTCCCGATACGGCGCCTTTCTTCTTGGCCACGATGCGGCTGTTACCAGCCGGCATCCTGGTGCTCATAGCCGCCCTGGCAATGGGACGGAGTTTTCAAATCAGTTGGCGCGGGTGGTGTTGGATTAGCCTGTTTGCACTGGTAGATGGGGCCATGTTCCAGGGCTTTTTGGCTCAGGGATTGGTGCGTACTGGGGCGGGTTTAGGATCAGTAATGATCGATTCTCAACCCCTAGCCGTGGCCCTGATGGCACGCTGGCTATTTCAAGAGCATGTGGGGGCTTTAGGCTGGTTAGGGCTCACGATTGGCTTGGCTGGGATCAGTCTATTAGGGTTGCCGGACGCATGGCTGATTAGTGTTTTTCAAGGCAACTTTACCCTCGCAGAGTTGCCTCAAGATGGTCTGATGGTACTGCGGCTGCTCTTTGACCAGGGGGAATGGTTGATGCTGATGGCGGC
This sequence comes from Cyanobacteria bacterium P01_F01_bin.56, assembly GCA_039185935.1. Lineage (GTDB taxonomy): Bacteria > Cyanobacteriota > Cyanobacteriia > Phormidesmidales > Phormidesmidaceae > Halomicronema. The sequence continues at coordinate 51,334 of JBCDAJ010000019.1, read as the reverse complement.
TCTGTCCATGGCGGTGGGCACGGTTTTGATTCGTTACGTCTCTCAAGAGGCTGATCCTGTGGTGGCCACGGGCTGGCATATGGTGTTCGGGGGCATTCCTCTGGCTGCCTTGTCGCTGCTGGGCGAATCACAACCTTGGGTGGGGATTAATTTAACTGGTTGGGGCGCGATCGCTTACTCGACAATCCTAGGCAGTGCTTTAGCCTACGGGCTCTTCTTTTACTTGGCCTCGCAAGGAAATCTCACCAGCCTTAGTGCTTTAACTTTTTTGACGCCTGTATTTGCGCTGTTGTTTGGCAATTTGTTTTTGGGTGAGGTGTTGAGTCCAATTCAAACACTTGGCGTTTTGCTCACGATTGTGAGCATTTATCTCATCAATCAGCGAGAGATTCTGACCCGTTGGATGCAGAGTAAATTGCAAGTGCTAAACAAGCCCCCAGTCGAGTCTAAGAGTTGAGAGACGTTTCGCTGCCACTGAGTCGTTTATGGCGTGATTTTCTCACCATCTACCAAGCTGCTTCAGGACAATCAGCGTAATCAGGACTTACGCATTTGAATCCAATTTTGGCTTCTGCATCTCCAATTTTTCGGGAAATCGGATTCAACATCCCCAAAAATGGGGGGGCGAGGAGGCTTTGGCGTAAGTCCTAAGGGATGAGGATTAAATAAATTACTGAGGCCAAGCCGGATAACCTTTCCCCTCCTGGGAGGGGAAAACCGGCACATGATTAAATTCCTGATCCTAATAATGATTTTCTGCGTCTAGCCGCATGTGGAATTCAGCATGCGGCGTTCGGAAATAGAACGCCGACTTTATGGTCATGCTAGCAGTGACTATTGTCCTGACCTGATTGCGGATCGCGACAGAAACCTCTGGAGCAGGAAGCCTGAGTAACACAATGACATCTTTAAACACTCCATAGGCTGATTGGTGTTTGTCAGGAAGCTACTGCAGAGATCAGCCTGAAACATAAATACAGTCTAAGAATTGGAACATCGGGCCGCCGTTAAGCAATGTTTTTGGCTAGACTAATTCGCAACAGTCTCTTGTTTAACTAGCACAGTGCTTTCGCGCTACCTGAATGATTGTTCATGGTTTGTAACTGTGACGTTTTCATCGACTCCCCATGCCCCTCAACTGATTGACTTATGACCCGCTCTGCAAACCGACGAGTTTTTTCGCCGATGGCGGTTGTGAAAGGTGCGATCGCCACTTCTTTACTAACCGCTTTTTCGACCGCGATACCGGTTGTGAGTCCTGTTGCTGAGGCCGCAGAGCTGGCTGAAGATAATCCCAAGGCCGTGCTAGACGAGGCTTGGCAGCTCGTTCACCGAGAATATGTTGATTCCAGTTTTAACCAAACGGATTGGGTGGCGGCACGACAGCGATTGCTGAGTCAAGACTACACCTCTACTCAAGCCGCCTACTCGGCACTAAGGGCGGAACTACGCCGCTTGAACGATCCCTACACCCGGTTTTTAGATCCCCAAGAATATGCGGAGATTTCTGACCAAACTGCGGGTGAAGTTTCTGGCGTTGGTTTACAGCTCCAGCGTGATGCTCAGGCCCGCGCCATCATAGTTACGACCGTATTACCAGACTCGCCAGCGGCGGCGCGGGGGTTACGCGTCGGCGATCGCATTCTCTTAGTGGATGGGCAGTCAGTTGATCGGCTGAGCGTGAGTGGGGTATCACAACTGCTACGGGGGACAGAGAATTCTCAGGTCACACTGACCTACTCGCGGAATGGCCGCACCCCACAGTCGGTCATCTTGACACGAGCACGCTTAGCGCTGCCCACCGTCGCCCACGACCTTAAACAGGTGAACGGCCACCGCATTGGCTACATTCGCCTGGATGAGTTTAATGGTCATGCCACAGAGCAAATGGTCGCCGCAATTGAAGACTTGGCGGAGCAAGATGCTGAAGCTTTTGTACTAGATCTACGGGGCAATCCGGGGGGATTGCTCTCTGCCAGCATTGAAATTAGCCGACTATGGTTACAGCGAGGGCCGATTGTTCGTACTTTAGACCGCGATGGCGATCCCTCTCAAATCAGCGCTAACCGCTCAGCATTGACGGACTTACCAATGGCAGTCCTGGTTAATGGTCGTTCCGCCAGTTCCAGCGAAATTTTGACGGGCGCTCTACAAGACAACAACCGCGCCACCGTAGTCGGAACAACTACCTATGGTAAAGCCCTTGTGCAGTCACTCTATGGCCTGTCAGATGGATCTGGTCTAGCGGTGACGATTGCTCACTACTACACTCCCAACGGTACCGATATCAGCGAAAAAGGCATTACTCCAGACATTGAAGTGAGCTTGACCAACAACGAAGAGCGAGCCCTGTTTAGCAATGATGCCCGCTTAGCCTCGGACCGAGACGAGCAGTTTATCAGAGCTGTGACTGCCCTCGAACCCACGATTCAAAGCTATCGGTCCATTCCGGCAACGGCTCCTCAGCTCGGGCGATCGCCCCTCGAATAAGCAACCGTCATCAGTATTGTGATTTTTATGCTGGCATTGGGTTTATTAAACTCGATGCCGTTTTTCATGGCGCAGTTCTACTGTTCAAGTCAGCTGCGTCAACCGAAAGCGGCCTTTTGTCTGCTATCCGGAGCCGTCTTTTTCTATGCCCGTTTTTAACGCCAAGCTGAGTCTGCAGTCTACACTTTCGCTATTTGTGGTTTTGGGGCTGATCGCCTGCCAAACAGAAACGGCCCAAGTCGAGGAAGATGAGACGCCTATCGTAGACGAGACCGTGGCAGAACAAGTTTTCCCTGATGACTTTGCCCAAGTTTGTAATGGCATCGGTTTGGCACCAGCCGCCGCTTATGAACCCACGCCTGGTGAGATTCACCATTTATACGTGTTTGAACGCGACAGCGACACCGCCGCTTATGCCAAGTCCTATCGAGATTTGCCCGAAGGCTGGGAAAAAGATTGGGAAGACAGCCAGAACACTCAACTAGTCGCCTGCCTGACCGTGACTCAAGCCACCCTCGCCAAGACCTGTGAGTTTCCCCCTGAGGAGGGTGAAACTGATGTCTATGTCTTGGAGACCTATAACACTGCTTACGATGTGGCGATTTATCACGCCCAGTCTGGTGAGCAGCTCAACAGTACAACGTTTGAACTCCCAGCGGATGATGAATGCCCCATGTTCCACATGTTCACCGAGGGGGAATTGACGGACACCAGCAGTCCTGATTACAGCCAAGCGCTGCTGGAATTCGTCAAGCCCTATGTCCAACCTGAAGCCTAACCCTTCTTGACCGGATGAGCGGCTACAGTGTTTCGTCTGGCACCAGCTCTACAACTTCGTTCCAGCGGACGTTAAAGCTAGGCAGCCAGCCGCGCAAAAAATAGTAAAACGACGTCAGCATTTCGCGCCAATAAAGTGTGGTGATGCGTAAGGCTTCAGCACTGGGGATCAAATCAGTCAGCTCAGCCAGGGTATCGCCAGTCGCTTTGCTACCACCATAAAGGTTCGTTGGCCAGGCAATGACCTGTAAACCGGCTTTCTCAAAGGTTAAGGCGGCCCGGCGCATCGATAACGCAGGCACAACCAACGCAATCCGCTGGGAGGCTCGCTGAGGAGTTTCCTCAGGCTGTAAAAGAGCACGCTCTTCTAAAAATTCTCGCACATTGCGCATGGCTCGGTGGATATCCATGCCCGAGTCCCCGATCTCGATCACGGCCTCGGGCACACCACCTCGAATTAGCACTTGGCGCAAGGCGGCCTCTTTTGCGGCTTCTTCTTCGGCGTTGCCGTATATAGGGCCTGCTGTTACATACATTAAGGGATTGCTACCTTGAGCTCGTAAGCGGCCATATAGTCTGGCAGTACTTTCTAAACGGGTAAATAAAATCGGGTCAAACTCAATTTCACTATCAATCTGACTTGGAAACTCCTCTACAGGGGAGACCAAATCTAAGTTTTTTCCAATCACAACTACAGTAGACACTTGACTCAAAGGAATCGTCGTCGGTATATCTGTCGGGCAAACATCCTCACAAATACCTTGTTGCACTTGATAGGCTTGCCGTACTGCTTGTTCGGCTTGATTAACGATGACGCGAGCAAATAGCGGTATGCTACAAACGAGCAAAATTGTCAGTGCTACCCCGACAAAGCGCCCTTTAATTTTTTTTTCAGCCAGGGCTAAGATTAGCAGCCATAAGGTTGCACCTAATGGCGTTAGCGGGAACGAAATAATTTGCCAAATAGACCCAATAGTGTCGTCGTTGGGGGAGATAAACGACAGCACAAATAACGTCAAGATGATGGCGCCCCCAAACCACGTCAGAAAACTGCGGGGGATAAATTTCAGCAGCACATACCAGATGAACAGTCCCATGGCTGCCCATACCAAGATGCGAGTAAGCAGTTCTAGAATCATGCTGCTTCAAAGAAGCTGGAGGACGCGATCGCTTACGAACTCCTCAAGAGCACAAAAGTCGTGCTGGCCAGAGACGCTCGCCTTGCACCAGGAATGATACATGCGTTCAACTTTTCTGGCACGGTTGACCGCGCGCTGTTTCTCATTTCCTTGCCGTTCTGTCTGCTTGTCTGCGTGATGATGTGAGTTACAGATTTTGACCAAAGGGTTTGAGCCAGGTTTGGGCAAAGGCAAGATTGAGCACGATCGCACTGCCCCCAAACAGCAATAGACTCTCGCCACACGCGGTTAAAAATGGCCAAAAGTGTTGGGCGATAGCAGACCCAACATCGACTTGGGCAAGTCCACGGACGAGAGTGAAGGCTAGGACAACGCCACTCTTGAGCTGTGGATTAGCGTCTTGGCGGATGGCATAGCGATAGGTCAGAGCAAACAAACTGCCAGAAAGTGCCGCGATCGCGCCATTCACGAATAAAGTCACCCCCGCTAAACCCGACCAGAAATGAGCGGACGGTAAGCTGAGTGCAGTTGGGGTAAAGCGTTGAAGGCATAGCAAGGCCAAACTAATCAGCCCAGCGGTCAGACCACCAGCGATCGCGACCTTGACTGATTCCAGGCGCTCAGCAGGGGTAAACGGAGAAGGATGTTGCATTGTTGAAATCGCTATGGTTCCGGCGAGGGGTTTGTTTTATGATGATTTATGCACTGTGAATTCTTGCTTTAAAACACCTATGGATATTTTGACGCTGGGTTGGGTTTCATTGTTGGTAATTTTTACCTTTTCGCTTTCAATGGTGGTCTGGGGCCGCAATGGTTTTTAAAGGCTCCAGCTTAAGTTACGTGTTTATGACTGACTGTGTGTGATGGAGACTGCTTTTACAAGCCAAGCTTTCTCGATTTTGGCAATTCTGGCAGCTTTGCTGATGGTGATTGTCACTGGTGGTGTGGTTTATTTGACGGTTGCTGAATGGCGCGATCGTCGCCGTCGCAAGCTCGATCAAGCAGCCACGGCACCCACCATCAAAAAAACGAAGAAGAAAAAAAAGTAGCTAGCTTTTGGGCCTAGTGAGTTTGTGACCACGCCATCTCAAGCAACTGCGCTCTCGCCAGCCCGACGGCTGGCGTTTGCCGCTTTAAAGGAAATTTATCGTGGTGGCTACGCTGATGTTGTGCTCCATCGCTTACTGAGTAAAACCCAACTCAGCCCGATTGACCGCTCATTTGCGACAGAGTTGGTTTATGGGACGGTGCGGCGGCGGCGCACCCTTGACGCCCTCATTGATCGACTGGGCAAAAAGCCAGCTCACCAACAACCGCCAGAATTACGCATCATCTTGCACCTGGGCTTTTACCAATTGCGATTTTTGACCCAAGTACCGGCATCAGCGGCGGTCAACACCAGTGTTGAGCTGACCAAAGTAGTCAGCAAGGCCAAGCTGGCTGGTGTTGTCAACGGTATTTTGCGACAGTATGTACGCTGTCGCGAAACCGGGGCTGACCCGCTCACCCTGCCCCGCGATCGCATAACGGCTTTGGGCATACAGCATAGTTTTCCAGATTGGGTCGTGGCGCTATGGCTAGAGCAATTAGGTGAGACCGAAACCGCTGCCCTCTGTGAGTGGTTTAATCGCCCCCCGGCGATCGACCTACGGGTCAATGTGCTGAAAACCTCTCGTGAGGCGCTGCAGCAAACCTTTGAGGACGCTGGCATTGCTGTTAAACCGTTGCCATATCTACCTCAAGCACTGCGGTTAACCCAGCCAGTGGGAGCCATTCAAGCGCTGCCTGGTTTTGCGGAAGGTGATTGGACAGTGCAAGATGCCAGTGCTCAAATGGTGGGTACCCTCGTCGCGCCTCAAGCAGGAGAAGTTGTGGTCGATGCCTGCGCTGCCCCTGGCGGTAAAACCACGCACCTGGCAGAGTTGATGGGCAATCAGGGCTTGATTTGGGCCTGCGATCGCACCCCCTCTCGCGTCAAAAAGATTGCCCAAAATGTCCGTCGTTTGCAACTGAGCTGCATTCAAACCTGCACGGGGGATAGCACCGAGATTACAAAATTTGTTGGGGAGGGCGATCGCGTGGTGGTCGATGCCCCCTGCTCGGGTCTGGGGACGCTGCATCGTCATGCCGATGCTCGTTGGCGACAGACCCCTGAATCGGTGCAAGAACTAGCTGACCGGCAGTGGCGCCTCTTGGAACGTACGGCCACATGGGTTAAACCGAGCGGCACGCTGGTTTACGCCACCTGTACTCTACACCCCGCAGAAAACGAAACCGTTATCGAACGGTTTCTCGCCACTCATCCCAACTGGCAGATTGTGCCTCCTCAAGCAGATGAACCAGCCGCCGCCTTTGCGATGCCGCAGGGCTGGGTCAGAGTATGGCCCCATCGAGCGGATATGGACGGTTTCTTTATGGTGCGGTTGAGTCGTAAGAGAGGCGAGTGAAGGCGGGCAGGGGTGTGAGGGTGGATGGATAAAGTGAAGAGTCGGCAAACGTGAGGCGTCGCTCATCCATCCGCCATCGCCCAAACCTGTCGGCGCTTAAAGATGTGAGGGCTCGGGTTCTGTTCTGAGATAGCCTGCCCGCCCATCAGTTAGACAAATGAATTTGGCAAACTGAATTTTGTTGCGTTAGGCCGCAAGTTCGAGCGCGGTCATTAGGCGTCTGTCTAAGTAGGCGTATAGTCCTTCATTCGCCTGGAAGTAGATTTGCAGGCGATCGCCCAGTTGCTCAGCAGAGATGATGTCAGCGCGATAGTGGGGCGTCACTAAAAAATTGAGCCAATCGGCAATCTCGGCAAAGGGCACCTGCAAGCAGCCTAACCGCAAGCCATCGACGACATCTACCCGAAACGTCACTGAGGGAGAGAGCATGGGCCACCTCGCAATAAGTGCAAATGAACTATATTCATTTTCCATAACTCAGTTAAGATGCGCAAGGCGATCGCACATCCTGTTACAACCCAGTTTGTGCATGACTGCTGAGCAGAGGCTCTATTACATGACGGCGTTAGTTTGCAGGCGATGGGCGATGGTTAAGGGGGCTGGGGAGCCAGTGGGGGCGAATACTGGGAGGATTCCTGCCTTACCTAGCGTAAGCGTCCGGATCGCAGAATGCTCACCACTAGCCATAAGCCTAAAAAGGTGGCAGCGGCGAACAAGATGTTACTCAAGATAATGCCTTGAGAACTCTGCTGGTTGGTGGACACGATCGCCGCGCCGATAATCAGAGCCGCCACAACCGTACTGTAGGCGCGGCGGTTGGCCGCATCATCAATACTGCGACGCACCCCTTCTAAGCCGCTAAGGTTCACATTCCACCGGAGAGATTCGGTGCTGAGGCGATCCAGCAAAAAGGCAAATTGTCGGGGCGACTCTAGAGACAGGTTACGAAACTCTAAGCCCGTGCGCAGCAGGGTTTGCAGCAAATCTTCGCCCGCCAACTGATAGCGAAAGAGATCGGCCATCAGCGGTCGCACTTCAGAAATGAGATTCACATGGGGATTAAACTGCCGAGCCGCACCCTCTAGATTTGCGAGGGATTTCGTAAATAGACCGACATTTGCGGGCCAGCGGAGGTTATTTTGCGTGCCCGCCTCAAGAATTTCACCAAACACTTCAGCCGTATTGACCTTTTCTAGACTCAGACCGTAGTAACGGCCCATCAGGCGGGTAAAATCACTCTCTAATTTAGAAATGTCGGTGGGCTGGAGGGGTTCGGTGAGCTTAAGGGTGATTTGTGTGCAGCGCTGGGCATCGGAGCTGGCGATCGCCAGCACCATTTCCGTCATTGTGGCCCGCGTTCGTGGATCGAGCCGTCCCATCATGCCGCAGTCGAGTAAGGCCACGCGACCGTCTCGGAGAAAGAAGATATTGCCCGGATGAGGATCCGCGTGGAAAAAGCCATCCACAAAATATTGTTTGAAAAAAGCTCGAAACAGCAGCGTCGTAATTTGCTCTCGTTTGCGGACGGCTTTCTCGGTGTCATCCTTAGCGACCGGGGTGGTGAGAATCGGCGCTCCATCCAGCCATTCCATCACCATCAATTTTGAATTGGTAAGTGCCCAAAAAATTTCGGGTACCACGAGTTGGCTAGCATCGTACCAGGGGCTGTCTTGCAAGTTACGCCGAAGCAAGTCGGTGTATTCGGCTTCGGTGGTGAAATCGAGTTCCGAGCGGATCGCCTCGCTAAATTCATAGGCGAGATCGACAACGTTGTAGCGTTGACCAAACTGGGTTGCCGACATCAGCCGCGCCACGTCCCGAATCAGAGCCATGTCGCGTTCGACTAGCCGGTCAATGCCAGGGCGCTGGGCCTTAATCGCCACCTGACGCCCATCGCGAAGGATAGCGCGGTGGGTTTGGCCGATGGAACCGGCCGCGATCGCAGTGTATTCAATTTCTTGAAAATAGGTGTCAACCGGTCCGGGTAAATGTTGGCGGATAAACGGCTCCATCTGGCTGGCGGGCACCGGCGGCACAGTCGATTGTAGGCTACTGAGGGCTTCAATATAACGGGGCGGTAAGAGGTCCGGTCGGGTACTGAGGAGTTGGCCAAATTTCACATACACGGGCCCCAGCTCGGTCAAAATGTTGCGCAATACCTCAGGCGTGGGAATTTCTGGCTCAGCGGCTTTGCCACCACTGAGCAGTCGCCGCATATAGTCCCAGCCATTGCGGAATACAACTTCAACGATTTCGCCCTGACGGGACATTCGAGACGATGCGAGCATTGAGCCTCCAAGGGGGGTGTTTTGATGCTAACGAAGTTTGGATCAAACCATTGAGGTTGCTTTGGCAAGATGATTCAGTGCTTCTAGAATTTGATGCGCGATCGCTTCGGAACCGCCAGGTTCACCTACGCGTTCTCGACCATTGGCCTGACAGTGCTTTAGATATGGGGCATCACCGAGAATTTCATCAATTTTGATTGCAGCTTGCGTGAGCGTTTTGGTCGTCGCTGGCCGGGTGCCAATGGTCACGACCGAGTCTCCTAGGAGGCGCATTTGAGCTTCGGCAAACAAATAGGTGAACTGCGGGCCCGGGCCAGGAATTTGAATAATGGGTTTTCCCAAACCCACCGCCTGCTCTACGGCGGTTCCGGCCATGCCCACGACGAGATCACATTGATGCAAAATATCGGCAAACGCATCGTAGTGGTAATAGACGGTGACTTTACCCTTTTGCAAACACCCCGTCTCGATTTTCCAACCGTGTTTCGTGGCTAGGTCTGTGAGATGGACTTGGGTGAACCCTGGCACCAACGCGATGCGAAACTGAGCGGGGCGAACTTGGGCGATCGCCTCACACAGTTCTAGCATCAGGCCCAGGTTGATTTTGGCCTCTGGCAATCGGCTACCGGGTAACAAGGCAATCAGCGGCTCCCCGATAACGGGAAACATTTGGCCGCCCGGCTGTAGGACATCCATAATCGGATACCCCAAAAACTGGGTACGGACGAATCCCCGGCCCAATAGATCTTGGGCCGTGTAGCGATCGCGGGTCAAAATTGCCAAGCACTGCGGCGATTTCATCCCCCACTGGGCCAGCCATGGCAGCTTGACTCGACCCTCATAATAACTGGAGGTGCTGACCAAAAAGACGACAAACGGCCGGCCGGTGAGCCGAGCAAATAATATCGGCACAATATCGCCACAGGCAAACAGCAAATCGCAGGAGGGACTGTAACGCTGCACCGCCTGATATTGCCCCAAGGTGAGGCCAATCAGCCCGGAGAGCACATCTTTGACCAAACTGACCGGATTAGTATCGCGCCACCAATTCACCGGATTCAAAAATCGCGCAAAATTAATGTAATTAAACCCGCCAGACGGCAATTGCTGGGTAGGGCCAATAATCTCGACACCTAAATTACGGTAGGCATTACCTTTGCCCACAATAGGCATTGCCGCCACTTCTAGCTCTGGCGCGATCGCCCATAAAGCATTGAGCACCAGGCTGGCGTTGAGATCTTCTCCATGTCCATTACTTAGAAACAGTACCCGCCTGGTCATTACCCGTTCCGCAGTAACTCCTCAATAAGCGTACAGGAAACAGAAACCTGCTTTTTTCAAATCTTCGGCCATGCGCCGTAAGTCATCGTTGTTATCCGGCGGCAAAATAAAAGCCATGCAGCTTAGCGTCTGTGTATCTTCCGTCAAAGATACAGCCAATGGCGCGCTCAGCCCTTGCGTAATCCTCGGGCGTAGTTGCTGTCCCAGCCCGGTCGTCGTCAGACGCGCTTTTCAAACTGCTGATACCAGACCACCGTCAAAATCGTGGAGAAGGCAAATGCGAGGCCACCAGCCACAATGCCGATCATCGGCTGATAGCTACCGCGTGATAAGTTAACCATCCAGGTATGGGTGAGATCATTACCCAAGAGCCGATCAGCCATCGCGGGAAACAAATACATGAGCGAGGCGCCCACAATTAACCAGCCCACCATAGACGTTAAAAGAAAGATTGTTTTCGCTGTGGATTGAGTTCCCATACGTGAGCTGGATTTAACAGAACTGGTTAAGAGCCTAGCATTTTCAGGTAATTCAGAGTTCAGAATTCGGAGTACCCTTCGGGAAGGGCATAGCCCTACGGAGTTCGGAATGTAGCGGTCGGAATGTGGCGGTCAGAGGTCAAAGTTTAGCGTTTAGAGTTCAGAGAACCAAGCCCCAGCCATCAAGTAACAACAACCCAGAACCCAAAAACCATCCACCCTCCTACCCATCCACCCTGCTACCCTCACACTCGACTCCCCCTACTCATGCCCACCCCCCACCTGCCTGAAACCGCTTTTATCCACCCGTCTGGCGACAATCGCGAGGCTGTAGAAACACTGTTTGCCCAAGCCACTGAAAAAATCCTGACGCATTTGACCAGGGCGGCGCAACAACCCCCGCTGCCCACCGTGGGTGAGCTGCCTGCGATCGCTTTACCCGAACTGCCCGCAGACACGACCACTTTATTGGCAACGATCGAGCAAGTTCTCCAGACTGGCATGAACCCAGCGCATCCTCGCTATATCGGCCATATGGATCCTCTCCCAACGACGGCTTCCATTTTGGGAGACATGGTCGTGGCGGCGTTGAACAACAACATGCTGAGTGTGGAAATGTCGCCGCTGTTTTCTCGCTTAGAGCCTTTGCTCATGGCAGACATTGCCCAATTGTTTGGCTTGGGAGATCGCTCGGGTGGCTTATTGGTCAGCGGCGGCAGTCTCGCTAACCTACAGGCCCTGGCCGTTGCTCGGAATGTCAAGCTGAACTGTGGCAAAACTGGATTATTCCAGCAGCCTCGAAAACCCGTCTTTTTCGTTTCAGAAGTGACCCATACCTCGATTAAAAAGGCCGCGATGCTGTTGGGGTTGGGCATAGATGCCGTGATCGCGATTCCCACCAATCACAATTCACAAATGGCTGTGGAGGCTCTGAAGGAGGCGATCGCTGAAGCTCAACAGTTAGGAAAACAGCCTTTTGCGCTGGTTGCCACTGCCGGTACTACGGTAACCGGCAACATTGATCCGTTGGTGCAGTTAGGGGCGATCGCTCAGATGCATAACCTCTGGTTCCATGTGGATGCGGCCTATGGGGGAGCGCTAATGTTTTCGGAGCGGCATCGCGATCGCCTGCAGGGCATCGAACAGGCTGACTCCGTCACGTTCAATCCACAAAAGTGGCTGTATGTTAGCAAAACCTGCGCCTCGGTGCTGTTTCGCGATATGGGTCATTTGCAGCGCCATTTTCAGGTCGCAGCTCCCTATATGAATACCGCAGACGACTGGCTCAACCTCGGAGAAATTTCGATTCAAGGGACCCGCCATGCGGACGTGCTGAAGCTGTGGCTGTCGCTGCAGCATCTTGGCAAACAGGGCTATGCGGAACTCATCACAGCCAGCGATGCCCTGACAGCAACCTTTGTCGCCGCCATCCAAGCCCGACCTTTCTTAGCACTGGCCAGCGAACCCGAAATGAACTTGGTGTGCTTTCGCGGCTGTCCTGCCGGGTTGCCTGCCGAGCAATGGGATGCGTGGAACCGTGACCTCCAGCAATATTTGCTGAGCGAGGCCAATGCCTTTTTGTCGCTACCCCGGTATCGTGGTCAAAACTGGCTCAAAGTGGTGCTGCTGAATCCGTATACGACTGAAGCTGATGTGCAGCAAATCTTTGCCGCGATCGACCAGTTCGTCAAAACTTTGACTCCGTAATCTTCGGGGCTTGATATAGCAAGCTGCATTCAGCTCAAGCGATTTGAAATTCCTAAAACTCTTATTTAGCAAGGGTTCTACTTCCAAACTCTGCCATTCTGCACTTTGCTATAGAGCTAACAGTCAGATGACGTTACCGACAAAAACGAGGCAATCCTGAGAATCAACCCGGTTGAAGAACTTCGAGCCAGAAACTCACATATGGCGAAATGCAGATATGGCGAAATGCAGAGTTCGGACCTACATTTCGCAGGTCATCAGCAAAGGAGATCGTATTTCTGACAAAGTGCGCCGAAGAATCTGAGAATCTTGACCCGGATGTCAGTCAAGTTAGAAATCTGAGGGAGCCGGTCTAATTGGATTAAATGCTCTGCCTGAAAACACATAAAGCCCCATCGTCGGGTGGGTTTGGCATTGGGTTTACCGAGTTGATGGGGAATCGTTTCGGCGTGTGTCGCCAGCGCTTGTCGCAATTGTCGTTGGGCCCAGGGATACACCACCAGAGCGAGGCCCATGCCCAAAGCCAGTAACGCCCCCCGCGAAGGGACCACTGCTGGTGAATAACAGAGGGTCTTTGAGGCAACGGAAGCCCCGCTGTGGTGCCTGCTGGTCTTTGTCGGTGGTAAGCACCTGAGAGGCTGTGAAGTCGTTTACTGTCGGCACATGGGGGCTAGGATGAATCGCCCGGCCTCGCAATCGTCATCAACAGGCCACTCAGGCCCGTTTCCCAGACCGTATCCGAGGCCCGACCCCAACGGTCGTCATGCAGATGCTCGGCGGTAATCGCTGTCCTCAGGCGGTGCGCCTGTCGCTTTGCCCACAAAGAACCGCTCAACCAAATACAACGGGGCACTGACAAAGCTAAAGCCATGGAGAATCAGGGCTTTGGCCGCGACTCCCGTGCTCACGATTGGCGGCGGATGGGGCGCGATTTGGCGATCAATCGCTTCGACTCATCCCATGTCATCCACGATGCCCCCAACGATGCCCAGGTGATTGAGGTCTTGAACCGGTATGCTCAATGCCTGGAGGTTGAACGCTTCAAAAATATCCGACTACTCTTTGCTTAACTGCGAAATGTCGGATGAAATGTGACGCCAGCGTACTTTTGCAGACGGTTTAGCAATGGTGTCCCCATCAACGATGCTGGGGTCCAACTCCCCCCTGGTTTGGCTTGAGGACTGAGATCTTTTGCCAGGCACAGACCCGCCTGAGCAATCAGTTTAGATGTTGAGCCGTAACCTGGATCGCGATCGCCGCTGACCTGCACTGTTAGCGATTTAGCATCCGCTGTTTTGCCTACTAGCTGCAGGTCATAAAAACCCTGGGCTTGCGCTTCAGCGCTAGGTCCCTCGCCCGCTTTGGGGAAGAGTGCGGCCTTTAGCAAAGCGCGCAGCGGAGCTACTGTCGTGGCCAAGATCAATCCGTCTAAACTGTACTTCAACCCTTGAGCCGCTAGCCAACCAAGGGGGCCGTCTTGCACAACAATGCCTTCTTCATAGCAAAAAGCTTTGCCATAGGCATAGTCTTGCAAATAGTTGGAACGCAGCACAATCCGCGTATTCACTTCGGCCATAACAAAAGGGGTAACCCAGGCGGCAAACTCTTCGTCGTATTGCACAGGAATTAAGGTGGGCGGGTGCGTCTTAACCGGCTCGCTCTCTGGGCACAAGAAGTAAGGACTTTGTAGCGCTTGCCGTAGGCGTTCGTCTTCAGCCGCTTCTTTAACAATATTAAGCCCACTGGCAATGGTGCCGCCAGAGATGCCGCCCTGAGCTGCCACTAGCCGCATCTTGACGCGTTCACAAGGCTCATGCCAACGTTCTTGGGCCTGGGACTGTAAGTAAAACACTCCTAAATCAGATGGAATCGAATCAAAGCCACAGCAATGAACCAGATAGGCTCCCGATTGGACGGCTTGGGAATGATGTTGGTCGATCATGCGACGAATCCATTGAGATTCACCAGTTAGGTCACAATAATGCGTGCCCGTCTCGGCACAAACCTTGACCAAGGTATCGCCATAAAGCGCATAGGGGCCCACCGTCGAAATGACGACTCGTGTCTGCAGACAAACTGTTTTCAAACTAGTGTCGTTATGGGCATCGGCAACTATGTAAGGTACATGGCACTGCTCATGGGTCAGCATCTCCGTCAAAGCAGCTAATTTTGAGGCTGAACGGCCAGCGATCGCCCATTGAAATGCTTCTTGCTGGCTTTGATGTAGCAGGGCTCGACACACCAATTGACCGACAAAGCCAGTCGCCCCAAAGACCACTACATCAAACGGACGCTGATCATGCATCACAAGCTATCTGCCTAACTGATAAACAAAACTCACCAACGCGGTTGGCCTGGCATCTTATATGAACGTTCATTAACGCTGATAAAAGGCTTCACCATAAGACGATAGGCATATCAACTACGGCCAACTTGTTGTCGTTATCCTTATGCCGATTCTTCAAACGAGGCACTAAATACATCGAAGACCTGTTGACAGCATTTCTTCAAGCGATCGCCAGTAATCCTCTCAGGTACCGTCTCTCCAATAAATCCCCATTGATAAATGGTTGAAAATGTCCATTGTTTGCCACGATGATCATAGCCACCAATCTCCATGCCAATCATTCTTTTGAATAGACTATCAGGGTCATCGTAGAAACGAATTTGTAACAACAGACTGCGACAGTGAAAAAGCCGACTCACGCCTGGAAAGTGTAAGCCAATGTCAATGGAGTCGGGATCAACAAGTGAGCGAGTGTCCTGATCGTTTGTCCAAGGCTTTAGATCAACCCTCAGATCAGGAAACTCCATCTTAAAAAGATGAACAACAGTCGCGATTTTGCTCGCAAACTCGATGCTGGTTGCCTGCTCGGCTGCGTTCACGTTCTACCTTCCCTGAAAACGCAACTTTCAACCTAAGATAACGCTTTGTCTTCTACAGTCAACTCTGTAACGAAGTCGATTGAGAAGATCGTTGACTTTAGGCGCATCGAATCAATGAACAGCGAGTAGCAACGCCTACTCGAATAGCAGGGTTCTGGGTTTAGCTACTGTGGATTTGATCCGCGTGCGACCCAAACCAACTTCCATTAATCTTGGCAAGTTACGCCTGTCTCCAAGCTGAATCAAGTGCTCTTAACAGCCCCAAGTACAACAGCTCTATAGAACAGGCGACGATTAAGACACGAACTAACTGGTGGAACGATAAGCCTTAGCCGAGAGAGTGTATGCAGGCAATGGGCAACGTTTTACGGCTGAGCTTGGCACGTTGATAAAATCATCATCTCCGATTCTCCAGGCATTCCTAGGTTATAGAACCCATCTAATGCCAACACCAAGGGGGTATTAGCAGCCGTGGCGATCGGAGCCTCGTCAGTGACTAACGCCACCTCGTAACCATAAACTTCTTGGGTATAACTGTTCGTAATTTGTAAGGCCAGCTCGTTGCCCTCGCGATGTCCTTGAAAACAATCAAAAGACGACTGCGGCATAAACATTGCGCCCACTAGATGCGAATTTTGGGCAGCAAACACCATGTAAGCGGCTCCTAGGCGACCCCTTTCAGGCGCTGAACCATACAAATAAAAGCCATCGGCAATTGCCTCAGAGGCAGTCACCGTGGAGGTTGGAGTCACCTCATCAAACTTATCACCAGCCAACTGTGGAGTTGCATAGGCAACAGAGCCCAATAATAAGCCCCCAATAACGCTACCAAGCACAGCCGACCAAGGGCGCAAAAAGCCTGAGTAACCAAGGCTAGGAGTAGCCACAGCAGAGCTGAGAACGGTCTCAAGGCGTGCACCAACGGTCATTATTCATCAACTCCTTCTGATCAGTTTCGCGGCATCTTTGCCGGAGACAAAACTCTCTATGACCACATTAAAGGACTGCTCATCAGCCTTAACCTAATCTTGTTGAGAGCGTAATATCTCTTTGTGTACAGTCTCTGAAAACGGCTCTATGAGAGTGATCTAAGTCACAAGATCTGAGCATTCGCCGATTCATCAGGTTGAAGATACCGCGATCGCCAGGACAAACCTTTGCAGAAAGTGACAGAGTTAGAAGTGGACACGAGTGCTATGTCTAATCAGCTTTACCAAAGGTGCGTTTAATACGAAGGCGATCGCGATATTAAAGCGTCATCCTCGCGATCTCCAGACTGGTCATAACGCTAACCGGTTCTATGACCTGATTCAGAAAAAAGCCACTACTTAAGAAGGATGTCAATAACCGCTAAGGCGATGAGGAGAAGATGCAGTTGCTTTCGTAGGAGCATTGGCAGTGAAGGCTATTTGACTCAGGGCGATCGCTAAACCATACACCATGGTCAATCCACCCAATGCCAGATTCAACCAGCCACTAATCGCTTGTAGAACAGCAATGAGGTTCACACCATCTGTCCCAGCCGCCGTCATCGCATTCCTGCTGCATCCGCTAGCGGCTCAGATAAAGCTTTTGTCAATTGCAGTCAGAATCAACACACCGACAAAACTTCAGCCCTGACGATAGTTACTGTATGGGTGGCAGTACAGGTAAAGCTGCCACATCTTCAGCCGGAGCCTCAGCGTTATCGGACTCATCGGGAGAGGCATTAGAACCCACCGGTAGCGCAACCTCCTGCCCTCTCTCCTCCAAGATTACAACTGGCGACGAGCCGGAAGGATTTTCAATCCGCTTGACTAAAACAGCGCCATTGGCGATGCGATCGCCCACCTGGACGTAGCGACTCGTCGGTTCATTAGGAGCCTTCACAATCGCGTAGGATTTACCGTCAACACTGGCCACCCCTGTAACCTGCACCTGGGAAGCAATCACTGTCGGCTCAGGTAATTCTGGCAACTCGGTAGGCGGTGGTGAACTACCCCCAGGCTCCCCCGGAGCCGCCGCCCCGCCAGGTTGATTATTGGGACCAGGCAAGTCAGTGCCAGCATTTTCAGGCGCTGGTGGTGGGGCTTTTTGAGGCGGTGGAATCGGCACAAAAGCGTACGGATCATTCCGCTCTTTATCGATCTCGTTAAACCTTTCGTTGGGATCAGTAGAAGGCAACAGCTCGGCTCGGGCAATTTCTGCAGCTGTGGGTAAGCCTGGTAGGATTGCTTCTTCAAACAACTCTGCCTCACCTTCAGCACCCGCAGGGGACTGTGCAGTGGCACCGTCTGCACCCTCAGGTGTGGTGGCGGCATCGCCCGGCAAGGGGGCCTCTCCTTCAATCGCCAAGTCGTCTAGTTCTTGATCGGCAGCACTACGAGCCCTCAAAAAAGCGAGACCACCGCCCAAAGAAATCGGCAATATCATCGCTAATAGGCCGAGCAAACTCATGATCAAGCTGTTGCGAGCCCATTTGCGTTGGCTCCAAAACTTAATGCAGAAAACTAACAGAGCAAATGGAATGAAGAGCGCTAAAAGTCCCCATAAGGTACTGACGCGAAAGGCATCTACAACGCCAATAATGCTTCCTATCGTGGCAATCAGTAACCCTAGGAGAAACAGCAGTATCAACAGCATCGCGCTCATGGCTTTGCCTCCTCGCCCATCGTCTTGTTAGCCAGTGCCCCTAAACGATAACTCAATTCTTAGGGGATGGAACGTTTTAAGAAAATTCGTCTTCTGAGGGAGAGAGCATCAGACTTTTCAAATGTTTTAGACCCTGTTTGACTCGCCTAGAAACAGTGACTGAGCTAATACCAAGACGCTCGGCAGTTTCTTTTTGGGTCAGATCGTACAGAAATACAAATTCTAGAATGTTGCGAGTACGTTCTTCTAGCTGTTGAAGTGCCTGATGAAGTCGAATCCGATCTTCTTCTGCCAGTTGAAAGCTGCGATATTTCGTATCAGGCAGCATCTCTGATAAAGAGGCAGAATCAGCATTTTCATCCAGAACTGGAGCATCTAAGCTCAGCAAAGAACGGTTACGCATAGCGAGTTTAACCTCACTCCATTCGGTCAAAGGAATCTCCAAATAGTTGGCAATTTCTTGGTCGGTTGGCTGACGCTCAAACTTTTCTCGCAGTATGCTGACTGCTTGGCGAGACTGATAGGCTAGGCTTTGCCACTTACGAGGAATGCGGACAGTCGCACTGCGATCGCGTAAATAATGCTGAATTTCACCTCTGATGTAGGGAATCGCAAAGGAACTAAAAGCAAAGCCTTTGGACAATTCAAAACGCTCAATTGCACGAATCAGCCCTAAGCTACCCACCTGCATTAAATCATCAAAAGATTCATCAGACTGCCGGATCCAACGGTGAGCCTCACGCCTGACTAAACCCAAATTGAGTTGTACCAGTTGATTTCGAATTTCTGATTGTTGCGTTCTCTGGTAGAGCTGTAGCAGTTCAGCTGTTGTACCTTTTAAGTCTGAGTGAAGATTTTGGAGGGTCATGCTCTTACTGTGACGATTCTACTGACCTGTAAATCAGGCAGTATAAGGACTCATTTCAGAAGTTCAGGCTTAATGAACTTATTTTTTGCTCAAAAGTTTTATCAACTTTCGCCTTAAGGAACACTCTAAAAAATTACTACTACACCCCTAAACAACATTAGTTATCAGCTGCATGATCAACAATGTTGAATTTACGCATTCCGGAAAAGCCTGCTAAAACTTCATAAAGACAAAGTAGCGATATCATCAGCTATTCTCTATGACGCTCTGTTCGCAACTAACAGTTTCTCCTGAAACAGTCTGGTGAGGTGGCTCCAGGCGTCTTGGGCTGCCGCCGCATTGTAGCTATCGCGGCGATTGCAGAAAAATCCGTGAGTAGCGTCAGCGTATCGGTAGATACCATGGTCTACGTGATGCGTTTTTAAGGCGTCCTCCAGTTCCTCTACTTCAGCCGCAGAAATCAAGGGATCTTGCCCACCAAAGAAGGCATAAACAGTGCCATGAATATCAGCGGTACGTGTGAGCGTAGGGGCACCACCACCTGGGGTGAATTGGCAAATACCAGCCCCATAAAAACTGGCCGTGGCCTGTACAGATGGCAACGTGGCCGCTAAATAAGCAACGTGCCCCCCAAAGCAAAATCCAATGCAGCCCACTGCTAACGGCACCTGAGCAAACTGCTGCTGACCGTAATCAATGGCTCCTTGGATGTCACTGAGTAATTCATCAGCGCGGGTCCCGTTCTTATATTCTCGCCCGAGGACTAAATCGGCCTCACCATAGCCGACTTCAAAGCCGGGTGCTTGTCGGTGATAAATATGGGGCGCGATCGCAATATAACCTTGCTGGGCAATCCGCTCGGTCACTTCACGAATATGGGCATTGACTCCAAACACTTCTTGAATCACCACAACAGTGGGGCAGCTAGTAGGGTCGATGGGGTGAGCCAGATAGGCTGGAATTACCAGTCCCTGACTTTGAACATCGACGGTACTGGTTTGGATATGGGGAGTTGCCGTCATTAATTTTTCGAGACAGTGATTGATTGATCGTTCCCCATTAAAAGGGGCGAGATAGTAGCCTGTCGAGAGGGGGAAGCGAATTTATGCCATGCCCCCGGTCAGCAAGCCATTTAGTTAGGAAACTGAGAGGAAGCATGCAGCAAGCCATTGGGGTTATCGAAACTGCTGGCATGCCAGGGGCACTCGTGACGGCAGATGTCATGGGTAAAGCGGCCAATGTACAGGTTGTCGGCTTAGAAAATACGGATGCTGGGCGCATTAGTGTCATCATTCGAGGTTCTACTGGGGCCGTACAAGCCGCGATCGCGGCAGCGATGCAAGTGCTTCAAGCACATCCTGGAATTACCCTGTTGGGATCTCATATCGTGCCTTGCCCAGACACTTCGGTCGACATGATGGGGTGGCTTCAAGCTGATCAAACTTTGCCGCCGCAAGGCAGTGTCGAATGGCTAGATGATTAACTGCAGGCTGAGGCCCGAAAAAAGGCTGCCAAAAGATCAAGCATTAACGAGTTACAGCCGACGGCCAAAAATAAAAGTGTCACATTTTATTGAATTTACATTTATTATCGGTCAGGTTGATTCAGCCTTATGTGGAGAAGGCTGTTGGCATCATTGATGCTGCTGTGCCATCTCAAACCTAACGCCAACCCTTGAGGCGTTTACTGGGAGAGGTAACTGTGCTTAAATTCCATATTCAAACTGATAGCGAAATACCGGCATCTACCCAGCTGTACGACCAGCTGTGGTTTGCGATCGCCTCGCGGCAGTTTCCTCCTGGATATCGGCTACCTAGCACGCGGCAGCTCGCCATGCAAACAGGGCTGCATCGCAATACCATCAGCAAAGTGTATCGCCAGCTCGAAGAGGCGGGCGTGGTTGAGGCACAACCGGGCTCGGGGATTTATGTCCGGGCGCACTCCACGGTCGAAAGTTCGCGCCCCCATTTAGGACTCTGGGACAAATTTCCCAAGGCTCGGAAAGTGGTTGAAGACGTGTTGGATGAGCTATTGCGCCAGGGGTGCTCGCTAAATCAGGCTCGTGAACTCTTTTTTGCCGAAGTTGATTGGCGACTCCGCTGTAGCGCGCGCGTTTTGGTGACTGTGCAAAGTCAAGATTTGGGGGCGGGGGAACTGATTGTCCGCGAATTAGAGACCGCTTTACAAATTCCTGTGCAGTTGGTGGCTCTTGAAGATTTAGAAGCCAGTCTGGCCCAAGCTCGTTCAGGCACTGTGGTAACCAGTCGCTACTTTTTGGCGGAGGCGGAAGCGATCGCTGGCCCCAAATCGGTACGCGTTATTCCCATCGACATTTATGACTACAGTCGGGAACTCGGACTGCTGAAAGAACTGCCTACGGATACTTGTTTGGGCATGGTGAGCTTGAGTTCAGGGATTTTGCGGGCGGCAGAGGTCATTGCCTACAGCTTGCGGGGTGAGGATGTGTTAGTCATGACAGCGCAAACAGAGGACGCTTACAAACTCAACGCCTTGGTGCGGAGTGCGCAAACTATCGTGGTGTTTGACCAGGCGAGCTTACCAGCCGTCAAACAGGCGATCTCTAGCGCGCGGGAAGATTTGATTCGCGCGCCTCAAATTGTGGTCTGCGACAACTACATTGGAGAAAAATCGATCAATTTGCTGAAGCGAGAGCTAGGACTAGAAAGTTAAGGCGCGTCATCCACTAATCTCAGCAGCTTCGACCGCAATCCATGTTTTCTCAGAACCGTCAGTCGCTAGACTTTGGATGGGCTTAGTCTTGCGTTTTCAGATTCTGTAGAGCTTAATCCCTCCTGCGGGGTCTCTGAATCCTAAACTCTGATGTTGCCTTCTGCTGCAGTCATCCAGCAAAGTTTTTTAACTGTCAGGAAAGCGGTTGGTTCACCTTAAAGGATTGGCGATGTTGACGCGATCGCCCAAGCTGAGCGATCGCCTGTCGATGACGAGGACTGCCATAGCCCTTATTGGACGCGAGGTCGTAACCAGGGTAACGGCGACCCAGTCGCACCATGAGGGCGTCGCGCCAAACTTTCGCTAAGATGCTCGCCGCCGCGATCGCTACATGATGTTGGTCGCCTTTGACAATGGTCTGCTGGGGAATGGCTAAATTTGGAATCCGTTGATTGCCATCTACCAAACATAGTTCAGGTTGAATGGATAAACGACTGACGGCTCGCCGCATCGCCAATAGCGAAGCTTGCAAGATATTAAAGCGATCGATTTCATACACAGTTGCTAGCCCCAAGGCGTAAGCTACCGCCTGCTTATGAATCAAAGGCACTAAGGCCTCGCGACGCGAAGCCGTTAATCGTTTGCTATCGGTCACGCCCAAATCTGCTAAGCGATGACTAGCCGCATGGCTGAGGATAACAGCCCCAGCCACAACTGGTCCAAACAATGCCCCCCGGCCAACTTCATCAATGCCGGCAATCGAGTCAGCAGGCTCACATGACGGCTCGGGTAACATGGCCAACATTGTGGGTGGCTGGGGTAAATTAGCCGTCATCACCACTAGCAGAAGACCGACGGCGACGACGACGGCGAGTCTTTGAGGCCATTTCAACTTCTGCTTCGTCTGCCGTATCTATGGCATCGGCTCCATCTATCGCATCTGCACTTGCAGGGGTATCGTCAAGATTGCTGACAGGCTGAGAGATAGCGGGCTCGATCGTCCCGACAGTTTCAGCTTCCCCATTGCCACCGCGTGACTTGAGTATCGGCATCGGTACCGATTCAGCGGCGGGCTCAGGTGTGGCTTCGACAGCGCCTTCAACAGCAGTTGCCGCCCCAGCAGCATCTTTATGCTCTGCGAACTTGGCAGCTTCTCCTGGCAACACCACCTGCACAATCACGTTTTTGGTGTCTTTGACCTCTTGGGGACTGAGCACTAAGGGCGAAATTCCCATCATGGCGTAGATACCTTGCTCTTCGGCAGTCATCTCAACAACCACTTTTTCAGATGGCGGAGCGGGTTTGCGATCGCCGCGGCCACCGCGCCCCCGCCCGGACCGACTACTGCTCTGTTCAGGCATCGGTTTAGCTGACTCAGCCGGGGTCGGCTCTACCGCTGATACAGATGGTGCAGAGCTTCTGCCGTGATCACTGCCCCGGCCATTGTCGCTACTTCTACCATTGCTGCGACTGGGCGCAGGGGTATCGCGCCGCCGTCGCCGCCGGCCCCCACGATTGCCTTTCGACTCTTGGTAGCTGGGGTGGTTAAGCAGATCCAGCTCTTGTAAGTCAGAATGAGGCTCCAAATCTTCTGTATGAGCTTCCTTAAGCGAAGGATGGGCGCGGTTACTCATGCCGGCCGCTTCACGGCTCGCCTCCATCATCGGCGCAGTCACCGTGGTTGGCTGTTCACCCGGTAGACGAACCACATGCCCTAAGCCCGCGCATGTTGGGCAGGGGCACCCAAAGAGTTCGTAGAGATTCTGACCTTGCCGCTTGCGAGTTAGCTCCACCAATCCCAGTTCTGAAAGCTGAGAAATTTGTGGCCGGGCCTTGTCTGCCCGGAGAGCCCGATTAAAGGTTTCCAAAACTTGGAGCTGGTCGCGACGAGAGTCCATGTCGATAAAGTCGACGATAATGACTCCCGCGACATTCCGTAGCCGCAATTGGCGCGCAATTTCTTCGGCTGCTTCACAGTTGGTCCAGAGTACCGTTTCGCGAGCGGTTGCCGAGCGCGTAAACGAACCCGAGTTCACGTCAATGACCGTGAGAGCTTCCGTCGGTTCCATGATGATGTACCCTCCGGAGGGCAGATCAACCCGCGGCTGTAGCGCTTCGCGAATAGCCGCATTCACTCGGAAAAATTCCAACAGTGGGACGCGATCGCGATGATGATCAATCAAGACCCCTGGGGGAATGCGCCCAGCATTCCAATTCATCAAATGCTGCTTAACGCGCTTTAACCCTGTGTGAGAATCCGTGACGATGCGATTTACGTCAGCGCTGTAAACGTCTCGCAATACCCGTTGAATAAAATCATCATCGCGGTTGAGCAGCTCAGGAGGACGCTTAGTCACGGCCTCTTGTTGAATTGCCTCCCACTGTTTCTGCAGCGATTCTAAATCTTCGATGATGGCTTCTTCTGGCACATCTTCGGCTTCGGTGCGTACCAAGAGGCCCATCCCTGCTGGCTTAAGTAGAATGGCCAGGGCTCGTAATCGATTCCGTTCCTGATCGTTTTGGATCCGCCGAGATAAATTAACGCCTTTCCCATACGGCATCAAGACAAGATAGCGACCGGGGAGGGTGACGTTCCCCGTGAGCCGCGGGCCTTTATTGCCGGTGGGCTCTTTCATAATTTGCACCAGCACCTTTTGCTGGGGAGCCAACAGCTCGGTAATCGACCCAGCCGCTCGCTTCAGCCGTAAGGGGCCTAAGTCAGTAACGTGCATAAAGCCGTTACGCTCACTATCGCCAATATTGACGAACGCAGCATCAATACCGGGTAAAACGTTTTCTACAGTCCCCACATAGATGTCGCCAACTTGGTGTGTACCAGTGGCAACGATGAGTTCCTGTATTTGGTCTCCTTGAAAAACAGCAGCAATGCGATGCTGTTCAGCAATAACAATTTGCTTGGGCATTCAATATCCTCAAAAACTCATAAAGACTCGAATCTGCCTATTGACGCTGCAGAAGCGAATCTAGTAACAATGCTGTCTTCAGAAGTCAAAACAACTGTCATCAGCTCACGACAACATGGCCAACAAAAATGAATCGCTAAGAACCATTTGCCTTAAACAGTCCAGCAATATCAAAGAGCCATATTAACCACTGCTGCAGGGTTACCAAAATCTTTGTCGAATCTAAGAAATTCTGACAGAAGCTTTTGGTAATTAGCTGATGTCGGCTGTCTTCGCTTGGCAACGCTCAAGCCTTACGACATGCTGGCTTCTGTTGGGTGAATTATAACGTCCAAAGAACAGAACGCACACCCTAACGTCAAAAACCTTCGCCTAACCCTAATCAAATAGCCGCTAAGCGAAGGTTAACTTTTATAACTGACACGGCAATAACGCCATGAATTCGATCAAGACGCAGTTAACGCCGGTAAAGGTGAATCTGTTTTCGTCGTTTCAACCCAGGTCAGCAATAGCACCACCATGGGATACCGCTTGGGCAACTCTTTGCGAATGAGACGGCGGAGCTCTGTTTCGATCGCAGACTGTAGTCCGTCTTGCTGTACACCTTTTTTGGTAGAGCGCTCTCGCAAAATCCGGTTAACCAAGTCCGAGACCTTATTTTGAAACCGTTCCAGATTTAAGGTTTGAGAAATCCCTCGAATATCGACACTAGGGGTCGTCACCAATTTGCCTTGACTGTTGACGATTGCGGCCACAGTGACAATGCCATCTTCGGCCAACTGTTGGCGATCGCGCAGGGTGGCGCGGTCTACCACGCCTTGCCGAGAGGAGTCCACCAGCTCAATCCCCGAAGGAACTTTGCCACCAATGCCAATGCTGTTTTGGGTTAACTCGACCATGTCCCCGTTATTGATAATCACCATATTTGCCGCCGGCACCCCCATGCTTTGAGCCGTTTGGGAATGTTTAACGAGCATACGGTGCTCACCATGCACAGGTAGAAAGAACTTGGGCCGCGTTAGCGCCAGCATTAGTTTCTGATCCTCTTGGGCCCCATGACCCGAGACGTGAATCCCCCAGTGCTTTCCGTAGATGACATTAGCGCCTCGCATCATGAGCTTGTCAATCGTATTGACCACTGAAATCGTATTGCCAGGAATCGGATTCGCAGAAAACACCACTGTATCCCCTTCCCGAATCTTGATGTCGCGGTGAGAACCATTGGCAATGCGGGTCAATGCCGCCATCGGCTCGCCTTGGGAGCCCGTTGTGAGGATCATGACATCGCGGTCAGCGTACTGTCTCAAGTTGCGTAGTGGTTGAAAGCGATCCTCTTCACACTGTATGTAGCCTAATTCTCGAGCGTGAGCAATGACGTTCAACATTGAGCGCCCCACGACAAACACCATGCGATGGTGCTTCTTCGCCAATTCCAGAATCATGTTGACTCGGTGCACTGATGATGAAAAAGTCGTCACAACTAACCGACCATCGGCCTGGGAAAAAGCGCGATCTAAATTCGGGAACACTGATCGCTCTGACGGCGTATGGCCAGGCACTTCGGAGTTCGTAGAGTCGCTGATCAGACATAAGACGCCCTTCTCGCCATACTCTGCCAACTTTTGAACATCAAAATATTCACCATCGACGGGGGTGTGGTCAAACTTAAAATCTCCCGTATGAATGACTATCCCCAAGGGCGTATGAATGGCGACGCTGCAGCTATCGGCAATGGAGTGAGTATTGCGGATGTATTCCACCACAAAGGATTTACCCAAACGCACTATGTCGCGAGGGCGAACCGGGCGCAGTTCAGTACGATCGCTGACCCCAGCTTCCTCTAGCTTGCCTTCTAGCAACGCCATGGCCAGCCGAGGCCCATAAATGACTGGAATGTCGAACTGCTTGAGGTGATAGGCGATGCCACCGATATGATCTTCGTGGCCGTGGGTCACGATCATCCCCTTGATTTTGTGGCGGTTCTCGCGCAAATAAGTGACGTCAGGCAGCACAATATTGACCCCGTGCATGCCATCAGTCGGAAATGCCAGCCCCGCATCCAGCAAAATGATTTCATCATTAATCTCGAACACACAAGTGTTCTTCCCAATCTCATGGAGTCCGCCTAAAGGAATAATCTTGAGCTTTGCATCAGAATTCGGATTAGTCATACGGTTGATAGTTGATTAAAAGCGCCAAAAATGGCTGAACAAAAATCTGAAAGTGGATGAGCGCTTGGAGTGATCAACAGTCAGCTAGTGAAGAAGCTGTCAAAACAAGCACAATTCATCACCTAGAATCGAAAAATTTTACAGACTTGCAGTTAGTTGCCGGAAAAGAATTAGTTGAAGAAGAGCAACGCTATGACGGAGCAATTGAAAGTCATTAAAGTCGTGAAAGCCGACGGCAGGAAACGATAGCAACCATACATGCATTAGTCATTATCAATTTTGTAAAATTCATAGAATTCTATGTGAGTCAGTCAGTGTAGTTGGTTGAGAAGTATTCAGTTGTACTAAGAGCTGATGCGGGAAATACCTGATTCTTGATGCAGAAAATACCTGATTCAAAGAAGCCGTTAAGCAATGGCTTGCAAAACGAACTCTAGTTCTTGTTTGACTGGGTCACTGGCAGACATGAGAGGAGCACGCAGTGAACCAACTTGCCATCCTTGAAGTGCTAAAGCTGCTTTAACTGGAATAGGATTTGTTTCCAAAAATAGGGCCTTAAATAAAGGAAAAAGCTTCAGATGCAAGTCTCTTGCTTGTTCAACGTGACCAGACTCAAAGGCCTGAACCATTTGCTTAATCTGATTGCCAACAAGGTGACTGGCAACACTAACAACACCGCAGCCGCCTACCGACAATAACGGTAATGTGAGCGAATCATCACCAGAATACATTGCGAAATCGGCTGGAACCATGGCTCTTATCTGACTGGCAAAGTCAAGGTTCCCACTGGCTTCCTTGATGGCAACAATATTTGCAACTTCCGATAGTTTAACAATAGTCTCGACGGCCATGCCTTGACCAGCCCTGCCAGGAACATTGTAAAGCATGACCGGAGAATCGGGGCAGGCCTCCGCGATCGCTCGAAAATGTT
This sequence comes from Cyanobacteria bacterium P01_F01_bin.56, assembly GCA_039185935.1. Lineage (GTDB taxonomy): Bacteria > Cyanobacteriota > Cyanobacteriia > Phormidesmidales > Phormidesmidaceae > Halomicronema. Next base: position 23,624 of record JBCDAJ010000019.1, on the reverse strand, counting down.
GATACAGCCCTTCCTGGGTCGGTTTATTGTAATAAGGCACCACCTGTAACGTGCCGTCTAACCCCAAAGCCGCCGCTTTACAAGTTGCCTCGATCGCCTCCTGAGTGGCATTTGAGCCAGTGCCCGCAATCACTTTGGCGCGATTGCCGACGGCCGCTTTGACACACTGAAACAGTTGAAACTCTTCGTCCCAAGAAAGCGTCGGCGACTCGCCAGTGGTACCACATACCACTAGCCCATCACTCCCGTTATCGACTAGATGAGCGGCCAGTTTTTCAGCGATCGAATAGTTGACACTGCCATCTGCGCCAAAGGGAGTCACCATTGCTGTCAATACTCGCCCAAAATATCCCACGCGCTCAATGTCCTCTTTGCCAAAAAATGGAGATTAGCCCCTGTAAATCAACTAACCCTTCTGGGTGGTTAGCATCAGCAATAACATAACAACCTTGGGAGCGCAAAGCCATAGAGCGCACCTCGACGGTCACAACCCGCTATCCGCGTTCCTTGCATTCATGAAAAGCCATGTTGAGCGACCTTACCTTAAGCTAATTTTGCCATCGGCTTGAGCCATTGCTTTTGCACCAGCAGTTCCGCAATTTGCACGGCATTGAGTGCCGCCCCCTTGCGGATTTGGTCACCACAGAGCCAGAGTTCCAGGCCATTGGGGTGAGATAAATCTTGCCGAATGCGGCCAACCAACACGTTATCTTGGCCACTCGCGTCTTGGGGCATGGGGAAATAGTTGGTTTGCCAATCTTCCACTAGCGTAACCCCGGGAGCAGCTAACAGAACGGCACGGGCTTTGTCAGGCGAGAAGGGCATCGCAAATTCTAAATTGACCGCCTCTGAGTGCGCCCGCAGCACGGGCACTCGAATACAGGTCGCCGTTACCCGCAATGCTGACTCGCCAAAAATCTTGCGAGTTTCATGCACCATTTTCATTTCTTCTTGGCAGTAGCCAGCGTCATTCAGGGGTGAGTTATGGGGAAACAAGTTGAATGCCAATGGGTAAGGAAACGACTCTGTCTTAGGCGTAGTGCCATCTAAAATCGCTTGCGCCTGCTGCTTCATTTCTTCCATGGCTTGCGCACCCGCCCCACTCGCTGACTGATAAGTCGCTACCACAATTCGCTGGATCGGTTGAATCTGATGAAGTGGCCAGAGCGCCATGGCCATCAAGATGGTGGTGCAGTTAGGGTTAGCAATCAGCCCCTGATGGTTCGCTGCGGCCTGCGGGTTCACCTCGGGCACGACGAGTGGCGTTTGGGCATCCATTCGAAAGGCGCTGGAATTGTCAATGACAACCGCTCCAGCCGCAGTAGCTTTGGCGGCCCACTCACGGGAAACGCTAGCGCCGGCAGAGGCCAAGACAATGTCGATATGCTCAAAAGCGCTATCGCTGAGAGGTTGCACGGTGAGTGCTTGGCCTTTGAAGGGCAGCGTTTTACCGGCAGAGCGCGGTGAAGCCAAGAGCCTTAGTTCTGAGATGGGAAATTGACGTTCTTGTAGTAACGTCATGAGTTCCGTCCCAACCGCACCGGTAGCGCCTAAAATTGCAACGCGATATCCCTCAGACACGATTCCTGTTCTCCCTCGTTCATGAATTTTTGTACCAAGCTGGTCGTTAACCAGCATCGTGATAACTATTAATGATCGTCAGCTCTGTCAAGCGACTTGACTGCTTTCTATGCTCTCACTGAGATGGCGATCGCAATCGTTAAGATGCCTTGAAATCATTCAGATCTGTCGTCCCATAGATGCAGTATGATAGCTAACTGCGTCAAATTCTGACAGTCACCCCCACGGGAACAACCTTCACTTTTGCCGAGGTGTTTTCCAAATCCTTTCCAAGATGATATTGCCCAGGAAGATAGGACTCTTTCATGAAAGTTACTCAAGAACAATTGCCCGATAGCCAGATAGGGCTACAGATCGAGATTCCCGCTGAGGTCTCTAAGCAGACCTATGAAAAAGTCCTAAAGAAGTTGATGAAAACAGTGCGGGTTCCTGGCTTTCGTCCTGGTAAGGTGCCGCGGCCCGTATTTTTGCAGCGCTTTGGTTCAGCGCAAATTAAAGCCGCGGCTTTGGAGGAGTTAGTCCAAACTGCGGTTGAGCAAGCGATTAAAGATGAGTCCATTGATGCGATCGGTAACTATCAACTGACCACCGAATTTGACGAGCTGATTGAGCAATATACCCCGGGCGAAACACTCACCTTTCAAGCGTCTGTCGATGTGCCGCCACGGGTCACCTTAGAAAAGTACACCGGCTTAGAAGTTCAAGCCGAAGAGATTAAGTACGAAGACAACAAAGTTGACGAAGTCCTAGAGCGATATCGACTCAACTTGGCGACCCTAGTCCCGATCGAAGACCGCGCCGCCCAAATGGGCGATGTCGCGGTGGTGGACTTTGAAGGTAAGGTCGAGCAGGCCGACGGTTCCTTTGAGGTGTTTGAAGGCGGCAGTGCCGAAGACTTTCAAGTGGAACTCAAGGAAGGCGGTTTTATTGATGGATTTGTCGAAGGCATGGTCGGCATGGCACTTGATGAGACTAAGGAGCTAGCCCTCAAATTTCCCGAGGACTATCCTCAAGCCGATCTAGCGGGCAAGGCGACAAACTTTACGGTGACCATCAAAGAACTTAAAGAAAAGGAACTGCCTGACCTAGATGATGACTTTGCTGAAGAAGTTAGCGAATTTGAAACTCTAGAAGAACTCCGCCAGTCTCTGGAAGAGCGCTATCAGCAAGAAGCCCAGGATAAAACTGAGAGCAACCAGTTTGAATCGTTACTGGAAGCGTTGCTCAAACATTTAGACGCCGAAATTCCAGAGACGCTGATTCGCCGCGAAGCAAATCATTTGGTACAGCAAGCAGCGATTCAACTGAGCCGCCAAGGCATTGACATCAATAAAATGTTGACGCCTGAGATTGTCGAAAACATGCGAGAGCGCTCTCGACCAGAAGCGATTGACCGTCTCCGCCGGACTTTGGCCCTGGGGGAAGTCGCTAAACAGCAAGAGATTGCTGTTGATGAGGATGTGCTTAAAACCCGCATGCAAGAGATGCTAGATGAGGTCAAGAATCCGGAGGAAGTTGACCCTGAGCGACTGCGAGAGGTCGTCAATGAAGAACTTTTGCAAGAGAAGATTTTGCAGTGGCTAGTCGAAAATAATACCGTTGAGTTGGTTCCGGAGGGGACGTTGTCAGCATCTGACGAAGAGGCCGCCGCATTTGATGATGAAGAGGCAGCGACCACTGCCCCGACACTAGAGCCTGAGGAAGCAACTGAGTCCGTTACTGAAACCGTGGTTGACACTACAGCTGTTGCTGTGGATACCGTAGCGGAGGAAGAGTAGTCGGCAATGACTCGGCCACAGCAAATAGCACGATCGCCGCTGAAACACTCTGTAACTTCAAAGATTAATGAAGTAAACAGAGTTTCCAAACCTAAAAATTGGTCTACACTTTGGGGCAACAGACTGCTTCCGCAGTTTAGGTTATAAGCATGTCTTCAGCTAGCTTGTGGTTGATTGGGGCATAATGTGATCAAGCGTCTAGCAGCGCTCGAATGCTTGGCTGGGGTTGAAAATGAAGTTTCTGCTTGCTGAAGTAGTGGCGTCGTTTGCTGCCCTAGCTTTAGACAAATTAATCAGATAAATATCAGAACAAATAAAAGTTGAATGGTGTTGCACTCTCAAACAAATCACACGCTTACTAGTCAAAGTCTTCTGCATCAGCGGATGCGGAACATTCTGCCCATGGTAGTTGAGCAGTCTGGGCGCGGCGAGCGGGCCTTCGACATTTACTCTCGTTTGTTGCGAGAACGCATTATCTTTCTGGGGACGCCAGTTGATGACAAGATTGCGGATGCGATTGTCGCTCAACTGCTATTCCTAGATGCCGAAGAACCGGAAAAAGATGTGCAAATCTACATCAATTCTCCTGGTGGCTCGGTGACTGCAGGGATGGCTATCTACGACACCATGCAGCAAATCCGCCCTGATGTGGTCACCATCTGTTTTGGTTTAGCTGCTAGTATGGGCGCGTTTCTGCTGTGCGGCGGGGCTCCCGGTAAGCGGTTGTCGTTGCCGAGTGCTCGCATCATGATTCACCAGCCACTGGGTGGCGCTCAAGGTCAGGCGGTTGATATTGAGATCCAGGCTAAGGAGATTCTGTATCACAAGCAGCGTTTGAACGAACTCATTGCACATCACAGCGGTCAACCACTTGAGCGCATTGAAGCCGATACTGAGCGTGATTTCTACATGTCTGCAGAAGAAGCTAAAAAATACGGTTTAATTGACCAAGTTTTAGAACAAGATTCACTGTCAATCGCTACCACAGCTGCTGCATCGCAATAGGGATACATCATGTCTAAGTACGACTCCCATCTCAAATGTTCTTTTTGTGGTAAATCACAAGAGCAGGTTCGCAAGTTGATTGCTGGCCCTGGAGTGTACATTTGCGATGAATGCGTTGACTTATGTAACGAAATCTTGGATGAAGAGTTATTTGATTCAGGGGCCACGGTACCGCAGTCAGTGCCCCGCCGCGAGCAGACGCCCGAACGACGGCGTGCTCCCTCCCCAATTTCGTTTAGTCAAGTGCCCAAGCCACGGGAAATTAAAAGCTACTTAGATGAACATGTCATCGGCCAGGATGAAGCGAAGAAGGTTCTGTCAGTCGCTGTTTATAACCACTACAAACGATTAAGTCATCTGCAAAGTCAAGACGATAATGCGGACGACACGGTGGAAATTCAGAAGGCCAATATTTTGCTGATTGGGCCGACTGGCTCGGGCAAAACGTTGCTGGCGCAAACCCTGGCGCGAGTTTTGGATGTTCCCTTTGCCGTGGCTGACGCAACGACGCTAACCGAGGCTGGTTATGTTGGTGAAGATGTCGAGAACATCTTGTTGCGTCTTTTGCAAGTAGCGGATTTAGATGTGGAAGAGGCCCAGCGTGGCATTATCTACATTGATGAAATTGACAAGATTGCTCGCAAAAGTGAGAACCCGTCAATTACCCGTGATGTCTCTGGTGAAGGGGTGCAGCAGGCGCTCCTGAAAATGTTAGAGGGCACGGTTGCGAATGTACCGCCTCAAGGGGGACGTAAACATCCTTATCAAGACTGTATTCAGATCGACACCAGCAATATTTTATTCATTTGCGGCGGTGCCTTTGTCGGTTTGGAAAAGCTGGTTGAGCAGCGGGCGGGCAAGAAGTCGATGGGCTTTATTCAACCGGGTGATAGTCAGGCGACTCGCGAAAAGCGCACGGCAGACGTGCTGAAGCAATTAGAGCCTCAGGATTTGGTGAAGTATGGGCTGATTCCTGAGTTTATCGGTCGCATTCCCGCCATTACAGTGGTTGATCCGCTGGACGAGGAAATGCTGGTTGCCATTATGACTGAGCCCAAAAATGCGCTGATTAAGCAATTTCAAAAGCTGATGGGCATGGACAATGTGCAGCTAGAGTTTAAGCCTGATGCTATTCGAGCGATCGCTCGTGAGGCGTATCGTCGCAAAACGGGAGCCCGAGCTTTGCGCGGCATTGTTGAAGAGTTGATGCTGGATGTGATGTACGAGCTACCTTCTCGTAAAGATTTGAAGCGCTGCACGATTACTCGACAGATGGTAGAGCAACGCTCAACTGCAGAATTGTTGGTTCATCCGTCTTCGTTGCCCAAGCCTGAGTCCGCTTAAGAACTGAATTTTATGGCTTACGCAGAAGTCTTTGGCGTTGAGCATTACTACGAATGGATCACTGAGCAGGATCGGCCGCCTCAAGGTCAAAAACCGGCCATGGTTTTTATTCACGGTTGGGGAGGTTCTTGTCGCTATTGGCGCTCGACCGCCCGCGCCCTCAGTCCTGAGTTTGATTGCTTGCTCTATGACATGCGAGGCTTTGGGCGATCGCCAATCGCCCCAGCAAATCGTGAAACAGTGCTAGCGCGAGGTTATGAGTTAGAAACTTTTGCCGATGACCTCGCAGAACTCCTGAATGTCTTAGGTTTGGAAACCGTTTGGCTCAATTCCCATTCCACCGGAGCCTCAGTAGCCGTCTTCTTTACTAATCAGTATCGCGATCGCGTCAGGCAATCCGTCCTAACTTGCAACGGCATCTTTGAGTACGACAAAAAGGCCTTTGAGGCCTTTTACAAATTTGGGGGATATGTCGTGGGCTTTCGCCCCCGCTGGTTAAAACAGATTCCTCTGATGCCGCAAATCTTTATGGCGCGATTTTTGAGTCGTCCGATTCCAGCAACAGAGAGATACGCTTTCTTAGAAGATTATCTAGAGGCCGATGGCGATGTGGCCCTTGGCACCATCTACACCGCAGTCAGCAAGCGGGCTACCGAGGTCATGCCCATGGCATTTGCTCAACTCTCGGTGCCGACGCTACTAGTATCTGGTCAGTATGATCAAATTACCCCTGCCAATTTAGGACGGCAAGCCGCTGAGCTCAATCCGGAAACCATCCAGTATGTAGAGATCTCGGGGACAGGACATTTCCCGATGTTGGAGGCTCCAGCCGCTTACCTGGATGCAGTGAGAGGATTTCTGCAAATCCCTTCCTTATGTTGAACTCAATCTTCAGGCCCCAAGAGGCATCGCTGCGGCACAGACTGCAGCCCTCCGTGCCGACCTTTATCTGGCATGGCTTAAGCTTGCTATGTCCTGCTGTTGCCTAAATATCTTGCAAAGACAGAGCTCTTCCCTAAATGTAGTTGCGGCAAGGTCTCTGTGGAGCGCATGAAAACCGATGGTCTGTTCAGTCAGATGCAGCAGGCATCAATAAAGCTGGTGAGTTACCCGTTTGCTGACAAGTTAAACTTTCCTGACACCTTCTCCGTTTTAAGGGCTTTTAGCATCATTATCAACGAAGTTCTTTGTGAACCAGCCCATCTCTGAATCATAAAAAGTTTCTAAAAAAAACTACTGAATGACTATCAAACCTTATCTACTTCTAGGTTTAGATTCAGCCGCTATAAATTCAATTCTTCTTATTTCCATAACAGATTTTTTTAAGGGAAGTTATGTTTCTATTTTGAGAACCAAAAAGCCAGCTCTAAGCTGGCTTTAGACCATCATATCTATTAAGAATTGTAGTGCTCTTCTGGCTTGTAGACCTTGACCCAGCATTGTTCTAGGTGTTGAAGACGCCGAGCACGCCAGAATGCACGAGGATTAAGCTTGAGTCTGTAATGAGAGCTAAAAACCGGTTGCCTTAGATAAGCCCAAAGTGGAAAAGTATGTAGATTATTTTGAGAATTCATGGTGAGTGAGGACAAAAGTTTACAGGTGAGAGCAAGCATGATTGCTGACGCATCGACCATGATGTCAGTGCTGCATTCTCACAGTATAAACATGCCCAAAAAGCATAGTTTGGCTAACAAACTATGAATAAAAAAATATTCAATAAAGAACAATAAAGTTCATGATGATGGAGCCGACGGGAGTCGAACCCGTGTCCGCTTCGAGTAGTAACACTCCATTCGTTCACAGACTTAGCCTTTCTAACCCTCAAGGCGGGAACCGCTAATTATCCCTAGCGGTGGGATTCTCTAGTAAGGTCTTAGCCTAAGCACTACTAGAGAAATGCTTTAGGAGCATCCGTTGGGGTTTGGTCTATGACCCTTAACGGAGTCAGGTCACAGACGCTCGCTAACTTTAGTTAGTTTTTAAGCAGCAACAGGTGCAGCCTTGCGAGCAAAAGGAACGATGTTGTTCGCAGTTACGTTTGTTTTGAGCCTGGATTAACGAGAGTAGACTCCCTCTCGGTCTGAATCACAAAGTGACTTTCGTCAAAACGTCGAAACCGTTACGGCCCCTTGTTCGTACATATACTCTAACGCATCAATTTCTCGATTAGCTCGATTAGGGTGTGGTTTCCCTCACTTTAGGGGGGCGCTGCAGCGGTTTTTAGCGTCTACTGGCAAATTGCAGCAATCCTCTCTGCAGGCTGGATTTAGACGATCGCGATCGCTGGCATTATTAGACTCATAACCTTTCATAAACTTAATTGTGTTCGTTTTTACGATAATATTTACTTAATGATTGCTAATATTTCTGGCCTTGCAGGTTCTCCCTACAGAGTTCAGAGTCGTTGGCACGATCTACGCCTGATAAGAGCTGATATTGATCGGGGCTAAGTCCGTTTCAGGTTGGCTCTCCCGAGGGCAGACTACATAACGCCAAGCAGTAAGAGGTTGACGCATGACCAGCCAAGACGGAACGAACGGACAAGCTACACCTAAGGCATCTGCCACTAGCAGTGCTAAGTCAACGACTAAAGCGACTGCATCACGCCGTCAGACTAAGAGCAGTTTAGTCAAAGCCGAAGCAAAAGATGCTGGTGAAGTGGTGTTTGTCCTCGACGACACTACTCGGATTACGCCGACTGAATATTTGCCGAACCATCGCCCGATTGCACTGAGTGAGTTTGAGGTTGTTGGCAGTCTCGATATGGCTGGCGAACGCCCCATCATGTCCACTGGGTTTGAAGTCGCCACGACCGATTTACTGCCGGGACATCGCCCGGTGGCAGTAAGCACTCTGCCCGTTTCAGATTTGCAGTTTTTGCCGGGTAATCGTCCCATCGCTCCTAATGATGTGGTGGATCCGACCCCCGCAGTATTGATGGGCTATTTGGATTAGGACAAGTTTACTGAGCTGTTTCTGATTCTTGTCTTGAGCGCTTGATATTCAATCATTTTTTCTCGGCACTGAACTGGCTTCGGTGCCTTTTTGTATGGGGCCTGTGTTTTATGACGGGCATCTTGTCATGGTTCAGCGTTCTCATCATTAGAGAGGAAATGTCGGCAAGTACGGCAGGATAAGGGAAGTCACTTACAGGTGAATTATGGATGCGTCAGGACAGTCGAAAGGCTCAGGGTGGATACTAGCGATCGCCACAATCGTCGCTATTATTGGCACGCTAGCTATCAATACGTTGTCCAACTTTTACCCGCCTGGCGGCAAAAATGTGGGGGAAATTGCCAACACCACGCTGGCGGGTGTTTTGATTACGCCGGCGAACTATGCCTTTGCTATTTGGGGGCTGATTTATCTCGGCCTGATTGCTTATGGCGTTTACCAGCTTGGGGTCAATCAAAGAAAAGATCCTGTGATTCGACCGGTTAATCGGTTACTGATTGTTGCCTGTGTCGCCCAAATTGTTTGGATATTCCTATTCACGCTGCAATATTTTTTCTTGTCGGTTTTAGCTATGCTGGGCATCTTATTGCCGCTGATTGGGGCCTACATCGTTTTGCGCATCGTTCGCATTGATCGCCAGCGGCGCTGGTTGGCAACTTATCCCTTCAGCATTTATCTGGCGTGGATTTCGGTAGCGACCATCATCAATGTTGCATCGGCGCTATATGATGCGGGCTGGCGCGGTGGCCTCAGCGGCGTCATGTGGACAGTGATTATGCTTTTAGTGAGTGCCGCGATCGCTCTCCTCGTCATCTTGACCCAGCAGGACATCCCCTTCACGCTGGTATACGTGTGGGCTTATGGCGCAATCGCAGTGCGTCATGCTGACCGGCCCATGATTATGCTGACGGCGATCGCGTCGGCAGTGGTGCTTGTGGTTATTCTCACCTTGGTCCGCCTGCGACAACTCCCAGCACTCAAAACAGGCTGAGTTGAGCGTCTGGCTTTTGAACTGAGTCCCACGGCAGAGCGGGTAAGTCTGGGTAGGCCCCTTTGAGGGTGTCATAAAAGTAGCGGGCAATGGTTGGCGATCGCGCTTCATCAGGACAGTGAATGAACAGGTATACCGTCTTGCCCTGGCTGAGCCATTCCACTAAGTGCGGCACCCATCCCAAAATGTAGGATTCGTTGAAATTTAAGTCAGGATGACTGATATAACGCACGAGGGTAAAGTCAGTCGTGATGAGCGGCTGCAAGGGTAGCTTGGGTTTGCGTCGCTCTGAAGCAAACTGTGGATCAGGCAAACCATCGGCTTGTCCGTCGTACATGGTGCGAGTATCAAGCAACACCCGACCCACCCCAAGCTGTCGCAAGGTATCGTTTAACCGCTGAGCATGCACCGACTCAAACCAGGCCAGGTGACGCACCTCAACTGATAAAGGGGCAACGTCTCGGGGCCACTGGGTTAAGAAGTCTCGCAGATCGGTAAATCGCTCAGGACTGTAGCTTGGTGGCAGTTGTAAAAATACCGGACCGAGGCGGGGCCCTAATCGCTGTAGAGTTTTGAGAAACGCGAGCGCATGATCAAAATGCGGCATTAATGCACCGCTATGGGAGTAAAGGCGGGGAATCTTGGGGCAAAAGCGAAACGTGTCAGGGGTTTGCGCTGCCCAGCGGTCAACCGTCGTATTGTCAGGAATTGAGTAAAACGTGGTGTTGCCCTCAACGGTGGTGAAGCGATCGCCATACAGCGGCAAAAAGTCACCAGACCGCGCCCCCGCCGGATAAAAATCACCGACCCAAGCTTTAAAGGCCCACACCGCACAGCCGAGATAAAACATATCGTGCCCCTTTAGAAAGGCCGGAGTTTTGCGTTCATCCGGCGAGTCCTTTCGGGTAGAGTAACGAATCATAAGCAGTCCGTCACTGTAGCAAGGCACAGCAGACCTGCTGGGAAGGGCCCGAGACGCACAGCGACGACACTTTAGAGAGCCCTACAGAGGGTAGCAACGAAATGATTGCTGAATGGCAATTTTAGTAATCTGAAATGCCCTGCCTCGCAAACAGCTTGTCACCTGAACCAAAAGCCAATGGCATCGCCTTTAAAGGTTCAGTCTTTAAGGGTGATGCCACAGAAAAGTGCAAATTTTGCTCTAGCGATTAGACTGCTTGAGCGGGTTGTTGGCCAATCGCAGCAGCGCTGGAAGCAGTGGTTTCGGCTGGCGCGTCAACGGTCATAAACTCGATATGGTTCACCAGCGTAGTCACAAACGCGAATAAAAGAAACGGCAAGGATAAGACTAAAACCAGCCCAACCGAAACTAACGCATACAGCGGTTGACGGGCACCCATTAAACCCATGGCAGCGGCTAAGCTAATCAGCAAGACCACCAGCCAGGCAATCACCTGAGCATAAATGTCTCCAAAGGTTAGAGTGCACTTAAAGCGATATCGTTGTAGCTTATCCATGGTTTCTCTGAGATTCATTGAAATGAGTTATTTCTCAGGATAAAGGCACCATCTTAGAAAGCATTATTTCTCAATATTTTGAGAAATAATGCAGCAAACAGTTACATCCATTGATGCTATTTTGTCGCGAGGTTGATGTGTCTAAATCGGTGAACCGCGATCGCGCTCGACATCGCCAGCCTCGTTCAAGTGGTCACTCGACCCAGCCTCCTGGCAAATACGTCATTTTCTACAAACCCTATGATGTCTTGAGTCAATTTACCGACAGCCAGGGCGATCGCGCGACCCTCAAAGCGTTTATTCCCGTGCGCGATATCTATCCCGTTGGGCGGCTGGATCGCGACAGTGAAGGACTACTGCTGCTAACCAATCATGGACAACTCCAGCATCGCCTCAGCAATCCTAAATATGGCCATCCGCGCACCTATTGGGTGCAGGTTGAGCGCATTCCCCCGGCTGAAGCGATCGCGCAATTGTGTCAGGGTGTCGTGATTCAAGGACAGCGCACTCGCCCAGCTCAAGTGCAACTTTTGCCAAGAGACCCCGATTTACCACCCCGCGACCCACCCATTCGCTACCGTAAGTCAGTGCCAACTTGTTGGTTAGAAATGGTCCTCACCGAGGGGCGCAATCGTCAGGTCCGGCGCATGACGGCGGCGGTTGGTCACCCGACCCTGAGGTTGGTGCGGCGAGCCATCGGCAGCCTGGCGCTGACAGGTTTAGCGCCAGGAGAATGGCGATCGCTCGCAACCGCTGAAGTGCAACAACTCTTGCGGGAAAGCGCCCTCATCTCAAACCGCTGAAAAGCTTAGTGGGTGCGCTGCAACGACCAAGATGACTGGATGAAACTTCCGGAATTGCGATCGCAATGAATGAACAGTTTTGAATTGGTGAGCTTATTTTTTAGTCCCCTAGCCGGGCACACTATTGACTAAGTTTGGCTGACTTTGTGTGGATTCACTCACTGAGAATTCTTCAGGTAAGCTAAGGTGATACGACTCTGCCAAATGCCTCGCCAGATAGCAATTTAGGTCGCTGGCTATGTTTGTCTGTCCGCACTGCCAATTTGAGAATCCTATTCAAAATCGGTTTTGCCAGCAATGCGGCAAGGCTCTGCGGGAGTTGCAGGCTATTATCGTTCCGACTCATGCTGAAGTGAGTGTCTCGCCGACAGCCGTTACTGCCAGCGCCAAACCGCAGCCATTAGCCTCAGCAGCCGACGGCGCTGTCAAGACGTCTTCCTCCCCAACAGCGGCGACATTACTTACCTCCGGCAACCAACTCAAAGGCGAAACCCGCTACCAATTGCGGCAACCCACTGACGTTAACAAACCCTTGGGCAACCTCGAAACAGTTCTGAATATTTTGGATTGTGAGCCAGCGTCTGATTCGCCGCTGGTGCAATTTTTGGAAAACGCCCCAGACGATTTGCAGGCTGCGGATATCGACAACATGATTCCGCCTTTGGCCTTTCCTTACTGGGAGCTGCAAGAACCCCTTTATCCCGCAGTGCCAGAGCTACAAGCGGTCTGGCGCTGCGACGGTTACACCATCATCGTCATCGAAGATCGCTCAACCTGGCGAACTCTGCTAGAGTTTGCCAATGACAGCAAAGTGGAACCGCTAGAGTTGGTCCACTGGTTTTATGAAATGTTGACGCTGTGGACGACTTTGGCTCCGTTTGCGGCAGAATCGAGCTTGTTAGTGTCAGACAACCTGCGGATCGATGATGATCAAGTCGTCTGTTTGCAGCGCTTAATTTTTAACGCCAGCGAAGCTGTCCCTACGTTACAAGCCCTTGGCAAGTTTTGGCAGACCTGGATAGAGCAGTTATCGTCACCCCCCATTACTGCGCTGGATGATGTCGTTACCGATATGGCCGCTGGCATTCTTCAAACTCCAGACATCATCAAAGCTCGCCTGGTCGAAATTGCCGACCAATTGCCGGAAGCTGGCGTTGCTGAATCAGAACCACTATCTCCGACGGAAAGCTTGACAGACTTGGCAGACTCATCAGCGTCTGTGGCAACTGAGAATAGTGACGACCAGACTGAGAATATTAGTGACCTGGTTGAGAGCCCAAATACTAAAGATGACGAAAGCTTGCTGGACTTAGATGAGCGCATTCCTGACGCAGATGAGCTGCCGGCTGAGGTGGGTGCCCCCGTTATTGCCGTCGATGACATTTTACTAGCGGCGGGGGTAGACACTGCCCTAGAGGAAACTGACACAGTCGAGGTCGGAGGCGAGGATAGTAGCCTCAACGACTTGCCAACGATGGCATTACCCATGAAGTTACACCGCCTTGATCAAGTCGGTCGGACTCATGTGGGTCGCCAAAGATCTCATAATGAAGATTCCTTTTTTGCTGATACCCAGCTGCAACGGGTAGATAGTCCATCGGGCGCTTACCTTGAGGCAAGAGGACTATACATTCTGTGTGACGGCATGGGCGGGCATTCAGGCGGTGAAGTGGCCAGTCATTTAGCGGTCACAACCCTACGCGAATACTTTGCTGAGCATTGGCGGGACGATTTGCCCAATGAGGAAATCATTAAAGTCGCTATCTGCCAAGCCAACCAAGCTATTTTTGACAAAAATGAAGCGGAGGATCGGGCTGGCAATGCTCGCATGGGCACCACTTTAGTCATGCTTTTGGTCGACAACCAAAACTTGATGGTGGCCCATGTCGGCGATAGTCGACTGTATTGCCTGACTCGCCAAGGCTTAAGCCAAACAACTGTGGATCATGAAGTGGGGCAACGCGAAATCAAGCGCGGCGTTGAACCCGCGATCGCCTATGCTCGCCCTGATGCTTACCAACTCACGCAAGCGCTCGGCCCTCGTAGCAATGATGATATTGCCCCGACTATTAACAGACTTAGCATCAGCCAAGATACGCTCTTTATTCTTTGTTCTGACGGACTGAGCGACAACGATTTGCTAGAAACCCATGTCGAATCTCATCTCGAACCCTTGATGCGAACCAAGGCTGATTTGGAGGAAGGGGTCGCCGATTTAATCGACCTGGCCAATGAGCATAATGGTCATGACAACGTGACGGCGATCTTGGTGCGCCTTAAGCTGCGCCCCAATCTTAACGTCTTACCCGAGAGTGACTGAGGCGATTTAGTCACTGATTATGAACTTGCCTTAGGTGAGCCTTGAGTAGCGGCGCGATCGCTTTGTCTGCCCCAGCCTCCACCACTATGACCAGCAGAACACCAAGAGCTTGGCGACATCGAATGTCGCAAGCTGCCTTTAGTGCAGACCATTGCAGATGGCTGAAACTAGCATCTGGCCAGGCTTTTGTTTCCGAACTCTGGCGGGCTCTGCCCTTTCCGAAGGGTATTCTACACTTTGCCATATCTTGGCGGGTTGGCAGATAGAATTTACGACCAAAGCGGGCATGGAAGGGCACGTAACACAAACCGAAAGCAACAGCCCCCTTAACCGCTAGTGCAGCCATTGCACCAAACCCTTGAGATTTCTAGCTTTTTCAGGCAGTCGCGATAGCTGGGCGGCATCATAATTGGAAGAACCCTAATTGCTCTAGGACGCTAATCATGTCTGAGTCCGCCTCTTCCCGCACCTACCGCTGGTGGGAAACGGGTGTCATTTACCAGATTTATCCCCTGACGTTTGCTGATGGCAACGGCGACGGCATAGGGGATTTGCGGGGCATCATTGAGCGGCTAGATTACTTGAATGACGGCGATCCTAAAAGTTCCTCGGCATTGGGAATTAACGCAATTTGGCTGTCTCCCATCAACAAATCGCCGATGATCGACAACGGCTACGACATTGTCGACTACCAAGACATTTGCCCCACCTTTGGCACCCTAGACGATTGTGACGAGTTGCTGGCTAAAGCCCACGATCGCGGTATCAAAATCATTCTCGACCTGGTGGTCAATCACACCTCTAACCAGCACCCCTGGTTTGTGGAATCTTGCACTAGTCAAGATCATCCCAAGGCTGACTGGTATTTGTGGCAAACCCCATTTGAGGGGCAAGACCGGCCCAACAACTGGCAATCTTATTTTGGTGGCACCGGCTGGACCTATTGCAAACAGCGCGGCCAGTTCTACTTCCACACCTTTAACCAAAACCAGCCTGACCTCAACTGGCAAAATCCTGATGTCCGGGCTGCCGTTTACGAGGTCGTGCGCTTCTGGCTCGATCGCGGCGTCGATGGCTTTCGCTTGGATGCCTCCAGCGTATACAGCAAGGATCCTTATTTTCGTGACAATCCCCTGAAATATGGTGCGACGGACAAGAACGATTACAACAACTATCACCACCTCTACGACAAAAATCTGCCTGAAAATCATCAGATTATCCGCGAGCTGCGCGCCCTTCTAGAGACCTATGATGATCGCGTCCTGATTGGCGAAACCTTTATTGACAACCGCCTCTACGATTCCGTGATTTTCCACGGCGTCGACAACGATGAACTGCACCTGCCCATCGCCTTTGAATTTCCCTTTAGTCCTTGGTATCCCGGCTATCTGCAGCGAGAAATCGAGAAAAAAGAAAAGGTGACGCCCGCCGATGGCTGGCCCTGCTACTTTCTCGATAATCACGACATTCCACGTCACCTGTCACGTTGGGTCGAGTGCAGCCTGTGTGTCGATGCCAACGCGATCGCCAAAGCTGCCGCCACGCTGCTGCTTACCATTCGCGGGACGCCGCTGCTCTATTACGGTCAAGAGCTGGGCATGGTGGACAATACCGACATTCCTGAGGACCAACTGCAAGACCACGCAGTGGTGAAAAGCGACACCGGCGAAACGCCCCCACCCCGCGACGGTGCCCGCACCCCCATGCAGTGGGATGCCTCTGCCCATGCGGGTTTCAGCTTTGGTAAGGAAGTCCAGCCCTGGCTTCCCGTGCACGCCAACTATCCTGACCTGAATGTGCAAAGCGAACTCACTGATCCGGACTCGATTCTGAACTTTTATCGGCGACTTCTTCGAGTTCGCCAACATAGTCCAGCGCTGCAGTATGGCTGCTGGCGATCGCTCATCCACTATCCCCATGAGCACATGGCCTACCTGCGGGAAACCGAAACCGAAACGGTGCTCATCGCCATTAACTTCGCCTACGAGCAGCCTTTCACCCTGGATGTGCCCATCGATCGCGAAGCTTGGACCGTACTGCTCTCCACCGATCATGAAGTCGAAAAAGCGATCGACCTACCCGACACCCTGCAAGCCTTTGAAGTCACCCTCCTCCAAAAGACTCGCGAGTAAGAGAGTCAGTCTCTTGAGGGAGTAACTTGCACCATAGGTTGACGTAGATGACGACAGCTTTGGGATTGTCTGCCCTATCAGTCAAATACTCAATCGGTAAGTCTGCCATCCTCAATCTCCATGACAGTTTTCAAAAGTCTTCGTCTTCGTCAATAGGCTGAATATCTTGCTGCACCATCTCTTGCCAAACCGCCAAAATGTCGACGCTGACTTGTGCCTCAACTAGAGCGTCAGTGACCGTACCCGGATCTTGTTTGAGGTCTGGAAAGGTCAACAAGAGCATGGCAATATCCCGCCAGTCGGTTCCTGCTTTGGGCTTACCGCGTCGCTGATGAAAAGCAATTACTTTTTGAGCAATCAGGGCAGCAGGAGACAGAATCAAGACATTTTCGATGCGGTTAGCAGCGGGTAATGTTTCGACACTTCTGATATCCACTAGATGACGATTGCCTGTTTTTTGGAGTTGGTAAACCCGATAGCCGATCCCCGCTTTCACCTCCCTAATGCGCACCGCAATCTGAAACTGCTGAGACAACAGGGCTCGAATTTCTTCCGCCAGAGCCGCCGCGTTGAGAGCGAGTAAGTCAATATCTTGAGTCATGCGGGGTTCGTTGACCCACGCATTGACTGCCTGTGCGCCAAAGATAACCACATCATCACGGTTTTGTAAAAACTCAAACACTGCCGCCTGAATCGTCGCCAGCGGCAAAGTTTCACCCATCGCAAACTCCTGAAAGGTCAGTACACCCGCATTTAACATAAGCTTTGTGTTGATCCTGCTTAGTCAGGTCGATTAGCTTTATCCTATCTAGATTGCACGTGCAAACGCACATAACACTCCACCCACTCTACCCACTCCACCCACTCCACCCACTCCACCCACTCCACCCACTTCACTCCCCCAACTACCCTCCCACTCTCACTCCAACCCCAACTGCCGCTTCAACGCCTCTGGCACCCCAATCGCACTGTCCAAACCTGTTACCCCTGCCCAATTTGTCCTGTCGTCCCATCGAATTGTTTCGTAAGCATCTGATAGGATGGCGCGGGTTAAACTTGCTTCACTTAAATTAGCACCACGTAAGTCTGCACTGCGAAGATCGACATAGCAAAGGTTAGCGTAATGTAAATTGGCATTCAGAAGCTTGGCAAAATAAAGAGTCGCATCGTGTAGATTAGCTCTACAAAATATTGCACTAGGGCAGTATGCGTGATTAAGGTTTGCACTGATGAGATTAGCTGAAAATAAATTTGACTTATCAAGGTTGGTGTTGCTTAAATCTGATGATTGTAAATCAGCTCCGCATAAATTAGCCTCATACAGGCATGCGTCATGTAAGTATGCTTCATGAAGGTAAGCATTTCGAAGATCAGCCTTTATGAGACATGCGCGTCTAAAATTTGCTCGGCGAAGGTATGAACGCCGGAGATCCGCTTCAGTAAGATCTGCACTCACAAAATAGCCTTTGTAGAGATCTGTACTACGGAGGTCAGCTTTTTGAAGAACGATGTGATGGAGAAATGAACTCAAATTTTCAATAAATCCCATAACTCCTAAACATTGACTGATTCCAATGATTCGAGATAGACGAGAATGATCAAAGTGTTCTGTTTTTGGGTTTTGATTTGGGTCAAAGAACAAGATATTTTGTGGCTGGTCAAATCGTGCTTTTGACAAGCTTACTTTTTCTGATTCAACTGCACCAAGACGGTGCAACTCAAATAGTAGAATCATGATATTTAGACCGGTGTAGATATCGACTTGACGTTGGCCTAAGCTTTCTTTCCGATCAGGTATTCTCACACGTCGCAAACGCATTTTTTGCTGCGGCCAATTTTCCGGCGGGGCGTCGATAAATTCGCCGTCGCTCCAGCGCCAGTAAAAGTTGTAGAGGCGTTTATGCAGCTTTTCGGCTTCAAATTCAGGGTGTTTGATCAGTAGGGCGGTAAGGTATTCGACGATTTCGGGGGTGAGGACGTGGCAGCCGAGTAGGTCATACATCATCCAGCAAAAGGCCAGGTCGTCGATGTCGTATTCACGATTACGTCCAGGCTGGCAGACATCGATTAGGCCATTGACAATGCGCTCGGCACAGAGAAATTCCCCAAAGCTTTTGTGGACAAACTCAATGGAGCCTTCGCCCTGGCGTCCTTCCTGCAGGTAAAAGGCGGCGAGGGCATTGCGTAGCGGGGTGTCGTCAGTGTCGAGGCGTTTTTGGGCTGCTTCGAGAAAGGCTTTGGCGGCGCTGTCTTGGGTAAGACGGTCTTCGATCACGCGAATGCTGGCAAACTCCATACCCGACTGCACCACACAGAGTCCCGCTTCTTGCAAAATGCGGCGTAGATGTTCGGGGGCAAGTTCGGTGATGTCAGGGTTGAGGTCGCGAGCCGTGACGATGTCTTGGTTTTGAGGTTCGCGGCGATAGCCTTCCGTCCGTTGTTTGGTCAGTACCCAGTCCAGCGTGCGCTGATAAATCAAGACTTTGGCCTGAGTACCTTCAGCACCCTCGAACATCTCGATGCGGAGTTCGCCATCGCGGTGCATGGCGGCCAGCAGATAGAGTAGTAAAGGTTCACGGGCGAGTTCTTGTACTCGCTCTGGCAGGCGCGGGTCTTTCAAAGTTGCCATCAGACGCGATTCGTCGTGGTCGATGAGCTTGCCCCAGCGATGGAACCACTGGCGCTGGAGCGTGTCATCCATTGGCTCAATCTCGATACGGGCAAGGTTGCTGGGTATGCGGCTTTCGATCGCCTGCAAGGCCAACGTCCGCCCGGTAATCAACACGCGATGGTTCTTTTCGGAGTTCCGTGCGCACTGCTCTTGAAAGCGCCCCACCTGATCCAGAAAATTGTCGAGACCGCCGCTGGTGCGTCCTTCCATCAACAGTTCGTCAAACCCGTCGAGAATGAATAGGAAATTGACGTTGCGATCGCTCAGCCAGCCCAAATCGGTTTTGGCAAAGTCGCGGTCTACGGCTTTCGCTAAGGTCTCTTCAAAGTCGCGAGAGAGCACTGCCACATCCCGTAGGCGAATCAAAATCGGCGTCCAGCGGGGATGTTCGTGGCGGCGTACCCAGTCGGCAAACATGCGACAAAACACACTCTTGCCCCGCCCTGGATCGCCCTGTACAAAAAGCACTCGGTCTTTGGCAGCGTCATCATTGAGCGTTTGCCGCGCCCACTGCTCTAGCACCACGGGTTCTTGGGACTCGTCCGGCTCGCCAGCACTGGTCAGCGGTTGTGCTTTGAGCGGCACGTAGATGTCTTTGAACGTGAACGGTTCGGCAAACACCGGCTCGTGGGGGCGCGGCGCAATCACCTCTGCTAAATAGGTGTCGATGCTCAGATACTTTTCAAAGTCAGCATCGCCCCCAATGCGATACCATTCGGCAATTCGCTGCACCGGCTTTTTGGCAGCGGCGATCGCTTCTCGCATGTAACGATTCGTGTTTTGGGCGACCATTTCCGCAATCTTTTTAGCCGCTTCTGGTTTGGCCCCCAGATGTACCAGTCGAGCAATCAAGGCCTGGTTAAACACTGTTGCCAATGCGGATTGATGGAAATGCAGCAATGCCAAGCGAGCTTCGCGATCAGTTAACTCAAAGTCTCCCAGCGCTTTGACTTCCGGTGTCAGCGCTTGCGCTTGTGCCTGTTTATCTGATGCCGCTAGCCATTTTTGTACCCTGGGTTGTTGCTGCACAAACTCTTTAAAGCTCTCCAAGTATGCGGCTTGGCTTATGAGGGCGACACTTTGCGCCAGGGTCGGTTCCTGCTTGGTTTTCTCCAAATAGAACTTCAGCAGTCCCGTGGCGATGGAAACAAACGGCAGGCTAGCGCCGACGATGTTGCCCAGCGGCGAATTCAGCACGTCCAGCAGCGAGTCTAATTGCGCGACCAAGGGGGCGAGTTGCTGAACGTTTGGCCCTTCGGTTTGCAGCACCTCTGCCAAACCCAGCACAGCCTCGGCGGCATCTTTGCTGCTATCCACCGTATCCAGAGACGCCAGTTCCCGGATATCCGTCGTGAGAAATTTCCAGAGCCGACTCGCCATATCGAATCCTGAAATGCTTTCCCAAAGGGTAGCCTAACCGACGGCAGGACACCGTATCGTCAGCACTTAGGGGTTAGCGGCGTCGGGCACTTTGCCCTGGAGTTGAGCCAGGCCGTCAAAGCCGTAGAGCCAGCACACCACAATGACCCAGTGCACAACCGTGACCGCCAGCATGGAACCCGTCAGGCCGTAGAGGGTAGTCAGCACCATGCCCACCCAGAAAGCAATCAGTAAAAAGCGACGATCGCTCAGCACGGCTCCAGCTTTTGGCCGCAACCAGCTAAACACCACGTGATAGAGCACAAACAACCCGATACTCAAGGCGGTCCAAGCCAGCCAGCGCGGCGTCGGCACGCCCTCTGTGGGGTGAGGCAGCAGGCCAACCCGAAAAATCAGTTCCTCTGCCAGTGATGGAATGAAGAAGAGTTTAATCAGGTTAAATACGGCCTTGATGGGATGGTCGACATTGAACCGTGCATTCAAAAAGCCACTTTGACGACCGTAAAAGAGGGCGACGGCGGCGATCGCTAGCAACGCCAGCACCGTATACCCAATCACGGCACCCGAAATCGGCACCGCAAAACTCCGCGCCAGTCGCAGCGCCACTCGTGACACCCCAGGAATCAGCCCAAATAATGCCGTGGGGGGAATTGGCGCGATCGTCGGGTCAAAGCCACCCACTTGGTTAGGACGGAGGAACCACAGATCGCCGCCATTTTTGAGGAAAATGAACGCAATATCGTCTTGTCCCCAGCGCGGCATCATCGATCGCCAGCTAAAGATACCGGCCAACAAACCGCTGCGGGTGGCTAACTCGTTACCCCGCGCATTCACCCCGGCTAGCGTTTCGGCATTACTTTGCCAATCGGGGCGAACGACCCCATAGGGCGCCAGGGCTTGTCGCAAATCCGTTGCCAGGGCTGCGAATTGGTCAATTTTTTGCACCTCTGGATCATCAGGATTCGCCTCCACATAGGCTGCAAGGTTAGGATCTTGCTCTGCCCGTATGCGGATCTCCTCGGTGGCAATATAGAGAGCCTGATTGGAATCTTGGACACAGGAGGTCGCAGGGGAGATAGCGGTGACTCCAGCGCCATCGCCGGTGCGATAGCGAGCTGCAATGATCTGCGCTTGAATCAGCAGTTCTCGAAAAAGCGATAGGGTCGTGTCGCCCAGTTGCAAATCTTCGACAAAGTAGTCCAGCTTCACCACCACGTCAGACAGGGGCCGTTGACCCAGCCACCCCCGCTGCATATCCCCCGTATAAGAGGCCCAATCGTGGGTGCCCGCAATAATGGCTCCTCCATTGTGGGTATAGATTTGCTGGTAGTTGATTTTGAACTGGGGTTCTTGGGCAATGGGCTCCTCAATGACCTCAGCCAAACCATAGGCAAAGTGACCAGTCACTGTCCCCGCTGGGGTGAATTCCTTATTTTCGCCACCAATGCCCCCAAACAGGTGGATCACCAGACCGTAGTCTCCGACTTGCCATTGAGCGAGTGCCCCCGTTGCCGAATCTGCGGTCGGGCTGACCAATACCTTTTGGGCGAGGCCCTTACGCTCAGGAGTCTGCCCCCAATTGTGCCGGTCGAGATAATTGCGTCCGGCTTTTTCGCCCAAGATGACTTCATCGGGGGTTAGTTGCATCAACGTGCGTGGTTGCAAGGCCTGTACCGTAAAGACGCCATCGGCATCCCGCGCCCCGTACACATACCAACCGGCACTACCGGCGGGTGATGCCGCTAAATCAAGAATGTTGGAAAAGAAGCGATCGCCCTTCAGCATGGGCTGTTGGGGAATGCGAATGGTTTCCTCGGGGCCAGTAAAGTCCTTATTAGCCGGGTCAAAGTGCCGCACTTGGAAATATTCCGTTGGGCAGGGTGGCTCGCCTGGGCAGGCGGCTGGCAAGGGCTGGTCAATGCTGGTATCCGGTCCAACGATTTCCACCAACCCGTACTCTCGGCCTGTGACTTGCACCGGTTCGAGCCCGACGCGAATGACTGGGCTCCCATTGTCAGATTCGAGTACGGGCTGACCCACGAGTCTGACCGTGACATCATCCTTGGGGCGGGCTCCGGCCAAAGACTGCAGCGGGCCGACCTGCTGCCGACCATCCAACCGAATGGGGACAATGGTGCCCCCTGCCCAAAATTTGTTGGCCCGTTCGGAAAATGTGACATCTCGGGTGACGGCATCAACATAGGCTTGCAAGCCTGGCGAGTCTTGCCAGGTGACTTTGACCCGTTGCCCCAGCAAGTCAGGATTGGCCAGGCTATGCCACACTTCAAACCACGCCCAATCACCAGGCTCGGCGGCATATTCTTCGACACTCGGCAAAATCAGCCGTCCCACCCAGTTACCCACGGGGCGGTATGTATCCGCTGAGGGCAATGCCGTGATGGGATACGTCTCAACTTGGTTAAACGAGGCCGCCTGCGCCAGCTCATAGTTAGAAACCGGTGCGTTTGCTGATCCAGAATGGCCCAGTAGCTGCCAAGTGAATAGGGCGGTTAGCACAGCGAGAACAGCATACTTAAGCGGTTTGACACACCGTCGCAAACCGGCTTGAAAATTTGGGCGCATGGCGGCAAAGTCTCTCATCACGACCACACTACAGAGTTAAAGAACCATCGCAATACTAATCGCAATACAAACTCTGGCATTCCTCTTTGGTTAATTTGCCGTTTTTTGCAAGAGAGCAAAACGAACCAGCGTGAAAGAGGGCCAGATGCTCCTACACATCAAAATGTGTTGTTCCGCGCTGCCACCCTCAGCATGCTCCCATTCAAAGGACTTACCAAGCAGTTTTGCTGGCAGTTGTGAACACCTAAAAACTTTGAGTTGCCGAATGTTCCAGCCTCAGCAAGCCTATCGCCTAATGAAACTGCTTTTGACGTCTGGCAACCGCTTTGCGCTTTCATTTCTCTGGGGGCGTCTCAAAATGGCGACGGCGCTTGACCTCTGAAAAGAGCCCGCCTCTGAAACCTGGCGCTTAACACGCCGCAATGCCGATTCGTTCCCTTCGTTTTCACCGACAACGACTTAAGTATTCTGTAAACTAAGTTTCTTGAGGATCACAGCGGTCGTAGTTCGATCCCCCGCTGCCGCCGCCCCCTTAAAAAAGGGGCTACTCAATCCCTGGATGGGGATGCCCCCTTTTTAAGGGGGTTGGGGGATCAAAGCTCC
>JBCDAJ010000018.1:0-59248 GCA_039185935.1 Cyanobacteria bacterium P01_F01_bin.56 | reverse complement strand
AGTTAAACAGATTGGGCGGCGCCTTCAAATTTCGGGTGCTCGTTGGAATACCGCCTCGGTCAGTGCCATGTTGAGTCTGCGCTGTGCTTACCTGAATGGTCAGCTCACCAGTTGATACTTTGTCGAAAGTGGGATGCTCCCGGGGACGGGCGATCTCTGTTTGTAGTAGAGGGGCAATCCCTGGCTAGAAATGCGATCGCTTTCAGAAGGTCAGGAGTTACGCAGTTGAGATGAAGATGAGTTAGAAGAGGAGAATGAATCCTCCGAAATACCAAGCTATCGACTACATCAACTTTCTGATTGCCAGCCAGAAAGCCTACAGTTGCTGCGAAGCCGAACGGGTTCAACCGGTGAGTGAGAGCCCTCCGGCTCACGATGCGATCAATCGGCTGCTACACCGTCACGAACCGGGTTCAAAAGAGTTGTGGCGGGAAGCCGCGCCCTATGTCGAATTGAATCGAGGCGTCTTGGTTCTTGATGACACGATGCTGGACAAACACTATGCGCAGCAGATGGCACTGGTCATTCGGCAGTGGTCCGGCAAGCATAAGCGAGTCGTCAAAGGTATCAATCTGACGACGCTGCTGTGGAGCGATGGGGATAAGCACATCCCTTGCGATTATCGGCTGTATGAGAAAGCGGTGGATGGAGCCACTAAAAATGACCATTTCCAGGCCATGTTGAAGATGGTTCATCAGCGCGGCTTTCAGCCTGAATGTGTGGCTTTCGATAGTTGGTTTAGTGCGCTAGCCAACCTCAAGGTGATTGCCAGCTACCGCTGGCGCTGGCTGACTCGGCTCAAACGCAATCGGCTGGTCAATCCTGACCGCAGCGGCAATCGCGCCATTAGCGCGGTCGATATTGGTCCCCGAGGGCGTGTCGTGCATCTCAAAGGTTACGGCATGGTCCGCGTGTTCAAGATTGTTGCCCCAGACGGCGACATTGATTACTGGGCTACCAATGACCTGAAGATGGATGAACTACAGCGCCTCAAATGGGCTGACTGTGAATGGTCGATTGAGGAATACCATCGTGGCCTGAAGCAGTGTTGCGGGGTGGAAAAAGCTCAAGTGCGCTCCTCACGGGCGCAGCGCAACCATATTGGGTTGGCGATTCGAGCGTTTCTGCGCCTAGAGATGCACTGGTTCACAACCGGCGTGAGTTGGTATGAGGCCAAGCTCAGGATTGTTCGGGACGCCGTGCGATCCTATTTAGCGGCTCCCAAAATCACTATTTCGCCAACTGCGTAAGTCCTGAAGGTTAAGGAGAGCGATTTCTGTTTGCTGCAGTAGTGCGGTCACCTTTGCTGGAATCCGCGATTGTCAATAATAATGAGTACTTTTTTGAGCTGGGTGTAGAAGGACGATCTCGATTTACAGTAGAAGGGCGATCTTTGGTTTGAAGTAGTCTGATTGTTAGGTATGAGTTCGATCTCACCTTGCCAGGGAAAAAGAGGGCGGGCGATCTCTTCATCTAGAATAGAGCTGTTGCTTGTGACCTACCGCCGGGTTCTCTGAATGGTTCAATCACCCACTAAAGTTCTGACACTACAAGAGTTTCTGCAACAGCCAGAAACCAAACCCGCCAGCGAATACATCGATGATCAGATTATTCAAAAGCCCATGCCTAAGGGAAAGCATAGCCTGCTACAAACTCGACTTTCCGCAGTGCTTAATGCAGCCTTACACCCCGAACAAGTTGCTTGGGCCTTGGCAGAATTACGCTGCACCTTTGGTGGACGCTCCATCGTCCCTGATATCAGCGTATTCACTTGGTCACGCATTCCCTGTGATGCTAACGGTGAAATTGCCAATACCATTGAAGCCTATCCCGATTGGGCAATTGAGATTTTGTCTCCCGAGCAAAGTCAAACCCGAGTCACAAAAAATATTCTGCACTGCCTACAACACGGCTCCCAGATAGGCTGGCTGATTGATCCAGAAGAGCAAACAGTATTAGTCTATTTGCCTCCTGATCAAGTCAAGATTTTCGATCAACCTACTGACCACTTACCCACCCCAGCTTTCGCCTCTAATATTCACCTCACCATTGCAGAATTATTTGGCTGGCTTGTTATTCAACGGCCCCAAGTTTAGTGCGATCGCTTTTAGCTAAGGCAGGGCGATCGCCTCTGGCTATATCAGCACTTGTGATGTGGATGAGCGTTTGCCTTTGGCTATATTTAGAAATGCGATCATGGTTTGCAGCAGAAAAGTATGTGGCCGTTTCCCTACGATGGCAATCAAACAAACTGAAGAGCGATCTCTTTTCACCAAGAGCGATCGCTCAACAATGCGAACTGCCAGCGGCAGATTCCCGGTTATCGAACAAATTGAGGGGGACGCTCGGAGGGGGATACTCCCTGCGGGTCCGCTGAGCTAGATGCACCGAAGGGTGTCTGCTGATTACTTGGCGGCACAGCCACACTTTCTTCCGCTTGCATCGCCTCAACAGTCGCCTTTGCCGCTGCCGCTGCCACATCTTCAGGACTAGTGGGTGTTGGGTCAAAGGCTTCAATTTCTACGGTACGTTCCACTGTATTGCCCGCCCCATCAGTGGCTTGCAAGGTGATGGTTTTGCGTCCACCAGGGGGGATGGGGAAAAAGAACGTCCCTCGGGGATTGATAGTGAGAGGATCCGGTAATAGAAGTTTAAGGTCCATCGTGGAGCCGCCTGATACGGCCCAGGAAAAGTTGACCCCAGGGGGCTGGAGGCCAGGAGAATCCGCTGTAGCTTCTTGGTCGATCGGAATCAGGTATTTAGGCTGAGCGTTTTCGCCGTTAATGGCGAACAAATCGATGCTTATCGGAGCTGGATCAACGGTAATGGGCTCAGTAACGATAGTCACCCAGTCACCGGCGGAAGTCGGTTCTGCCGGAATCAGTGTTACCTCAAGTTGAAAGGTGCCAACTTGCTTAATCTGGGTTGGAAATTCAGTGCAAGTGATTCTTTGAGGAGCATCAGTGAGCTGACATCCCTGGTTCTTTAAGTCAGGATGGATGTCTTCACTGTCTTCAAAGGGCCAAATGGGATAAACCTCTTCTCCAATAATGTCTCCTGCCATCGTTTTGCCCACAAGCTTAATAGCCTGGAACGTCTTCGGTTGATAGATTTCCACAGCTAACTCAATGGGCCGGCTCAATTCTAAAGGTAGATTAGGAGAATAGCTGGCAGGAAGCAGTTCAGAATAGGTCAGTTGGTTGACTTTAATGATGGGCTCTGGAACCGGTTCAATAATCACATTGCTCGATTTTTCTGAGAACTTCTGATCTGTGTCGCGATGCTCGTAAAAAACATCTAACTCGAACACATAGGTATTGGGTAAACTTGCGCTTGTGTGAACTTCGCTGCAGCTCAACAGTTGTTGACTTGGTTGTAAGTTGCACAAGGATTTGAGGCCATGGGGTAACGACTCATTGGTTAATTCGTTAGGACTTGCAGCGTCTTGAAAGTCGTACTTGATGGGCGCACTGATAATCTTGCCCTCCAGGTTGTAGCCCGTTAGCTGAATCGATTTGATGCGCTCCGGATGGCGAATTTGGAAATCTACCTTAGCAAATTCATCGTTGGCCGCTGAGTAGCTGTTGTCAGAGGCATCAAATAGCAAGATTTTGGGCGGTGTGGGCGGACGCAACAGAAACCACCAGATGAGTCCTGCGGCTGTTCCCAATACCCCTAGCGCAAGTAAAATCCCAAGCAATAGCTGCCACCAGGGCCGAGACAGCCAGGTGAAATTGCCCTGAATTCGGTCCATTGGCAGAGGATGCTGATGTACGTCTTGCAGCCTGATCCGAAAGTTAGAAAAATGCCCCCCTCCGTAGAGCGGACGTCGCCATACTCTCTTGGGGATAATCTTAATTTCGACCGTTTGGGCTGACTGCGACAAAATCTGGACCCGGCTTTTTTCCAGCTGATAGTCGTAGCGGTCTGACTCATCCAACGATTCCAGGGCGAGCTCAACCTCGCGAGGAGAATTGCCATTGTTCACAAGCTGCAGCTCAAACAGGGCTGAACCCTGGCGAAACTGTCCTCGTAGGCTTTGGAGGCTAGGCTGAAGCAGATACGTCACCGCAACTTCTAAGTACGACAGTTGCAGGAGTTTGAGATCTGGTTGATTCTCGGAAGTTAGCTCCAGCGTGGGAACGTAAATTCCGGCTGTGGCATTA
The DNA here is from genome assembly GCA_039185935.1 of Cyanobacteria bacterium P01_F01_bin.56. Classification (GTDB taxonomy): domain Bacteria; phylum Cyanobacteriota; class Cyanobacteriia; order Phormidesmidales; family Phormidesmidaceae; genus Halomicronema. The sequence continues at coordinate 55,082 of JBCDAJ010000018.1, read as the reverse complement.
GCAGGCGGTTTGACCGTGAGAAGAATTTGGCCACGATCGCCCGGATTCAGTCTCAAGCTATTGGCTGCTGCAATCAATCCTGGTCCCATCACCTCTTGAGGATACGTGATGGTGATTTCCCAATCTTTAGGCAGCCCTTCGCACTTCAGCCAGTAGCGATCGACTAATTCAGTCCGATTGTCCACCCACACCTGAATCGGGACTCCCAGAAGGGGTTGAACGGGCTGGGGGTGCGTCGAACTGGTGGCCGGTTCGATATGGAATTTGGGGTTCTCAATGGGTTGCTTGGTGCGATCAAGGGGAAGAATGCGGAGCTGTTGGCGCAGGGTCTCTAGCGGCTGATCGTCCCGGTGGGGGTGCGTCACTTTCAAGAAGTACGTCAGGATTCTGGGCAAGGCCATCGGTGATGCTTTGAGGTCGAAGGTGATTTCCTCACTGTGGCCAGGGAGCAAGGCCAATCTCGGACGCAGCGGCTGAGAGCTGAGGGTCACATCTGGCGCTTGGGGGATTTCGAGCGCGACATCTACATCCAGCGCACGATCGCTATCCAGGTTAGTAATCGTCACCCATAACGTAAAAACCTTCCCGGGCTCTAAGGTGTCGTCTTGACTAGAAGCGGTGGTGGTAATAGTTACTTGGGGAGGCAAAGAGGTGTAGGTCATGGTTCTAGGAGAGGTTAGAGGGGACTAAAAATTCTGCTAATGCGGCCTTACGGTGCTGGACATGGGTACTCATCATCAAAATGAGCCGTCAGTCGCGATATGGCGATCGTCTGTAACCGCACTTGTCGGTCTTCGCCCCCGCTGGCAATGAGCAATATGTCTTGGCCTGCTCCAGTCAAGCGGACGATATCGACGGTTTCGAGTGATCGCGATCGCAAAGGATGCCGGGAAAAGCGTTGGCGAGATGTGCGCAGATCGTATTCCTTACCTGGAACCAACTCTGGAAGGACAGTGGCGACTGCGGATGCGTTTTCACGGACGGACTGCAGTTGCCACAGTTCGACGTTGCCATCATCACCCGCACTGGCCAGATAACACCCATCGTCGGTAAACGCAACAGCACGAATGGGTAGGCCGCCATGAGCACTCCACTTTTTGAGTTTGCTACAAGTGCTGAGATCTCCTCCACACGTGTCTAAATCCAGCAGAGTAATATTGCCTTGGTTGTCCGCAACGGCTAGTAATGAAGGTCTATTTTGGGGAGAAGCCAAACTGGTAATAGCGTCATCTTTACTAATAGAATTAATCCGCGTTTCAGAAGAATTAGCTTCATTCGATTCATCAGTAGACGGGGTTGACGAATTCTCCTTAATATCTAGTGGAAAAAGGCGTTGCTGAATAAAGGGACTGTCTAAATCGACTAACTTCAAATGGTTGCGCTGACCGGCTGCAGCTAACCAGTATTGGTCACGTTGTCTAACCAGTGTGGCCGCTGTGACCGCATCGTTTTGGGCCGATTGGAGACATTCAGGGGCAGGTGGATTTACGGCCAGATTCCACTTCACGATTCTGCCACTGCCATGGGTGCTGTAGAGAAACTGACTATCAGAACTAAAGATGAGGTCGAAAACTCTGTCGCCTCGATAAACCTGTTTGCCTCCTAAAAAGCGATCTCGATCGCTACACGTTTTTTCGGCTTCAATATCTAAAGAATATCGATAATCTCTGGATTCCCAGTCGTAAAGCTTAATTTCGCCGCTGGCATGGCCCACCGCGACCTGCTTATTGTCGGGACTATAACGAACTACTTCAATAGCTTTGCGATCAGAAGGATTCAGTGGATTGAAATGTTGGCTAAATAACCAGCGGAGATGATTCCTTAACGGCCACGCCAGCAACGTACCGTTTTCGGCTCCGCTGACGATATTGCGAAAATTTTGTGGGTGATTCTCGTCCCCAATTTGGTGAGTTTGATGGGGAAATTCAACGTGGTTGACAGTGGCTCGGTGTCCCTGTGATAGCAATAGCCAGCTTGAAACGATTAATCCAAGGAGGCCGCAGCTTTGTAACCAGCGAGGAATTACTGGCCGTAGTTTCAAGCTGAGGATCGGATTCGCTTGCACTAATTCGGTAGGGGGCTCAAACGCATAGTCCTGAATTTGAAATTCTTGGTAGCTGCCCCAGCCCCACCAGGGAGGGCGATATTCAATGTTGACTTGAGAAGTGTGGTGCGCGGCGATCGCGAGGTCGATACTGTCGGGAACGTGCCCAATATTGACAATTTTGGTTTGTCGAGGTGGTCTTTGCCACCAGCGACGAGAATCGGATTTGGCTTGAATCGAGATCGTTCCTTGAACTGAGTTATTGCTTTGATTGGACCAGTGCAGGGTATAAGTGGCGGGTTTACGATGGCGATTGAGCCAGCGTCCCGGTTGAGCCGGAATGTCTTGATGGGCCATCTCGCAAGACACTTCAACCGCTCCAGTTGGGAGTACTTCTAGCGTGGCCGTTTGTGAAGCAGTCACAGCCTCGGACTGCAACACCTTGATTGCAAAGGGGTAAAGACCTTGACGCGCATCTGAGACTGGGGGCACGGTGCAGCGGAAGGTACTGCGTTCGGTCACATTCGGCGGGAGAAGCAGGCGGTGTTGTGCTTGCTCCAACCAGGTTGCTGGCAATCCCTCTAATCGCAAATCTAACGAAATGGGTTGATCGTTGGGGTTTTTAAGGTGAACAGGGATCTCGACCAGAGCATCGGGAGGGGTTTGAAGCGCCTCACTTTGGGGCAAAAACTGGGGGGGAATACCCGTGACGTAAAGCTTTAACGTTTCAGACGCCGACGCCCGTAGCTCTGGGGAAGAAACCATAGCTTGAAGACACAGCACTCCTACAAACCCCTCACGCTGAGGGGGCAGACTGAGGATTTCAACCTCAAATTTGACGCAGTCGTTGGGCGGCAGGGTATAGGCATCGGCTCCTACTAGTCGATACCAGGTGGGGCGAGGGGGTTCAGCTTCTCCCGCTGCTTGCAGATGGAATTGAAACGAGGCATAGGTAGGGCTGTGATTTTGGAGTGCCAGCCAAAATCTGGCGGGCTCGCCGCCAGGGCAATAATCCAAAGAGGGGTGCGACAGACGGATATTGAAGGGTGGTTTCATGATGGCGTTTCCCCACGCTGCAATTGGGTCAGATGATGATGGCTCCAGGCATAGTGCAGCAGGTTAATCGCCAATTCCTGAGCCGTACGAATGTCTGGCCGCGATCGCCCCTCCCCTTTCCTCTCGGCTTCCCAGAGTTCAAAGAATGGTCCAATCGCGAGCACAATGCCGTTCCAGCAAAATAGTCGCAGGGGATGATCGCCCACAGTGGGCCAGGTGGAAAAGGTGAAGGGGCTAGCTTTTAGAGGATGATGGCGGTCGATGGTGCCATCTCCTGATAGCGAATAGCCAAGCTGTTGCGCGAAGGTTTGGACTTGCTGACACAAGCCGTTCACCCGATCGTGGATGTGATACTGCACCTGGTGCAGGCGATTGGTGAGCTGTGATCGCAATTCATCATCGGTGCGATCGTCAGCAGTCGAATCAGCATTCAGGTCGGCTAAGGCGGCTGAGAGTTCCTGATAAATCGTTTCCAGTGGCGGTAAGCGATCGTCATTTAAGGTGATTAGCAGGACTCCGCCTTGCTTCAGATACTGCCCTAGGCGCTCTTGACCAGGGACCAAGAGTGGTGCCAGCAGCGGTTGGGGCAGATGTGTTAACTGACAGTCATTGAGTTGCTCCAGTAGCAAATCTGGAGTTTGCCGATGGCCTAAGTGAGCATTGAGGGCGTCTTGAGACACGATGCAGAGGGAGCGATCGCTCTGCAGAGCCGGAAACAAGGCGGTTGTGCCTCTAGTCATGGCCATCAGACTCCCTGGGATGTGTCTTTCGGGGTGCGTTCCCATAACGCACTGGGCCATTTTCACAACTTGCTGGGGACGGGCCTGAGCGGTCAGGCGATGACGTAAATCCAGTGTATTCACTTCTGGAAAGTGGACGCTCTCAGCATTCTGCACGTGGGGCGAGTCGAATTGAAGCTGGATGCGGCACAGCTCGACATCTTCGGGCTGCAATTCAAACTCGCGGCGTTGAATAAATCGACAATCTTCTTGCACGCGATCGGATATCGGTTCCCCGCTTGCCGTTTGGAGCTTTTCAGGCTGGTCAAGCTCCTGAGTCATTTCTGGATCGACATGCTGGGCAACTAAATAGACGGTCTGCCGATTCCCCTGCCGCAGATCTAACTTCGACGGATCGATCCCGAACGCTACGGGCGATTTAAGGACAATGGGATTGCCTTTGAGGTCGATGGCAATGCCGGGAGCAATGCTCACCCACAGGTGGTGACGGGCGCTCTCTTGCGTTCCTTCCGGCACGGGAATAGCTGTGACGCCAAAGCCATGAACAATTCCCGGCTGATGCAGCGATTGATAGTACAAGTTCTGGCGCTGACGCTGATATTTCTGGGCGTGCTGCCACCGTTCGGCAGTAATCAACAATCCCTGGGAAACGCGTAGGCGGCTGAGCGGGACGATGGCAGGAGGTGTGAAGGTCATGGCAATCAGTGGGTAGGAGATGAAGGAGCGCACAGCGGTGCGCTTGTACATTGGGGTAGTGGATATTTTTATTGGGGTATCCTGAAATGAAGGTCGTAGGTGCAGAAAGCCGGTTTTTCCTGGTCGATAATGGCGCGGATCAAGGTTGCGTTGGCTTGCAGGTCAGTCGCAGAAACATCAGGCGGATGCGGCTCTAGGTGCACAACAAAGTGATAAGGGCGTCCCCTACCGATAATGGCAGTTTGATCCAGGTGGGCGGTACCGAGTTCGAACCCTGACTGAAAGGCATTGTCGATACGGATGCAGGTTGGTGGCAGACCGGTGTACAGATGCAGGTAATGGCGCAGTCCTTGCGACGTGCCCCGCCAACGATACAGATCCATCGCGTGGAAAATTAGTTGTCGCTGCCGCTGGAGCTGGTCGAACGGGGCATTCTGCCAGGGAAAGTCGGTGGGCCAACCAACCCAATGGGCCAGAAAGGGCAGCAAATGCTGGGGAGCGGTTCGGGGATCTAAATACGCCCACAGCAGTTGCAGCATTTCGACCGACGGATCGAAGGATTGTTCAAACAGCTTGAGCAACCGACCAATAAAATCAACATCTCGGTAAACCTGCGGCAGGTAGTCGAGGTAGCGGCTGGGAGATCGCACCATGACCCGAAATGGGGCCGTCGCTAAGAGTCGTTCTGAGGCGATCGGGGCTCCCATAGGACGAGCATAGACCTGCACCTGGCCGTCGTAATCAATTGTGAGGGGCTGGTTGTCCGGTTTCAGCGCGTGGTGATTTTCAAAAAAATCCACCGGGACCAGAAAGGGAATTTCGACTTCCCCGATGACGTCTTCTTCGATTTCAGGGGTGGTTTGCCCCGGTAGCTCAGGCGTGATGTTCGGTAAGTCGTACCAATCTGCGGGAATATCGGCGCTGATCCCAACTCTAAATTCCCACCGTTGAGAGCTTTGGTTGCGCACTTGAACCAATATTTGGCTGGGGGTCCCTGGACAAATCCGTAGATGAGGAATGAGCTCCGGATGGTCTTCATAAACGCCGGGGCGTCCTATCGGTTGGCGCCCTGATGATCGCTGTTGCTGGCGTCGCCCCCGTGTCCAGGCTCCCTGCTCCGCCACCAAACTGGTTTCCGGTAACTGTAACGGAATCAGGGTGAGGTGTAGAAAGGGACGGGTTTGCACGGAACCGGGTAGAGGGCTGTCTGAAAACATAGCGGCGGTTAAAGATCGAAGATTTGAGGGTTGAGTACACAAAACCCGGTTTCTTTATCGGTAGTGTCCGAGGTCTGACCTTCCCAGAGTCGAAACCGGGTTTTGTGCAATGGGTTAGGGTCCTATAGAAAGAGGGTGTGCGCATTATGCACAGGCCGCTAAATCAGCTCAACTCCGTGCCCAGTTGCGGGGGCGTCTTCGGTTTCCCAAGAATCCAGCAACTGCAGGGGAGTGAGCCGAACTTCATCACCTTGCAGAGTCCAGCGACTGGCTTCTCGGTCCCAGCAAAACAGCTGCAGGTCGCCAACGGAGCGGACCCCAGCGACCGGCTGCTTATGCAAGTATCCGATGATGTCAGTCTTGTGTAGGGCGGCCCCAAATTCCCAGCCAGTGCCGTCCCAGCCTCCGGTCAGAGGATTTATGAAGTGGTAGAGGTGCTGTTTTACGGTTTGCTGGATGTCGTCTTTGACGGCTTCATGTTGCCGATATGACGCTTCTAGCAAAAGTTGAATCTGCACCTTCACCCTGACGTATTCCGGCGTCTGAGTTTGAATCGCGATCCCTAGCAGACTGCGTTCCTGGAGAAATTGCTCGACCGTGTCTCGAAGCTCTATCGGCAACTCAAACCGCTGATGATGAGTGGTTTCCACTGGATAGTCGGGCACCAGCAGGACTGTTACACGTCCGGCTGACTCTGTAGAAACGGGCAAACAGTGGGCTCGACGAATTTTGCCATTGGCTTGCTGGGCCAGAGTTTCGAAGTCTTCCGGAGTGATCGCGCGATCGCGGGTACGCAACAAGCGAGGCACCCGCATCACGGCCTGCTCTAACGTTTCGGCATTGGCTCCCCCACTGGCGGCCTTGTGGTTAGTCACCCGCGCCACATAAGGAATGGCACTTTTGAGGATTCGCAATGCGCCCTGTTGGATATTCCCCGCTTCGCCACCACCAGTGCGGTAGGCCGTCATGCGCAACACGACTCCTTTGGGTGGCACGTAACCATACTGACGCTGTAGAACTGGCTCTGAATCAAGCGCCGAAGATGAATCCTGACCTGGTCGCTGAATCTCTCGCCGTAATTGCAGTTCGGCTTTAAGTTGAGCCGGTTCTCGCACTAATGGCCCCAGTTGGAGCACGCCAGTTCGCGAATCCAGGGTGTAATGGCGATCCGTTTCACTGGAGTCCGCAAAATCAGGGACTTCTGTCCAATCTTCGAGGTCGGCGGCACCGGGGGGAATCACTCGCAAATGTTCTTCAGCGTGGCGCTCCAAAATCGCGGCGGACTGAAGCGAAAATTGCTGTCCCGGCTTACCGGTGCTCTCGCCTAATAGCTCGTCGTGGATAAAGGTGCATTGGGTGGCGGGGATGGTGCCACCGATCGCCCGCACGGCCAATCCGGTAAACTGGGGCGATCGCCGGTAGGTTAACGACGCATCAGCCCCCTCAGGCTCTGTGTGTCTGAGATGATGCGGCTGGTCATACACACATCGGAGCCAGAAACCGGTGTAGGGTGCCCCCGTATCACTATGGAAAGTTGTCTCCGGCCAGGTCAGAGGCATATGGAGCATTACCGAGGCTCGCCGTGGACCCGATGGTAAGGATTGCCCCGTTTCATCAAAACTAAAGCCAAAGGTCTCGTCATGGTCTTCGGTCAGCAACACAGATTGCCAGGTTTCTCCGTTCCAGGCTTCCCAACGGCGAGGCGGTCGTTTGGGGTTAATGCCGGTCGGTCCGGCTAGTTGACCGGTGATATCCAACTCAATGACGTGGCCATCGAGCCGTTGGGGTTGGCCATCCGGCATCGTTGCTGCTCCTAAGACCAGATAAAAGCCGTTATGTCGCTGGGGAATATCCTGAAAAATAGCCTGAGATCGCCCTGACCACACATCGCCCTGCTCATGTTCGGGAGACCACCGATTAAAGCCGTCTCGCAAATGTCCTAGATGCGAGGTTGGGGCAGGCAGAATTTGATTGGCAATGAGAAAGTTGCGAATTCGCGGTACCCCAATATCTAGGCTGTGCTCGGTACTAAAAATGATCGCTTGCTGATTTTCAGTGCGCTCAGTTGCGACTTCTGTTCCGATCGGAATCGACGGAATTGTATTCTGATTTTTTTGGCCGCGGGTGAGATAAAACGTGATCTCCGTTTTAGCTGGTTTGGGGGGGGCAAGACGGATTCCTAATAGCTCTAGAAACGCAATATATTGACGCCAGGGCACCTGATTGAAGCGCCACAACATTTGATCCGTTAACCAGGCAAAGACTTCAATCAGCGTAATGCCCGGATCCGCTGGATTATGGTTCGTCCATTCGGGGCAATAGCGCGGAATCCTCAACACCCCTTCATCTACTAGATCTTTGAACGTGCGATCGTCCAGATTGGGTTTGGGGAGCTCAGGCAGTATTTTAAGGGCATCCAAGGTGGGTTGGTGTTGACGTTCCATGGCGAATTATTCCTGAGTTATTGATAGATAAAAGGGATAAACTAAGCTATGCAAATCATGACTATTTTTGGGAAAATATCGGATATAGATATTCACCAAACCCATGCCTGAATCGGGCTCAGTAATAATATCTTTCAGCACAATTCTGGGTTCCCATCGTTTCAACGCTTCTTCCACACAAAGCTTGACCTGGAGCAGCGTATCGGTGTTGATTGGGGAGAAAACTAGATCGGATAAACGAGACCCAAAATCGGGTCGATATAGCCGCTCTCCCAGTCGGGTACTGAGAATCAAATGAATGGATTCTTCGATATTGAGAATGGCTTGGCTGAGCTGAAGTCCTCCCTGTAGACTAATGCCGATAGGGAAGGAAATTCCCTTGCCAATGTGGGGATAGGACTCGTAATGAATTGGTTGTGACATCACTGACAACACCATATTGATTGTGTTGCTGTCACTTTAGTTTCCTAAGTTAGTTTGTTCTATTGACTAAAAGTGAGGGGTTAAGGAATTTCAATTGGGTTTTGGCCCGGATCAGAAATTGAAATCACGCCTAGCCAAGTACACATACAGGTCGAAGTATTATTTAGGGCGCGGGTATTGTTGATGTTTACTTTGGGGCAGCCCGGAGCCCAAGGGGCTGGCGTGACGGGTATGCAAGGCATGGGCGTGAGCACCCCAAATGCAGCAGCTGTAGCTGCTGCAACCGCTGGATTCGCCAGAGACGTACACATTCCAAAAGGTGGAATATTGGCGATAGGTATGTGATCTTTAATCGTGGCGGCATTAGGAACCGTGGCAAATGTTGGAGGCCCTTTAGGAATGGCAATTAGGCTGCTAGGAGAAGCTCCAAACGAACATTGAAGTTTAGCACCGGTACACACTTGTTTTGGCATTTTTAATTACCTTAAATACTGTCGACGTTTTCTTCTTTTCTAGTTCTCCTTCCCTGGTTCGGACGGTGGAGGACCTATAGCGGTGCCCGTTCTGATTAAGTACAGTTTCAATGCTCAATATCTCTCTGCGTAAGGATTAGCAGATTTTGCTTGTACTTGATTAGCCTGCACACCGCTATAGTTCCTGCCAGGAGAACCAATACATTTAAGTCATGGCCAAGGGACCAAGTCCCTAGCAAAGCTTGAGTAAGCTGCCCTGAATGGTGGCGATTCCAGAGGCCAAAATATTGACTAATCCTCCCTGCACGGTGGATTGCGTCTGTCCCAGCATCAGGCATTGTGGCCCCATAATGTTCACCCCCAAAGGCGTCAGCTCTACCAGGCTGCTGCCCACAGTCAGGCTGATTTTTTGGGGCGCATCCATGGTGATCGAACCAGTTGAACTCATGGCAATTTGGCGAGAGCGATCGTCCAGCTTCAGCGTGTGCCCACCATTGGTTTTCACCAGAATGGATTGTTCACTGTCGTTTAGATAGATCTCATGGCCATACACGCTGGTCAGATGAATGCCCGCTTGGCTCCCACCGCTGTCTTCCTCAATAAACTGCAGCGTGTGCCCGGTGCGGGTTTTGAATGTTCGCAGTCGAACTTTGCCCCCAGACACGGAATCGCCAACGGACTCTGGCGGGGCATCTTTACCGTTCCATACGCCGCCTAGCACATAAGGACGATGAATATCGCCGTGCTCAAACCCGACCAGGACTTCGTCATCAATTTCGGGGAGGCAATCAAACCCGCGATCGCTCCCGGCACCAGCGCCCACCATTCTGGCCCAATTACTCTCGTGATCTTCCGTTAGGGTGGGGCATTTAACTCGGACCCGTCCGAGCTCATCCGGATCTTCATTGTCGGTGATGATACCCACCAGCAAGGTTTCTCCCACTTTCAAGCGAGACTGGGGCGTCAATATGGAAAACAGGTCGTTTCCCCGTAATCCGCGAACGCTAAATTCGGTGGTGTAAATCCGTTTGCTAAAGAGATGGCGCACTTCGGTCACGTAGTAGTCACCGCTGTACTTATTCATTTCTTCCAGGGTGACAATACGACCAGGACGAATCTTGGGGTTGCCCTCCGCCTGGGCATCCGCCTGAACAAACTCGCCTCCCAATTCATCAAACAGAGCTTGGGCCATGGTTTCGGCCTCATCGGTGGTGAATACCGGGCGATCGCACAGCATCATTTTGGGCTCAGTCGGTTTTTCCTCAAAAACGGTGCTAGTCTCTTTGCCCTTACCAAATTCAGTCTCTGTCACCACCTGATCCGAAGCTTGGGTCGCGACGATCGCCTGCTTCTGTTTGTAGTCCCACCCCCGTACTTCAACACTTTGCACCTGCTCCGCACTGCTCACTCGCACATAAAAGCTGCTCAGGTCCTTCAACCAAACGAGTTTGAGGGCGTCGACCTGGGTCGGTTCGCGAAAGTGCAGTTCGCCATCTTGGGTGAATAGCTCGAAGCCATTGCGAATGGCGCGATCTCGCAAAAATTCCATATTGGTTTGATTCGCCTGAAACAGGTAATCGTGGGGAGCGCCTGTATCGTCTACCGTTCCAGTAGACATACCGACTTCCTGGGCGAGTTTCTTGAGAATATCGCTGTCAGTCATATTTTGAAATGAGCGATTAAATCGACCTCGATGAAGGCGATGGGAACTGTCGTATCCCCGAATAATAATGGGAGCTTGCGATCCGGCATTGAAATGGGCTTCGATCGCAGTAATTTCTCCCTTCAACACAATCCCTTCTTCCTGCTCTTCAAATTCCGGTGATTCCGTGGCACTAGACCGAAATCCAAGCTCGATTTTGCTCCCAATTTCAAACCGATCTTGGTGCTCCCAGAAGGTCGAGTTCTCTTGACCAGGTTTGGCAGAATTTCGAAATATCAGCGTGAACATCCCCGGAAGATGCAGGCTTTCTTCAACCGAGATTTCCAAAATGTCTTCGGTGAGCTCAGCTGGAGCGGTTTCGCCATTGAGCTTGAGTAACGGTTCTGCGATGTAGGTGGATTGAGCCATGATGGAACAGGAGGTAAGGATCGTGAGAAAGGCGATAAAGGATGAATTGACTTTAAGGATTGATAACTAATGGCTAGCGTTTAATCGCTGAAGACAGTTCTTTAGGCAAATAGGGGTTTTGAGTCTTGCCGGGCACTAGGGCTGGGATTCTTAGGGCTCGGATCGCTAGAGGGTTGCGGGAGTTCGACCTGTTCTAACGTGAGATTAATAGTGGCGCGAACCGGTGTTCCATCAGGTAAAAAGAGTGTGAGTTTACAACTAAAGTCCTTAACAAACGCTCGCAAGTATTCATGCTTTCCCCAAGAGAATAGATAAAGGGGTGGGCGCTTATTTTCTCCTTTGCCTTCTGAGGTGAACTCCACAGCTTTAGAAAGTTTTTGAACATTTTCCAACACACTTTTTCCCGTCTCATAGGTATCAAACATGAGATTGCTAATCGTCAACGTATATGGATTGGGATGTTTGAAGCTGGTTTTGTTTTGTCCCGTTTCGGTTCGAGCTCCCTGAGATTGCTCAATGCTCATACTGCGAGATAACGAGATTTCAGTCGGATTGAACATGAACTCGATATCTTCTGCGCCATCTAATCCTTTAAGCTTGGCTTTTTCTAACGTTGTCATGGCTATTTCCTAGTCGAGAATGAATTGGCCTAATTGCATAAAATAAAACGATTCTAAGGACGCGAAACGTTACTCCCAAAGTCACCTAACCTAGCCGTCGGTGAAATCGTCCCTGTCGTTCTTGTTCAATCAGGAGACGTTGTTTAACCAGTTGGTAAACCTGGGTCGTTAGCTTCGCGATCGCACCTGGAGAGGCTATTGAATCAGCTGCATTTTTAGATCCTAAATCTCGGTCTTCAGCAGACACTGGGATCGCAATGGCTTGAGGTTGAGTGGGCACCATGGTGGTAGAAGATTTGACGATTTTGGGGTCGAGTCTCGGTTGAAGAGGATGCAAATCTGGAAAGGGATGGCGGTTGAGAGGGGTAGCGATCGCACTAGGTTCAACGGTTTGGATTTGTTCTGGCACCACTCTTTTAAAGGCCTGATTCGAGGAAAGTATTGGTTGAGATAACGACTGTGAAGGAAGAGACTTCGGCAAGGTTGCTTTCTTGGCTGAGGACACGAATTCTGTTAAACGTTGCCAATTGCCTGATGGCATAGCTTGCTCACCGGGCTGGTGAATCATTGGCCATGCGTTTTCATTAAAAGCAGTATGGTGTGGCAATGGCGAAGAAAAAGCCTGGAACGATCGCTCCAGGGAATTCAAATAATCAGGCAATTCAGGAACTCTGGGCAAAGAGGATGCAACCGATTGTTGTGATTCATCGGATAGAATTTGCTTCGCGATTCCCTGAGGATTCGGCATCAAAGGCTCAGTTGATGCTTGGCTGCTTAGCGATTCCAAAATGCCTATGGATTTTAAGACTTGATGGAGTTCTGGGAAGTTGATTTCTTCAGATAATTTTGGTGTCCGTAGTGGTTTACTAAAATGCCGAATCGTGTATTTCCCTAATGTTTCTAAAGAATGCTGATACGATGAAGCCTTGGTTGAAGAAGCCTCTAAGGCAGCTTCAGGAAAATTTGTTTGATTATCATTCGTAAGACGATTCTCTAATTCATTTTCAGTGGATGGAAAAGGTGTAGGGCTAGGAGGATTTGCCAGTGAATTTTGAGGAGTTGATGTGAGGTCGTCAGATGAATCTGACGTCGTGATTGAGCGATCACGACGAACCCCCATTTCCTGAGCTACCTTTGCCCCATCCGCCGGAGTTTGTCCCATGTCTCCTTCAGTGTCAACCCTCCTTGCTAATAGGTTATCGATATTAGATAGCCGAGATTGAATGGGTTGAGGGTTATCTGAGGATTCGGGGTGATAAGTTGGTGAAGCCTCCTCCCCAAACGATTCTTTTGATGGGGTTTGCATTAGATGCTTCAGATGACCGTCTACTAGCGGAAGTACTGGATTTACCGATGTGCTGGCAGGAGCATTAGTTGAGATCGTGAGTGGACTCGATGCTGTCTTCGGAGAACTCGCTTTTTGGGTTTCTGATTCGAGCTGCTGAGAGCCTGAGAGGTGGCTCTCCGAAGACGATTTTTTGGCAGAAGAACTTTCTGGTATAACTCGTTTTTGTCCGTGAATTTCAGAGGCATTCGGTAGCGCGTCGGGCGCTGGATTCGCGGACAAATGAACGGCTTCAACCTCGCTTCCTGAAGGGATATTCTCAACCTGTAGCGGTATCGGAGCGTCGGCATTGATGCCCACAGAGATCGCGCCTTTCTGAATTTTGGGTGCATCTGAATTGCCTCGCGCAGTCACTTTAGAAGCCTTAGACGGAGGCAAAGATTCTAAACGCTCAGTTGTCACTTCAGGAACATGAAGTTCTGAGCAGATACTGGTTTGAGACGATTCATGGTCCGGCAAAGGCGAGGAGAATGGCTCTAAGTAATCTTGTTCCAGCTTAGTTTTGGCCGATAAATCTGGTAACAACGCTGAATCTGGACTCGCTAATAAATCTGCCTGAGACTCGTCACTTAAATCTGGCAAGCTGACTGATGGCTGAGTCTCCGCAGGAGTGCCTGAACTAGTCTCTGGTCTAGGTGATTGAATCGAGGCATTTGGGGATGAGACATCATGCTGCTGCGGAGCGATTTCTTCAAGTGAATCGTCATTTGATGTGACTGAAGGCGATTGCTGAATCGGCGTATTATTTGTGGGGAAGTCTTTGGCCGTTTCGCTCAATGTTGAATTTGAACTCAAGGATACTTCAGCTTGATCAAGCTGATGAGCATCTCCTTGAAACGTTGAGGGACTCCCTCCTTTAAAGGCTGGAATATCTTCTTCCCCTATCGCTTGCTGACTTGTACGCTCTTCAATGGGGGAGGCAACATTATGGGCTGATGTATCGGCACGAGCTTGGATGTCTGAAACACTCCCATTAGTTAGATGTTTGGTCTGCTCGGAGCGAGGGGATTCCTCAACCGGATCTGGAGTTTCAGAGAGCAAAGACTCCAATCCAACTGGGGATACCTGACGCTGAAATAAAGCTGGCTTTAATATCCCCAGTGATCGGCTACCGAGAAGCTGAAAAAATCTCAAACTAGAGCCGTAGTGCCCTAATCCTAAAGATGTCTTTGGTCCCAAAGGATTTGAAATGCCAAGTGACTTGGTCATGATTATCCTCCCGATGAGAAGTAACCACTTTGGTCACGCTTCAGAGCCGTCGTGACTCCGCCAGGTTCTTGGGTATCGACCTTAAGACCTTCATAGGCCAGCGTTAACTCCTCGATCGCCACCGACTTCGAATCGGCCTGGAGAGTAGGCGTTCGCCAACCCACGGGAACTGCTCCCTTCAGCGTCCAGGCTTGAATGGTTTCACCGGCCTGGTTAAACAGCAAAATATTGATGTTGCGGCGCTCGGCTTTGCCATCTTCTAACAAAGTTTTGAGCCAATTCCAAAATGTTAAATCGTCTGACAGGCCGCGTTTTAGCGTAAGGTCATTAAATTTAGTTTGTTTGAGGAAAATTCGCTGCTCTTCATTAACACCACCTTCAAAATACGTATCTCTATCAACCTGAATATCCAATCCAGAACATTCACTAAAAGACGCTTTTAGCTCACTTTCCATTTCGATATAAAACCGATTTGTGGTGATGTAGTTATGCCCAAATTTATTGGGGCGCTCAGTTGTCGTTGCCATTATCGATAATGGTTACCTCGATCGCGCTGTTGATAAAGCTCCAGCCGCAGCATTTCAACCACTCGCTCGCTGAGTCGTCGGGTTGCCGTCGAATCAGCCAGAATGCTTTCAGCTAAGGTGGCCAAGTCTGCTGATGCAGATTCATCCTGGGCCGTCGTATTCAAGCCGCTAGCGGAGATGAATCCTAAGGGGGAATTGTGGGTGCTAAGTAGGAAGCGACTCAAGGACGACTCAGCGTCAGGAGAAGATGGGTGGGATGAAAACGAATCGCTCATGATCCGGGCTCAGGTGAGTTTGAAACGCTTGCCACCGAGGCAAAGGGAGACTGGCCACACGCATGATCAGCTTTGGCAAGTAGAGCTTGAATGCGTTGGCGTTTTTGCGCTTTTTCGTGTTCCAGTTGAGCGGTTCGATAGTGCTTCCAATCTTGCTGAATGTGGTGTCTGATGGCCATTACTAACGTATTCATTTCGCCACTATTGACCAGCCGTCGGTAGCGTATTGCTTGGGCTCGCAGATGTAAGGTGTTGAAGAATCCAGCGGCTTCTTCTGGCAATTCGAACGAGTTCGTCGGGGAAGCATTCAGGGGTTTTCCGTTCAAAGTTGCTACTAGAGCCTGGACATAAGCTTGTCGATAGCCCCACCACCAGAGACCCGCGATACCGATGCCTAACCCTAGTCCAACAAGGGCTACTGGCCAGAGCGGCTGGATTTCCGATAGCACTTTCCAGGTCACGCTCAGCAGCGCGATCACCGTACCTACCCCGGCAATCAGCAGCAATCCCCAAATGAAATCACCGAACCGCCGACTTTCCACCACCAACAGACTACCGACAAAGAAAGCAACCACGAAACTAATGGGTTCGAACATCCCCAGATGGCTAGCCGTCGGTGTCAGAGGATAGGCCCAGGCTTGATGCTGTAGCAGCAGCAAGATCGAGAGGGCCATGCTCCCTCGCAACGTGAATGTAAGCCATCGCCTAACCGAAGGCCGAGGTGGAAAAGCCATGGGGATTTTCTCCTGTCAAAATAATGGGGTGAATTTGATTAGTGGGAGAGATTTGAGGGGTCAAAACGACGTTTGAACCTTTTGAATTTCGGTGACCCAGCGACGGCGATCGCCATGCTCCAGGGTCAAAATATCGCTGAGGGGCCAGTGAAAATTCAGAGCAATGCAGGCTACCTCCTCATGGAGTTGAGCTGAGGGGTAGCTTACGACTCCCCCGACAGGACCAACTCCGTTTTGAAGGTGGTGGCGCAGTGTGGACATTCGGTCGCAATCAGGGCGTGCCCCTGCTGGTTGACCCGATTATAAAACTCCCGGAGATAGGCCAAATCCTGAGTGAATAGCCGTTCCAGCTGCTCTGGCAAGACTTGAGACAGCGTGCCGAGGCGTACGATTACCTGGGAGAGCAGCACTAATGTGCTGTAGGCAGACTGGTCTTGAACTCGCCGATCTTTTTGCATCATCAATTCATCCATCGCTGTTGCTAGCCGCATCGTGCCTTGTCGATGCAGCTGACCATCGGCATTCAGGAAGCCTCGAGGCAGGATAAATTCAAATTCAGTCGATAACATGGTTGCGATCTGGGTGATAGCGTGTACATGAATGGATAGAAAATCATCTTCAGGCTTATGCAGGTAATGACTCAGCGTCTATCGAAGAATTTGCGGGTGGAGTGGTCTCACTAGCGTCGATTTCAAGCTCATTGACCTGCCGATAGAACGTTTGTAAATAGTTCAAATCACACGCATAAAATTTTTCGATCGCGCTGGGCGAAACGTCCTCTAATGTGCCTAGCTTGGTGATGACTCGGGCAAGAATAATCACCGTGGCATAGGCGGGATTAGACTTGACTCGCGGATCGCGTAGCGGCACAATTTCATCCATTGCAGTGGCTAACCGCATCACCCCCTGGCGATGCAGAATACCATCGGCATCGAGATAGCCTTTGGGTAATGTGAACTCAAATTCGGTCTCAAACATTGTGATTATCTCCTGTTAGTGAGCGTCCCGAGAATTTGATAGCGGTATGCGGGACAGATAATTCAAGATGCCTTTGGGAAAGGGTTGCATCAGCGCGTAATTTCAGCCAGGAATGATTGGGGATGGAAGAATCCAAGAGTCAGAATTCAGAACACAGCATAGAAACAGCTCCTGACTCCTGACTCCTGACTCCTGACCTGACTTTTCCTGCCAAGTCCTAGGAGCACCAATTATCAAGGGTTCCAGGATGGAAGGTGACTCGCAACAAGAGGTCTCTATTGAGAATTACCAACGAGTCTTCTAGCCTCTAGGGCGGTCATGTCCAACAATGTTTTTCTCACCAAAAGATAATGAGAAAAGTCAGCAGGAGAATTTCCTGCTTTAAGCTTTAAATCACCCGACAATGGCTTTTAGAAGAGACTAAGGGAACATATGCGCTAATACGCATTGCCACTGGACTGAACCCGCATAAATTCATCCACCGCTAGTTCCAGCTCTTCAATTTGAAAATCACTGGCATCGGCCTTGACATCAGCAATTTTATAACTAACAGGCCAGGCTCCTAAGAACCGGAATCGCGCCGCTACTTCACCCGCCTGGTCGTATACCGTGAGGTCACCATCTCGGAGTTGTTTGGACCAATTTCCCTGCTCCACATCCTGAAACCATCGCCACATGGTGGGAGAAAGGGTCATCCCCAGGTGCAGGGTAATGTTATCGCTCTGGCTATTGCCGGGTAGCTTGGTGCGAATCACTCGACCCCGCTGAGCAGGCTTACTGCCCCACTTTTGAGCCGCGACCTCACAGTGTTCAATCAGCGCTTGACTACGCCTAAAGGCTCGGCACTCCATAAAGTAGCCGTCGATCATGTCGTTCGAGCCCTGCAGCTTTAGCTCCAGATAGAAGCGGGCATTGGTGAGCACTTCATAGTCTGACATTGCCTCCTCCTCTTAAAGGGTCCGGTGGCAGGTTTCGTAGACCATTTCGATGGTTTCGGTAAACAGTTCGGTACTCCCCGGCTCCATCTTGGACGTCTTGTAGGACTTGGGAAAAATCCCAGTAAATTCCCAGCGGGCAGCATCTTCACCGCCCTGGTTATAGATCGTGAGGGAGGCCATTTTACGTTCGCCACCGCTGTCGGCAAATCCACCTGCCATCGGACCCACGGCTGGATGGGACGCTCGAAACCAATCATGCAGCGATTTCTCCTCGATAGTGGCCACAAATTCAACGGTTAAAGCGCCACTGGTGACACCGCTTACCGTAGCCTGCATCTTACTTTTGCCACCTTTGGTCACCCCAAAGGACTTCATATCACCTGCGGCTTCTAGCGTGACCTGTAAGCCACTGACTTTTTTTACGACCAATTCGGTCATACCGTCGATTTCTAAATAGAACCGAGAATTGGCTAATACTTGACTATCTGCCATAACGTTTTCTCCTAAATTAAGGAAACAAAAGATAGTAATTTGACGCGCCTTACGTCTTTGAAAAATGACTATTTGACGCGCTTCACATCTTCACAAACTAGCTCAAAGGTTTCGTGGGCAAAGTCCGTTCCATCAGAGGCAAAATCAGAGACTTTATAGGATTTGATCCAAGCATTTTTGATTTCCCAGCGCATAATTTCTTGGTCGCCAGGGTCATAGGCAACAATAGAGCCGTTCTTGCGGTTTTCCTTCCATTTGCCTCCCCCAGCGCCGGCTCCGCTGTAGCTCGTGGGCATGGTCTGCTCCATCCAGTCGTAAAACTGTTTATCGTCTTTCATCAGATAAACTTCGATGGTAATGTTGGGATTTTCTTCAAATCCGGTTGAACTAGATTGACGGAAGGTTTTGCCGGCTTTGGTAGACATCATGGCTTTGTCGTGACCTTTAACTTGTCCTTGAAAAGCGACTTCTTGGACACTTTTCAGAACCTTTTCGGTCATGCCGTCAAATTCGACATAGAAGCGACTAGTCGTCACTGGACTGAGTTCAGGCATATTCTATCTCCTAAGAAATGGATTTTGCTTGGGTAATGGTGTGGTGATCGGAGGAGCACATCGCGTGCGCCCCTACCCCCGTAATTCATGGCTCAGTAAAGCCCTACCCTTCGTCTTGAGAGGGATCCCACTGACTAATGCGGAAGATGACGAATTCAGCGGGTCGTACCGGGCTGACCCCCACGTCAATGTGCAGGCGTCCCTTCATCATGGTTTCATGGGTATTGTTGTCGGCGTCGCACTTAACGTAGAACGCTTCATTGGGGGAGGCTCCAAATAGGGCTCCGTCGCGCCACAATTCGGTCAAAAAGCCGGTGACGGTACGAGTCACCCGTGCCCAGAGGTCCGAGTCATTCGGTTCGAACACAACCCACTGAGTGCCTCGCTCAATGGACTTTTCGATATAGCTGCAGAGTCGTCGCACGCTGATATAGCGCCATTGAATGTTGTCCGGCTCGACCAGGGTACGAGCGCCCCAAACCTTGTAGCCGCGATCGAACGTATCAAAGTTACGAATACAGTTAATGCCTTTCGGGTTCAATAGTTCTTGCTCACGGGTGTTGGTGTCATAGGCTAGACCTGTTACTCCCCGAGGTGTGTCGTTAGCAGGAGCTTTGAAGATGCCCCGCGATTGGTCAGTTCGGCACCACAAACCCATCATATGACCGCAAGGAGGAACGAACAACGGACGTCCGCCATTTGCGGGGTTGGCTACTTTAATCCAAGGATAGTAGAGTGCCCCGAACATTGATCGCCGGTTGAAGGTCTTTAACCATTTCTCAACATCCTGGGGTTTGTACTCTTCAGGACGCACCGCGCGATCACTATTTTTGCCCACTTTGACGGGCGGCGCATCCAACACCGCCATACGATAGGCTGGTCCTGGAAAGGCATTCTCACAGAGGGACAACATCCGCTCCATCAACAGATGGACTTGCTCTAAGCTGAGCCAACCGCGCTGAAAAGCCAGCATCAGATCCGGGCAGGCGACCATCGCTACTTCATCAATTTCAAACAGTCCTTCGATGCCAGCGCCCTTATCTCGCGAGCCTTGCAGCTCGTTTGACACTTTATCGATTTCCCCAATCCGGGGCGGCGGGGCAACTTCATAAGGGCCATTTTTCGGTCGTCGAGCCAGGGGATGGCCATTCCCGAGGGTCTCCAATTCCAGATATTTGAAGGCATGGGGAATACGTTCCTCTAGCCAGAGTCGTTCCTCCTGATCGTCTGACTCTTGAAGTCTCTGCAACAATTCCGGCGATGCCTCTCGTCTTTCTAGAGCGGTTACGACGTAATCCGCTACTTCAGGATCGGGATCCTGATCCATGGTGAGGTGCTCGTAGACACCCAGATTTCTGCCACCTGCCTGCACTTTAACTGTGAAATATTCCCCCGTGTTAAAGGGACTATCAGGGTTATCAGGGTCATAGTCTTTAGGCGTACCCTCGTAAATGATGACGCTAAGGCGATCGCTCTCGGAAAGTCGATCATCCCCTTCGAGTTGGTCGAGCTCATCCTGAGATTTGAGATTGAACTGCAGCACGGATTTACCGCTGGATGAGAGCAACCGGGTGGCCGTTTTTTCGGGGGGCAGGGGGTCTGAACCGGGCTCTAATGTGCCAATGCTCACCACCCAGCAACGACCGCCGCCATTATCGAACCAGCCTCGCACGGCAAAGGGCAAATAGGCTCCAAAGGCAGTAAAGCCAGGATGTTCGGAGCGGGTTTTACCAAAATACTGGAGATATTGCTCCCAACTCGTCACGAGCATGGGTTTGAAGATTTCGGCATCGCCACGAATGTCTTCGGTGAAGCCGATAAATCCAGCAACGCTCATGCTAATGCCTTCAATTGGGCGACTGCCGCGATCAACTTCTTCGATATATACACCAGGTGCAAAGTAATCTAAGGCCATGTTTGAGTGTCCTCTTAGAGAAAATTTGGGCAATGGATCAGCGAGTCTCTGAGTTTTTCTAACGGAAAAGAGTGTAGATATCGCCTATAGAGGCAGATTGGAGAGTTTTAAGAACAGCCAAGATCCTGTACAGAAAAACTAATGGGCTAGAACATCTTCAACATTAGAAATGGGCCAATGGTTCGAGTACTTCACTTTAGTGAGGGATTCGTTTTGGCCCGTGAACTTCTAGGCTTAGCCATGTGGATTGAGGCGATTGCAGTGGCCGAAAGTATAACAGTTGCTTCATCTTGAGATATTTCGAGACTTTGTTCTTGGAAAACTGCATAAATCCCAGGTGCCTGTTCTAGAGGATGGCATGCAAGAAATAGGAGGCTGTTTTCTGCATGAACTCTAATCACCTCGTGCAAATTCCTAGAGCCAAGCAAAGGTCTTTTCGAACACCGCAAAGATTTTTATCGAGAAGACCTTTAGAAGCTACGCGCTGTTTGGACGAAAACATCTCAGATTCTATTACTCCAGAAAACCTGGATCAGTTATTTGAGCAGTTACCCATCGAAGGGATCTGGATAAGGACTCATGGTCCGACACCGGAGAACAATCAAACCTTCTTTCATGCTAAAGAGCCCCATTATTTCTCATCAGAAATCATTGACTACTTGACCTCGGAACAGTGGTTAACGTCGAATATTTTGCCGTTTCAGGTATGTCCAATATCTTTGGCAATTCCATCCTATGAAACGAGCTATCTCTACATGTGTGCTTACAATTCAGCGGCTTTAGCCAGCTACCTCTCCAGTAGTGGTACGAACCTTTCTGGCTATTGGCTAGTCTGGACACCACAGCCATTAACCGCCATGCAAAAGTATTGCATTGAGCAACCGGTGCGCTGTCTGCAAGAACAGCAAACTCGTCTACTATCCCAGGCTCATCTCAGCCGAGAAGTCCAATTGCTTCGGCAAGCTCTCTATCAAACGGAGCATCAGTTACGCACGCCCCTGTCTCTCGTGGAACTATATGCTGACTTGCTGTATCAGAGTCTGGCCGGGAATCCGCTACAAGAAACAGCTGACTATATTTGCAAAACCGTCAATGAAATTGATGTTTCATTAAAGCGCCTGACCCGTCAGAAAGAGGTATCTCAAACGGAACGGCGCAAATATAACATGCGGCACCTGATAGCTGAATGTATTGAAGCCTTTCAAGTTTATTTGGATCAGAAATCGCTAGTTTTTGTCAGTGATGGGGAGCCGATTTCTGTCTGGGTTGATCCTTGGCAACTGCAGCAGGTATTTAAGAATCTGCTGAATAATGCGATCGCCTTCAGTCCCCTAAATGGCACCATCACCTGTAAATGGGAAGCTTCCCCAACTGAAGTATTAATCAAAATTGCCGATCAGGGACCGGGGTTCTCTTCAGAAGATCTGGCCCATCTATTCACCCCGTTCTATTCCCGTCGTCCCTGTGGAACCGGGTTAGGCCTGGCCATTGCCAGAGATATTATCGACGCTCACCAAGGACGCCTGCAGGCCACGAATCAACCGTCTGGCGGAGCCCTGATTTCGATTGTCTTACCTCGATTTAGGTCAGATCGGGATTGAGCTGAATGCCGGCAAGTCAGTTCTGTAACAGTAAGCACGGTCCATCTGTCTTGAAGCCGTTCTCTGCTCTGCTGTGGCATCGGTTCAGTCTTGGGAAAACCCAAGCTTCTGAACAAGTAAGAATGACCGTTTGCGATCGTTTGTTGTTTCTCATTCGTTAAGTCCCCATGCTGAATCCCTCACCCGTTATCAATCACACTTTTCCAATTTCAATTCTTTTGGTTGACGATAATCCCGAATTTCGACGGGGGCTTTGTACCCTGTTGGATTTCTACTGCTCTACCAGCAATGTGCAACTTAAAGTGGTGGGTCAAGCAGCCTCCGCAACTCAGGCGCTCTCCCTAGCTAAAGAGCAAAAGCCGACGCTCATTCTTTTAGATCTTGAAATGGAGCAGTCTGATGGCATTCAGTTTTTGCATGACTACAGCCAGATAATGCCGAATGGCAAAGTGCTGGTGCTCTCGGGTCATGCCGAAGACGAATGGGTATATAAAGCGATGCAAGCTGGGGCCAGAGGTTACTTGGTCAAACAACATCTCTCCACCCAGCTTTATCAAGCGATTGATACGGTGATGCGAGAACAAATCTATCTGGCCGCCGATATCGCCGCTGGATTCTTTCGACTATTTCATTTCTACAGCGGGCAATCCCTCAAAACCACCTCAACGATTCACCTAACAGAGCGCGAGAAGGATGTTTTGCAGTGCTTGGCAGAGGGTAATTCCAACGCCGATATCGCTCAGCGCTTGTTTCTCGAAGTGGGCACTGTGAAATTTTACTTGCGAGATATTTTCGCCAAACTCGGCGTGGAAAATCGCACGCAAGCGGCGCTCAAGGCCCTGAAACTCGGCATCGTTTCGGTGTAAGGGGGCGATCACGCATCCAGCCCTGCTTCCTCAGATATAAATTCGTTTGGAGCATTGATTTATGAGCAATCATCTAGCGATCGCGACAGTCACAGCCACCTTGCAACGCACTCTGCAAACTGCTATTCAAAAAGACTTTGAGGGCGCTCGGATTACTACACTCAGTCCCAATGAAGTCGGCAAAGGCACCCCGGAAACAGGCGTGAACGTGTTCATGTATCAGGTCATTACCAATCCGGCCTTGCACAATGTCGATATTGCACCGATGCGGACGAAAGGAAATCCGGTGAAACGGCAGGCAGCTCTGGACCTTTACTACATGCTGAGCTGTTACGGCAACAATAACGAACTGGCCCCTCAGCGCTTAATGGGCAGCGTGGTGCAAACCATGAATGATCGGCGCGTCATCACTCAGGATATGATTCGTGAAGCGTGCCAGGATGCGACGCTGGCATTTTTACAAGATTCCACCTTAGCCTACCAGGTCCAGAAAATTAACGTGCTGCCTCTGGATCTGAATTTGGAAGATCTCTCCAAAACCTGGTCGGTCTTCTTCCAAACGCCCTATATGCTCTCGGTTGCCTACAAAGCGCTGGTGGTGCTGGTCGATGGTCGCGAGGCAGCAGCACGGGGATTACCGGTGCGCAGTCGCAATGGCGGCGGGGTGTTGGCATTCGCGGCTCAGCCCCATATCGAACAGGTTGTGGCACAGTCGGGTCTGCTCGACCCGATTTTTGTGGACAGCGACGTGCTGATCAAAGGTCAATATCTTAAGGGTTATCCCTATACTCAAGTGCGCATTCGAGATCGTGAAGTCTCCCCCCAAGCCGTTACCGCCAATCAACTCAAACTTTCTCTAGCAAGGATTCCACGCCAATCATTGAGAGCGGGGGGGCAAATCCTACAGGTCATTCATCCGTTAATGGCGGCAAGTTCAAGTCAGCGACCCAAGCGCCGAGGGCCAGAATCCAATGGCGTGCCGTTGGTGCTCAGACCGAGAATTCTGCAATCTAGTGCGGTGCAACTTGAAGTGGTCGACAATGACCTCTGCAATGCTGAAGTCACCATCCAGGTTGATGTACCGGTTGATCCTGAACAAAAAGTCGTTCTCTCGCTTAGTGAATGGTGGCCGGTGGATGATGAGCGTTGGCAACACCTACAAGAGAAAACGATTAAACCTCCAGTAGCTCAGCTATTTGAGGCCTCAAAGCGGGAAGCGATCACCCCTTCTCTACACTTTGTCGTCAGCGATATCAAACCAGAAACGTATCTGGTGCGGGTGCTCATTGATGGTGCCGAAAGTCCCCTCGACGTTGATGTGAATGAGTGGCTAGATCCCGCTACCCAGCATCAACCCAATCCTCAATTCAATTGGTATGTGAGTCCCAGAATATCCCTCGTCAATTCAGAAAGCTAACTAACCCTCATAAACAAGATGACTATGTCCCTCCAGACAGGCCCTCTTCAGTCCACTTGGGTAGAAGCAAACCAACGCTATTTACTGACAGCGGTTGGCAACATTCGTCAAATGCTAGAGCAGGCAGTCGCTCAGGTGACTTCCGATACGCCACCAACTAACGCGACGATAGAGTCAACTCATCAGACGGCTGAATCCTGGCAACTGGAATCGCCTCCCATGCTGGAAACTCTCTGCCGGCAACTGAAACTGTCAACATTTGAGCGCCAGATCTTGCTTCTCTGCGCTGGTGCCGAACTCAGTCCAGCCTTTGGCCCTTTATGTGCGGCTCTCCATGGCAACCCTCAGCATACTTACCCCACTTTTGGGCTAGCGATCGCCCTGTTCTCCGATATTTCTTGGGCTGCCGTCACTCCGGATGCCCCGCTGAGGCATTGGCAGTTAGTTGAGATCCTCCCCGGAGCAGAACTCACCCACAGTCCCCTTCGCATCGACGAACATATTTTGCACCGCTTAATGGGACTGTTGAATCTGGATGCTCGATTGCGAGGTCTAGTTCAACCCCCACTAAATCCAGCAGAGGTGCTCCCGCTGCCAGAATCCCAGCAGCAAGCAGCTGACTATATCGCGCAAATCGGCTTAACCTTCCATCCGACATCGTCAATATTTCAATTAGTTGGTGGCGATGGCCCCACCAAACAGGCAATCGCTATGGCCGCAGCTCAGCAACAAGGGCTATCGCTCCATCTGATTCAGGCCGAAGCTCTGCCAAGAGATTCCGATCAGCTTAAGCGTTTGCGGTGCTTATGGGAGCGTGAATCTATCCTTAGCCAGAGCGCTCTGCTCTTAGATTGTGATTATCTGCCAGCCGATGCAGCTCAACACCAAGCGATGGTGGCTCACATCGTCGAACAGTCTCAACGGCCCTTGATCATTGCCAGTGGCGATCGCCTGCCAAAACATCGTCGCCCCTTGCGCACCATCGAGCTATCTCCCCCCACCCCCCAAGAGCAACACCAGCTGTGGCACAACCATTTGGGAGACACGGCGACACACTTGAACGGCTACATTGATCAACTCGTCACTTACTTCAATCTCAGCGCTCCAGCCATTCAATCGGTCTGTCATCAAGTCAAAGGGTTGAGTGAAACTCCAAACTCCAAGCTCCAAACTCCAAACTCCGATCTTCCTGCTCTACTCTGGCAAATCTGTCGTTCCCAGTCCAAGCCTTTATTAGGAGACCTGGCTCAGCCTGTGATTTCTACCACTACCTGGAAGGATTTAGTACTCCCAGACGCTGAGTCGCAGCTCCTTCAAACCATCGCTGCTCATGCACGACAGCGATCAATCGTTTACAACCGTTGGGGATTTGCCCAACGGGGCCAGCGTGGGCTAGGCATTAGTGCCTTATTTTCTGGGGCTAGCGGTACCGGCAAAACGTTGGCGGCAGAGATTTTGGCTAATGAATTGAACCTTGATCTCTACAAAATTGACCTCAGCCGGGTGGTCAGCAAATACATTGGTGAAACCGAGAAGAACCTACGACAGATTTTTGATCATGCGGAAACCGGGGGAGCGATTTTGCTGTTTGACGAAGCGGATGCCTTGTTTGGCAAGCGGTCAGAGGTGAAAGACGCCCGCGATCGCTACGCCAATATGGAAGTGGCCTACCTCTTGCAACGCATTGAGGCGTATCGGGGACTCGCAATTCTGACCACCAACCTAAAAGACTCCCTTGATCAAGCTTTTCTACGCCGCCTTCGCTTTGTTGTGCAGTTTCCATTCCCCGATGCCGCCCAGCGGGAACGCATTTGGCGCGGAAGTTTTCCGCCAGCAACGCCAACTGACGAACTTAATTTCAAGACCCTGGCCAAACTTAACCTGGCGGGGGGCAACATTCGCAATATTGTTCTCAATGCCGCTTTTCTAGCAGCTGATGCAGGCGAATCTATCGACATGAGTCACCTACTAAAGGCGGTGCAGAGTGAGTACATCAAGCTAGAAAGACCGCTCACAGAACTCCGCGAAAAAGATTTCGAGACCTCTAATGCCGCTCAGAAAGCATTGCTTTAGAGATGAATTCAAAGCAGCGCTAGGCTAGATGAATTTCATCAGCTTCTTATGGGGATGGGGCCTGTTTTGGTAATCGCAACAAACACGCTGCTGAGAAACTTTGTCACAACTGCATAAAACCAAACCTGAATTTCTATAAGCCACTGAGGAAGAAATTCAGAGTCAGAGTTTTTGTTCTCAACTTGTTTTGTACTTACAGGTTTCCACATGGTGAAGAAAGGCCTCTCTACCACTGTTTTGGGCACAGTCGGCGTCATTACCACCCATAGCCTGATCGCTCCAATAATGGCCCAAGCCAACGAAATCATGATTCTAGGTGAGCTTGATTTCGCAGATCTGACTCTGTTCTCATCTGCTCATGTATCTACTTACTCAGCCAATGCAGTTCTGTTTGAAGCAGTTTCATATCCTAATGAGGCGATCGCAGAAGACGCTATTTCATCAGAAACCATCCATACCACAGCTATACCGTCAAACCCCAGTCCGAAGGGGATGCCGACTTCCGGGACCTTGATTTCAGACTGGATGGATTTGAGTCTCGATTTCGTACCCGATGCGGATGACGAGAAGTTCTCCTCGCCATTAAGCCAGTCCTCATTTTTAGAAACGCTAAATTTCCTAGAAGTCAAAGGGGACGACACTGATAAGCCGGTCGCTTCAGACAGTGGTGAATCGGATGACGCTGTGACTCTTCCATTGGCCGCTCCCCCTGGAAGTCAGCCGACACCTCTCTCCTCAAGCGAGCCGCCCGTGGCCTCTGATGCTCCCCAAAGTATCGAGTCCCCCGCAGTTACAAATGCTGTTGATGAGTCAGGGGTAGCGGCAACGACCTCGTCTGACGCGACTTATGTTGTGCAACCGGGTGACACTTTAGAGGCGATCGCTCGGCAGCAAGGCATTTCCGTCCAAGCTTTAGTCGCAATCAATAGAATTGACAATCCAGACTTAATTTATGTGGGCACAAACCTGCGATTACCCACACTGGAAGCTGAGCAGTCAAACTATGAGAATTCCACCTTATCCATAACTCCTCAATCACCTAACCTAACGACGACCGATTCCCAACGGCAAGCCGTTTCAACAGATTCAGTTTCCGTTCCCTCATCCTCCTTAGTTAGCAATTCCGGGCCAGCCGTGCCTTCCTGGGCTCATCGCCAGGTCGAGCCAAATGTGCCGCTGGTACCCAGTGTTCAGACTGGCTCACAGGGGCTGAATACCTATGTCTGGCCTGCCCGTGGCACGCTTAGTTCTGGGTATGGCTGGCGTTGGGGAAGGATGCATCGCGGAGTTGATATTGCAGCACCTACTGGCACTCCAGTATATGCTGCTGCTGCCGGAACCGTTTCGTTCGCAGGCTGGAATAACGGTGGTTATGGCAATTTAGTTGATATTCGCCATTCTGACGGTAGCCTTACTCGATATGCCCACAACAACCGTCTTTTAGTCACCCTCGGTCAGCCTGTTGAGCAGGGGCAGTTGATTGCCGAGGTCGGTAGCACTGGTTATAGCACTGGTCCCCACCTGCACTTCGAAATTCATAAACCGAATCAGGGTGCTGTTAATCCTATGTCGTACCTGACGAGGTCAACGACTATACCGAACTCCGTCCCGAGTAGCGTGATAAACGCTTCAGCGGGTGACGAGCCGGACAAGGGACCCTTCTCTGAAGGGAGCTTGCAACGCTACAAAATCGCTACCGGAGACACACTAACTCAAATTTCCAAAGCGTTCGATCTTACGGTAGAGGATCTGGCAACTATTAACGGCATTGCCAATCCCGATTTGATTTTTGCTGGAGCAGATCTACTGATCCCTCAAAATCAAGTTCAGGAGGATGATCAAACCCAGACCGCTTCAGACTCTACCGCGAGTCGTTCCTTGCCCCATGGGCAGCAAGATTCCACTCCTTTCGCATACGCATTATCGGTTGAGCTGGATCGGGCCGCAGTCGCCTCTTGGCAGAATCGTCAAGTTGTTAAGGGGGCACCGTTACAGCCAGGTCTCAAAGTCGTGTCTCAACCAGTCCTTCAAAAGTTGTTTGCTTTCATCTGGCCTACTGACGGCACCCTGCTATCCGGCTATGGATGGCGTCGGTTACAAGCCGCCCGCAAGTTTGATATTGCCGCACCTGTGGGAACCCCAGTTGTCGCCACAGCTGACGGCCTGGTTGTATCTGCGGATTGGAATGATGACGGTTACGGCAATCTCATCGAGATTCATCATCCCGATGGCAGCACAAGTCGCTATGCCCATAACAGTCAATTATTTGTCAAGCCTGGCCAGTGCGTTCGCCAAGGCCAAAACATCGCTGCTGTTGGCAATACCGGTTATAGCCCCGAATCTAAATTGCGCTTCGAAATCCATCACACCATTCAATAAACCGAATCTGCTCATTGGATTTAGACAACTCAACCTAATTTTGAAATCAGGGAGAACAAGAATGTTCTACAGGATATTGACACGTATTGGAAGATTTTTCTGGAACGACTTGTCTAAGACTCAGAACTTAGTGAAATTTCAGAGTGCCTTATCTTTGTTGGATAAACCCTATCTTTATCGAGAGTTCTCTCCACAAAAAATAGAGGATGCGATCAAAGAGCTTCAAAGAAAGTTGACAGAGCACGGCTTTCCAACTGAGGACAATGGGAAATTCAATGAGGAAACAGAGGCATCCTTAAAGGAATTTCAGCGCCAGAAATATTTAGTCATTGACGGAAAAGTGGGACCTTTAACATGGGCAGCTTTACTCTACTCAAACCTGGATATTGATGTTGAGAGAACTCCTAAGGTTATTGAAGACATCAAGTTGTTACAGTCAATCCTGCACAAAAAAGGATTATTAGATGAGACAAGCGAATATTTCTCCAAAACTACAGAGAAAGCTTTGAGGAAATTCCAAAAGTCACAAAATTTATTCCCAGATGGAAAGTGCGATCCTAGAACATGGTCTGTCTTGCTAGGGCAACACTTAGAACCTGAAGCGAATAGACAGCTAAGAAGTCGAGTTTTTCAATATGTTGACTGGCTTATTGCCGAGCAAATCATGATCCTCGCCTCAATATTACTTGGCATGCATTTTGGCAATTCTAGTAGTAGTGAGCTTCCGTTCATTAAGTCACTGATTATTTCCTATGCACTTACTTGGATTGGCCCCTTATGCATGGAAAAAATATTTGACAAGTTTCCAGTGGCACGACAATTCCCGATGTTTCGATTTGCTCCTTATGTGGTTATTGGGTTGTTGTGGAATGTTCTATTACCTCAAACTGCCAAAACTCCTAAGAAGTTCCCAATAAAGCTTTAGATGAAATTCTGCAGAGTTAGGTTAAAGGTAAATCATGAACTCTTTTGAATCGCTGTCTTCCGTATTTTTCCTGCCTACTGACCGAGGACTCGTAGTCAAAGCTATTTCAAGAGATATAAACGGTCGAGTCAAATATCAGGCCTCTTATTGGGCCGCTCAATTATCTGATGACGCTACTAAAACAGTCATTGAACCAGGCGCAACGGTCCAAATTATTGGCCGCATTGGCAATACGCTTCTGGTAGAGCCGATCTAGAAAAGCTCTCTACTGATCAATGATTGGACTTTGAGGTTGTAGGGAAGGCAGCCAATCCTAGAATTAGAGACCTTTGCAGAGAACCGAAATATTCAAGTTGAGTTGTTTTAGTTCGTGACTGCATAACTTTCATTACCTCAATTCTAAAGATATACAGACAAGGTTGAGCAAGGATTTTCCAAATAAGAGCCGAGTTCAAACCTAATTTATCTCTGAGTTTAAGGACTTTACCTGCAATGAAAT
Organism: Cyanobacteria bacterium P01_F01_bin.56; assembly: GCA_039185935.1. Lineage (GTDB taxonomy): Bacteria > Cyanobacteriota > Cyanobacteriia > Phormidesmidales > Phormidesmidaceae > Halomicronema. The sequence goes on along the minus strand of JBCDAJ010000018.1, from coordinate 24,571 downwards.
TGCCGATTCAAGAAAACCTCTCCGTTTCTAAGTCTTTACTGGTGCTTGCTGCTGTAGCCAGTATGTTCCCTGCAGGTGAGGCAGTCGCCATTTCCTACAGCGATCGCGCGACAACAAATAATAATTATCATTTGCAGCATACGATTCGATGCAACAACACATACGCCGTAGGAATCGAAGCAAAAGAGCAATATAACTATGGTGTGGTTGACTTTCGACTAAAATGTGCCCAATCACCGACATTTACAAATTGGGCAACAGGCAACCAAAATCAAAATGAGCATCATGCTCGGACAGCTCCTAGTAATTACGGTTTAATCGGTGTTTTGGTGCATGAGCAATACAATTATGGCGTCATTGACCTGCAGCCAGCCTATCAATCTTTATCAGCAGATAACACAGTAAGTTGGCTGAGCCCACTTACTATGAATAGCAATGCCAATGAAACTTCGAACATCACTTGTCCAAGTGGCCAGCATATGGTGGGGCTTAATGTGTTTGAACAGCATGGTTATGGAATTGTTGATGTTCAACTGATTTGCGATGAATTTCGTCCATCATCTGAGTCATTGCCTCCAGTAATTTCTCCCTCTCAAAATAATTCTGGCGGCAGTGATAACCTTATCGATGAAGTCCTAGATGTCCTAGATATCCTCTTTTGATTATTTTTCAAAAAAGCAGTCAATTCACCTTTTCAGAAAAGATAAATTGACTGCATTGACTTATTCTCAAAATTCACCTCTAGGCTCCATACTTTTGCTCAACCATTTCCCTTTCAAACAGTCAATAAGCACGATACCTGAGTGTATCTGGAGTAAACCAGAAATCTTTCTCTGAGTACCTAATATATCCAATATTCTCAGAGTAATATCACTCATTTTAAGTTTATGAGAAATCGATTTTCATTATTTTCTGAAGACGATTCTTGACTCATTCATTGAGAGAAAATCTATGTATCCTCGCCAAGAATGCGTACTGACCAACAAAGATAAGATTTTTATTCGCTTACTTATCTGGCTGTCAGCTGAGATTCTTCTAAGTTATTTGGGCCTAGATGATTTAGCCGACTATAGCGAGTTTTTGATGAGCAAAGCTATTTCTCCAGTTCATCAAATTGAACATCTTGCTTGAACAGACCTCACACAATATCGAGAGTAAAGACTATGGCCTGGTTAATTACAATCTTGATTTTCTCATTTTGGGCCTGGATGTTTTATGACTGCTTTCAATCGGAGCGTGGATGTTGCCGTTGGGGATGGCTCCTGATATTGAGTTTCTCGAATGTTTTGGGAGCGATCGCCTATAGCCTATTTCGCTATCTGCCTCGGCTATTTTTAGTCAAAAACCCTATCGCTCATCGCCAGCGACTACGCCATCAACTGCATTTAGCTCTTCTAGAAGTCCGTAAGGGAGGAACCCCTCAAAAATTTGTTCTCTTGGGGCATCTCTATCAAGAGCTGGGACATAAAGCTCATGCCTTGGCTGTTTACCAGAGAGCTCTGAGAAGGGAACCTCGTAATTTATTAGCCTTATGGAACTGCGCCAATATAGAGCTTGACAACCAAAATCTAGTAGAAGCTTGTCTATACCTTCAGAATTTGATGGGACTTGACTTTACCTTTAAGGAGGGCAAGGCTTCATTAAAATATGCCCAAGTCTTGTTTGAGCTCGGTGATTTCAATATGGCTCAACAACACCTTGAAAAGCATTTGCAGAACTGGCAAAATCCCGAAGCAGCTTTTATCCTAGCTAAGATAAAGGCCCGCCAACAAAATCTCGAAGAGGCTTGTCAGGTGATTGAGGTAATGTTGAGAAATATGCAAACCTCATCACGATTTCATTACTGTAAATATCGTCAGCATATTGCACAGGGAAAACAGCTGCTTAAAAGACTTAAAAGCATTGCCTGATGAGTAAGGCTTTCGATAGAAGTATTCAATATCGTTGTCTGAATCTTGAACCTTTCGTGCTCCAGATTTCTTAAAGCGACTTTCTTTTCAAGAAAGTCGCTTATTTTTAAAAATTTATGGTTTGAAAAATGTCAAATATGATTTTAATAAGCCCAGAGATTTAAAGGAATCGCATCAATAAAGTTTATCTTGAATGACTGCATATTTTAGGAATGGCATCTCTATTAGATAAAGAGCCTGGAGCAAGGCTCCTTATCAGCTAATAACTTTGGAGATGTTTTTGTGATGATTTTCAACAAGCTTTCCTTTCAAGTCAAACAAAGTCTAACTCTATTGGGATTTTTGACTTTAGGTGTCAGCTCCCCAACTCTTGCCCAGAGCGCTTGCCAAACAGTTCCCAATGATTTTGTTGCTGATGTCGTCAATACAGCATTACAGTCAGAAACTCCAATGCTTCATATCAATCAGGTCGATCAAGAGCGCATGGAAAGGAAAGCCAGAGATATTTTTCTCCCAGGAGACAGTTGGATTCGTCTGGGCGATCGTGAACCACATCACATTCTTCATGATCTTGAGCCGGTGAATCGTCGACGCCGATCGCACTTTATTAATGATTTAAATTCGAATCAGTGGCAAATCCTTCCAGCACCAGATGGCCTTCGTCTGAGAATTGATTTTGAAACGGATGGGAATGAAATCAAAGGTTGGTGTCGCAAATGCAGAATTAGACGTCGTCGCGATCGCGCCGCCGCAGATGCCAATATCTTGCCCAGATCGAGTGAGTACCCCTTTGTAGAAGTCACACTGAACGTTCATTACACTAACGCTCAGGCCCATCTTGAATTGCGCAGTCCTGAAGATGTTCATGTAGATATGAAACTGGATGGCAATGGCATCTTGGAACTTTTCGAGGGACGAATTGAAAGAGCTTTGATAAGTCTATTCCAAGATGAACTTTATGATTCATGGGGCTCAATCTCAGAATTAATTGAACCGCAGATCGCTGATTTATTGGCTCGTGAAATTGATGTATTTGGGTACAAGACTCGCATTGTAGATGCTCAATTTCACGGGAACGACGTCACTATCTGTATGGAATAGTCAACATTTTTAAACCCAGGTCTAAAGCCTTCTAGAACTAGGTGCAAGGCTTTAGACCCAAATTTATCTCTTTCAAAGTTTCCAACAGGTATCATCCCATGTTCAAAAAGACTAATGGGCTAATTTTATTGGCCTCACTTGTTATGCATATGCTGATATTGAAGCTGCCGATCGCTTCTGAGACCCTAAAGTCTGAATCATTAATCCTGGGAGCAGAAAAGGGGCAAGGTGAAATGGGTGAAATGCCAGTCGTAACCCTTCCTAAAAACAGGGAGCCTAAACCCGTTGAAGCATCTTCATCAGAAGTCAATACAGTTGCCGTCTCCCTGCCGGAACTAAACCCGCTCCCTCCTCAATCTGGATTTGTGCAACCGCCGCTCAATTTAGCTTTAGCGCCACCGATTCTGACTGAAACTTTTCCCCCACCGCCAGTGATGACCACCAGTGAGCACTCAGACAATTCTGCTGCATCCAATCCCTCACCTGTTGAATTTCTGCCCCCATCGGAACCTCCCTTAGTGGAAACAGAGACGAATGTGGCAGAGCCACTTGAGCACACGACTGATGTCAATGAAATCACTGAAGTCTTTGTAGAGGCAGGCAATAGCCCGACAGAGGTATCGACTGCAGTGACTGACCAAGATGAATGGAGCGTGGCTATAGCTGATATTCAAGCATCAGTGAATCAGCTTAAAGCAGCCGGGATAATTGCCCATGAGGCTCCCACCGGGACACAACTCTTTGAACAGGTTGCCCTTTCACAGATCAGCGCTTTCTTTAGGGATGAGCAGACGCCGAAGTCTGGCTTGAAGGAGTATTATCTCATTCCAAACCAGTTACCACCCCAAGCCGAGTCCGAAATCTTAGGGCCGATGCTGATGGCAACCGGATTTAAACTCAATCCGATGTCACAATATGGCGGTGGTCCGCTGTATCAAATAACCAGAGAGGCTGAATTCACGCATTTTGTCAGCTTGATACCGATTAGGAACCCCGATAGCCAATCAATTGACACTTTAATGCTCGTTTGGGAGCAGTCACCGATTTAACCTCATGGTGTTGAAAACGTATCTGGACAAGCGGTTGTTCAGACGACTCTGCTCACCTAACTTGCTTCATTTGGCTAGAGAGAATCATTCAATGCATGTGCATTTAGAAAGAGAGGGATTGATGAAAAAGTTGCTAAAGACCTCTGGTTGGTTATGCGGAGCTGGTCTGTATCTGTTTCCTCTAGCGGTTTGGGGACAATCAGCCCCTGGGGAGCCCTTACCCAATACACCGCAGACGGAAACGGTGTCACCGGAAGAAGAGGCTGAGCTACTTGAAGCGGGGGCCGAGCGCCCTGAAGATGAGTCACTTGAATCTGAAGATGAGTTGTCTGAAAGTGCCGAAGAATCTACCTGGGACTCCTGGGAAACGCCTTGGGATTTAACGACCTTGGCTGATGGTCGCTATGTTGTGAGTAGCGTCCGAGACCCTCATGCAGAGGCAGGAGTCTTTGCTTTTTTTGATCAAGAGGCCGAACAGCTGTGGGGCTTTCGATATGCTCCGACCCGAGGAATGCTGGGCTGTTTTGAGGGAGAGCGGACGGCACTCGCTCGCCTGACTAATGCTACGACGGCCTCCTATATCGATGAAGCGGGCTGGTATTTCAACACCGCCGATTTTGATTTTGGTCTCTATCCTTTTCGCTTAACTGAGTTTCCTGAGGTGATGCCAGAAGAGGAAATTTCAGAAAAGCTTGAAATTTGTCGACAAGTCTTATTAGGCATTGATACCGCGATGCCTGACTTGCCCCAGGGGCCGCTGATTTTAGGTGCCTTCAGTTATTTACCGCTTAACCCCAATCGAGTTTTGCCAGATGGCAGCGTTTACAACGTCCATGAGTTTAGCGGCCAGGCAGGTCAGGAAATTAATATTTTGATGACCAGTTCAGATTTTGATGCTTACCTGGTGTTGCAGGGAGTCGATGGTCAAACCATTATCGAAAACGATGATTCCGGTGGGGGGCGCAATGCGCTGCTCGAAATTGTCCTGCCGAGAACGGGCGCTTATCGGGTCTTAGCCAATACCTACGAGGCTGGGAGTGCAGGGGAGTATTTACTGACCGTTACAGTAGATGAACCTGACAGTATTTCTACGGAAAACGAGACTAATATTCCTTAAAAAGTTTTCCATTTGCTCCTAGCCAGTTCCCTGCAGATCGCAATATTCAGTCCACCTCTGACGGATTACTCCCCTTAAAAGCGAATCTCATTTTCAGGAGTCTACTATGTATCTTCCTGCCCCTTGGTGCCGTGGTCTGGTATTTCCCTTGGTGATCGGTGGCGCAGCTTGCTCGTGGGTAAATCCGGCAGCGGCGCAAATTACCCCGGACGATACGTTGGGTACCGAAAACTCGATGGTGAATCCGGTTGCCCCTCAAACGGACCTAATTGAAGGAGGCGCCCTCCGGGGCGACATGCTCTTCCATAGTTTTGAGGAGTTCAATATTAACGCGGGCTGGGCAGCAAATTTTGCTAACCCAGCGGAAGTGACGGATATATTGAGCCGGGTGACGGGGGCGAATGCGTCGGAGCTGTTTGGCACGTTGGGGGTGTTGGGGGAGGCCAACCTGTTTTTCATCAACCCAAATGGGGTGGTGTTTGGCCCCGATGCGCAGCTGAATATTTCAGGCTCGTTTACGGTGAGCACGGCAAACAGTCTGATTTTGCCGGATGGGTCAGAGTTTAGCGCGACGAACCCCCAGGCTCCGCCATTGTTAGCGGTAGAGGTGGAAGCGCCCATTGGGGTGCGGTTTGATGAGGAGCTAGCAGCAACGCTGAGTAATGAGGCGGTGTTGGAAGTCGGGCAGGATTTGACGCTGTCGGCGGGAGAGGTGATCAGTGAGGGTGTCCTGCAGGCACCTGAGGGTCATGTGTTGGTGGAGAGCGTGGCAGGCGATGTGCAGGTGCAGGAGCTAGTGGCTCAGTCGGCGGTATTGGAGGCCAGTGAGAATTTAGTTTTGGAAGAAAGCCAGTTGCAGACGATGGGGGATATGAGTTTGCTGGCTGAGGATACGGTGAGGGTGAGGGATAGTGAGGAGAATTTATTTCATGCCATTTCTGGCGAAAATCTACTTATCCAAGGCAATGAACAAGTAGATATCTTGGCGCTTAATCATCTGGAGTTCACTCCATTTCAGTCTAGCCAAGATTTAACGTTAGCGAGTGGTGGAAATGTCTCTGGGGATGCTCACTTTTATAGCTTAGGAAACTTCTCAGTAGTAGATCTTGAAAGTGGCGCTGGAGAATTTGTCAGCCTGTACGACCCTATTATTACAGCTAATGGCAATGTGTCTTTTGGCAACTATAGAGGCGTTGCATTAATGGTCCAAACCTCAGGGGGAATCACAGGAGGCAATATTGAAATAACTGGTCCCGATACTACTCTCACGACAGATGGCTCGCAAGATCTGAACGACTTAACGACTTCTCCAGCATTGATTCTTCGCGCAGGATTACCATTTTCTTCACTTGTAAATCCATCTATCAATACAAATCCACCTCCCGATGAAGATTCACCAGCTGATAGTTTTGCTTGTCTAGGGCAGTGTACTGCTCCTGAGCCGCCTATAAATTTTGTGACAGCTGGAAACACAAAATTTGAGATTGGAGGAGGTGGCGATATTAGTGTTAACAGTATTGACACTAGTCCCGGAGGGCGAGGTCCCGTCATCCTGGAATCTAAGGCTCCTTCTGGAAACATTTTTGTTAACGGAACAACGGCGTCACCACTAAATAGCACTTTAAATAGCACTTTAAGTATCGTTGCAAGCAGGGTATCTATTAACACTCCGGGTGTCGTCAGAATCAAGGGTGGCACTTCTGTTAGAAGAGATGTTGCAGAGAGCGCTGGAAGCATTGAGATTGGTTCCGATGCTGATGCCCCAGAATCTTGGCCTTCAGAAATTGTGGCCGGTAGGTTTAGTAGCCGAAACGGATTTGTTAGTCCAAGCGGAGAACTTGCTGAAGACATTAATAGTAGTGGAGGAGATATCTCCATTAGAACGAGAGGAGAGCTAAAAGTTACAGGAGGTTTTGATAGGGAGAATGGTACTGGAACGACAAAAAATAGCGTTATAAGTGAATCAGAAGATCCCAATCAATTCGCAATTGCTTTAGAGGAGGGATATGCGGCCATTACAACTCAATCGATTAATGGGAATGGAGGGAAAATAACTCTTGTAGCAAATGATGGCATAACTATTCCTCTAGAGGTAATTAGTGCCAACAGTATTTTAGGCTTAGGACTAACAGAAGCACGCCAATCCCAAGAAAGTGATGGTGGTGATATATATCTTAGCTCTCCGGATGGATTTATTAATGTCGGAGATATTAGTTCGCTTACAGAAACTGTATCAGGTCAGGCCGGTCATGTTGAGCTGATGGCTCAAGATACGGTCACTACGAGAAGCATTTCAACCACTTCAGTGAATGGGGTTTTTGTACCTTTTGCTGCTGACATAGACATTACAAGCGAACTTGGGGATATTAACACTACAGGTGGAAGCTTGGACTCTTCAACCCAAGGTGGACAAGCAGGGGATATTCGACTAAAGGCCTACGGTAATATCACAACAGGTGACATTTCTTCTGAGTCAAGTTTAAGTTCTATTGACTTAGATGATCAAAATAATCCAAATATAGGTAGTGATGATATCAGCCTGATTAGCGAAACCAGTTACATCAATACTGTACAAGGTAGCGTGAGCGCAAGCGCAACTTCAGGCACTGCTGGAAATATAACTCTTGAAGCTCCAGGAGATATCACTACAAGCGATATTTCGTCACAATCGGCCTCAGGAATTAGTGGATCTATTGTTGTTACTAGCTTAGAAAACGACATTGATACTACTCAAGGTACTTTGAGTACATTAACTGAAACAGGAGAGGTTGGTAACATTGTTCTCAAAGCTAACAGTTCTGATGCTGTCATAAATGTTGGCAATATTGATTCCACGACTCGCTCCAGAACAGAACAAGATCCTACAGCTATCAACCTTGTTAGTGAAGGTGAAGTTGTCATTAAAAATGCTTCAATTAACACTGAAACTCAGGGAGACGTTGATTCGGCTGACGTTAATATTGAAGCTCGAAATATCCGTATCTTAAATAGTGATATAAATGTAAGGGCTGTCAATGATCGTACTGTGGAGGACTCAGCTAGAAGCGGAAACGTAGGGAACGTTGATATTGAAAGTGAAGGTTTAATTAGTTTCGATAACAGCAGCATAACGGCGACCGTGGAAAACTTTGGTGGCGAAGCTGGTATGACAACAATCTCTGCGAACTCAATCTCTTTAAAGAACGGCTCTCGTATTACATCACTGACATTTTCAAAAGCAGATGCTGGAGACATAAATATAGACTTCACAGATAAGTTTGAAATTTCCGGGATTAATCAAGCAGGTTTTAGTAGTGGTGTAGTTACTTCTTCAGAAGATAATGCTGTCGGTTCCGGGGGTGATATTACAATCAATAAAGATTTTTCTCGTGGGCTTATGAGGGTTGCAGATGGAGGCTTTTTAAGCGCAAGAACTCGAAGCGAAGATCCTGATAACAAAGGTAGCGGAAACATAACAGTTAGCGTCAACCAGCTTGAGTTAATTGATGGTGGTCAATTTGTCACAAGTACTTCAGGTTCTGGAGATGCTGGAAGGATTTCCGTGGATGCTGAAAATAGTATTAAGATATCTGGTTTCGAGTCAGGCTTAGCTAGCCCAAGCAGGGAAACTAGTAGAAGAGGGGGTAGTGGTTTTCTTCGAGAATCTGAAGAAGAAAATAATAGTCTCAACAGTCCTCAAAATATCGAATTAGGTCTCTTTTCAACTGAAGATAAAAATATAGAAATAGAAAATAGAGATGGAAGCATAAGCATCCTTGAATTCGCAAACATTTTTGATGCTAGAGATATTCCTCATGTATCAATTGTGAGCGATGAAAATAGCAATAATGATGAAACTGCCGATTACTACTCAATAGAGATTTCAACGCCGGATAGTCGAGGAATTATTGACATTGACGATGGCTTTTCTTTCGATGATACCTCTATTGAAACTATAGTCAGCATTTACTACGAAGGAGAAGGTTCGCCTATAGTATCGAATGATGGATATGAGGTCACTACGCGACAAGGTTACTTCCCGCCTCAATCACCGTTTATTATTGGACAAATAGGCAACCCTGATCCTGGCAGTAAAACGTCTGATCAAAACTATCCAGAACTTAATGAAAATCAGCCTAATATTTCTGTAGTATCCGCAACTGTTCCTGACCCCTTGATAGGGAGTTTCCCAGGTGCTGAATCTGGATTTAAGTTTTCAGAGCCTGGCACGTATATTATTAAAGTTGAACGTGTAAATCTCGAAACGACTCCAGACTCATTATCGCTTCCGGGCAGAGAGAATCCTGTGATGGTCGACGAGGTCGATAGTGAAAGCCCTGTAGAATTGCTAGATTCGCCATCTTCAACAAATAATATTAACGATACCGTAGCTAATCCAACCTACACTCTTCATATTTCTGTTGATGATCCAGCTCTAGATCCCACTCGTAATTTCAATCCTGTGCAGGGTCTAAATAGTGGATTGTTTGCTCAATCTGAAGGAACTAGCAAGGCAGACAATATAATAGTCAAAACGGCTCAACTATTAGTTCGAAATGGTGGACAGATTGCAACTTCTTCTGAGCTTGGCGAAGCTGGGAACGTTTTGATTAATCGTAGTGAAGATCCTGATGCATCTATAGCTCCTGCAAGCTTGGTTGAGCTCAGCGGAGAGAATACAGGATTGTTTGCTCAATCAGCTGTCCTGGATGATATGGCAAATATCATCGACTCTGGAACCGCAGGTAGTGTGGCCGTCAATACCATCGAGTTAAATGTTCTAGATCAGGCTGCAATAGAAGTCAGTAGTCCAGAAGGACTGGCCGGTGTTGTGGACATTGACGCTAATGAAGTGAATCTCGAAAATCAAGCTGAGATCAGAGCCGTAACCGGTGCAGAGCCCGAAGACCCTGATTTCAAAAGTGGTGAAATTATTATTGATTTATTCGGTTTAGAGCCAATTCTGTGGCTACGAAATAATAGCGAAATTAATGCATCCGCGAACAATAATGCTTCCGGCGGTAACGTCCGCATTCAAACCTTGGATGATGATGGTTTTGTAATCGCTATCCCTTCCGAAGATAGTGACATCATTGCTAGAGCTAATGAAGGAGCCGGGGGCAGAGTCTTTTTTGGACAGGAGAGTACTGGAGCTAGAACTTTTGTCTTGGGGTTGAGAGTGCGCCCTGATGACACCCCTTTGAGTGACATTATTGTTTCCTCGAACTTGGGCCCATCTGGCCTAGTGGGCTTCAGCGACCCCATCTCTGAGGGCTTCCTCGAAATTGAAGACGAACTCGCCTTACCCAGTTCCCCCAACCTCGACGAAGGCTGCCAAATCGCCTCTTCCTCCGGCCCTCAAGCGGAATTCTTCAACTTTGGTCTCGGCGGGTCTCCCCCCAACCCCGGCGAGCTCATTGGTGGCGGCAGCATTCTCGGCAACTGGATTCCCTTTGAGCTTGCCGACTCAGTCGATGAGCCCATAGACCTGTCTGATCCGGATACGTCCCTTGCCTTTAGCGGCCCCGTCTTTAGTCGCATTCCCCTTATCGGTCACTGTCAGAGTGATTAAGTGCTGTGCATCTCGTATTTCGTCATCTTCTCTACAGGAGCGTTCTGGTGCTTGCCGTGCTGATCTTACCTGGCATCAGCGCGACGGTGTCCCATGCCCAAACTCCCGACGACACTCCCGACGTGCCAGAGGACTTGCCCCAACTGCTGGAAGAGATCGTGCCGCCTGATCGCGAGCCGATTCCTGAGCCAGAACTCCCCCCAGAAGACCTAGAAGGCGATCCCCTCGCCCCCCCTGAAACCCCATTCCCTCCTGAGCCCACACCGCTGACCACTGAATCCGTCACCATTGCCGAGATCAGCATTACTGAAAACACCGTCTTTTCTGACGCCGCCTTGCTCCAGGTTCCCCTCATCACGCTGCACGATTGCCCAGATACCTTTTCGGAACTCGATAGCCTTGCTCTGTCTCTCGACGTTGCCAACCCAGATGGTGCCGGTGAAGTAACATCTCCCCCTGCAACGCCTGCTGCTGATGCAGCCATGGCACCGGAGGCCGCGACTAATCCTACCTGCCCACCTTTAGCCTCAATTCAAGGTCAATTGCTTACGGCTCCTCAGCTCTTTCAAGTGGCCGAAGATGTTGCAGGTTTCTATCAACGCCAGGGATATCGCACCTCGGGCGCCGTCATTGATGTATCGGGTGAACCCGATGCCGCCACCCTCGAAATTGTGCTAGTCGAAGATCGGCTCGAAGATATCAGCATCAATAACTCTCTGCTGGCCGATTATGTCAGAAATCGCTTAGGCGTTGCCATTGACGAACCCTTAAATCTGGATCAGCTGCAAGAAAATCTGCGGCTGCTACAGCTTGATCCCTTTACCGAAACGATTTCCGCCTCCCTCACCACTGGCTCTCGGGTGGGACGCAGTTTTCTCACTGTTGAAGTGGATGACGCGCCGCATTTTCGAACACCCATTCGTATTGATAATGCCAACTCTCCGAGTGTGGGTAGCTTTCAACAGGAAGTTACGATTGCAAAAGATCATACCTTTACTGTCGGCGATAATCTGAGCCTGGGCTATTCTCGCAGTGATGGCAGTGACGGTTTTGATGTGAGCTATGGGGCGATTCTCAACCCCAACAATGACACTCTCAACTTCAGCTATAGCTATGCCAACAACGTCATTATTGAAGAACCCTTTGATCGGTTAGATATTCGCTCCAATTCTCAGACCTATGACCTGGTCTATCGTCGCCCGGTCTATCGCACGATTCGCGGCATTCGGCCCGAAGAGATCGCCGCCGCCCGTAATGCAGAAGATTCAGGTACTCCCCGTCTGTTGCCCACCTACGAAGAATTTGCCCTCACCTTTGGCGGATCTCTACGAGACAGTCGGTCAACCTTATCGGGCATTCCCTTTGGGTTTTCTGATGTCGCTGGTGAGACAGGACGTACCCGCACAGTGGTGCTGCAATTGGGCCAAGAGTGGACCCGACAGAATGCCTTGCAGGTCTTGAGCTTGCGATCGCAGTTCAATTTAGGTACCAGCCTGTTTGGGGCCAGTGTGCAACCAGATGACTTTCCGATTGACATTCCCGATAGTCAATTTTTTAGCTGGCAGGGACAAGGCCAATGGGTTCGCCTTGTCGAGCCGCGCAATCCCAATTTCTATGTCGCGATTCGCGGTAGCGCTCAGTTTGCCTCTGAACCCCTGCTCCCAACCTATAAATTTTCCCTGGGTGGGTTTGGCAGTATTCGAGGCTATCGCAAAGATAATTTGCTTACCGATAACGGGCTCTTAATCAATACTGAGATTTATGTCCCCCTCGTGCAAAATCAATACGGTTCCGTTCTGCAATTGGTGCCTTTCGTAGATGTGGGGCTGGGCTGGAACCGGGATTCTGACAATGCCCCTTTACAAACTTCAAATTTTCGCTCTTCGCTGGGGCTGGGGTTGCAATTTACCCGAGGAGCCTTTCGAGCCCGTTTAGATGTGGGGTTTCCCACCGTTGATATTCAGTCTAGGGGAGAAACATGGCAAGAAGAGGGCATTTACTTCTCAGTGCAATACGTGCCACGGTTTTAAGCTGTTATCGCGTTTGCTTACGGTCAGTTCTGAAGCCCACCCCACTGCGCTTGGTTGCCTGGGCCTTGATCGGCATTCTGCTCATGGTGGGCATGCCGCCTGTCTGGTCTCAGTCTGAGGCGCCTGCTTCCTCCTCGCCCTCGCCCATACTCCCTACTGCACCGATGTCGGGCGAACCTCAACAGCTAGCAGAACAAGCTCAACAAGCCTATGACAATGGTGACTTTCTTACGGCTTCCCAATTACTCAACACGGCCATCACGACCTTAGAAGGAATACCAGGGAATGCAACTCAGCAAGCAATTCTTTGGGGAAACTTGTCTCTGATAGAACAACGACGCCATGATGTTGCGGCAGCGCTTGAAGCTAGTGCCAACAGTCTTAGCCTGCTAGGTATCGACGTCAAATCTCGAGAGTGGGAAGAGCAGCTTGCTGCGCAATTGGTTGAATCTCCTCACCCGGTCGTGATTGCTCAATCTTTAGATATTTATGGCCGCCTGATTTTTACCCAGGGCAATCCTGAAGATGCTTTAGTCAGTTGGCAGTACGCTGGTCAGCTATATCAAGTTTCGGCGCAGAATACCCGCAATTCAGAGCGTGTCCAGTTCTATCGCAAAGCATTCTTGGTTAACGGTCTCAACCAAGTGCAAGCGCTCCAGACTCTCGGACGTCACATACGGAGTTGTGGAGTTTTGAAAGCCACCCTCAACTTAAACGGGACTGCCGATACCGAATTACTCGATTGCTTACAGCGAGGGGGCAACAGTTTTGTGGAAGCGCCGCCTAAACTTGAGGCGTTACGGGCGCACATTAATCGCACGATCCGAGACTATCAGCTCAATGAAGACGAGCAAACGAGTATCTGGCAAGGATTGGGGGAAATTTTGCGGGTGCTGGGCCGCCTAGAGGACTCGAGGGCAGTTCTTGAAGATGGTTTAACCATTGCCTTGATCGGTCCAGAACGAGAAGAGCCGGTTGCTCAACTTAAATCAGGAAGATTTATTAATCCTAATGAAGACAAAAATGAAACCGTGATACCTCAGGCTGTTTCACAGCTGGTGCCTCTATACCTGAGCCTGGGCAATACCTTAACGGCGTTGGGAAGCTTAGAACGCGATCGTAAAAACAGTCGCTATGAAAACGCCAAATCCACAACGAGCGATTTCGGCTGTTTTTATCCCAGTCTGGAGTCGGAGGGTGAACAGCGCTCAGAAGATACTGTCGCTGAATATTATCAGCGTGCTGCTCTGTGTTACCGAGATGCCATTCAAAGAACGGATGCAGAAAATGAACTCAATTTCTTAAAACTTCAAGCCCAATTAAACCGATTGAATCTAACGATTAAGCACTTTCAATGGTTGACAGAGGATAAACCCACCCTGAATGCAACTGATCAGGGAGTGTCAAGTACTAATCGAGGAACCCTTAATCTAGATGGGATCATCGCAGCGCAAGAAAAATCCATTCAATCCCAACTTGCAGAACTCGATTGTTTATTCGCCCAGATTGAAGCGATGCCTCTCAGCCAAACAAAAGTGTATGCCCGCTTAAACCTTGCCCAAAATATACTGAGATATCTTAAAACCAAGGCATACACATCTAATTCTAACCATGCTCTTCCTCAGTTATTACCAGATGTTTCCCAGGTCATACAAGAGCTCAGAAACGACTTTCCAATTAATCCTAATCGATGTGGAGTTAATCATTCAACGACCTTAATTCGAGACGATGACTTCCGGCAGACGGGTGGCAGACTCTTGTGGTCAGATGTGGCCTATCTTTTGCGTAAGTCAATCTCAGAATCTCAAGCATTGTCTGAGCGTACTGCGCTAGCCACCCCAGGTATTCTCAGCGCTAACGACCCCTTATGGGAAATCAGAACCTCCGGTAATAAACGCATAGAGTCGCTTGCGATCGGCAATCTAGGTCACCTGCATGAGTTTTTAGCTCAGTTATATACTCAAGCTCCCTCTCAAAGCGCGACTGCCACTAAATCAACTGAGAGTCAAACCGTGCAACAACTGACTCAAATTGCACAAGTTGAAACGCTTAAGGCTCTGGAATTAGCGCAGCCTGATAAAGCGCCTGATATTGCCTATCAATGGCAGTGGCAACTGGGGCGCTTGCTGGCGCAGCAAGGCCCGACCAAGCGTAATGAGGCTATCGAGGCCTATCAAGTTGCAGTGAAAACCCTCGAAAGGGCACGCAATGACTTATCAACCATTGACTCCGAAGTTCAATTTTCATTTAGAGACAACGTCGAGCCAGTTTATCGTGAGTTGATTGATCTACTCTTGCAGCCAGATCCTGGGGAAAAAGAGCCTAATCAGGAGAACTTGCAACTAGCCATCAACCAAATGGGACAGTTGCAGCTAGCAGAGTTAGAAAACTTTTTACAGTGTAATATCCCTGCGCTTACTCCCGTAGAAGAAATTCCAGATCCAACTGCGGCAATCATCCACACCATTTTACATGGGAGCTCTTTGACTCTTGTTGTCAAGCTTCCTAATCAGAAGGACTTTATCTCTCAGACACAATCGATTGATCAAGTTGAACTAGAGCTTTCAGTAGAAAATTTATTTCAAGCCCTTTCAAAGGCAGATATTGATACAGCCTACATAGAAGGCGAGAAGGCATACAACTGGCTTGTTCAGCCTATTAGAAATATATTAGATAAGCATATTAAAGATGGAACGTTGGTCTTTGTATTAGATAGTTTTCTCCGAAAGATACCTATGTCATTTCTGAATAATGGCGGTAACTTTTTGATTATGGATTATGCGATCGCTTTTACACCACGCCAAGAAATTTTTAGTGCTGCTGCCAGCCAAAGAAAATTGTCTGTATTTGTAGGAGGAGTTGGAGTTGCTCAAAGTGGTGTTGAGGGTAAAGATTTTGCCCCAATCAGATTTCTCAATAAAGAGATAGATGCTATTAAAGAAAGCGGAATTCCTGTTGGTGAACCTCTATTAGATGAAAGGTTTACACTTGAGAACCTTCTTGAAGAGCTTGGCTCAGGCAATTATTCCGCCATCCATCTTAAAACCCACAGTGAATTTAGCTCAAACCCAAATCAGACCTTTATTGCGGCTTATGATGATTTAATCAAGCCTAACGACCTTAGAGGTCTTATTCAAGTTGCCAGTGAAAGTAGAGGAGAGCCCCTTGATTTACTGGTATTAAGCGCATGTTCCGCTGCAGAGGGTGATGACCGGGCAATTCTAGGGCTTGCAGGCATTGCGACTTTAACGGGCACACGCAGTGCCATTTCTGCGCTCTGGTCAGCAGACGATGAATTTAACACACAATTCATGGAACGGTTTTACAGCGAGCTGTCAAAACCAAATATTTCGAAAGCCGAAGCTCTGCAATACACACAACTTGCATTCATTAATAGAAACCAGCAGCATTGGAGCAACTACATACTAGTAGGAGATTGGCGTTAATAGCTTCAAAAATGCTTATTATCCGCAATGCTTTTATAAATCCACTTTTACATGGATTAGCAAGAACGAGCTCACAACAAACAGCTCTGCTAAATATTGTCAAAACACAGTCTAATTTTATAGATTCAAAGCTAGTCACTACTTCTAATATTGATAGGAGCAACTAACTCTTCAGGCATAAATTCACTTGAGTCTATCTCATCTGATTCAATAAGATCCATCAAGTCATTCCAACCTTCAATGTCTTCTAAGGTCTGATTAGCTCGCAGTCTACTGGCCAACTCAGCAACGGAGTCATACCAAATATCTGGCTCAGACTGCTCAACACTAACCTCAAAATCAGATGTTGGGTCAATTCTTCTGATGTAACCAGTCGCAATACGGGTTCGTCCTCCCTCACAATGAATTTTAAAGCGCCATCGATAGTCTTGATAGGGTTCCAGAGAAAATCTAGCTTCATTTGGAATGGAAAAACTCACGATTCCAGGCACTTGAGGCAATTCAAACTCACCTTTATAGAGTCGATCTCGATCGTGAGGAGCTTCGTACTCATGTATAGTAAACTCTCCATAACGGATATCATTTTGGGAATAAGGAATATAGAATAGCCATGTCGGATGGGATGAAATTGTAAATAGTGGATAGCCTGAATATACGGGATTAGTTGCTGGAACTAAGGCTGCCAAAGGCGCATCTGAATTACAAGACTCTGAAGGAGACAAATCTCCTCCTCCCGTCAGATCATTAGGAGGTGTTCCTGATGAAGAACCCAGGTTTGGTGCTTCAGCTCGCACATAAGGTGAGGAACTCATAGCAACAGCTAAGGCAGTGATTGTTATAAAAGAAGATATGAATTTGTTCATGCATCTCATTGTTGAAATTCTCCTTTTTTGCGATCTCTTCTGAAAGAAGATTTCCGAACTCCATACAATACTATTAGCATGAAGGTTGTAAAAACTGCTATTACTGAGGGAACTAAAGGCATCCATCCAGCATTCAACATAAATACAAAGCAAGTCACATATAGTGCGCTTTCAATTACAATAAAAGCAATCAAAGTCTTCATCCATTGAGGATAAAGTGAGGATACAACTAGCCCGCTAATTAGTGACCACAGAAAAACCCACAGAATATCTCCCCATTGCAATGATCGCCAAGCATGAAGTGTCCAAATAACTGGTCTATTATTTTGAGTGCTTTCAATTAGTTGACTTACCATATGGGCATGTATTTCTACTCCGTACATACTTCCATAAGGAGTATTATGAATATCTTTGCTGTCAGGACTGATCGTACCTATTAATACAATCTTATTTTGAATACGTTTTGCAGTAACTTCATCTTCTAAGATATCGGCTAAGGTTGCTAAATGAAAGGGCACTTTATTTCCTTTGGGCTGCCTATAGTTAAGCATGATTTCATCATGCCCATCTAAGTTTTGATATCCACCAAAACGTCCTGCTTCTTTGACTGACAGTCTTTTGAAGACGGTTTCTCCAAGTCGTAAATTGTTATCGATATCTATTTGATAGCCTAGTGGCGTTACGCCTTGATGACTTAAATAGGTTGCTGCCAATATCAGGCTTAGGCTATTTGCTGAACACCTGTTCGTTGAAATGGCTTCTTCCAGATTGTAGGCTAATAAATGTCGACGAACGCTATAAGCGGCTTTATGACCATCTATTTCAAAGTTGCTGAAGCCTACTTGCTGATTAAGGTTGTTACCTAAAAATTCAGAAGGAGTCTTTAAGGCTGGTGTGGCGGCTTGATATTTGCAGATTGTGAAAAGATTTGAGTTTTCTTGAAACTTTTGGATTAACTCTTGCCGCTCCAATTCCGAGCCACTTGGTTCCGCCCGATACAAGTCAATGCCAATTACTGCCGGATCATGCTCCTCAAGTTTATCGATAACCTTTGCTAGAACTCCATCTTCGATACGGTCAGAGCCATACTTTGTTAGATCTGTGGCTGTTGCTGCAACAATCAAAATATTGCTGGGTGGACTCTCATGTGGTCTTAGCCTCAGGAGGTGATCATAAGCTAGCAGTTCTAGAGGTTCTAAAAAACCAAAAAATCTGATACACATAACAACAAAAGTTGTAAGTAATGTAAGCAAGAAGACTTTACTGAAACTGATTTTTGTGGCCGCAATTCTATTGTGTCTATTTAGAATCTCAGGGGCGTTCACTGATAGAGGATGGCCGTGCTCAAATTCTTCCGTAAGCTTCCTCCACTTAAAAGGCGATGCTCCCGAACTCTGACAAATGACAGGTAACCAGCTTGCACAAGGAAACGTTCCTTCTAAGCCTTGTAGTCTTTCTCGGGCATCTCGAACCGCTAACGGAAAGGAAGTTCCGGCCGAGAATTCGTTTAGAAAATGCATCAAAAATGACTGAGCTACCTGATCAGGCACAGGTTCCCTCATAACGACCAAATAGGGAATGTCAAGTTCGCCAAGCTCTCGCGCTAGGCCCATCCCATCACAAGAATTGAAAATAGCTAGCTGTAATCCTCGTTGAAGAGCTTTTTTGAGAGCATACTTAAGTTCTTTAATTGAGATACTCTCAGTTATATTGAGCTTTATTTTTCCACGATCTCCCCCAGCATAAGTTTCGCTATGGCCGGAGAAAAAGAGAATATCCCAACCTTCTTTGTCCCATAAATGCTGATCAAGCTCAGTTCTTGAGCGTTCATCTAAAATAAATACTTCAGCATCTAACCGATTGAGTAATTCTCGATCTTTTTTAACTTGAATTCCAGTAGTATCCCCTAATATCGATAAAATACGAACTCGGTGGTGAGCCTTTTTGACTACAGTTGAGAGCTTTTTATGTTCGAAATTTCCAACAGAGACTTCTGCATAGCAATAATCGCTAAAAAAATCCCATAAATGCCAGGGGAAACGACGTATTGTGGAATCTTCTGCTTCAATGATGACTTGAATTGGTCTTGTTAGATCAAGATGTGTTCGCAAGGCCTGCTCAACACTGGCAAAAGAACTGACATCAAGCCAATGATTAAATTGTTCTTCTAGTTCTTCGCAAAGGTTTTCAAATTCAGACTTTGAAATGCGGCTAATAGCTTCATCTTCGTTATTGTCTATCTCAATTGCGGTAGGCATCGACTGGCGCAGCCCCAGACTGGAGTTCAGAGCTTTGTATAAAGACTGCCAGCGTCGGTAAAGCATTTCCAAGTCGGAATTAGCCAGGAGTCTTCCCCGACGTTGAATGTTGGGGGTCGATTGTCCAACTTCCCAAAGTTGCGCAATGACATGGGGAAACCCGTGCTGCCAACTCCCCTCGCCTAAATTGATGATGATGCGCTGTTCCATAGCCCCATCTAGATGCCCTTGTTAATAGTGCTTTTTTAGGCAGAAAACCATTCCAAATAGGTGCGATCTCCTAATCTAATTTCAAAACAAAATTCACTGCCAGGGAGACACTTAAAGCGTCTCAATTGAATGAAATTATCGGTTTCCCCTGCTTGAATCGACTGCATGAAATCATTTTGTTCCGACAAAAGCTTAAGCGTGATTTGTGCAGGTAAACAGGCGTCTCTCTCAGCTGGATAGAGCTGTGCTCGAATAGTTATGCGATTATCAGACTCCCGTTGCCACAGCAGTGCCAAGCGGACAGCGAGACTCTCACCTGAATCTAAATAAATGACTTTTGCCTGCCGTCCTTCAGCCGGAGCATCTTGCCGAAAGGCGAAGGCCATCTGAGTTGCTTCGGTTCCAAAAACGTCTTCGATCGCTTGCCAACCCGCCGCGATTGCCCCTTGAATCCCTTGCAGATGCTGACTCAGCGTCACCCGACCCTCCAAAGCAGCCAATCGGCGATCGCATAACTGCTTTAGCCATTTTGCATTGGCTAGAAGGGCACCCCACTGGGCAAATAGCATCGCAGAACGAGGAAACACGGTTTCGGGACATGCCAACTGTTCAATCAGCTTTTCAGCTTGAGTCGCAGACATCTCTGCCAGAACAGATACCTCCGCTTGTTTAGATTCCTTGGCTTGCATGGCCAAGCCGTGTTCCAAAATGCTCCAGAGGGCACCGATGTCACAACTCAAATCAACCGTATCCAAACGATAACTACGTTCCCAGTCATCATATTGGGCGGCGATTTGCAACTGTTGATATGTGGTGTATCCCCAAATCTCTAACCAGGTATCTTCTGGACTCACCGTGACTGCGAGGTAGTAATCGCCCACCCAGTCAGGAATGTCTACCCATTCCTGAGGTATCAGGAGTTCATCCTGACCAGCCATATCTGTTGGGATCAACACTAGTTGGACGTCACCTAGACGAATGCGGCTTCCTGTTACCAATTCCCATTGAATCGGGTTGGCATTCACTCCGGGAAAAGTAGTTAGCGGAACGTGAAACTCTGATCGAAACCAATTCAGGCAAACTCTCAGGCAAAGCTGATTAAGATACACTTGCCAACGGGCTCCCGGCACCTGAAGTCGCTGACTCAATTGCCAGGCCGCTATTTGAGTAGCTGCCGGTATCTCGAGTTGGAGTTGCCTAGGATTTGCAAAAATCGGTGACATTGAAGATTAACCTGAAATGATTTCGCATTTTTAGAGAGTTTAAGGATAGAGGAATGAGCCTTTACAGTATCCTATAGAGTGCCATCTGCTAATTTATGCAGATGATGAGTCAGAAAAGTCCCAAAATTCTTGCAACCAAATTTCTAATATTTCCGCAATTTGTTCAATCTTGTCTGATGAAAAGTTCACACTTTCAGTA
Organism: Cyanobacteria bacterium P01_F01_bin.56; assembly: GCA_039185935.1. Classification (GTDB taxonomy): domain Bacteria; phylum Cyanobacteriota; class Cyanobacteriia; order Phormidesmidales; family Phormidesmidaceae; genus Halomicronema. Next base: position 3,614 of record JBCDAJ010000018.1, on the reverse strand, counting down.
TCTTGACTCCAAGCCATCACGGCCTTAAGAATTTTTTTTCGAATCCGGATTAGTTGCCTGCAAACGCTGTATTGCTTCGTCTTGAGCTGCTTGGCAATTTGTTGCTGGGATAAATGGTTTCCATAATATAACTGCAGTATTTCCTGCTCAGAATTGCTCAGAGTATTCAAGTGACCTCGCAAAAACTGGCGTAAATGAACCTGCTGAGCTTTTTGAGAAGATTGTTCCAGCTTTTGCAGCAGTTCATCCATGGGAGCCAGTTCCTGAGACTGCAACATATCTTGCAGTTCTCTAGTTTCACCACCTGGAATAGGGGTATTCAGTGATTTGACAGAGGGTTGTAAATAACGGCGCAGCCAACCAATTACTTCCTTCAGCCATTCTTCCAACTGCTCAGCAGTGGCAGCGGAGGCAGCGGCTGGTAAACGGTTTAAGCGTTCACAATTATAAAGTTGCGCAATTTTTTTCCAAGTGTCTTGATCGGGAGGCGGTAATTGTCGGGCTCCAGATACCTGAGGAGCATAAAGATGCTTAAAGCAAGTCCAGGCTAGTCGGTAGCGCTCTGTTGCAGAATCATCGAGTCCCATACTGTGAAGTGACTCAACAAATCTTTTGAGGCTGGTTTTGCGTAATAGCATCCAATCACTACACAAATCGAGTTCTTGGGTACGGCGAAGCTCGTTAGTGATGGTACTTGTGAAAAATAGCCTGGCAAAGGACTCAAGGCGACTCCCTCGATCTGGGGCGAACTGATTTAGACATGACTCAAACTGGGTGAAGGCAATTTGGAAGCGATCGGAAAGTGATGAATGAGATAGTTGAAACTGGCTAAACTTATGAGCTGCCCAGTAAGCCGCTTCCTGAAGATATGCTCCCATATGCAAGACGGCTAACTTATGGCTCTGATTTCTCCAGTGGTTATGCCAATACAGAGCCCAAGTATACTTGTCGATTTTTTCGTTCAAATTTTGAGCGATGCATTGCTCCATACTTTTGCGCAATCGAGGTTCTGAAAGCCATTCCCTAAATCGATCATGCTCGAATTGTATGTAGGTTGAAAAATTTTCGACAATGTCCTGGCGAGAGCGCATGGAAGGAATCAACCTCTGTCACCCCTTATATTCTGGTGGATTAATGGAATCCTAATCGAGAACCTTTCGAAGTTTTATAACATTTTCTGATCTCCAGCACAAAAGTTGCCCTTGTACAGAAGCATTCGATGACTCAATACTTCTCAGTAACGCCTTGTGACATGACCAGCAAACCGGCAAGTGTAAATTCTGTTAGCTTCCCATCTCAATCCCTAGATGTTGCTTTTGAGCAAAGTTGTGATGTTGTTGGAGTTTCTGATTGCCAGCCATCTGCAAGATATGAGTCGCAAACTGCATTGCCCGTTGCTTCCCTTGCGCTTCATAAAATCGCCGTACCGTCTCACTCCCCGCTACCAACATCAAAGTCACCTCCTTCGGCAACACCCCATCCCGCAACGCTTGCTGCGCTACCCGCAACTCCAAGCTGTCCGACGGCAAGCCCTGAGCATATCGTTGCCACAGCTGTAAATAGTGTTCTCGCGGTGTCAAAGAATCAGTTGCTGATGCCCTTAAAGGATGTCGTCGTTGGCCAGTCTCTCATCCAGTCGCTTCAAGGAGTCAATCTACTGCTGCTGTAAGTCTTCCAATTGCTCAAGGCTGCAATTTAAGAGCTGTAATTGCACCTGCAAGGTCTCCTGTGCATTCGAGGAGTTCTCGCTGGTCACGATAACCTGCAACTGCATGAGCTAGGGGCTCAAGCTGCTGCTCAAGTGCTGCGGTAAGGTCGCCAAATCCTCGCTCAAGTCCTGAAGTCTGCTCTAGGTTCAACACCCGCTGAGTGTTCACCCGAATCTCGGCCTGCAACGGCTGCAAGCTGTTCTGCAACGCGCTTTCCAATACGACCTCCCAGGGCTCGGGCATCGATCCTGGGAATAGTTTGGTAGTGTTGTTGTCGTTGTGCATGGGGTTTTACCTGTTCAAATAAGGGAACATAGTCACTCACGTTTTCCTTGGCTCTCGACACCTCAGCCAGTCGCATCAGCTCCTCACGGCCAGCGGTATACAGCGTCAAGTCATGCTTCGCTCTTGAAATTGCGACATAAAAAGCTTCTCGATGGGTGGTTTCGCCCAACAGCGCCAGCACTCGGTTCGCGGTTTTGCCCTGACTGCTGTAGGTGGGGCTAACCCAGGCATAGTCCAGGTACTGCTGGCCGGTCAGGTCAATTGCCCTAGTTTTGCCTTCAGCATCAATCACCTTTGCCCTGCCATCCGGCTCAATTTCAGTCACTACAATGGTTTGACCATTGTGGATATTGGCCTGCCGGTTGTTGCGAGTCCACCGCAGCCTGTCGCCGACGGAGATCGGGAGTGACTGGGTGGTGAAGGCCGTTTTTCGAGGGCACTGGGCGGGATCAATAGAAAGTACTGACCCACTGGGAGTTTTCAAGGTTAACCGATTCGAGCTTTGGTCAAACGTCAGCACTATATACTTTTCGGCTCGATAAAGCCCCTGAAGTCGATAATCCTGCACGGGCACCAGCACATCTCCCGGTGCATAAGCCGAGGCATAGTTAGCCTGAGCCGTAGTTAAATCTTTTCGGCGCAAACTCTTTAGGACAGAACTGTCTGCCTCTAAGGCTCCTTCAACCTGCAACCCGGCTCGAATTTTCTGTGTCAATTCCAACCGCTCCTGATTGGTGCCTGCCAGAATCAAGGTTTTCTCGCGTTCGGCGACAGGCAGGCTCAGATAGTCTTGAGCGATTTGCTGAGTTCGTTTATCTGCCTCCACCACTTCCTTAACGCACTCTGCCTGCTCCAAGAGCTGAATTCCATTGTTGATCTGCCCCTGAGCCACCAACTCCACCGCCGATCTCAACACCTGACTCTGCTGCCGCCGATGCGTTTCCAAATACGCTGTCGTCATGCCACCCGCCTGCAAACTCTTGAACGGATTCCCTGCTTCCACCGCCGAAAGCTGCCGGGTGTCTCCGACTAGCAAAACTCTCGCTTGCTCCAGTGCCGCTCGCCTGAGCAACGCATGAGCATCCTTCATGCTGAGCAACCCGGCTTCATCCACAATCCAGAGAGTCGGTTTTGGTGGTTCATCCAGTGGCTGAGACACCAGCAATACGGCCACCGTTTCGGTTTCAATTCCCAGAGCCTCACCCAATCCATGAGCCGCTTCGGTACTGGGTGCGAACCCACGCACTACATGACCTTGAGTCCGGGCCAGTTCCTTCAAGGCGTTCAAGGCATAGGGCTTTCCGGCTCCCGCTACGCCCTGCCACGCCAGGATCTGATCCGTCGTAGTCGCAGAGATTCCAAAGGCTTTTCGCTGTTCAGTATTCAGCGAGGTTTAAGCTAAGTAATCTTTAGCGGTGCCCACTTAGGTTAAGTACAGATTCGTAATCAAGACAGCTCTGCAACGGATACCTGGTGTACTTAGGGCTTACTGAAAAAGTCAGATCCGTTGATATTCGGCTATTTCAGCCAATCGAAGACAGATGAAGTGCAAGGTTTTTTGACGAGAGAATGGGGCTTTCAGCGAATTTGCCTTGCACATAAATGCTACTCAAAATGGCT
>JBCDAJ010000017.1:0-59444 GCA_039185935.1 Cyanobacteria bacterium P01_F01_bin.56 | reverse complement strand
GCATTGTTCTTGGCTCAATCAAATCGAAATCTGGTTCTCCATTCTCATGCGGAAGTTATTGCGGCGGGCCAGTTTTACCAGTCAAGCTCATCTCAAGGCCAAAATTCTCGACTTCATCGACTACTTCAATCGCACCATGGCTAAGCCCTTCAAATGGAACTACACGGGCAAACCTTTGACTTCATAATCGCTATGCTCATTTATGCCATCGAGTACTAGTGCAGCGTTAAGCTTGAATTTGTATGTGCTCCAAATCTGAATTGATTACGAGACAATGGTTCTGAAAGCCAGCAACCCACAAGTTGAAAACTGACAGACCACTAGTACCGGGCGGCGTAAATTTGCATATCGTTCTCCAGCGCGGGGGAGCGGCGGCGCGATGGGAGCTAGACATTGGAACGGGTAGAAACGACTTCTGCCATCAATTAATAGTCGCCATCCATTTCTCTAGTGCTCACCAGAGCATTGATTCAAGGATGTCTTAAGCGAAGTACAGAATACTCTCTGAGAAGGGCGCTGAATGCGCCGCGGCTTCTGGTTTGCTGATGCAAGCCTGGGCAGAGAGGCGTCCTAAAAAAACTGAACGCAGTATTGCAAGGCTTGCTGAACAAGGCTTTTAGCGATTGCAGCAGTTCGAATAAACTGTTGCTGGTGATATAAGAATGCGGAATTCTGAATACCCTTTGGGAAGGGCAGAGCCCTACGGAGTTCGGCATAAGAACACTTGCTGTGTGGTGCGTTCAGAAAATACAACTGTCCTGACCGGATTGCGGATTGCTATGGAAACCGGGTTTCTAGGTAGGCGAATGCGAAAAATGGCACGCCCAAGCGTAGAAACCCGGCTTCCGTAACAGCTTTTTAGACCTTTCCAAAGCGCCGATGGCGTTGCTGATAATCGCTCAGTGCTTGATGAAATTCGCCCAAGTGAAAGTCTGGCCACAGTGCATCGGTTACATAGAGCTCAGCATAAGCAAGTTGCCACAGCAAAAAATTGCTAATTCGCATTTCGCCGCTAGTGCGAATCAATAAATCTGGATCTTCGAGACCGGCTGTATATAGATGATGACTAAACAAGTTTTCGTTAATATCTTCAGGTGCTAGCTTGCCGACCTGCACCTGTGCGGCGATAGCTTGACAGGCTTGCACAATCTCTTGGCGCCCACCGTAGTTAGTGGCCACGGTAAAGCGAATGCCAGGATTCTTGTGAGTGAGCTGGACAGCCCGATCAATTTCAGCTTGCAAAGAAGTCGGCAGCGATTGCAAGTTGCCGACAAATTGAATGCGTACGCCTTCAGCATCCATCTCTGCGAGTTCTTGGCGCAATACTCGCTCAAACAACGTCATCAAAAAATCCACCTCGGCGTGGGGGCGTCCCCAGTTTTCAGTGGAAAAAGCGTACGCCGTCAGCGCCCCAATGCCCCAGTCTTTACAGATGCGCAGCAGTTTCTTTAACGTATCAACGCCTTGGCGATGTCCCATAATTCTGGGCATACCCCGGCGTTGGGCCCAGCGACCATTCCCATCCATAATGACTGCAACATGGCAAGGGAGACGATCTCGATCAAGATCTGATGGTAAAGAAGAGGTCACAAGGGGCTCAGCGGTCATTTTCTTCCACGAGAAGCGGACGACGGGACAAAAGGTAAGCGCTGCCAGACGACGCGTCCTTGTCTGAACAAACGCTTGCTTAAACTACGCAGTTGCGGGCTAACAGCGTCTCGATCAACGGATAAAGACAGGCGATCGCTCAGCAACTCCCTTAGTTTACTGCTCGTTAGGGGGCGATTTAGCTTTCCGCCCTCAGCTAGTGACATTGAGCCCGTTTCTTCAGAAACAACAATACAGATACAGCCCTCCACACGCTCTGTAATTCCCATAGCGGCGCGATGCCGAGTGCCCAACTGTCGGGAAGCTGAACGCTCAGAAATCGGCAAAATAACCCCTGCCGCCAATACTCGAGCCCCTCTGACTAAGATGGCGCCATCGTGTAGCAAGGTACTGGTTTGAAAGATCGTCTGTAGCAGTTCGCGAGAAACCTCGGCATTTAGCCGGACGCCCGGCACCGAAAAATTTCGTTCGTCGATAGGGCGATCAGTCTCAACAATAATGAGGGCGCCAATGCGATTTTGTGATAATTCTTTGACCGCATCTACCAACTCGTCAATCACATTGTCAGGCTGGGGAGTCAGTTCCCGATCAGCAATAACTAAAAGCTGCCCCAGTCGGCCCCGGCCAATTTGCTCGAGTAAACGGCGAAACTCTCCTTGCAACATAAAGGCCATGGCCACAGCTGACCCAATGACCAATTTATCTAGCACAAAGGCTAAAAGCTCTAACCCAATGTTGCGACTGATGGTAGAAGCCAGTAGCAAGATAATGAAGCCGCGGACCATCCACAACGTACGGCGCTCGCCAATGAGTACGAGCAGGGTGTAAACCAACAGCACAACCAGTACTCCATCCAGGAGTCTTAGTGGCCATCCTCCTAGGAATTCGAGAATGCTCTGCCCTTGCTCCCAGAATTGCCCCATGTGCAGTGCCGTAGCTTCATTCCCAACGGATGACAGATGATCATCAGCCCTCAAACATCGGGCTTTGATCTTCTGTAACGCTCATGCGCCATGGCCTTGCAAAACCCCAATGGAATTGCTTACAAAGCCGATCGCGCAAGATTCTAACTGGTTTATCCAGTCGCTTCCAAATCTGCTGGCATTAAGGCCGCTGGCAGACAATCATGACGAATCAAATCCTGTAACGTTTCTCGCTGAATGATGAGATGAGCTTCTCCCGCTTTCACCAAAACAGCGGCTGGTCGAGGAACTCGATTATAGTTAGAAGCCATACTGTAGTTGTAAGCACCCGTACCTGCCACAACAATAACGTCATTTGCTGCCAGCGCGGGTAAATCAGCTTCTTGAATCACAACATCACCCGATTCACAGTGTTTACCTGCCAGAGTCGTTTTTTCCGTTAAGGGGGCAGACATGCGGTTAGCAACTAAGGCTCGATACACCGATTGATAGGTGATTGGACGAGGATTATCAGACATTCCGCCATCGACTGCGACGTAAGTGCGGATGCCCGGCACTGTTTTTTGGCTACCCACCCGATAGGCAGTAACCGCAGCGGCACCAATCAGCGATCGCCCTGGTTCTGCAATCAACTTGGGCAGCGGTACGCCCTGAGTTTGGCAGGCTTGTGCCACCGCCTCCGCCACTGTTTTGACCCAAGTTTCAATACTGGGGGGATCATCTGCCTCGGTATAGCAAATGCCCAGGCCCCCTCCGATATCCAACTCAGTAACGGGTAAGCCGTGGTCTGCAGCCTTCTGCAGCCACTGCACCATGACCCCAGCTAAATCTGCATGGGGCTGCAATTCAAAGATTTGGGAGCCAATATGAGCATGCAGCCCAAGGCAGCGCAACTGTGGCTGTTGAGCCACAAACTGAAAGACCTCTTCAACCTGGACGGGATCAAAGCCAAACTTACTATCCAGATGCCCGGTGCGAATGTATTCATGGGTATGACATTCAATGCCTGGAGTTAACCGCAACAAAATGGATACCGTCTGCTCAGCTGACTGCGCCAGTGCGCTCAGAGATTTCAATTCAAACCAGTTGTCCACGACGATACGGCAACCTGATTCGAGGCCCTGCTGCAGTTCCTCAATTGACTTATTGTTGCCGTGAAAGTAGAGGCGATCGCTGGGCACGCCGGCTTTGACCGCCGCTAATAATTCACCACCAGAGACAACATCAATCCCCAAATTTTCTTGGTTGACAATGGCACAGACGGCCAGACAGTTCCACGCCTTAGAGGCGTAAATCACTAACGACTCACCGGGATAATAGCGCTTCATCGCATCGCGATATTGCTGGCAACTGGCCCTTAGGGTCTCTTCATCCAAAATATAAAGAGGAGAGCCATAGCGCTCAAGCAACTGCGGCACATCACAGCCACCAACGACTAGATAGTCATTTTCCGCCACCTCAGCAGTGAGCGGCAATAGATTTTGATTAGGAGAAGAACTCCGAGCTGACAACGTGGCTGCATGGGCCGTTAAATAACTCAGGCTCGTGCGCGGAGAATCAACTGTAGAAACCATAGACCTTGCAAATCTGGGGTGAACAAGTTAAAAACGGGCCAGCCGATTATAGATTAGCCAGAGCAGCCCAAAACACTAGTGTACAATCGACGACTGTGTCCTTGCCTACGTGCTGAGCTTGACCTATGCACGTTCTCTGCCGCCCCGTCACGCTTCCAGATTTACCGAATGTCGTTGCACTTGACCATCGATGTTTTGGGGGGTTATGGAACGAAGCTGCCTATAGTCGGGAAATTGATAGTCCCAACAGCGATTTACTCGTCCTTGAAGTGACGATTGACGGCACTCCTTATATTGTCAGCATTGGCTGTTTGTGGGCCATCTTAGACGAAGCTCACATCACTATCTTGGGGGTTGATCCCCGCTATCAACAACGAGGATTGGGGCGCTGGTTACTGACCCATTTGTTGAAAGCCGCCAGCGATCGCGGGCTCACCCACGCCACCTTAGAAGTCCGCCAGTCCAACCAGGTAGCTATTGCGCTCTATCAGTCATTGGGCTTTCGCGTTGCAGGCGAACGACGACGCTATTATGCCGATGATGAAAGCGCCCTGATTCTTTGGCGGAGCGAATTGCAATCGCCCACCTGGCGAGCTGAGTTATCAACTCAACAGCAACAGTTAGGTCAACGGCTGCAGCAGGTCAGCCTGACTGATCCCCAGCACCGCTAGCCATGACGCCTTCGCGCGCGCCGTAGGCCCCGACTCAATGATGTTCACCCGCAGAAAAGTGTCGCAGAAAATTAAGAGAACACAATGAAAGTTTAAGAACAGGCTGACCTGGCGTTTTCGTTGCATATCACACGGAACTGGCAGAATGGGCGGTTTTCACCACTGTGTCCAGTGCCACAGACCGCCAATACCCCTGTGCTAGAATCACTGTAACCAGCGCCCAGCAGGTATTTGGAATTCCACTAATGTTTGAACGCTTCACAGAAAAAGCTATTAAAGTCATCATGCTTGCCCAAGAGGAAGCCCGTCGTCTAGGGCATAACTTTGTGGGTACAGAGCAAATTCTCCTTGGCCTTATAGGAGAGGGTACGGGCGTCGCCGCCAAAGTGCTTAAGTCGATGGGCGTAAATCTAAAAGATGCGCGTATTGAGGTTGAGAAAATCATTGGTCGCGGCTCCGGATTTGTCGCCGTTGAAATCCCCTTTACGCCTCGCGCCAAGCGAGTGTTAGAGCTTTCTCTCGAAGAGGCTCGCCAGTTAGGGCACAACTACATCGGCACCGAGCACCTGTTGTTAGGGCTGATTCGCGAAGGGGAGGGCGTCGCTGCCCGCGTGTTGGAGAATCTGGGGGTTGACCTATCAAAGGTGCGCACACAGGTGATTCGGATGTTGGGAGAAACGGCCGAAGTTTCTTCTGGTGGTAGCCAAGGGCGCACTAAGACGCCGACTTTGGATGAGTTTGGTTCGAACCTGACTCAAATGGCGGGCGAAGGTAAGTTGGATCCGGTTGTAGGCCGTCAAAAGGAAATTGAGCGCGTTATTCAGATTCTGGGTCGACGCACTAAAAATAATCCAGTTCTGATTGGTGAGCCTGGAGTTGGCAAGACGGCGATCGCAGAAGGGTTAGCTCAGCGTATTACCAACGGTGACATTCCCGATATTTTAGAAGAAAAGCGAGTGGTCACTCTTGATATTGGGTTGCTGGTTGCCGGCACCAAGTATCGGGGTGAATTTGAAGAGCGTCTCAAAAAGATCATGGATGAGATTCGCTCTGCCGGTAACGTCATCCTCGTGATTGATGAAGTGCATACCTTAATTGGCGCCGGTGCAGCTGAGGGTGCCATTGATGCGGCGAACATCTTGAAGCCAGCCTTGGCGAGAGGTGAGCTTCAATGTATTGGAGCCACAACCCTAGACGAGTACCGCAAACATATTGAGCGTGATGCCGCTTTAGAGCGTCGCTTTCAACCCGTAATGGTGGGTGAGCCCAGCATTGAAGAGACCATCGAAATCTTGCATGGTTTACGGGATCGCTATGAGCAGCACCATAAGCTCAAGATTACTGACGATGCCTTGGAAGCAGCGGCGAAGTTGTCTGATCGCTACATCTCTGACCGATTCTTGCCAGATAAAGCGATTGACTTGATTGACGAAGCGGGTTCTCGGGTGCGCTTGATCAACTCTCAATTACCCCCAGCCGCTAAAGAGTTGGATAAGGAACTGCGCCAAGTTCTCAAAGATAAAGATAACGCTGTTCGCTCTCAGGACTTTGATACAGCAGGTGAGCTGCGCGATCGCGAAATGGAAATCAAAGCCGAGATTCGCAGCATTGCTCAAAGCAAGAAAGCTGAGGACGAAAACGGGAGTGACATGCCTTCCGTCGGTGAGGATGATATTGCCCAGATTGTCGCCTCTTGGACTGGGGTGCCTGTCAGCAAGTTGACTGAGTCTGAGTCTGAGAAACTGCTGCATATGGAGGATACTCTCCACCAGCGGTTGATTGGTCAGGACGAAGCAGTGAAAGCGATTTCTCGGGCAATTCGTCGGGCTCGAGTCGGACTCAAGAACCCCAATCGACCCATTGCAAGCTTTATCTTTTCGGGTCCAACGGGCGTCGGTAAGACTGAATTGACCAAGGCTTTGGCCGCTTACTTCTTTGGTTCTGAAGAGGCGATGATCCGCTTGGATATGTCTGAGTTCATGGAGCGTCACACGGTTTCTAAACTCATTGGCTCACCTCCGGGTTATGTCGGCTACAGCGAAGGCGGTCAGCTAACTGAAGCAGTGCGCCGTCGGCCTTACACTGTGGTGCTGTTTGACGAGATTGAAAAAGCCCATCCCGATGTCTTCAACATGCTGTTGCAGATTTTGGAAGATGGCCGCCTGACTGATGCCAAGGGCCGTACGGTGGACTTCAAGAACACCTTGTTGATTATGACCTCAAACATTGGTTCTAAGGTCATTGAGAAAGGGGGCGGCGGTCTCGGTTTTGACTTCGAAGATGATCAAGCTGAGTCTCAGTACAATCGGATTCGTTCCCTGGTGAACGAAGAGCTCAAACAATACTTCCGTCCGGAGTTCTTGAATCGTCTGGATGAGATTATCGTCTTCCGTCAACTCACAAAAGACGAGGTCAAAGAAATCTCTGACATTCTCCTGCGAGAAGTCTTTGGTCGACTATCTGAACAAGGCATCGAGTTGGAAGTCACTGATCGCTTTAAAGAACGCTTGGTGGAAGAAGGCTACAACCCCAGTTATGGGGCGCGACCACTACGGCGAGCGATTATGCGTCTGTTAGAAGATACGCTAGCCGAGGAAATTCTCTCTGGCCGCTTACAGGAGGGCGATACCGCCTCTGTCGATGTTGACGACTCTGGCAAAGTCGTCATCCAGCCTGGCGAAAAGCGCGAGCTACTGCCGGCAGCTGACTAGCGTTCGAATAGTTTGCAAAACCTAGTGTTGATGAGGCGATCGCCCTTCGGAGCGATCGCCTTTTTAGTAAATATTTTTGAAGTATATTCTCAGATATCTTGTCGAGATTCAGCCTCAGCCTTAATAATGGTTGACGACAGTTTATGGTTGTTTACAGCGGTTATTAGTTAAGCAAGGGCTAGTGCTGCGGTGCAAACTGTAGTGTGCTTCTGACCTAGAGATCTCTTTTGATTGAGTTAGCCCTTTGCCTAATGTGTCATTGCCGCTCAACTGTAAAATTGAGAAATCTTGCCTTTAGGCAGTTGGGAGTATTGGTATGGGCTTGATAAAGAAAATTTTGGGCGGCATTTTTGGTCTTATTGGTGGCTTTTTTGGCGGCATCGCCAAAATCTTTGGCATCGGTAAGCAAGGCGAGTTTTACATGGAGATAGACGAAACGGCGGCACCCGCGACTCCTCCCTCTCCAGAAACCGCCAAATCGGAGCCCGTCAAGGTGGCCCCAAAAGCCAGTGAGCCTGTGCCAGTCGCGGCCTCTGATCCTCAACCGTCTACCGCTCCAGCCGCAGCATCTGCCCCCGTTCTAGCCGCCGAAAAACAGCCTGAAGTGCCAACGGTGAAGAACTTTGCCACTGATTATTTGATCAATCCTCAATTCAACCGCTCTCCTCGTCGCCGCCCAGGTCCTAGCATGTCGCCATTCAAAAATATGGTCAAAGATATGGGACGCAAATCTGCCAGCATGGGCTAGTTGACTCTGTTCGAGGAAAACGTATTGCCTCTTGATCGGGTGAATCTACGGTTGAAAGTGGATTCACTCATTTTTATGTATGAAATGATTTTGAAATGACATTTTCTTCAAGGGTCGTTATCCTAAAGAGTAAAATTAAAATCGCAAACGCTTAATGTTTATTGGGTTGCTCTATGGAGAGGCGATCGCGGTCTAAGCAACGATGGCGTCCATGGTTGTTACTCTCGATGGTGCCCATGCTGATGTTGGGCCAGAGTCAAATTAAGACCAAAATGAGAGAGCCTGAAGCCATCTTGGTCTTAGGCGGAGCTGCAGAAAGGGAACATTTTGCGGCTGAGTTCGCTAGCCAGCACCCTGATTTAGAGGTTTGGATATCGTCCGGTACCAACCCAGAATATGCTCAATGGCTATTTCATGAGGCGAATATTGCACCTGATCGCGTGCATTTGGACTATCGAGCGGTCGATACTGTCACTAATTTCACCACCCTAGTAAAAGACCTGAAACACGAAGGGGTTGAAAGTGTCTATCTTGTCACCTCTGACTACCATATGCGGCGGGCAAAGATTATCGCTCAGGTGGTTTTAGGACGATATGACATTACCTTTGAACCGGTGCCAGTACCGTCAGGCGAGCTAGCTACAGAGCCCCTGCTACGAGGATTACGAGATGGAGCCAGAGCGATGTTCTGGGTGTTTACTGGGCAAACAGGGTCATCTTTAGGACAACGCCTAGGCAAGTTTTAGAGAACGTTGTCCATACCCTGCATCAGTCTTGTCGCCTCAGCGCTACCGTACCCGTGACCCGATAGCCCACTGGAGACTACTGGAGACTATGCCCTCTTTTCTATTCTTGATGGTGAACCGTTTTGAAAGCCACCATCCCAAACCTGCGAATTATGAATCGAATCAGAGGATTCTGACTCTCTACAGTCGATAAAGCTACAATTGAGTCGCCTTTCAGCTTTGTTGTTGCGGTATTGCCTGACGTTGTCTTATGCCTTCTACGATTGAATCTCCCTATACCCCAGAGCAAATCAAGGTTTGGTTTCGTGGTCTTCTGACTATTGCCTGGGCCGACGGACATTTTGATGAAGAAGAAAAAAGCCTCATTACCTCCATGACTCAGGAGGAATTTGCCCCCAACATTGGTTTTTTTGATGCTTTACAGCCGATCTCATCAGAAGAATTGGCTAACGCTCTGGGGCAACAGGCTGAAACCGCCGAGACCTTTTTACGTACTGCGGTTATGGTGGCACTGGCAGATGGTGTCTACTCAACGGAAGAAGATCAGAAACTACACAGCTTTTGTACTGCCTTAGGGCTGGAAAATCAGCTGCTGGATTCTGTGCGAGCAACCCTATATGACCTTAAAGATCCGGCCCTGACCGAGAGTGAAGCGTCTGAAGAGCCGAGCCTAGAACCCTTGAAGCCAGCCCGTGAATGGCTCGACCAGCTTGAGGTTAAGGATCCTCGGTTGGCTCGTTTTATCTGCAAAATGGTGCCTTCGCAATGTCCTTTTGAGCGAGACGTCACTCTGTTCAAGAAAAAAATTGTGCATATTCCTGCTATGTGCAAGTTGAATCCGCTGTACGACCAGTTGGTGGGGTTGCGGTTTCGGGCATTGTCTTACCTGGCAGATGATTGCGGTGAAGATGTCACGCCCTATCTTTAGGGCTCATCAGTGCTGACTGACCGATTTATGTTGAAGGCCGACGGCTGCCCCGTTATCGGCTAAAGCATCACCGGCTTTAACCATCTCCTGAACTAATACCGGGCGAAGTGAATTTGCCCACCGTTCTCTAGAGCGGGGAAGCAGCGGTGCAAGGGGGGCTAGAAACTGAAATGGTAGGGTCACTTCCACCACCGATTACTCGCCAAGCATTGCGGCGAGTGCAGCCCAGATTTGTCGAGCTATACAACACGGTTAGGGAGCGGCTTGAAAATAAAGTACCCGGATAAGACTGTGGCAGGGTGGATGGGTAGCAGGGAAGTTGGGAGGTTATTTACGTGCGACGCCCTTAGGGCAGGCATCTTGAGCGCGAGCAAGACAAACAAGTCAAAACGGGATTACTCAATTGCGGCACCATATTCGATTTTTGAAAGCTTAAGGCGATCGCGTCCACTTCTTTTTGAAAAATGGTTCATTGACCTTTAGCCAATTTTGCCTCGCGCACCCACTGCACCACTTGATCAGGTGTGGGGCACAGGTCTGAGCGGCGCATCGTCATTGTGTGCAGCTTGCGGATTTGAGTGTGTAAGCGGCCTGGGGCTTGCAGCGATAACTGCGCGACTGAAGCCACGCCACTGTGTAGCAACAAGCCACAGTAGTCGCTGCCGACGCTGGGTAAGCTGGCTAAATCTGCCAGAGCAATCCACTTTTGCACATAGCGCTGGGGCAGTTTTAACTGGGCGGCGATCGCCCGTAATTGTTCCGGCGATCGCGTCACCCTGAGCAAGTCACCTGTCGTTGTCAACCCTGCCTGATGTAACTGGTCGAGGTGTTCGCTGCTGAGCCCTGGTAGCCTTCGTAGCGCGTGAGATTGAAGATTGATAGCAGCCATGAGAAACGCTTAATAATTGGGATCAAACAACTTGCAGAATTCAGGTTTGCCTGAAACAGACGGTGGCTCGCTGGAGCAATGGCCACGTTATACCCAGATTTCAGCCTGGCGGGGTTTCATTAACACTTTGCTAATAGGACTTACGCAAAAACTCCCCCAATTCCCTAAATTTTCAGGATGTTGAATCCGATTCCTCCAGAATTGGGAATGTCGGGGCCAAAATCGGCTTTAACTACGTAAGCCATCGCTAGTTAAGTAAAGTCGTTAAGCGGTCAACTTTTACAATACCGTCAAGCTACTCCCTTTAACTGTAGGCTACCGTTCAGAATGAAACTCACACTCACAAGTTCAGGCTCTCAGCCTCTTGCTGCTAAATGAGCCAAGCCTCAAATTTGGGATTAATGAGTTGCGTTTTTCTTGAAGGTGCCCTCCATGTTAGATAACAATGTCGCTCTACTCTGTGCCCGACTCAGCAAAGAAATCTATGAAGGGTTCGAGGAAATTGTTTTCGACAGTATTCCAGGGGGAGAGGCAACCCTGATCGAAAGTGATGATGCCGGGCAGACCGATACACAAGCGGCAGTGATTTATTCGCCTTCCGCACAATCTATTTACCTCGTGTTTCGGGGGACCGAAAAAGGGCTGGATTGGATTAACAACTTTCAGTTTCGACAGCAGATTTATCTCTATGGTGATCCTGCTGAGACTGATGTGCGCTTTCATCGCGGCTTTATGATGGCTTACTTTGCCGTGCGTAATCGCCTTTTAGAAGTCGTACGGGCGTTTCCTCAGGCCCCTTTGACCTTTACCGGTCATAGCTTGGGCGGTGCGATCGCCACCATTGCAGCGCTGGACGTGCAATACAACATTGCTCAACACACGGGTCAGTCCATTGAGCTGTACACCTACGGTTCACCTCGTGTGGGCAATGCTGCTATGGTATCCTCCTTTAATCGGCGGGTACCCAATAGCTACCGATTTGTATATGGGTGGGATATGGTTACCCGCGTGCCCCGAAAGTGGCAAAGCTATAAACATGTGTCTGAACTACAGCAGCTAGGCTCACGATGGACCTGGCGGATTGTCAGTCGGCGCTTTTCAGACCACAAGATTGACAATTATATTGCGGCTCTAGAAGCACGGGTGTGACCAGTAATTGCACTCAGAATATGATCGGAAAGTAGGTGAGTTGAATCTTTTTTAGAACGAGCTTATGGTGACGAAATCCTTACGAGTGTTGGGTTTCGTTCTTCAACCGCAACCTACATCATTTGCGATTTAATAACGCCTGCCTACTTACAGACAGCTTAAAACCAACCGTCTTGTTCTAACTCCTCGATGATTTGTAACCCCCGAGGATCGCCGACATTCAGGATGGCTGTGCGCGCATCCTCGCGGACACCGAGATCTGCTTCTTCAGCAAAGGTCTCGATGAGAGCATCGATCGCTGTGGCATACACTACATTGGAAGGGAGCTCGCGGCAAAGCTGACCAATGGCCCAGGCACAATTACTGCGTACGGCAGCAATTGGGTCACGACGCATTACTTCAATGATGGGGGGCACAGCCGCGACCACAGTTTCATAATTGACGTTAATCATCTGGGCTAGGGCGCTCGCAGCCCACAACCGCACTGCCGGAATATCTGTTTTCAAGGCCTCAATCAATGGCGCTAAGGCTTCAGGAGTATGACTGTTGCCCAAGGCCCAAACCACCCCTTTGCGGACATAACCATTCCAGTCGCGGAGTTGCTCAACCAGTGGCGCGATCGCCGTTGAATCTGTATTACGCCCTAGGGCATAGGCAGCACTCACCCGCACTAAGGGACAGCTATCTTTCAATAACGCAATCAGACGAGGCACGGCGCGCGGTTCTTCGAGTTCACAAAATGCTCGTGCTGCCAGCATGCGCTGCTGTGCTTGAGGAGCATCTAGCAACTGCAACATCTCCTCTGGATCAACCTGAGGTTCCTCGCTGGCTTCTCCCGCTGGAGCAATATGATCAAGCGGATCGTCAAACTCAGCATCTGGATCAATGATTTTGAGTTCGTCTTCTTCATACATATCCACACTTTACAGCACTGTTTTGCGTCAATCGAGTCCCTTGGTAGAGCAATTGAGGCTTCCAGTTACGGGCCTTAAAAAAGTGTCATCTTTATGCCACTTTTGCCATAAAGTCTGCTTCACTTAAAAACCATCCCTATTAGGAGGTACAGAAAGCATGGTTTGGATGCGGTGGAACCAAGTGCTGTGCAGTAGCGCAACGGCTAGCTGTCTATTGCTGACCGTAGCTTGCCAATCGTCCCCAGAGACGGCCCCAGAGGCAACTGCTCCTGTGGCTGAAGATACGGCAGAGACAGCAGCACCCTCTAGCGAAACCCCTACTTCTGAGACTGCGCCCACAGCAGAGACATCCGAGGCGGCGCGCCCGTCGACAACTGCTGACACCACAGTAGCGGCAGCAACGCCTGCCCAGTCGTGCTCTACCGCTGCTTTCATTGTGGATACTGACCCTGCGGGTTTGAATGTGCGCGGCGGCCCGAGTAGCGAATTTACTGTCCAAGATACATTACCCACGGCGACCCCCATCGAAGTCACCATTGTGGGGGCTACGGATGAGTGGTTCTTGATCAACGAAGCCTGGAGTGAAGACCAACAAGAGCTACAGCGACCGGGTTGGGTATATGCTCCACTATTGGGCGTTAGCACCACCAGCTTGGATATCAACGATCCGGAAGCACCGACGACACTATACGCTGAGCCCGATGGCAGCGCGATTGTCACAGCAGAAATCCCCAAATATTCAGAAGTCACCTTACTAGGCTGTACCGGCAATTGGCTACAGGTAGAAGCCCCAGACGCAACGGGCTGGTTAGCGGCGGGCGAACAGTGCAGCAATCCTGTCTCGACCTGTCCCTAGTCGATGAACTGGACAATCGTCTCAGCGATGCTGTGGGTAGAGTAGGGCAAATCTGTTCTGTTCTCGGCTGTTTTCTAGCTTGAAGTTGCGAGTTAAGCTCACATCCTTGAACGGATACTCGATCGCCCCTTACATCCAGGTTTCATGATGGTAGCGGCAAAAGTTATGACATCGCTGCCGACGGCTGATGCCAATGCAACGAAGTGTCCTATGTGGACGTCATTGATTTAGTATTTGGGTTCACAATAAAAACTCACCAGTTTTGCCAAAATATTAAGGGTTACCGTTAGTTGCTCGTTTGAGGGCAGGCATTACCCAAGCCTGGCATCGTAGCTGAAAGTCACAAGCAATCTCTGATGGGAGGTGAATGATGACTCGGTTAAGCGTCTTCTCTGTATTAGTTTTAGTAGGGGCGATCGCTGGGGTGGCCGAGCCCGCTCGCGCTCTGTGCGTTGCCAACGGTTCCTTGGCGCTCAGTCGCGGAACTGCCGCTGACGACACTTCGTTTGTGAACTCTAGTCCAGCCACTGCTGACTCAAATTTCAAACTTGAATTGGACCTCAACAATGGCTTAGATTTCCTTGAAATTGACCCGGAAGATGAAGAATCGACTTCTGAAGTCAGTGCCAGCGAACCAGAATCAGAGGCTTCCAGCAGCACTGATGAGGTGGCCGCAGCTGAGGTTGACGAGACAACTGCCTCTAGCGTTGAAGGTAGCAGCAGTTCTGCCGCTGATTTGGACACTGTTGACCTGCAGGCTCAAATTGACATGTCGCGAGAAGACTATCTCAATTCTCGCGCCAGCGAAATTAATGAATGCTTTTGATCGTCGGACTGACGCAAAAGCCCCCCTCAATTCCCCAAGTTTGGGGAACGTTGAATCCGATTGCCCCAGACTTGGGGATACAGTGGCCAAAATCGGATCAACTGCGTCAGTTCTAGATAAAAGAGTCGAGCGAGGCCAGCACCCTTCAGGTCGCATCCTTCGCGCGACGAGTTTAATTCGGTCTGCCGGTTAATGAGCCGGCCTCAGCGGTTTTTCTGGTGGCGGTCATGGCTTCGGCACGCCAGCGGCAGGAGGACTCTATTGAGTTTGGGTAGCCAGTAGGGGGGCGGCGGCTAGCAGCTTTTGGGTGTAAGGGTGCTGAGGATGGTTGAAGATATTCTCGGTAGAGCCCATTTCAACAATTTTGCCCGTTTGCATAACCGCAATGCGATCGCACAAATAGCGTGCTACCCAGAGATCATGGGTGATAAAGAGATAGGTTAGGTCAAATTCGGCTTTGAGTTCCAGCATGAGGGAGAGCACTTGAGCCTGAATGCTGGCGTCTAACATGCTCACGGGCTCATCACAGATCACCAGTTTAGGGCGGGTGATCAAGGCCCGCGCGATCGCGACTCGCTGTTGTTGTCCTCCTGATAGATCCCCAGGAAAGCGATCGATATACTCATCAATCGGCGTCAGCCCGACGCGCTCCATCATGGCATGCACTTTTGGCGTGATTTCGGCGGCTGTGCCTAATTTGTGAATGCGCAGGGGATCACCAATTCCCTGCCCCACCGTCATCATAGGATTTAAGCAGGCGTGGGGATCTTGGAACACCATCTGCATGTCACGCCGCTGTTTTTGGAGTTCTGCCCGAGTCAGGCCAGTGATAGCTTGACCGAGCAGCCGCACCTGGCCAGAGGTCGCAGGCACAATCTGCAATAAGGTACGAGAGAGGGTGCTCTTGCCGCAGCCAGATTCACCCACGAGGCCAAATACTTCGCCGTGGTACAGGCTAAACGAAACGCCATCAACCGCTTTAATGACTTGACTGGTCTGACCGCCCAATAGGCGCGCAATCGGATTGGTCGCCAAGGTATAATGCTTGGTCAAGTCTTCCACTTCTAACAGCGGGGCAGCAGTCGGTGCCCGTTCCTCCCGAATGGCGGCCTGTTGCAGATCGAGCGCTGATTGCAGCAGCGATTTTGTGTAGTCATGCTGGGGATGCTGGAGCACTTGCTGAGACATCCCCAGTTCCACTAGTTCTCCCCGGTACATGACGGCGACGCGATCGCAATATTCGGCTACCAACGCCAAATCGTGAGAAATCAAAATCAGGCCCATATGGCGCTCGCGACACAGGCGCGTCAGTTCTACCAAAATCTGCGCTGACACGGTAACGTCCAGACTGGTTGTGGGTTCATCGGCCACGATGAGCTTGGGGTTTAACACCAGTGCCAAGGCCAGGGCAACCCGCTGGCGCATGCCGCCACTAAATTCATGGGGATACTGCCCCCAACGGACAGCCGGAATATGGACGGCTGCCAGGGCCGCTAGCGATCGCGCCTTGGCTTCCGATTTTGACAGTTTTGGTGCGTGCGCTAATAGCGTTTCTAAACAATGATCGCCGATGGTCATCAGCGGATCGAGTCGCGTCATCGGATCTTGAAAGACCAGAGATACGGCCTCCCCGCGAAAATGTCTGAGGGCTTGAGCCGACATCGCGGGAATCGATCGGCCCTCAAAGGTGGCTTCCCCCGCGATGCGAGTGCCTTTGGGCAATAGTCTCAGCGCTGCTCGTCCTAGGGTACTTTTACCGCAGCCCGACTCGCCCACCAGTCCTAAAATATCTCCCGGTGCGAGCGTTAGAGAAACATTATCGACGGCCCAAGTTTGCTGTCCTGGATAGGATACTCGAAACTGGTTTAACGACAGCAGACTATCAGGCATAGTTGACAGGATTCAGTGATCAACGAGAAGACATCTCAATTTCCAAGGGGGGGGACGTTCATTTTTCCGCACGGTGTAGGAACGTCTTTAGGTCTAGTCTCGATGCCCTTCGGAAGAATCGGGCGGGAAGAGAAAATTGCAATCTGCCATTCATTTAACCCTGAAACGGGCAGGGAGTTTAGCACTCCTTGCCCGTTTAGCAGTTTGAGAGGTTGATTGAATGGTTCAAAGGGCTAGTAGAGTGAGCGTGACCAAGCTGGCGGTAACCGCGTAAAACACCCCAACCACTTGCAGCTCTGACCAGCCCGACAGCTCAAAGTGGTGGTGCAAAGGAGCCATGCGGAAAAACCGCTTACCCTTACCATCAGGACCTTTTGTCGCTTTGTAGTAAGACACTTGAATAATTACCGAGAGCGTTTCAGCAAAAAACAGGAGGGTGACAATCAGCAGCCCAAATAAGTTGCCGCTCAAAATGCCAACCGCCGCCAAGGCCCCACCCACGGCAAGAGAGCCTGTATCGCCCATGAAGACTTTTGCCGGGTTGCTGTTGTGCACTAGGAAGCCTAAACAAGCGCCACTCATGGCCCCACAGAAAACCATCAGCCCTGGATTGGCTGGGGCCACCAATGCCCCCAAACCCAGCAGCGCGATCGCGGCAGTGCCCCCGAGCAACCCATCCAGTCCATCGGTCAAATTAGTGGCATTGCTCTCAGCCACGAGCACAAACCCCGCCAACGGCCAAAATAACACCCCGAGAGGCAGACTCAGTCCCAAAGGCAGTACCAAGCGGGTAAGTTCCGCCGGTTGTGTCGCCATGACCCACGCACAAAACACCATGGCAAAGCCAATCTGCAGCGCTAGTTTCATCCGTGGGGAAATGCCTTTGTTGGACTTACGGCGTAGCACTTGCCAGTCATCCAACCAGCCAATAAAGCCGTAGGCCAGGGTCATCGCGCCCACGGCCATCACGGGTGCGGCAAAACCAGTCAGAGCGATCGCCACGAATACGCCCACGGGAACGAAGAAAATCCCGCCCATGGTGGGGGTACCAGCTTTTTTGAGGTGAGCTTGGGGGCCTTCTTCTCGAATAAACTGCCCAGTTTTTAGCGCTCGGAGAACGGGTAGGACCATAAACCCAGCGATCGCGGTTATGAACCAAGCCACTACCAACGGCACCATTAGAGAATTGAGGCTTCCTAAGCGCCCCGCATCACCATCCAAGAATAGGCCAGTAAACAATACCCCAAGTGAAACCAGGATCAACAAACCTCGACCGGAAAGAACCGTTGTCCCCAGCGGCTTCTTGGTTAAAAACTTAGCATCCACAACGAATCCTGCTCCTCACTGCCTCTACACCATGACGTCGAGAGTTGGCCGTTACCGACCACTCTTGAGGTCTTTCACTACCCCAATTAGTAATAACCCCAAGTTGCTTGAGGCCATCCACCTTTTTCAAACTCCGGGGACTAAACCTTGACTGCCCATCCGAGGCAATTCTGTTGTGGACTCTGTAGAAGCCTCTAAGCCTCGGAGTTGGGCATACCTTATAGCTAGTCATCACTCATGCAAGTGATTCAGGATACTTAATCGTCATCTCCTAGGCCCAGATCATCATCATCGTCGAACCCTTTACCAGAGTCGCCCATGAGATCATCAATTTCTTCGCTCTCTTCCTCTTCTTGATCATCAGCAGCCAAAACCACATCTTCACGGGGTTTAAGGCGACCCGTGCCTTCGAGCCAGGTCAAAATCGAAGGCTGTTTTTGAGTCGGTAAAACGTCAGCAGTTTGATCGCGAGGAATAATGCGCAGTGAGGGATTGTATGTCATAAAGAATCCAATTCAAACAAGCAAAGCTTTCATCAAGTGTTCGCTCTGACAACTCGGGGAATGAGTGTGGACTCAATTTGACCCCTGATATCCTTAAGGTGAGTTGCTTTAGCGAGGCAGTTAGGCCCAGTTACGAGTCTAACATCGGAGTGATAACTGACGGCTGAGAAATTGTCAATTAAATCTCACGTAACCTTACACGGTTTTGCCGACGCGATCGCACCTTTAATAAATCCTTACGAAACGAATCTATGTTGGGCAAAACTGAACTTCTCGAAGCCGTTGCTTCCACAAATCGCGGGCTGTTGGCCTCGCGCACTGACCAGCAAACCATCCAGAGTCTGGCCGCAACGCTAGAAGACCGAAACCCTCATCCGGAGCCCTTAACTGCTACCGCCCAACTCAACGGCATCTGGCGATTGCTGTACACCACTAGCGATGAGCTGTTAGGGATTGACCGCTTCCCCCTTTATCAATTGGGACAAATTTATCAGTGCATTTATTTAGACGAGACCCGAATTTACAACATTGCTGAAGTTGTTGGGCTACCTCAACTTAGTGGCTTAGTGTCGGTCGGGGCCAGTTTTGAGGCGGTTTCGACCAAGCGCGTCAATGTCGCTTTTGAACGCGGGGTGTTTGGGCTACAAACTTTGCTGGGTTATGAAAGTCCTAAGCAGTTTATTCAGAAACTGCAGGAGCAGAACAAGTTTCCTTGGTGGCAGGGTATTGATTTTCGCATCAACCGCGATCGCCAGGCTGGCTGGCTAGAGGTGACCTATTTAGACGATGACCTACGCATCGGTCGTGGCAATCAGGGCAGCTTATTTGTGCTGCGTAAGGTGAAAACGTCAATTTGATGGGCTTAGAAGATCGCTGTTGGCATAGCCGCCTGCCCTTTAAACTCAAGGTCTAAGGCGGATTTCTTCTCCTGGTAGGTGTAAGGGATCGGCGGGAAGATAATGTCCCGGCTTAGGCAGTGGATAAGTAGGTAAGTGGGTAAGTAGATGGGGCGATTTCGGGTCAGAAGCCGGTACTTTTATTGCGAGCGCGTCCCCAACCGTAGTAAGAGAAACAGGATGAAACTGATATACCAGGTAGCTACTGGACTAGTGGTCTTGATGACGGCTGTTGAGCAGGGTAATCCAGTGAATGCAGCACCACAACAAGCCTCTACAATACGCTTGACTGAAACTATCATCGATGCCGATGGTGATGGGACGGCAGATAGCACAACAACCTATGAATATGATGTCAGCGGTAATTTGACTCGAAGCAGTTCAGATACCGATGGTGATGGCATCACAGATCGCATCGTCACCAAAGAATACGACGCCAACAATAACAACGAAATTAAGACAACCATTATTACCAGTAGTGATGGCACGATCGGTTATATGGCCACCTATGCCTACGATGCTGACGGTAACTTGACCAGGTGGGTTATAGATGCCGATGGCAATGGCACTGAAGATCATGTCACCACCTACGAACATGATGCCAACGGAAATATGGTTAGAAGTGTCTTTGAATCAGACACTGAGAGTGGCCACATCGCTCTCTATGAATACGATGCTAATGGCAACATGACCCGAAATACGTTTTACGATCTAGATGGCAGCATCGATAGTGTCTCCACCAATGAATACGATATCAACGGTAATGTGACGAGAAGCGCTGTGGATATCGACGGCGATGGTACTGTCGAAAGCAGCACGATGTTTGAATATGATGCCAGCGGCAATAAAATCAAACAGGTTGTTGACTCAGGCAATGACGGTAGTGTGGATGGCGCGATTGTCTACGAATATGACCCAGATGGCAATTTGACTAAAATTGTCATCTTTGGCTTAGATGGTACGACGGATAGAATCACTACCTACGAATACGACGATGAGGGCAACGAAACTAGAACAGACTATGACGCCAACGCAGACGGTATAGCCGATCACATCGTCATCTATGAGTACAACAATGAGGGCAATAGGATTAGGGCTATTGTTGACAATGGTGGCGACGGGATACCTGACCGCATCACCACTTTTCTTTATCGTCCTGTGCCGTCAGTAGTTGAAGGTGTTACGAGTCAGTAGTTAACACTGCCTGTATTTGGATTAAGAAGCAGTTTCAGAGATCTGAACATTGATCTTGACTTGAGATATATTGCGGATATGCACATCATTTCTCGCAAGTCAATTCGGGATTTTTGGGATCGATATCCTGACAGTCAAGCACCCCTAACGAGATGGTTCAAGATTGTCCACAAGAGTGAATTCAAGAATTTTGCCCAGTTGAGATGTGCCTTTCCGTCGGCTGATAAAGTCGGCGATTTAGTCGTTTTTAATGTTGGTGGTAATAAATATCGACTCATTGCCTCGATTCATTTCAATCGGCAAAAACTCTATGTTCGCTACGTTCTGACCCACACTGACTATGACAAAGGAGACTGGAAAAGATGACGATTAATACTCTCAACCTTGAAAAGTCGTGGTCTGTTCTAGAGCCTTTATTGACGATCCGTAATGAAATGGAATATCAGCAAAGTTTAGAGCAGTTGCACGACTTGATTGATCAGGTCGGGACAGATGAGCAACACCCTCTGTATTCCTTACTGGATACATTGGGGATCTTGGTTGAAGCTTATGAAGCTGAGCACGTTCAAATTCCGGATGTCACGGGAGTAGACCTTCTTCAATACCTGATTGAAGAACAGGGTCTGACACTAGCAGACTTACCTGAAATTGGTGCTCAAGGGGATGTGTTGCAGGTGCTCAATGGCGAACAAGAACTCAGTCTGCAGCAGATACGAGCCGTGAGTGAACGATTCCAGGTTTCACCTGCTGTCTTTATTTAACCTAGGGTGACAATCTCAGTCACCAGTCACCCTCATTAGCTCAATGTATGGTCATTGAATAGACAAGGCTCCTCAAGCGGCTTATGAAGGTTTAGTTGCTGTCGTTGAGTTCATTGAGGATGCTCTCCAGCTCTTGCTGGGCTTGGCCGTAGGCTTCCCAGTCGCCGTCTTGCAGGGCTTGTCGACCGGCTTCATAGGCGTCTAGGGCCGCGCGGATGCGATCGCTCTGCTCGATAGGTAGAGCGGGAGCGCTGGCTGTTTCCTCCACGTCACCAGACTCCTCTGGGGTAGCTGCGGGGGCCGCCACGGGCGCAGCCGTACTTTCACCAAAAACGGCGTTCAGCGCTTCATCCAGCGTTTCGCGCATGACAATTTTTTCGTCGTGGGACACGATGACGCGGCGCAGCTCAGGGATCTCTCCGTTTTCGGCCCGCAGGTACACCGGTTCGACATACAACAGCGATTGCTCAATGGGAATCACGAGCAAATCACCGCGAATGACTCGTGAGCCTTCTTGGCTCCACAACGTTAGCTGCTGAGAAATCTCCGGGGTTTGGTCAATGCGCGCTTCAATTATGTTCGGACCAAACACCACTTCCTGTTTGGGAAATTCATACAGCAACAGCCTGCCATAGTTCTCACCGTCAGAACGACCGGCCATCCATGACACCATATTGTCTTTATTGATTGGGGTGAATGGCAGGATTTGCATGAACTCTTCGGTGGTTTCCCCCGGCAGTTTCATAATCAAGTAGTAGGGTTCCATGCGCACCTGCTCACCCTCATAGACTTGATTGGGAAACTGCCAGACGTCTTCGCGGTTGTAAAACACCTCAGGGTCAGCCATGTGGTAAGTGCGGTACATCTGGGCCTGTAGCGCAAACAAGTCTTGGGGATAGCGGAAATGTTCCCTAACGGCTGGGGGCGTCTCAGCTGCTGGCCTAAATAGATCTGGGAAAATCTGCCGATAGGTCGTGAGAATCGGATCCGCTTCATCGACGACATAATATGCCAGTGAACCGTCATAAGCATCGATCACGACCTTAGCGGCATCGCGGACATAGTTGCTGCCGCTTTGAGTAAAGGTGGCGATGGTGTCATTGCCGACGAGGGAACCAATATCATTGCTGCGGTTCAGCGGTTCAGAATAGGGGTAGCGATCGCTGGCCGTATAGGCATCAATAATCCATTTCAGTCGGCCATCAATGACCGCAATGTAAGGATCGCTGTCATAGGTTAGAAACGGGGCAATTTGCTGGGCTCGCTCCAATACGTCGCGATGGTAGTGGATGCGAGTATCGCCCGTGATGTAGTTAGAAATTAAGACCTTGAAGCTACCCATGTCATAGGCATAGGCCAGCCGTCGCCAATAGGTGTTGAGCGGCACCCCGCCGAGACCGCTATACCGATATAGGGCGTTAGTATCCCCTTCGGGATAATCAAATTCCTCAGTGGTCGTCCCTGTAAAGATGTAGGAATCTGTGACCTCGCCGTAGTAAATGCGCGGCTGCTCAATCGCCAAATCGACGGTAGCTGTCGGCGGCACATTCTGGATCATCCACTGGGGCAATCCCCTAGGCGTTACCCGATTTACCGGGCTCATGACGATGCCGTAGCCATGGGTAAACTTGAGCCGTTGATTGACCCAGGTTTGGGCTTGAGCAGGCGCTCCAGAATAGTCGATTTCACGCGCTGAGAGCATGACTTGTCGATAGTCGTCGTTGAGGGTGTAGCGATCGACATCGACATCTTCAAAGTGGTAATAAGGCCGAATTTCTTGTAGTTGTTGGTAGGTTCTGAGGAGGGGGCGATGATCCCACAGGCGAATGTTATCGATGGTCAAACTGTTGCGATCGAGCCCGGCCCGGTCGAGCCCTTCCGGGGTCGGAAAGGGCTCACTTTGCACTTGGCCAAGAGTGTAGGCTTCATTGGTATAGGCAATGCTGTGCTCAATGTAAGGACGCTCACGGGTCAGTTCATTCGGTTCGACGAGAAAGCGCTGCTGGAACCAGGGATACAGGCCCCCAACGACCACCAACACGAGCATATATAGCCCGATGCCCACAGAAGGCCAGACAAAACCACTCTGCCACAAAGACATGATGAAAAGAGCCGCCACCGCTACCGTGACAAAGGCCATGGTCCAGTAGGCGTGTAAGCGGGCATTAACGTCGGTGTAGCCCGCCCCAAACACCACGCCGTCAGGAGAAAAGAGCAGATCATAGCGACCTAGATAGAACCCAGCGGCCACCGCGATCGCTAGCGCCGACAACAGCACACATAGATGACTTTTGACTTCTCCGGTAAGGAAATACTTCCAACCCCGCTCGGGTCGAATTTCGCCTTTGAGGGCGTAAACTCCAGAGGCCAATACAATCGACCAAATCAAAAGCTGAACGATCGCCCCTTGCAACCCTTCATAAATCGGCAAGCGAAAGATGTAAAAGCTAATATCCCTTTGAAATAAAGGATCAAGGCGATCAAACAGGCTCGGGTTCAAAAATTTGAGGATGCCGTCCCAGGCATTCGCACTACTCATCGCGGCATCAAGGGAGAGCAGCGTAATGATGATAGCTGCCAAATACTTGGGCAGATACACTGCCAAGGACGACAGGTTGCGCTGTTCCAACAATCGCCATGACGCTTCTCGAGTGAGCCACAACGCTAGCCGGTAGTTCGCGTAGAGAAAGCTGGCATAGCCGACTAAGGTCGCTAGCCAAATAATGACCTGCCATCGGATGCGCGTCCAAAAAACATTGTCATAACCGACAGCGGCAAACCACCAAGACTCTGTCAGCAGATGAACGATCGCGCCCGATAAGGCCAGCAATAATAAAATCGCGATCGCCAATAACAAAAATAGAGGAGGACGACGGCCAAAGTCAGGAAGATTTACGCGTTTCACAATCGATATTAGTGACAACAGTATGTTTATTCATTCTCATCCTATCGAGCGCGTTCCATTTCGCGGATTTCTCTCGCTGCTAGGGCATCTTCTCGCTTTGCCCGCCGCCGGTCTTTTTGGACATCGAGCTCGCGCTGCAGATATCGCACGTAAAACTCCATCATATGGTCGGCGACAAACTCTGCTCCGGGTTGTTTAATTCCGGTCAAAAAGCCCAACAGTCGGTCAACCCAGCGCTGAGTGATGTACGACTTTTCGTATAGTTTGCCGCGATAGCCAAAATACCGAAACTGCCCCATGTGGCCATAAAGGCGTCCGGGATTGAGGGGATTAATCTGCGGTGGAATCAGCGGCACAATGTCGTTGTTATTCACATAGCGAAACATGCGATCGCCCATGCGCTCATTTACCTCACGGGTAAAGGCCCAGTCTCCCACCCGAGGTTGACCAAACGTATATAGCCCTGCAACGGTAAAGCCCTGATACTCTAACGAGGTAGCGGCCAGGGTGGCCAGGGCCCCGCCAAGGCTATGGCCCGTTACCCACAACTGACTCTCAGGGGTCCACCACTTTTTGAGCTGATACAGGACCCGTTTTTCGACGCTTTGCCAAGCATCATGAAAGCCTCGATGCACTTCACCCTGAGGCGGTACGGCCTCCTGAACAGTGTTGGAAAATGCAAACTGCTTCATCCGGAACTTGAAATTCGTACTCCAGTCAGCAGCTTGCTGGCTGCCGCGAAACACCAGTACGATATGCTTCCCCTTACGAAAGATAAAGGCCTGAGTATCCGTTAACCGATTGACAAAATATTTGTAGTTGTCCCGCAGGTTAACGCCTTTTTTATCCGTTTCCCCTTCTCGTAGCCACCGCTTAATCACATCAATGGTATAGTCAGCGGGTGTCTGCTTCATCCATTGATAATCGCTGTCTCTACTCAGCCACAGGCGCACAATATCTTCCACATAGCCTGGGTCTTCGTACACCAGGTGAGCGGCTTTGGCCATACAGAGCGCCCGAAAGGCATTGATCACCCCGTTGTCACGCTCAATGTTGGTAAAGTCATGGGTGCTATAGGGCGGTGGCAAAATCTTGTAGCCGTAGCGTTCAAACAGTTTTTGTACCCCGTCGTAGCCCGCCCAATAGATGTAGTGAAAGAGCTGATCGTAAAACCCAGAGCCCCCTTGACGCCGACAATTGCGATCGCCAATCACCCTGACCCAGTAAATGATGTAGGGCTTCAAATCTTCAGCTGTGACTAGACCAGCTTGAATGGCATTTTCGCAGTCTTCAAAAGCCTCCAAAAACTTATCAAACCAGTCGCGCAAGGTAACTTCAATAACAAACTCTTCATCCCGATATTGTTGAAGCACCCGGACAGTATTCTCGTCCATTTTGCCGGGTTGCTGACGGGTCATCTGCGTCAAGACATTCAAGCCTTTGCGCGTTTTTACCATCTGGTTATGAGAGCGCAAGGCCCGCTTTAGCCGCTCGTCAGAGGCCTCAAAGCGCACGATGCGCTGATTATCAGTCGGCAATTGCACTTCAAAGGTGCGATATTCTTCGAAGTCGAGAATGTCGGCGACATTGCGCACGGCGGGTTGATTGGCAAATTCCTCAAACATGCGGCGCGCGAGATCACACCGTTCCCAACGCTGATTTTTGATGTAGCGATCAATGCCAGCGACGGCCGCGATGCCTCCCATTAGCAGTGCAAAGGTGGCCAACCACTGGGCTCCGAGCTGTGATTTAACTAAAACTTCGGGCGTTAGCCTGCTCCCCTGGTTGGCCCCAGTGGTAGCAGCGGCCGTCATCGCCTGCGCCGCTAATGACCCAGCCAAACCTAGCCCCAAAGCCCCTAACAGAGAGGCCGATGCCCGCTTAATACCCATAAACCCTGTCAAAGTGATGCAATAAACATAGTAGATGCCTAGATGCTACCCAAAATCTGATCGATGGCGTCGCCCCTTAACCCTTTGTTGATAACCGTCTGACCAATGAAGTTTGTGCCCCCTACCCCTTGGCCAAGCACCCCTGCCGCAGGGATTGCTTTGCAAACTGAATTGCGATCGCAGGTACGATTGCAAGATGAAGTGCGAGCGCCCCTGCAACTAGTCGCCGGTGTCGATGCCGGGTTTGAGGAAAATGGCCAGATTACCCGAGCCGCTGTCGTCGTGCTGAAGTTTCCCAGTTTGCAATTGGTGGACTATGTCCTTGAGAAACGCCCCACCACCTTTCCCTACGTACCAGGGCTCTTGTCTTTTCGCGAAATTCCGACCATTTTGGCAGCGCTCTCGACGCTGCAACTCACGCCTGACCTGATTATTTGTGACGGTGCCGGTATTGCTCATCCCCGGCGGTTTGGCATTGCTTGTCATCTGGGCCTGATTGTCGATTGCCCTACCATTGGCGTCGCTAAGTCACGACTTATTGGCACCCATGCCGATGTCCCGATTGAAAAGGGGGCCTGGGTGCCCTTACGCGATCGCACCGAAACGATTGGCGCGGTGTTGCGCAGCCGCACTAACACGAAACCGCTTTATGTCTCGGCTGGGCACCGCATCAGCTTATCCACCGCCTTAGACATTGTGCTGCAATGCACCCCAAAATATCGTCTGCCCGAAACCACCCGCCTCGCCGATCGCCTCGCTTCTAATCGAGGCAAATTACCCCCCGTTAAGGCGATTAACGCTGATGAGGAAGACGAAACACAAATGTCTCTGTTCTAAGATGCTGAATTCCGCGTTGAAATGCAGATTCAGATATGGGCTTCAACAATTTAGGATGACCGCATCACACAGCAGCTTACGATCAAACAGCCGCAACGTACGCCTACGGACAAAACTTGTACAAAAAAAGGGGACAAATGTCCCCTTACACTCAACTCAGGTGAAAGTCAGTTATTAACTTGCCTGAAGACCGTTATTAGCTCGCTGCTGAACCGCCGCGATCATAGGTCGCCCAAAAGCTGGGATGCACCTTGCCTTGAATGCGGTTCCAGGATTGAGTGACGTCAGCCTCTAGACCGACATCAGCCGCAAGGCGAGTCAACATAGCCTGTTGACGGCGCTTAACATTGCGGTTATGCCCCATCAGCAAGGTGCGGGCCTTCAGCTCAAGGTCAGCTAGGGCTGCCGGTGCATCTGCCACCGGCACTGCTGCATTAGCCACTGGAGTCGCTTCAGCAGCACCCGTGTGGTAGGCCACACCGCGATAAACCAAATCTAAGGTTGGTTGCTGAACCGGGTTGCTCTTGACAGTTCGAAAACGGATATCAACACCGCGATATTTGCCAACTTCAGCACTGCGGTTCATCGCCACAGCGGGGGGATTGTAATCGTATTGAACGCCGCGATAGGTAAGTTTCATGGTTCGCCTCCATACAGTTCCATTAGTAGCCGGAATGTACTGTTGGCGCGTTCCTTCGGAGCCCGGTGTCCCCTACTTCCGTCCTCATCTTTTCATCGAAGAGACAAGAGGATGAACGATTTATCCTTGACTTCTGTATTATAAGCTACCGTTTTTTGGATTATCAACAATCCATCACGAAAAATTGCAGGTGATTTTCCTCGTCGTGAATACTTGCAGGCGAAATTAAAACCCTCAAGCCTTCTGGTAAAAAGACTTTGGGTGAAAAGTTCTACAAATGCAGTCAGCCATTCTCATGTCAAACAGAGCCATAAATTTTCATTGCAGTGGCAGATCTTTAATGCTCACCCATTCTCGCCCTGTATGTCGTAGCAGCGCGATCGCCGTCGCGACAAAAGTGTATGCCGCTGGTTTGTGTTCAAATTCTGGCCAAGCTTGGCGAAAGGCGGCCGGTTTCAAGTCTCGAAACGCCACTGTCAAGTGCGGGTAAAAGGGGCGCTCTCGCGATCGCGGATCTACAATTCCTAAAGTGTCCGCCAGATAGGTTTGCAGGTCAGCTTGTAGCTGCATTAACGCTGGTGTTTGCTCTACGGCCAGAAAAATTACCCGTGGTGGAAAGGCTCCAAACCCAGATAGCTGTACCGGCACCGGCACTGTTGACGGACAGAAAGCCGCTAGTGTGCTCAACAGGCGATCTTGATCCTCATCTGGCCTGGTAAACGGGGCCTGGAGGGTAATGTGGGGTGGCGATTTGAGCGCCGCTTGGCTACCGTAGCGGGCGCGAAAGGCATGCTTCAACTCATTCGCGTCGGCTTGAATATCAGCCGGTGGAATTAACGCTAAAAAGTAGCGAGACTGGGTCAACATGGCAGTGCCAAAGACATCACTCTTCCCAAGCTAACGTTCAAAGCGATTGAGGCCGCACTCTTTCCGACGGGTGTGCCATTCCGTTACGATCTACGATGCCAGACTGGACAGCTCAGTATGCTAATAAAACACGTCAAACGATTAGCTTGGCGGGCTCGGTGCGATCGGGCAATCCGGCCTGTTACGAGGCAATGAATTTCGCTAACGTTAGTTTACGGACACCGCCATGCCCTGGTTCGTCAAAATTGAACAAGGAATCATTCGCAAAGCTGAATTTGATCGGCATGTACCCGCCCATGTAGCCTATGTTGAACAGCTCATCGCTCAGGGACATCAGGCCCGAACCGGTTATTGGGCAGAGCGCGGCGGTGGCATGTTGCTATTTCAAGCGGCCTCTTTGGCCGAGGCCGAGGCGATCGTCCAAGCGGATCCCCTCATTCAAGCTGGGTGTGTGGAATACGAACTGCACGAATGGTGCATTGTGGTGGAGTAAAAGAGTGCTATGGCAGATTCCGATAACGGTTACAAAGTGCTGAGCGATAATCGCCAGGCACGTCACCAATACGAAGTCCTGGAGACCTTTGAAGCAGGCATTGAACTCAAAGGGACTGAAGTTAAATCAATTCGGGCGGGCAAGGCCAACCTACGAGATGGCTTTGCCCAGGTCAAAGATGGTGAACTCTGGCTATACAACGTTCACATTTCTCCCCACAGCACCACGATTCAGCAGTACAACCACGAACCCCGCCGCACTCGTAAGTTACTGCTGCACAAAGGCGAAATTCGCAAACTGATTGGCAAGGTCGAACAAAAAGGATTGACCCTGGTGCCTCTTAAAATTTATGTAGTACGGGGCTGGATTAAGCTCACGTTGGCCCTTGCCAAAGGTAAAAAGCTGCACGACAAACGCGATGCCCTGAAGCGCAAGCAAGAAAAACGGGAAGTTGAACGGGCTTTGAAGGGGCGATACTAATCCCGATCTTTCTGGGCCTGGGATTTATAGCTGGGAAGATTCGCACTGGACTGGATCATCTATGGCTGCACCAAAGCATCCATCGAGCTTGCAGATTGATGCCGCATTCAGAGTCTCAACAAGGCGATCGCCCCTATTGATACGGGCGCTTTTGAATCTTGAAGGAGTCAAAGGTTGGCGGGGGCGCTTGAGTCAGAGATTGGGGCGATCGCGACTGCGGAAAATAACGGTTGACTAACTTGTTGTACTGTCCGCCCAATAAGAGTCCTAGGGTGCAAACATACAGGCCGATTAGCCCTAGGGTTAGGGTACTCGCGGCACTAAACAACCAGTGCTGATGATGCACTGTGGCTAAATGATGTTTAATCGTTATCCCCGTGGCGAGCCAGAGCACCGTGGCAAATACCGTGCCGGGTAACACCGGTGTAGAGCGGGCTGATGACTTTTGGCTACTGCGGTACAGTAAACCGTAACTGAGCGCGATCGTGGAGGCCGCCAAACTCCACCGCAGCCCTTGCACCAACAACTTTTGGATCAAGCCCATTACGCTGACTTCAGCGCTGTCCTGCAACCCTGCTGGCAGCGCTATTAAAACAATTCCGACCATGAGCAGTGTTAGCGCCGCTGTCGCGATCGCCACCACCCCAGTCACCGCCCGTTGCTGCCAAGTCGGAATAAGGTGGGATGCCAAATCGCCATCGGAACGAATGATTTGTTGGGTAAGCCCCACGACCTTGCACCACAACCCCAAACTGGCTCCGCCACTAATCAGAAACAACCACCAGCGATGACTCAGTCGCCACTCTATCCCCATTTCGGTAACGACTGCTTCTAGGGGCGCAACCACTGCTGGCAGCCAAGGCTCCAAGAGGTTGCTGAGCCACTGCGCAACTGGTGACCACAGGGTGGCGGCGGCGATCGCCATAAAGCTACCCAGCAAAAAACAACAAATAATGCCGTAGGCGATCGCCGCGCCTTTGACCCAATACCGATGTCGGGCGGCTTGCTGCCACAAATTCTTCCAGAGTGGATAGCTCAAATAGCTGCCCACAGTCCGTTTGGTGACAGTTGGCGTCGCTGGCGGCAGCAAAAACTGGGATGTCGAGGCGTCTGGCGGCTGGGGACGAGAAGGCGGCAGCGACATGGTATGAACCCGAACAGGCGTTTTACTTGGGAGCCATTATGCCGCGATCGCCGCGAAAATACCCAGGTATGCCCTGTAATACTTTGCACTTATTCAAGTGACGTGATGGTTCGCGCTGCTTTTGAGCAAAGTATCTGACTGAACTTGCCAGCAATCTTATTACCCGTCAATAACTGAATGCCTTGAGACGGTTTCCCGGCGCTCAATTACGCTTTAATCTGCCAAGTTGTCAGCCTGAATGACGCAGTGGGCCAGCAGAATCTTGAGTTTTTTGGGGGAATTTCATGTACTGGGGTGTAAAGAGGAGAAGCAAAACCGTGACGGGCATTCTCATTCAATTTTGCCAATTGGCGGTTAAATGGGTGAGAACATTTGCTCTGAGTAATCAAACCTTTCCCCCCTGTGGGGGGCATCTACAACGGCTGGATTAACAAGTGAAACGGGTATACAGAGGC
Source organism: Cyanobacteria bacterium P01_F01_bin.56 (assembly GCA_039185935.1). GTDB lineage: Bacteria > Cyanobacteriota > Cyanobacteriia > Phormidesmidales > Phormidesmidaceae > Halomicronema. The sequence continues at coordinate 28,618 of JBCDAJ010000017.1, read as the reverse complement.
GCTGAGTTTATGCGTAAGTTAGCAAAGTTAGGATTGTGGTGTTTATCAGGTCTTGTCATGAGTGGGCTGCTGGTAAATGCCGTTCCCGCTCAGGGCACAGTTGCCTCGACGGCAGCCGCGCCAACCACTCACTTAAATGAGCGCGCGATCGCCCAAGATCGGACTCGCCTCGGGATTCCTCAAAATCTTGACCCCAGCACACTACCCGATTTTCCATCGCGCGATCTACAAGGGACCTCTCGCGATCCCGCTGATCAGGTCGCCCCGCCAGGTCTGCTCGTTCGTCCGGGCGACGCCCCCATTTCCTATTTCTTTGGCATTCGCATGCAAAGGGAATTGGATAATTTAGTCGGGCGTTATGAGAGCGCCCTCTTTGCCGCCAATGCCGTTGATCAGCCAGTTGAAGTCCGACTTCCAGATAATCGGGAACCCGTCGCGACCACTACCGAAGACAGAAGTCTCATCGCCAGTGCCGATCTAACCGCTGTCAGCACCCCGGCCCTAGAAGCCGCCCGCCAACTTAGTCGTGACTGGTCCGACTTACTAGAAAGGGAAGCTTACGGTGAGGCCCGCAGTCGCTGGTTACAGGTGCGAGATGCGCTATGGGCCGAGTTTCCCCGCGATCGCACCTTTGCTCACACCGAAATTCGGGCGATGTGGCTCGATCGCGGCAGCATTGTGCGCGCGGGCTCACGAACCGGTTTGGCTAGACTCTTTGACAACATGCAAGCAGCGGGCATCAATACCGTTTTCCTCGAAACGATGAATGCGGGGTTCCCCATCTACCCTAGCCGCATTGCCCCACAACAAAATCCCCTTACCCAAGGTTGGGATCCTCTTGCGGCGGCGGTGGAACTTGCCCACGAGCGCAATATGGATTTGCATGCCTGGATCTGGGTGTTCGCCGCTGGCAATTTGCGCCACAACACAATTCTGGGTAAGTCTGATCAGTTCCTGGGGCCATCGCTGGCGGCAAATCCGGATTGGGTAGGCTACGACCAAGCCGGTAGTCCCATTCCATTAGGGCAGACCAAACCTTTTTACGACCCCGCCAATCGGCAGCTGCGAAATTATCTGTTGCGGTTAGAAGAGGAGATTATTACCAGTTATGACGTCGATGGCCTGCAACTGGATTACATTCGCTATCCCTTTCAAGATCCGTCGGATGAGCGCACCTATGGCTATGGCACCGCTGCTCGACGCGAATTTCAGCGGCAGACGGGCGTTGACCCCGCCAACCTGACCCCGCTGGTCGATCCTTGGTTGCCCAGAGCAGAGCGCGATCGCCTCCGGGGCCTATGGGAAGCTTGGAACGACTTTCGGATTGAGCAAGTCACCAACTTTGTGGCTGAGACCGCTCAACTGGTGCGCAGTAAGCGACCAGACATTACGCTCTCGGCAGCGGTCTTTGCCATGTCAGAGTCAGAGCGTCTGCTCAAAATTCAGCAAGATTGGAATACCTGGGCTGAGGAAGGACTCGTCGACTGGATTGTGCTTATGAGTTACGCCCAAGATGCCAACCGCTTTTCCGAGCTGATTACTCCTTGGGTGGTCGATCAAGCCTACGACTCAACGCTGGTGATTCCGGGGATGCGCCTTTTGAGTATGCCGATACCCGTGATGATTGACCAACTGCAAACCCTCAGAGATATGCCCGCAACCGGGTATGCCTTGTTTGCTACAGATAACCTCGATAACCGCATCCAATCGGTGCTCAACACCACTCAAGGGCAGCATAGTCGTCTCGTGCCCCAAAAAGCTCCTTATACAACCGCTGCTGAGCGCTATAAAGCCCTCCAACGCGAATGGAACTGGCTACTGGCCAATGGTCTGCTGACCTTGCAGCCCCGCTTAGCTGACGGTTGGGTGGCCGACATCAATGCAGTGGGTCTTAGCCTCGACACCCTAGCTAGTAACCCGAATCCCGCCGCTGCAGCCGCGGCTCAAAGGCAGGTTTCAGACTTGCAAAGAACGATAGGGGCGGGCCTCACACTTTCTACCGCCACCACGCCCGAATATCGCTTAACCACGTGGAGAAATCGCCTGGAAACGATTAATCGATTTTTGGCTTACGGCGCTCAACGATAGAGCCCTGGAGGCGTCAGGGAGCGGCTTGAAAATAAAGTACCCGGACAAGACTGTGGCAGGGGGGATGGGTAGCAGGGGAGTTGGGAGGTTATTTAAGCGCGACGCCCTAACAGCATTTGCTATGGCGGTTTTGCTCAGGAGCGATCGCTCCACCAAAAGCCAAGATTCAGAGTTCAGAGATTTAAACGCCGGTGGGGCTCAGCCTTAGCCAGAAGTCATGAAGCAAGGGACTGTAGCGAACGGTAAACCCGATAGTTGATATTGGGGAAAATATTGTCGATCGCCTCTAGTTTCACCAACCAACCCGAATCCACCTTGCCATCGTTGATATCTTCCCAAATTTTGGTGAAGCGAGAGAGGTGCGATCGGGTCCGCCTTACTGCATAGGGCACCATCGTCCCTGTCCGCATAATAAAGGCCCAGTCAGACGACTGTGCCAGCAGCAACTCTCGGGCCGCTTGGTTGAGCGCTCGCCACTCTAGGTCGTCTGCTGGTTCGCGCTTCGCCAACTCAATCATGCGCTCAGCGGCTTTATGCAAATGCGGATAAATCCAGGAATTCGTTTCGTTGAGCCAGTATTCATGGAAGCCTTTATACCCCCAACTCGACTGGGAGGGCTTCGCGACCTGCTGAGTCGGATTGCCGCGTAGATAATCCGCTAAGTGCGTCATTTCGTACGTACCTTGGTCAAACCAAGTTTTGCGGAACAGATAATCAATGAACCAAGGCCCCTCGTACCACCAGTGGCCAAACAGCTCCGCATCATAGGGCGACACAATAATGGGTGGTCGTTGCATAATGTCGTGTAAATGCTCGACCTGACGCTCGCGGTTAAATGTAAAGTTAGCGGCATGCTCGGCAGCCTTTTCTCGGGCCCAGTAGGGGTCATACCAATCTTTATCCGAGAGCCCGAGCCCCTTGCCGGTAATTTTGTGATATTTGATGCCCACATTCTTGCGCTGACCATTGGGCATAACGTAGGGCTTAATGTACTCGTACTCAGCATCCCAGCCAAGATCTCGGTAAAACTCTCGATATTCTGAGGCCCCAGGGTAGCCCACTTGCGACGACCAGACCTGCTGAGACGATTCATGATCGCGGCCAAAGGCAGCCACCCCCGTTTCGGTATAAATCGGCGCGTAGGAACCAAATCGAGGCCGCGGTCGGGCATACAAAATGCCGTGCCCATCCGTTAAAAAGTACCGCAGTCCTGCATCCGCCAGCATGCGTTCAACGCCTTCGTAGTAAGCGCATTCTGGTAACCAAATGCCATTCGGCGGGCGGTCAAAATGTTCGGCATAGCTCTCAACCGCCACCTGGATTTGCGCCCACACGGCTTCCGGATACATTTTCATCAGCGGGAAGTAACCGTGGGTGGCACCACAGGTAATGATCTCCAGATTGCCGCTGTCTTGATATTGCTTAAAGGCTTTGACTAAGTCGCGATCGTACTGTTCCCAAATCTCTCGGACGTGGCTGAATTCTTTGGCGTAGTGCTCTGCTAAATAGCGCAGATGGCCATTGTGCTGATTGCGCTCGACCTCTAGCTCAATCAGCTCTTCGAGCTTACTGAGGTGTTCGTCATAACGCTCTTGTAACAGCGGATCACGCAGCATCGACACCAAAGGTGGGGTCATGCTCATCGTTAGCTTAAAGTCGACGCCGTCTCGCTTAAGCCCCTCAAACATGGTGATCAGAGGGACGTATGTCTCCGTAATCGCCTCAAACAGCCACTCTTCTTCCAGTACAAAGTCACTCTCTGGGTGGCGCACAAATGGCAGGTGGGCATGCAAGACGAGGGCGAGATATCCGATACTCATAACGGTTAATTTTCTCTACTGGACGAATGGAGACGAAGCGAGGCTGAAACCACAGAAGTATTGGACAAATTGTAAAGCAAAGATAAACCCTCAATCAGCATCTCAATGAACTGCTGGCGAAGTCTGTATCTTGCTTGGCGGCAAAATTGATGGCGAGCGTTTGTATTAATCTAATCACAGCTAATCACAGCTGCCTAATTTCTTGCGTTTGGGATTGAAGGGGAAGGGGCTTGAGCCGCAGCCGGTCCCTGAGGGCAACTTCTCCGATACAAAGAATCCGGTATCAATCAATCATTTTTCGCCCTTCTATTCTTGTGCAAGTCCGTGAGCAGATGGCTGGCAGAGTGCGGCCTGCGGCGGCCGGCAGGCGGAGCTGAAATGCCGATTAAATATCGGTTTCAATAATCTAGAATGATTTGCTCAAACGGAGGCTTGCCATCGCTTGAGGCCAAATTGCCGCTGGCGATCGCGGTAGCGCTCAGCCCAAAGAAGCGGCGCGGCAGTCGACGTCTGCTGTGCCCTATCCACCCTCGCAGTTGAGTCAAGGCTCAGTAGTTGAGGATTTTACAGTCCAGACAGGAGAAGAAATGAATGCTGTTGAGTCTTTGTAAAGGCTGGGCAGAATAAACTCATGCAAAACGCAAGATGTGTTAAGCGCACTGCAGCTTTTTTGTAAGGTGCTGAACAACAGGTTTCGCATTTCCTTGACCACGCAGATTTTGAGGCTGATCACTATGGCTGTTGAAAAAGTAAACTCTTCATCCAGTTTGGCTGAAGTTGTTGATCGCATTCTTGATAAAGGTATTGTGGTTGATGCTTGGGTTCGTGTATCCCTAGTTGGCATTGAACTGCTGGCGATCGAGGCACGGGTGGTTATCGCATCTGTCGATACCTATCTAAAGTATGCTGAGGCTGTCGGTTTGACTGCTCAAGCGGCGGTTCCTGCCAACTAGATTGGTGCGCAGTTTTAGTTCACTGGTTTGAGAGGAATCAGCGGTTAGTCAGCATTCCTCTCAAACGCTCCCTTTGCTTCGAGCTATTTCTCCATCTTTAACGCTGAGCTAAATGGCTTGCAGTATTTTCTTTACCGGTGAGATATCCAAGGCTTTTTGCATCAACGGATTCAGGCTGGGCTTGCGAGTGTCATGATGTTTGATCGCCCTATATATCGAACTATACTCAGATATCTTTTGGTATCTGAACGCGATTGGTCAAAATCTCTAGCTTGCTGAGAAAACCTTCGTCTCCTGCGTTCCTACTTTAAGTTGGACTTTTTCAATCTTGCTGAGGTCTATCGTCATTTGGCCGCTAGCAGTTCAAAATGAATGGCCCACACCCTATGGCTTGGCGAGTGAATGCGGGCCCACCGAGGTTTAATTCCGAAGTTTTCTGGGGCTAATTGATCCTGTCACCGGGAAATCAACAAAGACTTTCTCACAAAATTGCAGAGCTTTACAGGAAGGTAACGGCTATGGCGGCACTCAAAGAACAATGGGCAAGAGCGCGCAAAGCCCGTCAACAGGAAATTGTTCAACGCCAGCAAGCAGTGCAAGAGACATTAACGCACTGCCAGCAAAGTCGGGCAGTAAATGCCGCAGATACCCAGGCGGAACTCGTGGAATATTGCGACTCCATACGAGACGAGACGAGTCTATATCTGACGCAGGTTGAGCAACAACGCCGAGCAACGGCTCAACAAACGGCTCAGCAACTGCAGTCTTTTGATGCTGAACTGCGAGCAGCTGTTGCTGAGCAAAGGGCGGTCAATCAGGCCAACATGGTCAAGGTCGCTGAAGAAGTGGCAGAGCTGCAGCAAGCGACTCAAGCGGTGCTGACCACTCATCAGCGCGATCGCGTCGTGATGCACGATCAGCAACAACAGGAGTTGTCTGCCTATGCCGAAGAACTCAAAGGGGTGGTGGCTGACTACTTGACCGAAGTTTCTGAAAACCGTCAGGCGATGGCAGCCGTCGACCAAGTTCAGCGCCACCGAGATCGCGAAACCTTGACCGCAGAAGTCGCCGTCTATCGAGAGCAAATGCATGACTTTCGCGCAAATTTAAGGCAATCAGTTTGGGGTGATGAGAGCGCTAACGATACGTTCCAGACTGAGACGAGCAGCCATCAAGGTTCACCTTCCCCCGGTCGGGCTCAGCCCAAGGCCAAAGTGATCACGAGCCCAGTTAAACCTGCTGCCGCCACTAAGAGCACTAAAAACTCTGCTTCAGCCGCTAAAAAGTCATCCTCAGCCAAGCCAACGGTGCCTATCGAAGAAGCGGTATTCAATTATTTGCAAACCCATCGTGAAGGGGCGCGACTGACCGAAGTTGAGTCAACTTTAGGCATCAATCGGTTCCAGGCAGTTGACGCCCTGCGATCGCTCATCCAAAAAGAACTCATCATTCAAAAAGATCGGACTTACCGTATTCAAGAGGAAGCCATTCTGTGAGCACCATTCTTCAAGCCCGCCCCCGCAACTTTGTCAGCACCCCCGCCGTCGAACGCATTGCCCGCCGCGCCCTGAGATATCTTCAATCGGGGTATTCGGTACACTTGCGAGGACCCGCCGGTACTGGCAAAACGACTCTGGCTTTGCACCTAGCCGATTTGTTAAGTCGGCCGATTATGCTGGTGTTTGGCGATGATGAGTTCAAAACGTCTGACCTGATTGGTAATCAGTCTGGTTATACCCGCAAAAAGGTCGTTGACAACTTTATCCATAGCGTCGTCAAAGTTGAAGACGAACTGCGCCATAACTGGGTTGATTCACGGTTGACGCTGGCCTGCCGAGAAGGGTTTACGCTGGTCTATGACGAGTTCAACCGATCGCGCCCAGAGGTCAACAACGTCCTGCTGTCAGCCCTCGAAGAAAAACTGCTGGTGCTGCCCCCGAGTGGTCACCGGCCGGAATATCTGCGGGTGAATCCCCATTTTCGGGCCATCTTCACCTCTAATCCGGAAGAATATGCGGGCGTGCATGGTACCCAAGACGCCCTGCTGGATCGGCTGATTACGATTCACATGCCAGAGCCAGATGAACTCACTCAGCAGCAAATCCTGATCCAAAAAGTGGGCATCGAACCCACTGATGCGCTGTTGGTCGTGCGACTGGTCAAAGGGTTTCAGGCTCAGAGGGAGAATCACACGGCGACGAGTCTACGACCCAGCCTGATGATCGCCAACATCTGCCATGAGCACGGTATACCAATGCTGACCGAAGATGCTGACTTTCGCGATGTGTGTAGTGATGTGTTGTTATCCCGCATCACCCAAGACCTACCGGCAGCGACCCATGCCCTGTGGGACTTGTTTAATGAATTGACCGTGGGTACAGCCATTACGTCGACGGCAGACTCCGCGATCGCCGAGTCTGCCCAGCCAGCTGCTCAACTTCAAGCAGCTGACTCCACTGATCCGGCAGCCCCCCAATCCTTCACGTCAAAGGCCAAAGCGATTGACAATGCCAAATCGCCATCGCATCCCCCTGAGGAACTAACCGAGACGGCAACTTTAGGAGACGTGGAATCGGGCATTCTGACCTTTGTGACGGCTCAAGAATCAGCTTCGTTAACGCAGATTGAGGCAGAATTATCACTGACTCGATTCAAAGCGGTGGATGCTTTGCGATCGCTGGTCGAAGCAGGCTATTTGCAAAAGCAGAACGGATCTGGGAAGCCAGCCATTTATCGGCGGCAAAATAACTAGACTGCTGGCTGATAGTTTAGTGCAGTCTACCGGCAGTGAATTAAAAGCTGGTTGGCCCCAACCGAACCGCTGTTCGGCAGGTATCATCCTGCCCTGTCAGTGCTTTCAACCCAGGGGTAGCAGAGTTTGGAATGCCGAATTCGGAGTTCGGATGTGGTTCATGGTTGACGCATGGCTCACTATGACGGCGATCGTGCACAATTAGGCTAACTGCAGATATCGGAAGGGTTCGGCATAATCGCGTTCACTAACATCTGCAGAATCTGCACAAAGGGGCAATTATGACCGGCCAATCAATTTCCCGTGGCTCAGGCACTAACCGCCCAATGGCTACCGCCACTCAAGGGTCAACCTTGGTAGATGTTTTAGAGCGGGTGTTAGACAAAGGCATCGTCATTGCTGGCGATATCTCAGTGTCTGTCGGCTCTACCGAATTGCTCACGATTCGCATTCGCTTGTTAGTGGCCTCAGTCGATAAAGCCCGCGAAATGGGGATTAATTGGTGGGAAAACGACCCCTATCTGAGTGCGCGATCGCAGGAACTGCTGACTGCCAATGAACAATTGCAGGCCCGCATCGAAAGCCTAGAACAAGAGTTAAAACTTTTGCGCGCCCAGGATGAAAGCGGTGCCGCAGATACCTGACGGATGCACCCGCACCCTGACAGCGCTGAGTCAGATTTGCTGCACCATGATTTCCACGTCGGTGGGGTTGTCTTGGGTGATCACTGGATACGCAGTTGTGCTCGTCCAACGGAGGTCGCCGTCGTAGAAAATCTGAGCCCGAACAACATAACGATTTTGCGGCACGATGTCGGCGGGGTCATAGGTCACTGAGTAAGGAATCGGCACTTGCTGCCCCGAAGTGCGAATGATCTCTCCAGCAATCACTGTAGAGGGCGCATCGGCCAGACTGACGTCCTCTAAGGTGACGACGACCGTAGCATCGGGGGGCAGCGCAATGCGCTGCCGATAAGTGACAGTACCGGTAACGGCTGAGGCAACTGGCGCTTCACAGGCCATTCTCACTGCGCCGAGGAGCCAAGCGCCGGGTTGAGGGGCTAACCCACCGGGGCTATCAATCATATTTTGCCAACCGTAGCCTTCGGAATCGTATTGCATCATGTTAGAGCGCATCGCTTCTAGGTCAGTGATGACGTTCTGACGGTTCGTATCGAGGCGTGACAGAAACTCGTCAGGATCTTTAGCATTGGGCATTGAGGTTACAATGGCGCACACTTCTGCACGGCTGGGAGACCGATGAGCATCGGCCAACAGAGGCGGAGCCGCCACGGCTGTATAAGATGATAGAGAGACGATGGACAGGGTGACTGCTGCAGCGACCCCGACGAAGATCAGCCAAACTTTCTTGCTCATCGTGCTTGCGCTCAACCTTTTCCAGAATGAAGAATTTTTGGGCAGATTTTATCGCCTCACAGTGAACACAACGCTTTCCACCAGAAGAAATTTAGGTTTTGGGTTGGGTCAAGGCGAACGGTTCAGTGGGCAGAGCGGCGATCGCCATTAAAGATTAAGCGCCAGTTGGTTAACGGGGGATTGGGGAGAGCGTTTGCGCACTTTGGGCGGGGTGATGTTGACGTGGGCGACAAACCAACTGCGGAGGGCAATGGCTTGTTGAGCATCCAGGGTGGTGAGGTCTAAGGCGGCAGGAAACAGAGTTGTCGTCGGTAACTGTGCCCAATTGACTTCGCTGGTGTGGCGATCGCTGCCAAAGGGCCTCAAATCAACTGGTAAAGGCGCTAAATAGGGCACCACGTTGGCCCGATTGAGAAAGCGCCCCCGTTGTTTTTCAAGTTGCTCAACCCGTTTTTGGCGCGCCTGACGATAATCTAAAATCGGCGTGGGGTAGCCTTTCATCGGAGGCGGGCAACCCAACTGGGCTGGGTCAAGGTGAGCCAGTTCGGGCACCCAATGTTTGATAAAAGCGCCTTCGGGGTCGCAACGATCAACTGCCACCTGACCAGGATTGTAAATGCGTGTCCAGGTCTTATCGAGACAGTGCGTGACGCCAGACTGCATAGCCCATTGATAATGGTCGATCGGGCAATCGCCATCAATCAGGTGCCGCATAAAATGGAGCGCGCCGAACCGCCAGTCCATGCCTAATAGATTGCTCAAAAAGCTGGCGTAAATCGCCCGAGAGCGAAAGTTCAGCGCCTGCCAGCCGCCGGTGGCGTTTAAGCAGCGGGCAGCCGCATCCACAATGGGAAAGCCAGTTTGCCCCGCCTGCCAGGCTTGGTAAAGGTCTTCGTCAAAGGCCCAACCATCTTCATCGAACACGGTGTAGAGCGATCGCAGCTCTAACTGTGGCAGATAGCGAAACCGTTGAGTAAAGCCATTGCCCCAACGCAGCCGTGCAATCAGTTGCTGGTGACTACGGCGAATACGAAAGTCACCTTGATCCGGCGTTTGCTGAATTGTCTGGACACATTCGCGCACTGAAATCGCCCCAAATTTAATATGCGGACTCAACCCGGTGGTCGCTTCCGCACTGGGATAGGACAACTGCCAATAATAGCGATCGCTCTTGTCGCCCAAAAAGTCTGCTAGCAGTTTCCGGGCGGCGGCTGTTCCCCCAGGGGGAATCGGTTTGCTATCGGCAGTGTGTTCTAGGGTTGCCAGACTGGGGAGAGTCTCGCTGGGGATATTGGGCGGCACCTCCACCCGGTCTGGAGTGGGTACCAAGGGTGCTAACATATCGCGAAACCAGCGTGAGCGATAGCGAGGATAAGGAATGAGGTCAGCCAAGCTGGCCGGGGGCTCAAACCAGCGAATCTTCATCGCCTGATCGACGAGGGTCTGATTGAGGCGAGCATCGCGCACCCGACCGTAAATGCGCTCGCAGTCGGTGTAGGCGTAAATCCCCTCAGCCTGAGTTGCTCGAACCAGCTCCGGCAACACCTGTACCGGATCACCACAGCGTAAAATCAGCCGCCCCCCCCGGGCTTGTAGATCCGCATCGAGGGCAGCGAGACAATCGAGCATAAAAGCCACGCGAGCCGCCCCGGTTTCAGGATGCTTGAGTAAAGCCCGATCAAGCACAAAGACAGGAATGACCAAGCCGCGCCGGGCGGCCCGGAATAGAGGCTCATGATCGCAAATGCGCAAATCTCGGCGAAACCAAACCAGGGTGCGATTCATGGATAGAGGGCGTCACTCGTGGGGAAAAGGACCGAAGCACATTGCTAATTACCTTAGCAAAACTTCAAATTCAGCGATCGCTTTACCACTTAGAACAATTGTACTATATTTGTACTAGAGTCCATTAGCAGAGAGGGATTCTCTCTCGGTACCTCTGCAAAGCGTCTCACAAACCCCATTTATGCTGTTGTCGAGGAGGGCAATTATGACCCACTCCACCTCTCAATCACCATCCAGAAGTCAACACAGTTGGCACTATCGTGGCCCCCAGCCAACTCATATCCAGTTTGGTGATTTTGCTCCCCGCCGCGCGCCTAGCCGGGGAGCCCAGGTCCCATCCCCAAGGCAATATCGGCCGGTGCATTCGCCACCGATGGCTAACGTCTCACAGGCGACCTATGGGCCGCCACCGGTATCGTCAGTGCGCCGCCAACCTCGGGTGCGCCGCCGCGTCGCCCGGCGATCGCCCCGCAGTTATTTATTGGCCGGTGGCAGCATGCTCGCGCTCGCGGCCTTGGTAGTTGGGCCCAAGCCCATGATGAACCGCAGTGTTGACTCAGCGACCGATAGGGTGGTTTGTCAAGAAACCGTGCAGGCTAAGTCCGTACTGTCACGAGCAGAATTGTCGGAGCTGTTGGCAATTTCAGAACGAGCGCCCAAGGCTGACGTTCAAGCCGTCATCGAAGAACCTTACTGCACCCTGCCGCCAGTTGAAGTCCGCGAAGGCGTCACGGCGCAGCGAGTGGCCTATCCGCTGGAGTTCAATCCCGAAACTTGGTTTGTCGTGCTCTATGAGGGTGATGAGTACGCCGGGTTTGACTTTAGTTTTTCTCGCAACTAATTGCTTTCTTGAGAATTTGTTTGAGCGTTCATTCTGGTGCCCCCATGCGATCACGTCTGTCCCTATCGTTGTCTTGCCTCAAAGCCCTATGCTGGCTTGGCGTCCTTGGGTTAGGAGCCTGTAGCCTGACTCAAGCCCAGGTGCCATCACGCCAGATTCCGGTACAGCAAAGCTGGACCTTGCAGCCAGGGAGTCAAGTGGGCGGCTTTAAGGTGATGGGTGGCCTGGGAGATATTTCCATTGATGTGCAGGGTGGCCAGGTGAGAGCCCCGTTTGACGGCCAATTGCAACCGACCGACAGTGAAACTTGCGTCGCCTTTACCAGTCCGGAAGTGCCGGCGTATCTCTTTCGCTTGTGTGGGGTAACCAAACCCCGTTTGGGGGATGTGATAGCGGGACAGGTGATGGGGCGTAGTCAGGTTTTGCAGTTTGCGGCGATGCGTCGTCAGCCTGATGGTCAGTGGGCGATCGTTGAACCAGCGACCGACATGCTCGAAAAAACGCTAGGGGCTGTCGGTAAGTAGAGCTAAGGGAGAAGCGCTTAAATAATATCCCATCTACCCATCTACCCTGCTACCCAGCCCCCCTGCCACAATCTTGTCCGGGTACTTTCTTTTCAAGCTAATCCCTAAGCTCTTTGCTCAGAGCTGACTTCAGCTCCTAGCTCATAAAGGTCAATCGCCAAGTTCAGGTTCCAGAGGCTTGGCATATCAACCCTGCTGGCGGCGGTTTAAGCGGCTGACAGTGAGGTACGCGATGATAATCATCGTGAAGGAGAATAGGGTGGTTAGCGTGCCTAGGGCATAGAGTGCGGGTGAGGTCACATTGGTCGTCATGCCAAAAATTTCTAGCGGCAGGGTGTTGTACTGTCCAGATACCAATGATGTGCGCGTGAATTCGTCGTAAGACAGGGTAAAGGTAAGCAGGCTGACCCCAATCAAACTCGGCAGAATCAGGGGTAAGACAATTTCCCAAAAGGCTTTCGGATCGTTAGCACCAAGATCCTTGGCCGCTTCTTCATAGGAAGGATTGAAGCGATTGAAAATGCCTAGCATGATCAGAAACGCGACGGGTAAAGTCCAAGTCAGGTGTGCTCCGAGCCCGGAGGTGGTCCAATTGGTTGACCAACCAAAAACTTGGAACATAATACCGAGTCCGAGAGAAATCAAAATGCTGGGCACGATAAGGGCAGAAATGGTGAGGTAAAAGAACCCAGTTGAGCCGCGAAATTTTTGCCGGAACGCCATGGCCGAGAGGGTGGCCATGCTAGCAACCAAGACGGTCACGATCGCCCCTAACACCACTGAGCGCTGAAACGGTTCGACAAAGTTACCTACGCGCTGCTCTTGAAATACTTGCCCCAGCCAATAAAATCCAAAGCTCCGAATCGGGAAGGTGAGGGTGCCATCTGGTCCTTGCAGAGACAGAATAAAAATCGTGATCATTGGGCCGTAGAGAAACAGCACAAACAACCCAAAGAAGGCAGCTAATAAGTAAAAGGACAGCGATCTTTTCTGCATTATGGGAAAGCCCAATTTGGGGATACTAAAGCTCTTTGCGAATATTCACGACGCGTAAAATCGAGAACACCAGCATCAAAGTCACGATCAATAAGATCATGGCGTTGGCTGCCGCTAACGGATATTGCAAGCTACCAATTTGCGTTTGAATGAGCTTGCCGATTGAGGCGGCTTGGCCACCGCCCATCAGTCGCACGGTGATAAATTCCCCCATGACGAGGGTCACAATAAAAATCGACCCAATGGCAATGCCAGGGGCAGACAAGGGCAACACAATTTCTTTGAACACCTCAAAACCAGAGGCCCCCATATCTTCAGCAGCGGTGATTAAAGTGCGATCGATGCGCATCAGACTATTGAAGATTGGCGCAATCATAAAAATGATGTAGAGATGCACCATGCCGAGCACGACAGCAAAGTCGGAATACAGCAAAAATTCGAGGGGCGCATCAATCAGCCCAATGCCCATAAGCAATTGATTAACCAAACCCTCTTTGCCTAAAAGCGGCACCCAGGAAATCATGCGAATGATATTGGATGTCCAAAATGGGATAGTGCAGATCAAAAACAACAACACCTGCCACTTCAACCTGTTGACGTGAAAGGAGAGGAAGTAGGCGACCGGATAACCAATCAGCAAGGTGGCCAGCCACACCATGGCGACGAATTTGAACGTGTTGAGGTAGGTTCTCAGGGTGACCGTCGAGGAAAAAATGCTTTTGTAATTGGCCAGTGTAAAAGCTGGCGTCATGGAGAAGCCGTTGAATTCCCAAAAGCTGACTACCCCGATTAACAGAATGGGAAAGACGAGGAACACGGCCAGGGCGATCGCTTGGGGAGCCGCTAAAAAGTAAGGTTTCAGCGTTCCCCAGTTTTGAACGATCGCCTGTGCGATCGCCACAACACTAAATTTCGAAGACTTTTGCAGGGTACTGCTCATAGGGATGGTTTAACTTTCGGCGATCGCAGCGTTGAGATTTGAGCCCAGCCCGGCCGGAGCGAGTGAGATGGTTTCTCGTTTTAGGAATGAACCATCGGTCTCGCCCCGACCAGACTAACCCCGAGAAGATTGGACGCCTGTTGTCATGGGAGTCCAATTTGGCCGTTATTTAGAACGCGGGCAGTTCGGGCAAAGGTTCGCCCAACCAAGCTTGAGAAAAGTCATCCAATTCTCCGCCTAGGCGCTTGTGGTACACAAAGGTATTCACCCATTGCAGCAGATCCACTTCGCCACGTCGCAGCCCGATATGGGCTGGCGACTCCTTGATGATGAATTTACCTTCAATGTTCTTATCCGGATTGTTCTTGGCTAACTCTGAGGCCACGACATTGCCCGTCGCAATCATATCCACCTGGCCAGAGATCAAAGAAGACGCGGTCAGACTATTGTCGGCAAACCGCTCAATTTCTACATCGTCGCCAACGGCATCACTGAGTTCCAGGTCTTCTAAGGTGCCTTGGGTGACGCCAACTTTGTAGCCACTTAGATCCCCAAAGCCCGCCACATCAGCAATATCTGCGGAGCCATAAAGCCCCGAGAAAAAAGGCGCATAGGGAATCGAAAAGAAAATTGATTTGGCCCGTTCGGGATTAGCCCCCATGCTTGAGATCACCAGATCAACCTTGTCGGTTTGTAAGAAAGGAATGCGGTTGTCGCTGGTTACAGGCACCAATTCCAGCTCCACCCCGAGATCTTCGGCAATTAAGTTGGCGACATCGACGTCATAGCCTTCCAAATCGCCATTCGCATCAACCGATCCAAAGGGCGCAAAATCTTGAGGCACCGCAATGCGAATCGTCCCGGTTTCGATAATGCTGTCTAAACTCGACACGGTAGCTGCAGCCTCGTCTTGAGCGGTCACGCTAGGACCACCGCCACTATTGACGCAGGCCACCGCAATCAGGGAAAAGACACAGGCAAAGCTAGCAATCAGAACATTTTTCACCCACTTGGGCCAAGCAACTCGATTCATAAGATTCATCCTCACAGTTCAATACATTGAGTCAGCGACTTAAGCGATCGCCTGCCCTATGGGGTTAATAGGCCAGGGACTTTTCTAAGCGTCGACTAAAGGCAGAAATTGGAAAACAGATAGCAAAATATATTACTGCTGTCACCAGATAAACAAAAAATGGCTCAAACGTGACATTGGTGATGTTGGTGGCCGATCGCGCCAGTTCGACAAACCCGATGGCCGAAGCTAAGGAGGTGCCCTTAATCACCTGGGCCAAAAAGCCCACGGTGGGGGCAATCGACCGCCGCACCGCTTGGGGCAAAATCACCAAACCCAACTGTTGGAAATAGTTGAAGCTCATGGCCCGGGCCGCCTCCCACTGACCTATCGGAATCGACTCTACTGACCCCCGCCAGATATCACTGAGAAAGGCACTGGTAAACATCGTTAGCGCTAGCGTCGCCGAAGCCCAGGAACTCAACTCCAGGCCCAAAATGCTTAATCCAAAAAAAGCCAGCAAAAATTGAATGAGTAAAGGCGTCCCCTGAATGATTTCAGCCACTCCCCGACTGGCGTACCGTAACGGGCGCAACGGCGAAATCCGCAACAACATCAGACCAAAGCCCGCAATGCCCCCACAGATAAATGCCACAAGGGAGAGTAACAAGGTCCAGCGAGCGGCCCAGATCAGCGCCAAGAGGATGTCGATGTAACTAAAATCTCGCATGGAACACGGGTCAGGGAGAGCAGATGAGCAGCGCTAGAGATAACGGGTGAATTGAAACAAGCGTCGGTGTAGCAATTGGGCCGTCAGCTTAAATAGCAGCGTTAACAGGACGTAGAGTACGGCGACTGCCGAAAATATCTCAAAATCGCGAAAGGTGCGCGATCGCAAAAAGTTGCCCATAAAGGTCAACTCTTCTGCCGAAATCTGGGAAACGACGCTCGAAAGCAGCATCAGCAGCACAATTTGGCCAATTAGTGCTGGGTAAATATTGGCGATCGCGGGCTTGAGCACTACCAAGCGAAAAATTTTGAGGCGGTTCAGCCCCAAGGATTTGCCGGCTTCAATTTGCCCTGGACTGATGGATTCAATGCCTGCGCGCATAATCTCGGTGGCATAGGCCCCAAAGTTGATGGTGAGCGCCAGTAACGCCGCTTGTTCATTGCCCAAAGACGGCCCCAGACTAGAAATGCCAAAGAAAATGAACAGCAGCTGTACCAAAAAAGGCGTATTGCGAATCGCTTCTACATAAACGGTGGCCAGCGATCGCAACACTCGACTGCCAGAGATGCGGCATAGCGCCCCCACCATGCCCACCATCAAACCCAACACCGTAGCCCCAACCGAGAGCTGGAGGGTCAGCCAGACTCCCTCCAGCAGCAGCGGCCAGTTATCCCAAATCACTTGAAATTGGAACCGATAAGTCATCGTCAAGTTAGCAAACCGATACGGCAGGGCCAAGCCAGCAGAGCTGAAGACCGGCTTCCCCTGCCATTAGCTACTCAGTACATACCTCTTGCAGTGAACCGCCAGATTCTACATTGCCCCCTATTTAGTCCCCGCAATCCTGAGGGGAAGCCAGAATTCAAAGTCTCCCAGAGTCTCCCAGAATTGGGGGATTTAAGGGGGCTAGACCGCTGACCAATTCTCACAAATAACTTGGGCGTATCAGTTAGCCCGCCATCAGTCAGTCATGGGGGCAAAATCGGCACCCGCGCTTACGAAGCGATGAACTCATTCCACTTCTGCACCAGGTAAGTGTTCTCTTCCATGGTGGAATTCCAGCAGACGATATTGCCAAAGCGCTCCTTAAAGGAACCCCCATCGCGTACGACCCCTGACTTCGCCAAAGTCTTGCCAAACGGGTCAACCATGTCTTCCGATGCGGCTTGGCCTTCGTACCAGAACGCCCACTCCGCCTCAGACATGAATTTCTTCGTAGTTTCTGGCGCCGCGCTGTAGTAGCCTTGACGTCCGAGGAAAGCCCCGACCCAACCATCTAGCATCCAGTTAAGGTACTCGTAAGCGGCGTCGAGTTCCATGCCTTCCAAATTCTTAGAGAGGCCCACGCCACCGCCCCAGCCCCGGTAGCCTTCCTTCAATGGCGCATAGATGCACTCAATGCCTTGAGACTGCACAGCCGTAACCGCTGGCGACCACATGGATTGCAGCACCACCTCACCCGAAGACATCAGGTTTACCGACTCATCAAACGTCTTCCAGAAGGCGCGGAACTGTCCAGCAGCCTTTTGCTCTTTCAAAATGCCGATGATCTGATCGATTTCGGCCTGGGTCATGTTGCCTTTATCAGCAAAGGTCATCAGGCCCAGAGACTCAGCCACCATGGCGGCGTCCATGATGCCAATTTGGGGAATATCGAGAATGGAGGTCTTGCCTCGGAATTCTTCGTTGAACAATTCGCCCCAAGTTTCGATCTGGCGGCCAACCAAGTCCGGACGATAGCCTAAGGTGTCAGCGTTGTATTGGAAGGGAATCAGCGTCGCAAAATCGGTCGGTGTTGGTGAGAACTCAGTGGAGTCGGGACCGGTCAGATACATCACCCTGTAGGGGGCAGTCCCTTGGGAGGCCTCGACGGGCATGCCTTCATATTTACCCGTGGTAAAGAAAGAAACGATTTTATCCCAGTTGGTGATGCGGCTGATTTCAATCGGGCGTAAGTTCCCCGAGGGCACAACCAACGGCAAACTGAAGTACTCACCATCAAAGATGTCGTACTGGTCGGGCTGGGTAATCGCGATTTGATTATTTTCCTCGGTGCTGAGGGCACGCATTTCCAGCTTGAAGCCCAGATCTTCTTGGGCTTTGTCCCGAATCTCGTTGATTTGAGAAACGCCGGTCCCAATTAATCGCAGCGTTACATCTTTGCTGGCATTAGCATTGACCTCTGGCCCCGTCGCCGGATTGTTGGGGGTGCCTTCGGGTGCACCGCTACAGCGGGCGGCTGCGACCGCAGCCCCAGCCGCTAAACCGGTGCGAATTACATAACGCCGTGAAACATTTGGCATGGTTTTCTCCTGTCAGAATTTCGTCGATTTTAAGAGCAGATTAAGGAAAATCGTCAACAACTTATTTAATAGGGCAGAAAAACGCAATCATGGGCCGCCCATTGTAAGGTCACCACCTGGCCTTCACTCAGCCCAGATTGTGACCACTCTACCGTACGCACTTTGTAAAGCAGCTCTTGTCCTGTCGCTTCAGCGAGCATCGACACTCTGGTGACATATCCTGTCAGCTCAACATCAACGATGCGGGCAGGCAAATGATTCATGGGGGAAGACGAGGCGTCCTCGGCGTCATCTGTCGCGATCGCCAATAAATCGGGACGCACCGAGCAGGCTGCCGTCTGGCCGACGGCTACGGCATGACCCCGACTAAAGACCGAGCCCACGCCTGCAACCGCTAGCTCAATCAGCTCTAACCCATCACCATCGGGCACAGCACTCGTCACCGTGCCTTCAAAAATATTGTTGTCGCCAATAAATTTGGCCACAAATTGTGACGCCGGGGTGGCGAATAGCTGGCTGGGAGTAGCGACTTGATCAATATGACCGTGATCCATTACCACAATCTGATCTGAGAGCGAAAAGGCCTCCTCAACATGGTGAGTGACCTGAATAAAGGTCAAGCCAAACTGCTTTTGAATGTTGCGCAGTTCGCTCCGCATTCGCACCCGAAGATTTTCATCCAAAGCGCTGAGCGGTTCGTCGAGCATCAGGACTTGCGGTCGGGTCACCAAGGCGCGCGCCAGGGCAATCCGTTGCTGCTGACCGCCACTGAGCTGATCGGGTTTGCGATCGCTCGTATGACTTAACCCGACTAATTCCAAAATCTCGCCTACCCGCTGCTGGCGCTCAGCCTTGGGTACTTTGTGCATCCGCAGCCCAAATTCGACATTTTGCCAAACTGTTTTGTGGGGAAACAGCGCATAGCTCTGAAACATCATGGCGGTGTTGCGCTTGGCCGGGGGCAATTCATTGACTCGGCGATCACCAATGTAAACATCACCACTCGTGACGGTTTCATGGCCAGCAATCATCCGTAAGGTGGTCGTCTTACCACAGCCACTTGGACCCAGCAGACAGCAATAAGAGCCGGGTGGAATCTCCAAAAACAGATTTTCGACCGCAGTGAATGCCCCGTATCGCTTCGTGACTGATTTCAAAGAGACACCCGCAGCTCCCCGAGACAGCACCTGCTGGATATCATCTTTTGCCTTCGGTTGAGATAACGGAGCCTGGGCAGGCGTCATATTGGGAGCATCCAGTGCCATCGGCATCACTCACTGCGTAAGGAGAAACAACTAACTATAAGACCACTGCTCAACGTCTCACAGACCAGAAATATGAATCTGTAACATTTACAGCAACTTGCTGGAAAGGTTTTGTATTTTTCCTCAATCACGAATCCCCTATCAGCTCTAATCATGGGTGATTGGCAGCACCTAGCTAACAGTTGCATACTGTATACAAAGTCCGGCAGTAGTATCGTGCCTTGTGATACAGATCACAGCCTACACGGGGAGCTGATCTAAGATTCACTTCCCCTTCCCTTTGAACCCCAAATTTGAGGGATGTTGCATCCGAATTTCCCCAGGATTGGGAATGTAGGGGTCAAAATCGGATGCAGCGGCGTCAGTCCGATGATCGTTAAATGCTCGATTTCGAGCTGCGTCAGTATGGCGGCAATCTTACTGTCAACGCTTCAGCATCGCCACTAACAGTTTAAATAGTCACATTATTGATGGCGTTTAGTGGCCACCGACAAACGTGATGGCTACCTCAAACAGGAGACGCAACCCTAGCATCAAGAGAAACAGCGCAAAACAGCGCTTCAGCGTTTGCGAAGCAATCTGATGACAGAGGTAAGTGCCCAGGGGCGCGCCCAGCATAGTAAACGGGGCTGCGAGGAATACGGCAGGCCAGTAAATTGTCCCGCTCGTTAAGGGGATATCTAGACCGTGAGTGGATAGGGTGAGACAGCTGAGCGTCCCCACTAGCGCGATCGGCAGCGTAAAGGCGGCCGAGGTGCCGCTAGCTTGGCTCATTGGCAAGCCCGAATAGAGGAGAAAAGGCACGCTGATAGCGCCGCCGCCAATGCCCAGCACCCCTGATTTGAAGCCTAAAACTGTCCCAACGGCGCTGATTAATCCACGGCTAGGTTCCCCAGGTTTGTCTGGTTTTGGCAGCCAGTTAAACAAGATTTTGAGCGCCACAAAGACCAGGAAAACACCGAAGATACATTCTAAATAGTCTGAATTGAGACGATAGGACACTAACTTGCCAAAAATGACGCCTACCGCGATCGCTGGCAAAATGCGCCGAAAGATGGGCCATTGCACATCCCCCCGCAAATGATGTGACCAAGCCGATGATGCTGATGTAAACACCATAATGCACATCGAACTCCCGGCTGCTAAGTGCATCACCCATTCATGGGGTAAATCAATCACCCGAAACAGGTAAAACAAGCCCGGCACGATCACCATGCCGCCGCCAATACCAAAAAGACCCGACAAGGTTCCGGCGGTTAGCCCTAACGCTGCAAACAAAACAATGTCTACACCAGTTAGCATCTTCGATTGCTACTCCTTTGAGACGTGGCGAAATTGAAACTTGAAGGGGGCGTTATTTATAGACTTGGCCAAGTTGCCGACGCCGTAAACACCTTGTTAGATTTATTATTGCTTAACTTTCTCCCATAGTGAGCAGAATAAGAAGGGTTTGTAGGTTTTTGTAAACGAGTTGAGGGGAGGCCTTGAGGAAATCAGCGCTTGCCTAGGGCCCGTCATCAATTAAATTCAGTTTAACAATCAGCATCATCGCGCCCGCACTCAAAATACAAGCTAGAGGGGCTGTATCCCTATCGCTGAGAGGATTTGTACAGCTAAATGATGACAGTTCCTAGGGCGCATCATCATCGTAATGTTAGAAACCTTGTGGGATCGGCATTAGCGCACCCGCATGGGTTTGTTGCCTAGGGGCTCAAACCAGCTCTGGGCAAAGAGTTGGGCTTTGGTTGACGACACTATCTAGCTCTCGGTGGCAGTCGTTGCCCTATCGTTTCAATTTCTAGCTCCCCTGACGCCGCTGCTCCCTCCGCTCTGAGAACGATATGCAAATTTGCGCTGCACTTTACAGTCGTGGGCGATCGCTGGGTTCCTTCTGAAGGAGCAGCACTCAGGGTAGCTTTGGCGATGGATGGGGTTCGACAGTCATGCTCAGATGTATTGACATCTGATAATTTTCACGGAAAATAGGCGTTTATGGAATTTTCGATCGGCTATGGACGCCACCATTCAACAGCAACGGATACAACATATTGTTGACAGTTACTCATTGGCCGGCAGGGAAACCGCAGCGTTCAGAGACGACCTTGCGGCTATTTTGCACCAATATTCCTTCTGGATGGTGGAGTGGGCTTTAGTTGATGTGCTGGTGCAAAATTGGCTGCGCTATCCGTTGCCCAGGGGCAGGGCCTTTTTGCATCAGGTGGAAGGCTGTTTGCAAACGTGGGTTCATGATGGGGCCATTTCCAGTGCCCTGACACCAGAGCAGTTTCAGCTAATTGCCGGGTTGCCTGCCCCAACATTCATTAATGACATACTGCAGAATCGTACCAGCCAGTCAACTCAGGCAGCGGTGCGAAAACAGTTGCCTCGCTGACGGTTCTGGAGTGTGGCCCAGGAATGATTCCCAGAGCGCATCCCAGATTTGTCATCCCGACAAGGCGTTGAGGAGGCATCTTGCCCGCCAGCAGGACTAACCAGAAAAAGTGGGATGCGCCCTGATGCCAATCGTTGTGGGTACCACGTCTTCTAGAGCGGAGTTCGAACATCAGAGCTGAGAAAGGCTTTTCTCATTCAGACTGGCTGACTGATGCCCCAATGGACACGCTATCTTCCATCACTGCGCGCGCGACTGTAGCCACCCCACACACAGAGATGCCGCAGCGACGCAGTTCGTTAGCGGCCACCTGCACTGTCGTCCCGGTGGTGTAGATATCGTCCAACAGCAACACTGGCTGGGTTGGTCGGCGCTGAAACGCTTGGCCTAAAGTAAACGCCCCGGACAGGTTTTGTTGACGCGCCTGGACTCCCAAGCCAAACTGTGGAGCTGTGGCCTGCTGGCGGATGAGTCCATGCCGAATCAAGGGGAGTTCGGTTTGTCCACAAAAGGCTTTGGCGACGAGTTCAGCCTGGTTGTAACCCCGCTGGCGCTGTTTTTCCACAAACATCGGAATTGGTACAATCAGAGGCGATCGCTGAGTCAGAGGGGCCTGCTGCCAGCGTTTTCCCAAGGCTCGCCCGAGCGGCACCGCCAACTCAGGATGCTGCTCATACTTCAGCGCGGCGATCGCGCGCTTTAGAGCCCCCTTATAAGTTCCCCAAGCCATGACCGGCAGAGCTTTTGGTGAGGTTTGACCTGGGGCATAAGTACAACGGTTGATCTGCCCCCAACAAGCGGGACATAACGACTGCGATGATGGGCGATCGCACAGCGGACAAAACTGCTTGAGAAACAGATTGGTTACTGATTTTAACGACTGAGTCAACATGATTGATGAATTTAATAGAAGCGTGTCACATTGGCCCTAATCCATAGCTGTGATGCTTAAACTATTGTCTTGAACGGCGCCTGCTTAGGCATAGAGTAAAAATAACCATACGGTTTGCCGACTTGTTCCCCATGGTTGTCTCGCTTCAGCGTCTTTGCGGATGGCCGTCGGTGAGTGGGAGATGCTGCCGTTGAGTACCAGTTATCAATGGCAGGAGTTGCCTGACCGCTCTAATTTTCCGCTCTCTGGTGCCCCGGCGTCCCTGGCCTAGGTAATGGCGTGCAAATTTACGCCTACGGTACTAGGGGCGCCCGCCGATGACCCGGTTGCTTCAACTGTCTTACTTGTTGACTCACTTGCAGTCTGTATGTCCTGTTTTCTCTCGCTCGACACCTTGGCCGAGGGCCATGCTGCTCACATTGGAGAACCGGCATGGTGGCTACATCGAGCGCAACAAGCCGGGCAAATTGTGCCCCAGAGCTGGGTTATTCCAGCCTCTTTTCTCGACCAGGCATTACATCAGCTCGTTGCCCGAGAGCCCCTGTTTGCCGACTGGCCAGAGTTACTGTGGCAGCAAGACCGGACTGCTGGCTATCCCCTCCAACAGATGGCCAAGCGTCTGCAACAACCGCTGTTTAATCTGCCGCTCAATTTTCCGTGGGAAGATTTACTCGCTGAAATTAAGGCTCCGATTGTGCGACTGTTTCCCTCCTTGTGGTTGGGGGATGGAGTGGCCACCCTACCTTGGGGGCAAATGCTGGCCACCCCCGTTTGTTGGGCCGAGCCAGATGCGTTAGAGGCCGCTCTCAAGCTGGTTTGGCTCTCTGCCTTGGATGCTAAAAGTCTGACATTTTGGCGCTCATGGCGCTCGGCGCAAGCAGACGCTGAGGTTCATTACCCTGCCCGCATCAATCTGGCCGTTGTGGTGCAAGTTGTCGAAGCGGCGGCTTTTTCTGGCAGCTTGACAATCCGAGACTCAGAGGTTGCGATCGCGGCGGTTGAGGGCCTACCCAACGCGTTAAACGAATGCTGTCCAGCAACCTTTGCCGGAGGGTTGCCTCGCTTACCCCACTTTCTCTGGCAAGCGGGTTTCCAAGAATCGTCATACGCCCCCCGCAACTCAGCCAATATTCAATTAACTTCGGCCCTAGAGACCAGTCTTGACAGCGTCAGTCGCTCGCGGACCCAGTTGACCATTCCCGATGTGGTGGAGCAGCGGTTGTGGTCTCTGGCACAGTGGCTAGCTACTTGGTCAGAGGCCCCCACCCAGATTGCCTGGAGCATTCATGCTGACAGTGGGGCACTACACATTTGGCAAGGGCATCGGTGGCCATTGCGACCCCATTCGATTCAGGCGATCGCGCCCCCAACGGATGCGCCTGATTTGATTAATGGCCGAGGGGCCGCTCCTGGCGAAGGTCAAGGACGAGCGCTGATATTGGCTCCAGGGCAGTCACTGCCGTTATCCGCCCACCAGCAAATCATCATCGCTGCTGAGGTCGCTCCCGACTGGTTACCCCTTTTGAAGACTGCCAATGGCGTGATTTCTGAGCAGGGCGGACTGACGTGCCATGCCGCCGTGCTGGCCCGAGAATTGGGACTACCGGCTATTATCGGCGTTCAGAACGCAACTAAACAGTTTCGCAATGGTGAAGCTTTAGAAGTCGATGGCGATCGCGGTTTGATTCACCGATTATCTGACTTGCCGACTAGCAGGGCTCTGCCAGCCCCACCGGCATTCATCCTCCAACCAACCCAAACCCAGATTTGGGTCAATCTTAGTCAGCCAGAGACCGTTAGCGCGATCGCCTCTCTACCGATAAAAGGCGTTGGCTTGTTGCGATCAGAGTGGCTCATGTTGCCAATTCTAGAAAACCAGCATCCTTATCACTGGCTGGCAACGGGGCAAAAAGAGCTGCTACTGAAACAACTTACAAAGCAGTTACGCCCCATTCTCAAAGCTTTTGCGCCGCGCCCGGTGCGCTATCGCACGCTGGACATCCGGACTAGCGAGTTTGCTCAACTCATTGGGGCCCCAGCGGTCGAGCCCAATCCCATGCTGGGCATGCGTGGCACTTTTAGCTACCATCTCCAGCCGCAATTCTTTTTGCTTGAACTAGAGCTGTTGAAACGACTACAAAACGAGGGTTACGACAATATTCAACTGATCTTGCCGTTTGTGCGCACGGTGGAGGAGGTGAGTTACTGCCGCAGCCTGATTGAAACGGTAGGACTGCATCATCATCCTGATTTTGCGTTGTGGATGATGGCCGAAGTGCCCTCAGTTTTATTTCTTTTGCCACAGTACGTTGCGGCGGGGGTGCAGGGCATCGCCATCGGCACCCATGATTTGACTCAGTTGCTGCTGGGAATTGATCGCGATCAGGCCATTTTTACCGCCCCCTACGATGAAACTCACCCAGCGGTGCAAACCGCGATCGCTCAACTTATTTGGGCCGCCCGTGAAGCCGATATTGCCTGCTGTTTGTGTGGCGCGTCACCTACCCACCATCCAGAATTCATCACGGCGGCGGTGCAGCAGCAAGTTGGCCAAATCTCTGTCGATGTCTCGGTTCTTGAACTCACTGCCAGGCTGGTCCAACAGGCAGAAGCCCATACTCAAGAGTGAGTTTGCGGCATCGCGGCACGCGGAAAATCAAGCTCCTAGCCGCCCTATCGGAATCGATATGGGTAATCACCATTAACGAGAGGGCTCAGACAGCAGACGTCAGTCCTATACTGTTAAAAGTTAGAAACGAAAATTCATATACCTTTTTCTCTACTTATGACTGCTCAACTGACTGCTCCAGGCCGCTTAGAGACCCAGCATTGGACTTGGCAGGGGCACAGCATCTGCCACACCATTCAGGGCGATGGTCAACCCCTGGTTCTGGTGCATGGGTTTGGCGCTTCGATTGGGCACTGGCGCAAAAACATTCCTGTATTGGCAGATGCCGGCTACGAGGTGCACGCGCTCGACCTGTTGGGATTTGGCGCTTCTGACAAGCCGCCGCTAGAGTACACCCTAGAGCTTTGGGAAACCCTGCTGCAGGATTACTGGCGAGAGCATATTGGGCGTCCAGCAGTGTTTGTGGGGAATTCTATCGGCGGCTTGATGACGTTGATGCTGCTGGCTCACGCGCCTGAGATGGCCCAAGCTGGGGTTTTGCTCAACTGTGCCGATGGACTCAATCACCGACCCGAGGAACTCAATTTGCCCCTGCGAGTCGTGATGGGGACCTTTGGTAAGGTCGTGAACTCTAACCTAATCGGTCCTTTGGTTTTCAATGAAGTCCGTCGTAAGTTTCGCATTCGCGGGTCGCTGCAGCAGGTTTACGGCAATCGGGAAGCCATTACTGATGACCTGGTGGAAATTTTGTATCGACCGTCTTGCGACCCTGGGGCGCAAAAGGTCTTTGCCTCGATTCTTGCTGCGCCTCCTGGCCCCAAGCCGAGTGAGCTATTGCCGCATATTCAGCAGCCGCTCCTCGTGTTGTGGGGCGAAGATGATCCTTGGACGCCGATCAAAGGAGCTACTCTCTATCAGGAATTGAGTGAGGCTGACGACGCGATCGCTCCGCCGGTCACCTTCCACGCGATCGCTAAAACGGGTCATTGCCCCCACGATGAGCGCCCAGAGGTCATTAATCCTCTGATTATCGACTGGCTGCAGACCCAGAAATTCTAATTGGCTAAAAAACGGACTGGAACTCAGCGCTGCCATTTTGCATCCTGTCTATTGGAGGACTGTCCTTGGTGATGGTTAGGGACTGTTTTGGGCGATTCCGCCGCTGAGATACACCGCCGCTGACCATCGCTCGCCTGAAACGGAAATTAAACGCATTTATGACTTCTGTTAATCTTTGACTAAAGGACTTTCGCTATCCTGACTCTTAGTGCCGATGGTTATCTGGCTAATGCACATTGACGAAATTTCCCTAGGGCGCGTCATCCACTAAGCCGATAAACTTTGTGAGATCCGCCTGAGCGGGCCCGCCTGAGCTTAATTGGCTAGGGGCCGAAATCAGTTCTGGCCAAATCGCCCGGCTCTAGTTGATAACAGCTTCTAGATTCTGTTCCGATTAATCCTTATTGCTGCGTTCATTTGAGCCGCTTTTATGACAACCGTATTTGACTTTTTGGCAAGAGGTGGCCCCGTCATGGTGCCGATTTTAGGCTGCTCGGTCTTGACGGTCGCTACGGCACTGGAGCGGACTTGGTTTTGGACTAGCCTGCTAAAGCGCGAAGATCAAGTTGTGAACGAAGTATTGGATGCCGCTCGACGCGACTTGGATGAAGCTGCTGCGATCGCCGCCCAGGCTAACGATACGCCCGTTGGGCGGTTTTTGCTCGCGCCGCTGCGGCTTAAAAACCCCTCTCCAGAAACCTTTCGTCTAGCGTTAGAAAATGCGGGGGACAAAGAATTTGTGCAGATGCGGCGAGGGGACAAAGTCCTTGAAACTATCGTAGCGGTTGCCCCCTTGCTGGGGCTGCTCGGTACGGTTACGGGCTTGATCGCAACGTTTAATAACCTCAATATTGGCAGTGGGGGCGGCACCGATACGTCTCAAGCGGCAGCGGGTATTGGTGCTGCCTTGATTACCACAGCGGCGGGCATGGTGGTTGCGATTCTGGCGTTGCTGGTATTTCGGATTATGGTCACGTTTCAAGGCCAGCAAATGGACTACTTTTCAGAAGCTGGCAACGAGTTGGAACTCATCTATCGGCAATACTGGTATGAACCGGCCTTGTCAGCCTTGGATAGCCAACCTGATGCCCCACGTTCAGAACCAGTAATTGCTGAACGCTATTGACCAGAGTCAACGAATCCCTAACCATGCGCTTTCGCGAAACCAGAGACACGGCACCGCCACAAGTTGACCTGATTCCGATGCTAACGGTCATGATGGGGGTGTTAGCTTTTTTTGTGGTCGTCACCCTCACCCTCGGCAGCGAAGAAAAAATTGATATGAAGTTGCCTGCGGCCCAGCCAGAGGACCAACCCCTAGCGCCGATTACGACGCCACCTTTTATCGTGGAAATGGATGCCAATGGTGGCTTTAAGGTCAACACGAACCCGATTGATAAAGACACGCTGAAAGTCCAGATGGAAGCTTATCTTGCCGAAAATGCTGATAACGTCGTTTACCTACTGCCCGATCGCGACTTGCCTTACGAACAGGTCATTCAGTTTCTGGGAGAAATGCGCACCATCGGCGGCGATCGCGTGTCCCTAGCGATCGAAGAATAGCGTGTTTGAGAAGACCGTCCCTAAAACTGCATAGTCAGTCTGCAGTATAGAAACCTTAGAAAACGTCTTCTAGCCCTCACAACCCCTGATCCTTCACCTTCATCTCCAAACTGCTATGCGCTCCCGTCGCTCATCCGGCTCTAAAATTCCCGAAGTCAATCTCGTCCCGATGATGGATGTATTGATGACGGTGCTGACATTCTTCATCATCATTTCGATGACGCTCACCGGGCGACAGTTGGTGGGCATTGATATTCCCAATGATGTTGAAGGGGTGGATGAAGCAGTCGATGCAGACGTCCAAGCCGAATCGCTCATCATTGGTCTCGATAGCGACGGCAATATCCTGTTCGAAGATCAGCAGATCACCTTCCAGCAACTCACCCAACGGATTCGCACTTACTTATCAGAAAATCCTGAAGGCACGCTGATTCTTAAAGCGGAGAAAGACTTGCCTTACGATGACGTCGCGGTTTTCTTGACTAATTTACGCGATATTGGGGGCAATCGGGTTTCTCTAGCAGTTGAATAAACTGTATAGCCATTCCCGGCCTGGTAAGGTACACTTAATACTACTTGAATTGCCCCAAAAAACCGAGATGAAAGCTTACTCTATCGACTTCCGTCGCAAAATTATCAAGGCTTACGAGGACGAATCAATTTCGCAACGCCAGTTAGCCAAACGGTTCGGGGTGGCG
>JBCDAJ010000016.1:0-61335 GCA_039185935.1 Cyanobacteria bacterium P01_F01_bin.56 | reverse complement strand
GCGTCAGCCATTTGTTGGGCGCTGACGGAGCGCGCAATGGTCACAGGCTCGGCATCCGTCGGCGGTTCCGTAAAGTAGCTGTCTGCCAGCGCTTGCGTGGTCGAAGGCAAGACATTGGCAGCTTTGGCAAAGGATAGTTGGTTCTCGTCGTTGGTGACGTAAAGGGCAAACTTGAGAGCGGCCTCTGGCGTGTCAGTCGAACGTGGAATCACTAAATTCATCGCCGCTACGTTTTTCTTCGCCGTCTCGCCCGAGATTTGGGGCGCACTAGCGGTCGCGGCAGCAATGTCAGGGGCGTTATTTTCAATGGTACTGAGAAACTCAGCTCCGGAAGCTAGGATGGCGGTTTCACCGGCTTGGTAAAGTTCGACTGCACGGCGGTGACCCTGGGTCAGCACTTCCCGAGGCAACAGCTCTTGCTGATATAAATCGGTCCAATACTGAAAGACGGCTTTGCCCGCTG
Source organism: Cyanobacteria bacterium P01_F01_bin.56 (assembly GCA_039185935.1). Taxonomy (GTDB): domain Bacteria; phylum Cyanobacteriota; class Cyanobacteriia; order Phormidesmidales; family Phormidesmidaceae; genus Halomicronema. The sequence goes on along the minus strand of JBCDAJ010000016.1, from coordinate 60,872 downwards.
GGGTGTTGAAGGCAGCGTTGCCGTTTTCATCGACTAGAGGCACGCCCATCTGCACAAATGACTGCAACACATCGGCAGCATCTTCTGGCACAAAGGAGATAAAAAAGGCGTACTTGCCCGTAGAGTCCTTGATTTGCTGAGCGGCCGTCGCCAGTTCTTCAAAGGTTGTTGGGGGCTCGGTAATGTCGGCGGCGGCAAAAATGTCGGTGTTATACAGCGTCACCCGCGTGGTGAGATACCAGGGCAAACCAAAGCTTTCACCATCGAGGGTGTTAGCTCGCCAGATTTTGTCGAGATACAGCGACCTATCGGCGGTGGGGATGCGATCATCCAACGGCAGCCAAGCCTGTTTACTCGCGAGTTGCGACGCGAAGTCAGGATTCAGATTCACCACGTCGGGCGCTGTACCTGCCGAAACCGCAGTCAGAATCTTGCTTTGCATGTCGCCCCACGGCACATCCACCCAACGCACCGTAATACCGGGATTTTCGGCTTCAAAGTCGGCAATTAACTCATTGAAGTAATCGGTGAAATCAGGCTGCAGTTGCATCGTCCAAAATTCCACCTCTTGCGACCCATCGGCACTGGTCTCCGACGTGCTAGGAGCACCCCCACAGCTGATCAGCCAGCTCATGAGCAGGCCCAGCAGCATAAGTAGACCAAAGCGTTTCCAAAGACGGGGGAGGGTGGGCATGGCGGAAAAGGTGGGTGAGGGTGGGTGGCAGAGTAGCAGGGTGGCTGGGTAGGAGGGTGTGAGGGGGGAGGGGTGTGATTTTGGTGCTTGGTTTGAGTTACTGGGTTTTGAGTTACTGGGGCTTGGTTTTCTGAACTCCGAATTCCGAACTCCGAACTCCGAATTCATCTACCCAGACTAAAGCAAAACTTGCACTTTACTGGCACAAGCGATCGCCCTGGCTTTGGCTTCCTCGACGGAACTTCCCAGGGCTAGGGCAACCCCCATGCGCCGGTTTTTGTGACACCGAGGCTTGCTAAACAAACGCACTTTACTGGTGGGAATGCTCAAGGCGTCAGCGACTCCAGCGTAATGAGGCTGTTCGCTAGAACCCGGCGCGAGAATAACAGCGGAGGCCCCTGGCTGCAGTAGTTCAATGCGACCGATGGGTAGCCCCGTAATGGCGCGAACATGCAGCTCAAACTCTGACATATTTTGGCTCACCATTGTGACCATGCCCGTATCGTGGGGCCGCGGACTCACCTCACTGAAGTAGACCGTTTGGGCTTGTTCTGGTGTCCCAGCAATAAATAATTCGACGCCAAAGAGCCCCCAACCACCTAAGGCATCGGTAATTTTCTGCGCCATTTGTTGACAGGCCATAAGGGTCTCGGGATGCAGGGCACAGGGCTGCCAAGATTCGCGATAGTCGCCGTCTGCCTGTCGGTGACCAATCGGCGGACAAAAGCTGGTGCCGTCTTGGGCGCGCACCGTCAGCAGCGTAATCTCAGTATCAAAAGCGATGAAGCCTTCGACGATGACCCGCTCAGCTTTGCCGCGTCCGGCGTTGTAGGCATAGTCCCACGCGGCATCAATTGCGGCCGGCGATCGCACCAGGCTTTGCCCCTTACCAGATGAACTCATGATGGGCTTGACGACGCAGGGCAGGCCGATTGCCTCGACGGCAGCCCGGTATTCATCCAGCGTGCTAGCAAATCGGTAGGGTGAGGTGCGGAGTTGGAGTTCCTCTGCCGCTAAGCGACGAATGCCTTCGCGATTCATGGTGAGGCGAGTCGCTTTAGCGGTGGGAATGACGGCCCAGCCTTCGGCCTCTAGCGCCACGAGGGTATCAGTGGCGATCGCTTCAACCTCAGGCACAATGAGGTCAGGTTTTTCGTCCTCGACCAATTGGCGGATGCGATCGCCCTGCAACATATCGATCACGTGGGAACGATGGGCGACTTGCATCGCGGGGGCCTGAAGATAGGCATCTACGGCCACAACTTCCCAGCCTAATCGCATGGCCTCGATCGTCACTTCTCGCCCTAATTCGCCCGAGCCCAGCAGCAACAGGCGTTTAGCCCCCACCAGGCCTGGGGTACCCCAAGGAATCGCAGGCCGATTTGTGGCGATTTTACTCATAGCCTCACACCAAACAAGATGACTAGACCTCAGATTTTTGCAGATTTTTCCTATATTAGGTGGTTCACTTTTGAAAATTGTGTGTAACATCTCAGGTGAATCGATTAATTTTCTAGCATTTGTGGGGAAATTAGTAGGTTGAAAATGAGTCGTTTCTGAGCGGGCCAAGAATGTGCTTGAGACCGTCTGTTTATGGAATGACTTGCCACGAAGAGGGTGTAGTTAGCGGGCTTGATTGGGTGAAGACCGATCAAGTTAAGTCAATATCACGGTCTACAGGAAAGAAGACTCTCTGTCTTTGAAGCGATGCTTAGTTTTGTTAGTCTTGCCCAGTGGGTTGATGCCTAAAAAGCTGCGACGAGATATGACCTAGTGCTGTTGCTAGCGATTGAACAAATATCCTAGTTAGTCGCTCATTTTTTACGGTTTGTATCTTGTTTATCGCGGTGGTAATTCTGACTTAAATTGTGTACCATACGTCAGCACAATTTTGGTATGCCTCCTGGTTTCTGCAAGGTGCTGTGGAGGGTGGCTGAGTATTCGTTTTGATAACGAAGACATAAACGGAGACGGCAGTGAATATTATTCAGTCCCTATTTTCATCTAAGCGCCAGAGCGTAGGCATTGAGCTTACTCCTGAGCGGGTTAATCTTGCCCAGGTGCGAAAACAGGGGCAAAAGCTGAAGCTTGAGACGAGAACATCGGTAGAATTGCCGGATGGCGCTTTTCAAGAAGGGCAAATTATCGATTCTCCAGCCGTGGCAGAAGCCATTCAAACAGGGCTGACCGACAGCCGCATGAAAGTGAAGTATGCCACTACGGCCATTCCTGGTCGGGCAATTACGCGGGTAATTCCGGTGCCCTCTGAGCTAGATGAAGACGAGCTGAGAGAGATGGTGCTGAACCAAGAAGCGAGTCTTTATTTGCCCTTTCCCCGCGAGGAAGCTGATGTCGACTATCAAAAGCTTGGCTTTTTTGTGGATGAAGATGGCATCGAAAAAGTTCAAGTTTTATTGGTCGCGGTGAGAAAGGAAATTACGGATACTTATCTAGAGACCTTTCAGCAGGCGGGAATTAATCTGGCGGTCTTGGAAACGTCAAGTTTTGCCTTGATTCGTACGATTCGCGATCAATTACGCCAGTTCACCCCCCAAGAAGCGGCAGCCATTGTTGATATCGGTTTTGAAAGTACGGAAATCTCGATCGTTGTGGATGGGATTCCTCACTTTTCGCGTTCAGTTCCGATTGGCACTTTTCAAATTCAGGGAGCTTTAAGTCGGGCGATGAATTTGCCGCCGTCGCGCAATACCGATTTGTTAAAAGGGATGACCGTACCGACCACATCGATGGATACGGTGGGCTCCGTACAGCCGATCGCCGGTGGGGCTTCAAATCCGGGAACAGCGGCCATGCTGAGGATTTTGGGAGAGTTGTCGGACGAGTTAAGGCGCTCAATCGATTTTTACCTCAATCAGGCAGAGGATATGGAGGTGGCGCAGCTATTGTTAGCCGGGTCAGGGGCCGCGATTGGTCAGCTAGACGAATTTTTTGCCCAGCGCTTGAGTTTGCCAGCGAGTCAAATTGATCCAGTGGCCGCATTGTCGCTGGAGGTAGCTGAGGATATTGAAGAAGAAGAGCGGCCGGGTTTGGCAACGGTGATCGGTCTTGGGCTGAGGGAGATTTAATCGATGTACGGTCTAGATATCAACTTTCTAAAAGATCGAGAGATTCGGCCCGTAGAGGCCTCTCAAACTACTCGGGCTGCCGCCCCAACGGGTAGTCGAACTCCCTTGCTGCTGGGTTTGTTGGCGGCAGTAGCCGCGCTGGGATTGGTCGGTGGATATTGGCTGCTTTTGCAGAACCGAATGCGCACCTTAGAGGCTCGGGAAGCGGAGCTAGATGAGCAAATTGCGGCTATCGAAAGTCAGCTGCAGCAGATTCAGACGGTGCAGGCGCAAATTGACTTGGTCGAAGCTGAAAACCAAGCCTTTGTAAATGTGTTTAATCAGATTCGTCCGTGGTCGGCCTTGTTGAAAGAATTGCGTGATCGCACGCCCGCTCGCATTCAAGTGGTGTCGGTGTCGCAAACGGGAGGGATTACGCTACCGCCGCCACCGGGTGCGGAGACGGGGGAGGAGCCTCCAGTTGCTGGTGGGGTCAGCATCGACGGCGTCGCCTGTTCGTTTGACGATATTAATGACTTTTTATTGACCTTGCAGCGATCGCCCTTGCTGGAGGCTAGCAGCGTGGCTATTGATCAATCCGAAAAGCGCGGCAGTGATGAATTGCTCGTTCCAGAAGTGGATGGGGTCTGCCCCGACTCGCCGCCTGATCGGCCGGAACTGTTGGTGGACTTTACTTTGACCGGTAACTTCACCGATGTGCCGTCACAAGACCTGCTAGATGTGTTGGATCGCCAAGGCTCTGTGGGCCTGGCAACGCGCATTCGCGCCCTTCGAGATTCAGGAGTAATTGAAACACCATGACCTTTACTGATGATTTTGTCCCCATTGAGGACGCCGAAGAACTCGAAGGCCCGAGTTACCCAACTGCCTTTGGCTTAGAGTTGACCCCCACCGTTCAGGGCATTGCGCTAGCTGTCTTAGGGGTTGGCGGGGCCATATTCCTGTTTTCTCGGGTGGTGCGCCCTGTCCAAGTCGAGATCGGGGCCCTCCAGCAGCGGATTGAAGAAAAGGAAGAAACGCTGGCTAACCAAGCTGAAAGTCTGCGCCAAATTGAAGAGGTGCAAGCCGAGTTAGATCGAGTTTTAGCCCAGCGCGAGGGGATTTACAGCTTGTTAGGCGATCCCAACAGCTTGGATACGCTGCTGCTCGATACCAATCAGCAAATTGAAAAGAGTAACGCGGCGATCGCGGGGGCGATCGCGGGTGATTTGTCGCAAGCTCAATCCGCTCAGCTCACCAGCCAGGGATTCAGTCAGGCGCAGATTAATCGGATCTTCCAAGAAATTGCCGATGACCCCGTCCTTCAGCGAGCTCTGTTTACTTCAGAGTTGTTCACGTTCAACCCGGTGGGCTTACCAGAACCCATCGGGGAAGAATACGGCTCTGAATTAGCCGGTAAGTTAGAGCGACAAATTGTGGAAGTCAGCTTTAGCGCCCTGTTTGGCCAAACTCAAAACATCCTCAATAACCTGGAACGGTTAGAGCCGTTACTCATCATCAGAGACTTTCAACAAGAGCCCTCCATTGATTTGGAAGAAGAAGAAGCTAACCGCGCGGGCATTCGTCCTTTAGACACCACGTTTACGATGGAAGTTTTGGTGCCTTTGGGTGATCCGCTAGAGCCGCCAGTCCCACCGGCACCGGAAGAGCCCGCCGAAGGTGAAGAAGGAGCCGAGGGCGAAGGCGAAGGTGCAGAAGAGTGAGTTGCATCCATGAAACAAGTGCTTTTGGCGGTCTGAGCTGTCAAAGATACCCAGAACCTAAGTGAGGAAAGTGAACTGTGAAACGACTATTAGGATATGGCAGTTGTCTAGCCAGCACTACTTTACTGGCGATTGTGGCCCAGCCAGCCTTGGCGGCATCGACCATGATTACCGGCATTCAGATCGTACCGACAGATGCTGGAGCCCAAATTGTCTTGCAAACTGAAGACGGTGAAACGCCTCAGGTGTTTGCGGTGAATCAGGGCAGCCTGTTGCGGGCTGATATCGTTCGCACTCAACTGCAGTTGCCCGATGGCAATCAGTTTGTGCAACAAAACCCGGCTCCGGGTATTGCCGCTATTGCCCTCACACCGCTGGATGGCAATAGCGTACGGCTAACTATTGAGGGTAGCGATCGCATCCCGACGGGTACTGTCGGCACCTCTGCCAATGGCGGCGTCATCATTGATGTCGCGACCCAACCCGAGGGCACTGCTACATCCCCAGCCAGTACCCCTGTTCCCGCTGAACTCGAAACGGTCTCCAGTGATGAGCCCATCCTGATCCCGGTTGAGCAGCCCACTACCGTTGCCCAAGCTGAGGATGAATCGACCACCCAGGAAACGGCTCAGGATAATGAGCCAGCCGCCCCTCAACCCGATGTCTTGGTGCCAAATCCGCAAGTCATCATTGATGGTGTGCCCATTAATGCGCCTGAAGTGCAAGCGGCCCCACCGTTTTTACCAGCGGCAATTGCCCCCCCAGTCGGTGATATTGCTGTGGCTGAGACGATTCCCACCTTCCATACGATTGATTTGGGCACAACTGAACGCGTTCCCCGTTTAGTGCTGCGGGATGCCCCCTCGCGTGAAGTCCTTAATCTGCTCGCCAGGGCGGCGGGTTTAAACCTGGTTTTTATTGACGCTGGCGGTGGTGAAGCCGAAGGTGAGGCTACAGGCACCGGAGAAGGGCCTCCAATCACTCTTGATGTCGAAAATGAATCGGTTCAAGACGTGTTTAACAGTGTTTTACGGGTAACCGGTTTGCAGGCTAATCGGGCGGGCCGCACGATTTATGTAGCGCCGGAACTACCAGACTCTGCTAGAAATCTCGTTAGCCGAACGCTGAGACTTAACCAGGTGGCTGCTTCTAATGCTGCTGGCTTCTTGGTTTCATTGGGCGCTGAAGGCACCCAAATTGTTACAGCAACTACCTTTACCGATATTGGTGAAGGTTTGGGGGAGATTGAAGGGGTGGAAACTGGTGGCGGCAGCGATGCGGGCGACCTCGGTACCGACCTCCGGTTGATTGAGCGTTCGACGACTACGGATATCGTGTCATTAGATTACGAGCCGGTTGAGGGTAGCGGTAGTCCTCAAGTCCTCCGAGGGCTGCTAGTGACTGTAGATGATCGCACTAATTCCATCACATTAACCGGCGACACTGATGTCGTAACGACTGCGACCAGCTACTTAGCCCGACTAGATTTGAGACGTCGTCAAGTGGCTGTTAATGTCAAAGTCATTGACGTTAACTTGAGTGCCATTGATGCGTTTGGTACCAGTTTTTCATTCTCTGTCGGGGACTTTGACTTTACGAGCAACGGCGGGATTGGTCTCGTAAATTTTGGCGGCTCTATTCCTTTCACGGGCGCCGGTTCTGTCCCCACGAGTACGCCGATTTCCCCATCACTGATTACGGGCGCTGGGGGTTTTAATGTAGGCGATGATTTCCTATTCCAACTGTTGGCTTCGGTGCAAGAGGGTAATTCCAAAATCTTGACTGATCCCACATTAATTATTCAGGAGGGACAAACTGCTTCTGTTGCTTTGACACAGCAGGTTGTTTCTCGGGTTACTCAAGAGGTTGTTGACATCGGCGATACGGCTTTCGTCGCTGTTGAACCAGAACTCGTCGATGCGGGCTTGGTTCTCGGTGTCAACGTTGACCGTATTGATGACAATGGCTTTGTCTCTTTGTCTGTTTCACCTAGTCTAACTGCACCCGTGGCAACTGTTGATGTGGGTGCTGGTGTCGGTGCGGTCACCCTCTTGAATGCTCGAGAGCTGCAATCTGGCCTCGTTCGAGTGCGTGATGGGCAGACCTTGGTGTTGTCTGGCATTATTCAAGAAACCGATCAAGTCAGCACGACCAAGGTGCCAATTTTGGGAGATATTCCAATTTTGGGGGCGCTCTTCCGCAGTACTTCTGATTCCACCTCTCGAAATGAGTTGATTGTCCTGCTGACTCCAGAGATCTTAGATGACACCGATCAGTCAGTGTTTGGCTACAGTTATACGCCGAGTGAAGAGGTGCAGGAGATTATTGAGCGATCGCAGCAGCGCTAGGCAAAAGCTCATTTTCGGTTCATTCTTTATTGGTTCTGGCTTGATGGCCAAAGCTCTTGTCTAGCAAGGGCTCTGGTCATTTTTTTGGGCTCTTAACAGCGCCTCAAACCCTTGGAATTACATTACCTTTCGTAAAAAAACGCTGAAAACGACCTTAATTAAAGCTTTCGACGATCCATATTTTGGAAGTTGCCCTTAGAATAGGGCAGTGAAATTCCGGAATGTCAGGGGTTTCAGCGATTTGAGCCAGCGTGCTGTTATGCAGACTATTTTGACGTCTGCGATCGCCCCCTCTAAGTTCCCTATTCCCCCAAAAGGAGACTCACAGACATGAATAAAGGTGAATTGGTTGACAAGATTGCTGAGAAGTCTGAGGTGACCAAAAAGGAAGCCGATAAGGTGCTTACAGCAGCGGTTGATGTCATCATGGAAGCAGTATCTAGCGGTGAAAAAGTAACGCTCGTTGGCTTTGGTTCGTTTGAACGGCGCGATCGCAAAGAGCGAGAAGGTCGTAACCCCAAAACGGGTGAGACTATGGTGATTCCAGCAACTAAGGTGCCGGCCTTTTCAGCTGGTAAGCAGTTCAAAGAAATGGTGAGTAAGTAAGCCTTTACGCATACCGTTGGCAGATAGTCTGTTTAATAATCGACCGCATCACGGGGGGAACTTAGAGTGGGCTGCGCAAGTGGCTGGCTGTCCCCCCTTTGTTTTGCTTGATTTTTCTGCCAGTATCAGTCCTCTAGGGCCGCCGCCGTCAGCGATCGCGGCCCTCCAAGCCAACCTGACCCAGTTAGTCCGCTATCCTAATCCGCAATATCCGCAGCTCAAACAACAGTTAGCCCAGCACCATGGCCTTCACCCTGACTGGGTTTTGCCCGGCAATGGGGCAGCTGAATTGCTAACCTGGGCCAGTCGAGAGCTGGCTTCTCTAGAGGCTGTTTACCTAATCACGCCAGCCTTTAGCGATTATGAGCGTGCCTTGTCGACCTTTGACGCTTGTGTGCAGCCAATATCTCTGCCTTTAGGCGCCGCATCTCGTTATTCATTTGACTGGCTGACGGTGGTGACACAGGGGCTACATCACGATCCGGCACGGTGCGGTCTCTTGCTTAATACGCCCCATAATCCGACAGGGCTGCTCATTCCTCGGGCGGTTTTAGAAGCGTTACTCAGCCAGTTTGCGTTGGTCGTGGTGGATGAAGCCTTTATGGATTTTGTGTTGCCGGCTGAGCAACAAAGTTTGATTGCATACGTAGACCGCTGGCCTAACTTAGTCGTCGTGCGATCGCTCACTAAGTTCTATAGTTTGCCGGGGTTGCGTCTGGGCTACGCCATCTCCCATCCTGACCGTTTACAACGCTGGCAGCAGTGGCGTGACCCTTGGCCTGTGAATGCTTTGGCCGCAGCTGTAGTCGATGTCTTACAAGATCAAGCCTTTCAGCAGCGCACTTGGCAATGGCTGACAGCAGCCCGTCCGGCTTTGTTGCAGGCACTCCAGGCCATTCCTGGTCTCTATCCCTGGCCTGGCCTGGCAAATTATTTGCTGGTGCGCTGCGATCGCTCCGTCACTGCGATGCAGCGAGACTTACTGCAGTATCACCAAATTTTGATTCGTGACTGCATGAGTTTTCCGGAGTTGGGCGATCGCTATTTTCGCGTTGCTGTTCGCCTTCCTGAAGACAATGAACGTCTTGTTGAGGCCCTCGGCCGAGTCATAGCTTAAATCGGAGCGGATTCAACATTCCTCAGATTTGAGCGATTGAGGCGGCTTTTGCGTAAGTCCTAACGGCAAGGAATTGACTGTTAAATGGTGACGTTCTTTCCTAAGTCACCTGCTACTCTGTTCATAATTCAACTCACTGCGGCTTATCGTGTTTGAATATTTGCTTCGCCGGTATGAACCAAGCCCTCAAGAAGTCCTTGAGGTTCTAGAACTGCATCAGCTCAGTTTAGAATTTCGACAAGAACAGCACTATCGGGCAGCCTTGGAAGCTGATTGCGAAAACCATTATCGACTAGCTCAACAACATCAGGCCGATCACGCTGCAATGCAAAACGAGCTTAACTTTTTTGCGCTGTTTTGGCGGAAAGAGTCCACAGGCAAAAAGTAGCCACTCAACGACTTATAGCGGCATGCAGGCTAATCAAGCACAGGGGGATTCCACACAAAAAGGCATCGAAGCTTGAAAGTGTACTTAACCAAAGTGAACACCGCTATAAACCTCATCCAGGTTCAGGAGTAGACGTTTGGGCCAGTAATGACTTTTTAATGACGAGAAAAGCTTGACGATTTCACAAGCCACTAGACGCTTGTGTATCTGGCTAAGTCTGTACGCAGTGAGTGGCCAAACTTGCGGGAATATTCTCGACTGAACTGGGTGTGACTTTCATAACCGACTTCAAAAGCCGCATTGGCAACACTATGGGCCCCATTCATCAACAAGTGGCGAGCTTTTAGTAGCCTCAGATCTTTCTGATATTGCAGGGGTGTTGTTGCCGTCAGCGCCTTGAAATGCTCGTGAAAAGAAGACAGACTGAGCCCAGCAATACTTGCTAACTCGGCCACGGCGATGGGGGCAGTGTAATCTTCTTGGATGCGGGCGATCGCCTGAGCGATGCGATCGACATGACTGCCACGCTGCAGCAACTGGCGCAGCGTACTACCGTGCCGGTCTAAGAGCAGCCGGAAGTGGATTTCGCGCAAGATTAGTGGCTGCATGACTTTAGCTTCGAGTGGTCGATCGAGCAAATCGATGAACCGCCCCATGGCATCCATCATCGCCTCATCGGCTCTGCCCACGTTGAACGCCCGCACCTGCTCATCTTCGATGTCAATTTCGCAGATCTCATCATGCAGGCTGCGCACGAGAGCCATATCTAGCTCCAAGACGAGTGCCACGTAAGGCTGTGTTGCCGTGGCTTCGGTCACCCGTGAAATAACCGGCAGTTGGTGGCTGACAATCAGCGAGTCGCCCGCCTTGAAACTAACTTGGCGTGCCCCGACATGAGCTTCCTTGCGCCCCTGGAGAGTTAGGCAAAGCAGAGGCTTATACAGCGTCGCCTCCAGAGTGGTCGGTTTGCAGCTGCGCAAAATCACAAAGCCCTCTAGATCCGTCGCATACAACTCCACATTTGCCTGGGAGCAATTGGTTTGGCGATCGGCATATGTACAAACCTGGGTGATGAGATCTGAGATTTGCATTCAAAGCTTCCTTTGCCATTAAAAGGCCACTGAGATCAAGATACTCGTGAAAACTCTAAAAAAATAAAGGTGGCGGAGGATTAGGCAAATCTTGCGGAGGATGTGGCAAGCAGTTGGCATGGCACAGCCCTAAATTTGAAACATGACCAGCAGCTGATGGATGACCGGGTCATGTACTAGATCTTGTCACATGAGCCATTGACGAAAGTAGGAGCTAAACCATGAGCAACACCATTTTAATTACCGGGGCTTCCAGCGGTATCGGCAAAGAAACCGCAAAGTTCTTCCAAGCCAAAAACTGGAACGTGATTGCGACGATGCGTACTCCTGAGAAGGAAGAAGAGTTGACTCAGTTGGATAACATCTTGGTGACTCGTTTGGATGTGACTGACAGCGGCTCCATCGAGGCCGCTGTGGCCGCAGGCATCCAGACCTTTGGCCGCATTGATGTCCTCCTCAATAATGCTGGCTACGGTGCCTATGGCCCCCTCGAAGCGTTCCCGATGGAGAACATTCGCCGTCAGTTTGACACCAATGTGATTGGTCTGCTGGAAACCACTAAAGCAGTCCTGCCCCATTTTCGAGCCCACCAGGCAGGAACGATTGTGAACATCAGCTCGATTGGTGGGCAAATGACGTTTCCCCTCGGCACGCTCTATCACGGCACCAAATTCGCCGTTGAGGGGCTATCTGAATCATTGCATTACGAACTAGAAGCCTTTGGTGTCAAGGTCAAGATTGTGGAACCGGGGATGATTCGCACTGATTTTGGCGGTCGCTCGTTTGATTTTGTCAATAACGAAACGATGGCAGAGTACCAGGGAACTGTGCAAAAGCTCTTTGCTCACTTAGGCAATTTGGGTGACAACATCTCTGAGCCTGATGTGGTGGCCGAGGTGATTTGGACTGCCGTTACGGATGGGACCAACACACTGCGTTATCGGGCAGGCAATGATGCGATCGCCTGGCTAGATCACCGCAAAGCACAAGATGACGAACAGTTTATCGGCACGATGAAGCAGCAGCTGGGGCTGTAAGTTGCACCCCGCAGTCTGCTCGGAACTCACCATTCAATAAATTCCAAAATAATAGAGGTTAAGTAGTGACCGCTGGCGCCGCTTGCTCAAAAAAAAGATATCGGTGGAAACGGCCTCGGCAAAGTCATCGAAAGCGGCAAGACCCGATTCAAAAAGCGCTCAAGCAGGCCGTTTTAGAGACCTTAGAACTGGCGGCGCAGGCGGGTTGGGTGGGCTTGAAGTACCTGGATGAAGCGGGCTTCTGTCTCTGGAGTCCCGTGAGTTATGGCGATAGTCCCATCGGCGAGCAGAAACGGCTAGAGCAAACCCCTCAGCGCTATGGCAATCGCATCAGCATTCTGGGGTTGTGGCAACCGGGCCAAGGGTTCGAGTACGCACTGGCGCAGGGCGGTTTCAAGGGCAAGAGCTACATTGAGGTGATGGATTGGTCGCTCAGAAGGCGGCACAAACCTTGGCGGAGAGCGGGCGCATCACGGTGATTGTGCAGGATAATGATTCGCTGCATAAAAGTCGTTTAGTGCAAGCCCAGTGGTCACGATGGCAGAAACAAGGATTATTCATCTTCTTTTACCCCCTTACTGTTCGGAGATGAATCCCATTGAGACCCAATGGCGGCAGTTGAAAGCTCACGAAATTGTGGGGCAAATGTTTGATAACGAATACGATTTAGCGATGACTGTTATTGAAGGCATGGAAGCTCGCAGTCGAGCAGGAGACTATACCCTGGAACGTTTTAGGTTTAATTGCGCCTAGCTACTTACCAGTCTTCAAAGCTGCCGTAACCCAGCCGTGCGGTCGTGCGGTCGAGCTGCGCGTTCAGCCGCTCACCTGCCGCTCACCTGCCGCTTGCAACCGCTTTTCATTGCCTTTGTGAACGGGCTGCAAGAGCTTGGCACCGTAGGCGATTCCCAAACCGATGACGGCTGAGGCGATCGCTTTGGAAATGCTGCCATCATCTTTCAACAATTGCCAAAAGGCATTGGCTCCACCTGCGGTAAGGCCACCCGCAGAGATCGCCTTTAGCGCAATTTCTGCCAGTCGCTCGTTCAGAGGCGGTTGAGGATCAGAAGATTGAGTCATGTGGCATCAGCAGAAATTTGCCCTTATTTTGCCTCAAAAGCGCTTGATGTGGGCGATTCGTCTGGCGTGTGGCATGCATGGATTGGTTGAACGCAGATACCAACGGCGATCGCCCTACACCGCAGCTGGTTCTGCAGGCACGGGTGCGGGCTCATAGAGGTATTCAAACCAGTTGCCATCGGGGTCTTTGCCATAAAACGAGGCGGTGCCGTCGCGGTGCTCGTGGACTTTGGTAACAAATACGCCGTCGGCTTTGAGACGATCGTAGGCCTCATCGACTTCCGCGCGATCAGTAAATACAAAGCCAAAGTGCGGGCCAGCTTGGTCGTAGTTGGGGCTCAGCAAGGCGAGGCCGTCATCTCCGGCTTTGAGGTAGGCCCAGTCTTTATCGTGCCAGGCGACGTCCATGCCGAGCTTTTGGTAAAACGCGACGGCCTGGTCAATATCTTGTACACAGATGGCTACATGGCCGAGACGCTGAGGTTTCATGGCACAACCGTTGAGATGAACTGCCTCTTTATTTTAGAAGAGTTGATGGGCTGTGGGCGAGCGCTCGTCCGGGGTGCCGTCATCGGCGGCGGCTCAACGGGGCGTTAGATGTAGGGTCTGGTTGAACTGTTTGATTTGCCATAAATCGCTGATATTTCTGGCCATGCCGGTGTGCGCCCAACGATCGCGATCGAGCCAAAATTCAAACAGAGCGGTGTTGGCCATGGGAATCTGCCAGGTGCGATCGCTGCCCAGCAGACAAGCCACCAAATGTTCCAAAATCCAGTGATGGGCCATCACCCAAACGGCGTCATCGTTATTGTGGGTTTGCAGCAGCCGCTGGATAAATTGATGAGCCCGCTGGCGGCCTTGCAGGGGCGTTTCGGCTTGGGGAATCGGCACCCAATCGACACTGGTTTCTAACTGGTGGCAAAGGTCGGGATAATGCTGATTGGCCTCGGCCCAAGTGAGGCCGGTCAAAATACCGGCGTCAAATTCTTGCAGAGCCATGCAGACTTGCCCCTGAGGAGCGGCTTGAGCACCGTTCGCTTGTAAGGTTAGCGGCGCAACTCCGGCGCGATCGCCTTCAGAAGCATGGCGTTCCCAGTTTAGCGGCAGCTCCAACTGCCAGTCCCAGGGCTGCATCACCGCCCTCAGAGACTCTAGGGCACGGCGCCAAGGACTGCTGTAGACATGGGTCGGCGGCCAAGACTGCTCATATAGCCAAGCGCCCAACTGCTGACATTGTTGATATCCCCGTGGGGTGAGCGGAACATGATCTTGACCTGTGAGGCGGCGATCGCGGTTGCTAGTGGATTCGCCATGACGCATCAACAACAGCTTTAGCACACCACACCTCGGGGACGACAGCTCAAAGGCTCTACTAGGCGCGGCCTATGAAAATCGGTTCGGTTCTCGGGTGACATCCTCATCATTGCTATCGACATATGTCAGCCAAATTCTCATTAGATCTACACTTCACGCAAGTCAATAAAAGTTCATTATTATATTGCAGTTACGCCGAAGTAAATCAGGTTTACGCCACGCGACTGCTGATTAAACTCTCAATTCCCCCCAAATGATTGCTTGCCAAGCTTGAAGCAAGAGTCTGAATACATGCAAAATACTGGCTTTTTTGAAGGTTCATAGGGCCTTTAACAGAGATGGGGAGACTCTTTAAAAAGTCAAGTTTCATTTTTTTGTAGTTCTTTTCGAGATTGCAGTTTTCAGCTTTATTTATTTACAAAAACCTTAAAAAAACAGCTCCAAAAAACCACTGATCCCATATTTATATAGATGATTAAGGCCCTGTTGAAGACAAGATAACGATGGCAAATATCAAGCGCATTGGCATTTTGACGAGTGGCGGTGATTGTGCGGGGCTCAACGCGGCCATTCGAGCCGTGGTGCATCGAGCAATCGATACCTATGGTTGGGAAGTGTACGGCATTTCGCGATCAACTCATGGGTTATTGCAGCGTCCGCCCCAGTTTCAACCCCTGTTGCGGGTGCAAGATGATTACGACCTGCTGATCAAAGGCGGGACGATTTTAGGCACGACCAATAAGGGCAATCCCTTTGCCTTTCCTACGGCTGATGGCACGCTGAGCGATCGCTCGGCAGAAATCATTGAAGGCTACCACCAACTCGGACTCGATGCGCTAATTGGCATTGGCGGCGATGGCAGTTTAGCGATTTTGCGACGCTTGGCTCAGCAGGGCAACATCAATTTAGTGGCCATTCCCAAAACCATTGATAACGACTTGGGCAGTACAGAACGGGCGATCGGGTTCGACACGGCGGTGAATATTGCCACTGAGGCAGTCGATCGCCTGCACTTTACCGCGGCCAGCCATTCGCGGGTGATGGTGCTGGAGGTCATGGGCCGCGACGCTGGGCACATCGCCATCAGCGCCGGTATTGCCGGAGGGGCCGACATTATCTTAATCCCCGAAATTCAATATTCCATGGGGCAGATTTGCAACCACATCACCACCCTGCAAGAGCGGGGTAAAAACTACGCCATTGTGATTGTGGCCGAAGCCGTCTGCAACGAAAATGGCGAAAAAATCATGCATAACTTAGCCCTGAGCCAGTGCCGGTTAGGGGGTGTGGGGCAATATCTGGCGGACAATATTTCCGCGCGGACCGAGGCTGAGACTCGGGTCACGGTCTTAGGGCACGTGCAACGGGGGGGCCTGCCTTCGCCGCTAGATCGATTAACCGCCACCGTGTTTGGGGTGGCAGCAACCGATCTCATCGCCGAAGGTCGGTTTGACCGGATGGTCAGTTGGCAAAATCGTCAGGTTGTGGATGTGCCCATTGAGAGCGCAATCGCTCATTATCAAGCGGTTGATCTGGACGGTACCCTCGTTAAAACCGCTCGTGCCATGGGGATTTGTCTCGGTGAAGCAGTTCGCGTGCCGGTCAGCGTGCCATAAAATTCAGCGCCACCGGTTACTTGATCAAGTGACCGGTGGCGCTGCTCGCTATGGTTAATCTCAAGTAGGACTGACGCAGTTGCATCCGATTTTGGCCCGATTGCCCCAGCCTGTATGCGTTTAGCGTCCAGCTACTGCCGATCCCCCTCAATCCCCCTTCAAAAGGGGGGACTTCCAAACCTCTGAGGTACTCGCCCTCTTTTGCAGGGGGCGGCGACAGCGGGGGATTCTACGGCACGCTAAACAGATACCCCAGCATTGAGGCAATCGGCTGCAACATTACCTAGATTTAGGGGATTAAGGGGGCTTTTACGGAAGTCCGATTAAGGCTGTCTGACCTCTCGTTTTGCCTGGATGAAACAACCAGCAAAATGACCTTTATGACATGTTGAGCGTTTGATTGTGGCTCTTGAGTTTTCTACTGCAACCGACGCAAATCAGCCAGTGTTAGGTCATCGCCAGGCGGTTCCTCGGGTTTTGATCACGACGTTGGTGCTCAACTCGCGGTGGTCATACTCATATCGATTGTCGGTTTTTAGACAGAGTCTTTGAACTTGCAGGCAGAGGGTTCCACACACAGCGTGACCGATAGCGTGAACAACGTTTTGGGGCTGGTGACGAAGCAATCAGCGTCGTCCAAATCTTGATTTCGATCATTCGCTTAGGCAGCAAATATATAGGCAGTCGGTGCTCTGGGGATTGCCCCCTGTTTTGGCATTGCTTACTTTGAGATCGGGCAAACCACAGGAGAGCGACTGCTGCCAGGTCGTGCCCCAGTCATCGCACCCGCGATCGCACTTTGATCATGCTGTCAGTTCTCAGCGTCAACATCGCCATTCCCTTTTACGGGCGTCGAGTCAGCCGCAAGCTGAGCAACAAACTTTTGATTGCCGATGCCCACCACACGATAAGCGACGGGTAGACTACTGTTGCTGTCTGGGGGGACTTATTGGCGTGGGATGGTAACCGTCCCAGAGATTACGTTGGCTGAATGGAACTCGTTCGTGGGGCAACGATTCCAGACATTCTCCAGTAGGGTAAAGGTACTCGCTCATGATCCATACGGCCTGACATTATGAATCTGCCTACTTGGATTACCGTTACTCGTCTGCTAGGAGCACCGCTGGTGTTGATTTTGCTTTTAGAACCAACGCCGACGCGGGCTTGGTGGGCAGTCGGCATCTTTTTGCTTGCCGCCAGCACCGACTGGGTCGATGGCTACTTAGCGCGGCGCTTAGATCAGGTCACCGACTTGGGTAAGTTCTTAGATCCCCTCGTCGACAAGCTCTTAGTATTTGCTCCGTTGTTGGCACTGATTGAGCTGGGTAAAGTCCCGGCTTGGGGAGTATTTCTGATTTTGGTCCGAGAACTGACTATTGCCGGTTGGCGAGTCAGCCCGACCTTTCAAACTCAGGCAGTACCCGGAGCGAATCTTTGGGGCAAGGCCAAAACGGTTTTACAAATTGCGGCGATCGCCTGTCTCTTGGCACCGCTCACAGAATTCGGCTATCAAATCGGGATGAGCTTGTTTTGGGCCGCTGTGGGGTTGACCTGGGTATCGGGCTGGCTATATGTGAGGCCGCGATCGCCCCAAAATTGATTTGTTGATGGGTAGAGCGGTTTTCAGTTATCGACTCATTGCCCAAAATAGCCATAGTTTTTAGCCTCTCAAATCGACTGTTCAATGGTTTAGCAATTATTGTTACTAAGTTGTGACGCAGTATCTGTTAACTGGTTATTAATAGTTCACTCCCATTGATTTCAACTTGCGGCATTTCACTCACCCCAACTAGCATGCGCATAGAGCAGCTCGAAGCTTTTTTATCTGTTTCAGAAACTAGCAGCTTTCAACAGGCCGCAAGACGTTGTGGTGTTACGCAATCGACCATTAGCCGCCAGATTCAAGCGTTAGAAACAGAGTTGGATGCGCCCTTACTGCATCGCGGTGCGCCGATCAAGCTGACGGTCGCGGGGGAAGCGCTGTTGCCCAAAGCCCGGCGCATGTGCCAAGACTGGCGCCAGGCCACTCGTGACATTGCTGACTTGATGGCGGGCAAGCAGCCAGAGCTGTGTATTGCCGCCATTCAGTCAGTCTGTTCCCATTTGTTGCCGCCAGTCTTGCAAAAGTTTTGCCATGACTATCCCCATGTCCAGTTGCGAGTGACGGCACTCGGCAGCGATCGCTCCCTCAAGGTGCTACGCGACGGTCTAGTCGATGTTGCCATTGTGATGGATAACGAACGGCTGACAACGAGTCCTGACATGAGTGTGCAATCTTTGTATGAAGAGCCGGTTGAGATCTTGATGGCGGCCAATCATCCCCTGGCGGCATTTGATCAGGTGCCCTGGTCAGCTTTGGCCCAGTATCCCCAAGTCGTCTTTAAGGATGGGTATGGCATGCAGCGTCTCGTTCAGGCCCAATTTGACCGCAGCGGTGGCGAGCTTCAGGTAGCCGTGGAGCTCAACACCCTGGATGCCTTTCGCGGGGTAGTGCGCCAGGGCAATTTAACGGCTTTATTGCCCCAATCAGCCCTCACTGAAAGCCGACGAGATTCGACCTTGGCGATTCGTCCCACTGAGGCACCCCAGCTCACTCGTAAGGTGGTGTTAGTAACAACGGGAGATCGCCTACTGATTCCAATTATTCAAACATTTTGTCAGTTAGTGCTAGAACGAGGAACCATTTTCTTGCCGCAACCCTCTCTTGCTGAACTAATGCCAGACAAAGCCTAACTGATATGAGTACCGTCTTTCGTGATCTCCTGAAAAAAGTCGGCAGTGGTCAGCACACGTCTGACGTTTTGACCCGCAGCGAAGCGGCTCAGGCAGCTCAACTGATGCTGCTAGGAGAGGCGACCCCAGCGCAGATTGGGGCCTTTATGATTGCCCATCGCATCAGGCGCCCAAAATCCATAGAACTGGCGGGGTTTTTAGATGCCTACGCGCAACTCGGCCCAACGTTATACCCGGTTGTGGCCGACTATCCGGCACTGGTGTTTTGTTTACCCTACGACGGTCGTGCCCGGACGGCTCCGGCGCAACCCTTAGTAGCGTTGATGCTGGCGGTATGTGGTTGCCCGGTGGTGCTCCACGGGGGCGATCGCATGCCGACTAAATATGGCCTGCCGCTGATCGATACCTGGCAAGCGCTTGGCATCAACTGGACAGGTCTGCCCCTCACCGCCATTCAAGACATATTTGAGGAAACCAAACTGGGCTATTTACACCTGCCCGATCATTTTCCCCAAGCTCAGAGCCTAGTGCCCTATCGCGAACAAATTGGCAAGCGGCCGCCTCAAGCTACTTTAGAGTTAATGTGGTGTCCTTATGCTGGCGACTGCCAGGTCATTGTCGGCTATGTGCATCCGCCTACCGAAGGTTTGGCCAAAGGGACCCTAGCCGCGATTGGGGTTTCTAACTTCATTACGGTCAAGGGGTTAGAAGGGAGCCCAGATCTCCCCCGAGCTCGGGCCGCTATCATCGGCCTCCACGCCCCTAACAGTGAAGAACGTTTGGTGCTCCATGCCCGTGACTATGGTGTTGGCGATAAAAGGGAAACGCCATTAAAGCCGGAGTCGACGTATCTAGAAACGCTGCAAAACACCCTGGCGGGCAAACCGACACATCTGCAAGCCATCGCTTTGTGGAATGGTGGCTTTTATCTCTGGCGCAGTGGCGTGACCAGCAGTTTAGCGGACGGCATCGATAAAGCTCGAAATTTACTCGACAGCGATCGCCTCACACAACACATTACGGTAATTCAGCAGGCGATTGATCGCTATCGCCAATAGCGTCCTTTGTGCATACGCCATCCCTTTCATTTTCTGTGAGTTCACACACTAACCGGATCACGGTCACCTCCGGCGGACAGAACAGTCGGCCCGGAAAATAGCTGCCGAGTCCACGATTCACGTAGAGTTGATTTAGCCCAATTTGATGCAGCCCAGAGGCCCACTGCCAATTACGGAACACGCGATCGCAATCTTGTTTCAGAAAAGGAATCCAAGACCTGGCCCAAGTCGGTACGCCCGAACTCCAGGCCTGCAAAATGCCAGGCAGAGGGCCCCAACCAGGAATCGTTACCTGACCACCATGGGTATGTCCTGACAGTACTAAATCGGCTCGGTAGTTTTGCAGCACGACAAAACTATCCGGATTGTGAGACAAAATCAGACGCGGCATCTGGTCATCAAGTCGTTCCAGCAGTGACTCTGGTTGAAAGGCCTTCGAATAATAATCAGCCAGGCCCACCACCGGAAAGTCAGTTCCAAGGGGATAAGCAATTTCATTCCATAGGGTATGAATTCCCACTGCTTGCAGCCCAGCTCTAACGACGGCACGCATATCGAGGTATCGATTATCGTGATTGCCTAAAATGGCATAAACTCCTTTGTGACTTTTAAGCTGCTGGAGATAGGGCAACAGTCTTTCAATGTCGTTAGCTTCATCAGTAATGAAATCGCCGGTCAGAACTACCAAATCAGGATTGATGTCATTACATCGAGCCATCGCTTCTTGCAGCATTGAGACGGACAGGCTGCGACCATCAAAATGAAAGTCAGATAGTTGCACCACTGTTGTCCCCTGTAATCGTTCAGGCAGATCAGCGATCGCGATCGTAAGATACTCGGTGGTTAGCGACTCATTTAAAATAGGAGGTAGCAAGAGACAATTTTGAGAATAACGATGGATTGATCTTAACGATTGTCTACTCGCAAGAGAGATTTCTCATCAATAGATGCCAATGCCCATTGCACGGCCTTGACGCTTCCATGGGTGCATGGCCACAATCGTCTCATCGTACCCTTGAACCCACGGCATCGTTGAATCAAGCCACCTCACAGCCTCAAAACCGATATTCAGTTAAATTTTCAATCCCGATCAAGCACCCAGTCAACGCTTGAGAAACTAACTTATACAGTCTCTTCGTCTTTTAAGCGCATTGAAAGACTTTGCGATCGAGTATGATCGATAGGTTATTTACCCAGACTTGCAACGGACGCTGTGCCCAACATGACTGATTTTCCTCAGCCTCCGCATACACCGGACAACCCTGCTAATAAAAGTACAGACCATAAAACCAACCCCATAGTTGAAGGCATTCAAACCCTGGGCCTCAGCATTGTGCTGGCGCTTGGCATTCGTGCCTTTGTGGCAGAGGCACGCTACATTCCCTCTGGTTCAATGGAACCAACCTTAGAGATCAATGATCGCTTAGTCGTTGAGAAAATCAGCTATCACCTCAATCCTCCGCAACGAGGTGACATCATTGTATTTTGGCCTCCTGACAGCCTCTTTCCCGAAGAAGAGCAGCGCAAAGATGCCTTTATCAAGCGCGTTATCGGGCTGCCTGGCGACACTGTTGAAGTTCGTGATGGTGCTGTCTTAATCGATGGCATTCCTCTGGAAGAAGACTACATTAAAGCTGAACCTAACTACACTTGGGGGCCAGAGACCGTGCCTCCTGAGTCCTATTTAGTGCTTGGTGACAACCGTAACAGCAGCTTCGATAGCCATGCCTGGCAACCGGATTCCTTTGTGCCTGAAGACAACATCATTGGTAAAGCCGTGGTGCGTTTCTGGCCACCTAGCCGCATCGGTGGCTTGAACTAGATCTGCTAGCCGATTGTTACGAGGGTTGATGAGGCCTATCTATCGCTGAATGCGGAATTCTGAATGCAGAGTTCGGAATAAGGACATTTGCTGTGTGGTGCTTTCAGAAATTACAACTGTCCTGACCTGATTGCGGATCGCTATAGGAGAGGCAAATTCTCATCGGCCTGTTCGCTTTCATAGCAAATAGCTAGTCCTCATATGAGGACTAGCTATTTTAGAGTGAAGCTACTCCGGCGACTTAAATAATGTCGCTGTTGTCATCAATCAGCAGGTTGTCATCGTCCAAGATCGGATTTTGAGCCGGTGGAGGGGTACCCGTTTTGTCAGAGGCGTTTTCGCCATTGTCGACAAACCCCACCATTTCATCATCTCTCAAGATGTTACCCAAGCCGCTATCTAGCTGATAGCTGCGAGCAGTTTCATCATCAAGCACCACATCACGAGACAAGGCATCATTCATCATGGCACCTTCAAACCCTGCTCCCGTGTCCGCTTCTAGCGTCGGGGTCGGTTCCTCGTATGCGTTAAAGCCAGTACCGGCGGGAATCAGGCGACCAATAATCACGTTTTCTTTAAGGCCACGTAGCCAGTCAGACTTACCCTCGATCGCAGCCTCAGTCAAAACCCGAGTGGTCTCTTGGAAGCTAGCCGCAGAGATAAAGCTATCCGTATTCAGAGAAGCCTTCGTAATCCCTAACAAGACCGGAGTGTATTCTGCGGGAGCACCGCCAGTGATCGCCATGGCTTCATTAACCTGCTCAATCTGATAAATCTCCATTAGCTCACCCGGCAACATGGTGGTGTCACCCCCATCTTCGACCCGAGCCTTAGAGGTCATCTGTCGCACAATCACTTCAATGTGCTTATCCGAAATATCGACCCCTTGCGATTGGTAAACAGATTGCACCTCGTTCACCAAGAAAGTCTGCACTTCCTGCAAAGCTTTCATCGCGGCTGAGTGAATACCTTCGCCCTGAGACTTATGGTACTCAAAGAAGATTTCCAGAATCTGGTGAGGATTCGCAGGACCATCGGTCAATGGCTCAGCGGCTTCTACATACTGGCCATCATTGATTAACAGGTTTTGTCCCGGACTCAGCGGATATTCTGTGACGACTCCATCAGCTTCGACAACTTTAATGTTGGCCGCTTCATCGTCAGTAAAGATGACCTCTGCGGTACCTGGCCGCTCAACTAGGATGCAGGCTTCTTTAGGTTTACGGGCCTCTAGAAGTTCCTCAATTCGCGGTAGCCCCTGGATGATATCACCGGTCTTGGCCCGCTCAAATACGAGTAGCACTAAGCTATCGCCCCGTTGTACTAGGTCGCCATCTTCAATATGCAAAACCGCCCCCGTCGAGACCCGATAAGGACGGGCAATCCGCAAAGTCAGGTGAGTCTCTGACACCCCGGTGACCTGACCAGACTCTGCCAAGACCATACCAGGGGCAACTTCACTGCCGTCAACAACTAAGTCACCCACTTCAACACTAGGTTGTTGTCCATTTAGCTCAATCTGAACTAAATCGTTAGCGCGCACAACCAAGATGCGGCGAATGGCCTCAGTGCCCTCTCGAATTCCGCGGACTTCTCCCTCTTCTTTACATTGAATTTCAGTGCGGGCAACGACGGCACCAGGCTCAATCTGCTGGCCTTCTTCGACTAAGATGCGGGTCAAGGTGCTGCCCTGCGTCTGATCCGCGACAACATCACGGCGGATAACACTCGACTCCAAAATCACCAACTGCAGACGCATCACATCAGGATTGCTTTCGTCCGGCACTTGCTCGATATCAGCTTCTAAATGCGAAGACTCTTCACCGATTTCCAGGACCAGCTGGGTGCGTAGCAGTTCTTGACCTTCTACAGATTTAACGCGATCGCCATCCTTGAAAGAGATGCGCTGAACGGCTCTCAGACGAATATGACAACCCGAGTCACTGGTAGAATCCTGGCTAGGCACAGCAGGCTCATCCGGAACGTTGAACTCTTCAACTGGACGCAGTAAGAGAGCCGGCCCTTCAGGCGATTCGACAAACTCCACATAAGACAGTTCAGACGTAGTGAGCCCATCCATGAGTTCTTCACCTGGGGGCACAATGGTGCCGTCCCGTTCCATCACTGCTTCCGGGTTATCAACCATGTGCAAAGCGCCGGGCTTGACCACGATTTCTCGCAGAATATCGTTTTTCTGAGTGACTTCGACCACCCCGCTGCTCTGACAGAAGATGTCTTTAACCACTTCTGTCCCAGCCTCAACATATTGGCCGTCTTCTACCGATAAGAGGGATAGATCCTTGTTGACTTCGTGAGTTTCCTCGGGAATCCATAGAAGCTGACCACCTTTGGTTACTTCATAGCCTTGCTTACCCTTGCCCTTTTTAGCGGCTTCGACTCCCGAATACTTGATCATGCCGCCCGTGCTGGTGCGATAAGCGGTCTCTTCCATCTCCGCTACCACGCCATTATTGACAAGCTTAGTGCCGGGTGTCGCAATTAGGGAAAATCGCTGACCATTAGCGGTCTCAATCACGTAGTGTTCACCGCCCTGACCACTCTCCATTTTGACTTCAGCTTGGTCCAGTAAGACGGAAGCTGTAATCACCTCTACCTCGCGCGCATCCTTACCTTCAGGAATTTCAGGAATCCTGACCAGACCGCCCCGTTCACTCACCTGACGCGTCTCAGCAATGACACTACTGGGGGCAATGCGATCGCCGTTTTTCACCACGGGTTCAGCATTCGGCGGCAGGTTGTAGACCTCACCCGAAAGCACCCAAATCAAGCCGCCTCGCTGAGCTAGACGAGTCGTATTGCCCTGTCGGTCAATTTTCTCTTCCTGCACTAACCCGGCGAACTTGACCTCGCCAGAAAGGTCACTATTCACGTCTTTCGTAGCTTTTTCAGTGACTTTGCGGATACGGCTAGACGTTGGCATTTCCGCCAGCAATTGGTCTTTAGCAACCCGCCCCCCTGGCTGCACGAATAAGATGGCCCCCTGAGGGAGGGTCTCTGACTGGTTTTTGCCCGTATCACTCTGAACCACAAGCTTGGTTTGGTTCTCAAGCACCAACGCATCTTCACCGTGACGAGTCCGAAAGGCCCGGCTCTTAAGTTTAGCTGGCAGCTCGATTACACCATCACGCTTGGCTCGTACCTGGGGAGCCACTTCTCCTGTAAAGGTCCCCCCAGTGTGGAAAGTCCGCATCGTTAGCTGCGTGCCTGGTTCGCCAATGGACTGGGCGGCAATAATGCCGACCGCTTCACCAAGGTCGACCATTTCTGAATGTGCTAGGCTCCAGCCATAGCAGCGCTGGCACACTGAACGAGTCGCTTCACAGGTTAGACCAGACCGCACCATCACCTCTTCAACACCGGCGGCGTAAATCTCATCGGCTCTTGCTTGAGAAAGAGCTTCGTTGCGCTGAGCCACAACTTCACCAGTTTCAGGATGAATGGCATCTGCTGCTAACACTCGACCCAGCAGCCGATCTGACAGTGGGATCAAGACCTTTTCACCCGCTGTCATACTTCGCAACGGAATCCCCCGCTCAGTACCACAATCAGTTTCACGAATGATGACATCCTGAGAAACGTCCACCAGGCGTCGGGTCAAATAGCCTGAATCAGCGGTTCGCAGGGCCGTATCAACCAACCCTTTACGAGCACCATAAGAAGAAATGACATACTCCGTTACTGACAATCCTTCACGAAAATTGGTACGAATTGGCTGGTCGATGATTTCCCCTTGAGGATTAGCCATCAATCCTCGCATGCCAACAAGTTGACGCACTTGAGAGATGTTCCCGCGCGCCCCCGAGAAAGCCATCATATAGACAGAGTTGAGCGGGTTGTTCTCTTTAAAGTTTTTGACAACCTGATTCTTAAGTTCTTCACTCGTACCATTCCAAGTGTCGATTACTTTTTGAAAGCGCTCTACCTCAGTGATCTCGCCACGGGTATATCGCTCTTCCGTCGTGCGAATTTCCTCGTCGGCAGCGTCTAGCAAGCCGCGTTTCTCAGAAGGAACCTGTAAATCCTCGACGCTAATGGAAACCCCTGCGCGAGTTGCATAATGAAACCCCAGAGTTTTCATCTGGTCAGCCATTTGCGAGGTCCTGGCAGTCCCAAATGTTTCAAACGACCAAGAAATCAACTTCTTCAGCTGCTTCTTATCAATCACCCGGTTGCGAAAGACCATTGGGGATGTGTTTGTTGCCTGCTCTGCCATGTCGCCCTCTCCGCCCTTTTCTCTAAATTGACTGCTCAAGTAACTCGTGGGGAGTAAGCGATCGCGCCCTCCCCGCATCCGATAAAGATGCCGCTAGTTCGCTAATGCTTCGTGCACCGTTTTGTTGTAGATAATGCGTCCTGCTGTCGTTTTGATGTACTGAGAAATGAGGTTGCCGTCAGTATCTTCCCGGACTCGACGTTGAGAATATACTCGGCGAACCGTGCCATCTACCTCGGTCTTTTCTTCAACAAGCTCATCTGGACCATCAGCTTCTACTGGGCCGTCAAACCGCAACCAAACCTTCGCGTGGAGGCCGATCATCCCTTGTTCGAACGCTAAGATAGCATCTTCCATGCTGCCAAAAGTCTGGCCTGCTCCCTTCTGTTCATAAGGGTTTTCCGCCGTTAAGTAGTAACAGCCCAACACCATGTCCTGACTAGGAGTAATAATGGGGCGCCCAGTCGCAGGTGACAACACATTGTTAGAGGCCAGCATCAACAATCGAGCTTCCGACTGTGCTTCTAATGACAGAGGAACATGCACAGCCATCTGGTCACCATCAAAGTCGGCATTAAACGCCGGGCAAACCAGCGGATGCAGCTGAATCGCTCGCCCCT
This sequence comes from Cyanobacteria bacterium P01_F01_bin.56, assembly GCA_039185935.1. Classification (GTDB taxonomy): domain Bacteria; phylum Cyanobacteriota; class Cyanobacteriia; order Phormidesmidales; family Phormidesmidaceae; genus Halomicronema. Next base: position 34,325 of record JBCDAJ010000016.1, on the reverse strand, counting down.
CCACCAAAATTGGCTCAAAGGCCTGAATCCCCAAACGGTGAAGTGTTGGTGCTCGGTTTAGCAACACTGGATGGCTTTCAATGACCTCTTCCAATACTTCCCACACGCTGGGATCGTTGCGTTGAATCAGCTTCTTAGCCGCTTTAATGTTGTTGACCAAGCCTTGGCGAATCAAGCGATGAATCACGAAGGGTTGAAACAACTCGATCGCCATTTCTCTAGGCAAACCACACTGATGAATCTTCAATTTAGGGCCAACGACAATCACTGAACGACCCGAGTAATCGACCCGCTTACCCAAAAGGTTTTGCCGGAACCGCCCCTGCTTGCCCTCAATAATGTCTGAGAGAGATTTGAGAGGACGATTGTTAGCCCCCACCACCGTTCGACCACGCCTGCCATTATCAATCAAAGCGTCTACAGCTTCTTGCAGCATCCGCTTTTCATTCCGCACAATGATTTCGGGTGCCAAAATCTCTTGCAGCCTGGCCAAGCGATTATTACGGTTAATCACACGACGGTAAAGGTCGTTCAAGTCAGAGGTCGCAAACCGTCCCCCATCTAACTGCACCATCGGACGCAAATCAGGAGGAATGACCGGAATCGCATTGATCACCATCCACTCAGGCTTTGAACCAGTGGCAATAAAGTTATCAATCACCCGCAGCCGTTTGATTAACTTGGCTCGCTTTTGCCCTTTGGAGACAGCGATTTGTTCTCGCAGTTGTTCTGCTTCCTCTTCCAGGTTGAGATCTTGCAGCAATCGTTGCAGCGCTTCCGCTCCAATTCCAACCTCAATTCCAACTAACTGCGACTCTTCGTCGTAAAGCTGATCTTCAATCTCAATCCACTGGTCTTCAGTCAGCAGTTGCTTGTAAGAAAGATTATCAGCGTTACCGGCATCCAATACGACATACGCATTGAAGTAGACGATTTGTTCAACATCTTTCAAAGGCATGTCCAACAAAATGGCAATGTAGCTAGGAATGCCCTTGAGATACCAGACATGGGCGACTGGCGCAGCCAGCTTGATGTACCCCATACGGTGACGACGAACCCGCGATTCGGTCACCTCAACGCCGCATCGCTCACACACAATGCCCCGATGTCTGACTCGCTTATATTTTCCGCAGTGGCATTCCCAATCTTTGGCCGGACCAAAAATCCGCTCACAAAACAAGCCATCCATTTCAGGCTTGAGCGTTCGGTAATTGATCGTTTCTGGTTTAGTGACTTCACCCACCACCATGCCGTTAGGGAGGGTGCGCTCTCCCCACTGGCGAACTCGCTCAGGAGATGCCAGCCCAATTTTGACGTAATCGAAACGCTGCTCTAGCTTTGCCATGCTCAGCTCTTTCCTCTAGATGTGTAGATATGCGCTTAGTGCTTACCAGTGGTCGACTGGGCTGAGTCGTGCTCAGCCCAAGGCGTAAAGTTACTCTTCCGTCTGTTCAACGACTTCGGAGGGCGTGACAACAGACTCATAGGTCGGACGAGAAGGCGTCCGACGGTTGCTGAGATCGGCCATCAAGTCAACTTCGACATCCTGACTCGTACCGTCTTCGCGAGTCTCAACCTTATGGACCGCAATATCTAGGCCTAGAGATTGCAGCTCACGCATCAACACTTTGAAGGATTCAGGCGTGCCTGGTCGGGGAATGGCCTTACCCTTAACGATCGCATTCAGTGCTTCGTTGCGCCCCTGCATGTCATCCGATTTCACTGTGAGCAACTCTTGCAGAGTGTAGGAAGCACCGTAGGCCTCAAGCGCCCAAACTTCCATCTCGCCAAATCGCTGACCACCTTGCTGCGCCTTACCGCCCAAGGGCTGCTGGGTTACCAAGGAGTACGGCCCAGTCGACCGCGCATGAATCTTGTCATCCACTAGATGAACTAGCTTCAGCATGTAGGCAATCCCCACTGTCACTGGGCGATCGAAGGCTTCCCCAGTACGACCATCGTAAAGTTGGATTTTGCCAGGATCATCCGGGTTATACACCCAATCATTACCGGTTGTGTCCCGAGCGTTTTGTAACTGCCCATGGGTGGTGTTACGAGACGCCTCCTTGTCGTACATCTCGTCAAAAGGCGTAATCTTAAACCGCACGTCAAGATTGTCAGCAGCCCAGCCCAGCAGGCACTCAAACACCTGTCCCACATTCATTCGTGAGGGCACGCCTAGGGGATTCAGAACGATATCTACCGGCTTACCGTCAGGCAAGTAAGGCATATCTTCCAAAGGCAAAATGCGAGAAATAATCCCTTTATTACCATGGCGGCCAGCCATCTTATCGCCGACTTGAATCTTGCGTTTTTGCGCCACGTAGACGCGAACGACCATATTGGCTCCAGGCGGCAACTCATCGCCTTGTTCACGTGTGAACACTCGAACATCGACCACCCGGCCTTTTTCACCATTCGGTACGCGCAGAGAGTTGTCCCGCACATCCCGCGCCTTCTCCCCAAAGATCGCCCGAAGCAGCTTCTCTTCCGGCGGCTGGTCCGACTCACCTTTGGGCGTAACTTTACCGACTAGAATGTCTCCAGATTCAACCCAGGCACCAATGCGAATGATGCCACCTTCGTCTAACTGACGGAGCGAATCTTCACCAACATTGGGGATCTCGCGCGTAATTTCCTCAGGGCCAAGCTTAGTCTGACGAGCTTCAATCTCAAATTTTTCCACGTGAATTGAGGTGTAAACATCCTCAAACACTAGGCGTTCACTAATGAGAATAGCGTCTTCATAGTTGTAACCTTCCCAAGGCATGTAGGAGACAATGACATTCTGACCCAAGGCAATTTCCCCGCCCTCGGCTGCCGACCCATCAGCCAACACCTGTCCAGCTTCAATGGACATACCGTGGAAAACTAATGGACGCTGATTCAAACAAGTATCTTGGTTAGAACGTTGATACTTCTGCAGCGGATAGTCATGGACTTTACCCTCAGCATCTTGCACCTGTACCAAGTCAGCATCTACGTAGACGACGGTGCCAGCAGTACGGCTAACAATCACCATCCCAGAGTCACGAGCGGCTTGAGCTTCTAAACCAGTACCCACTAAAGGACGCTCCGGTCTGAGCAAAGGTACCGCTTGGCGTTGCATGTTAGAGCCCATCAAAGCCCGGTTAGCGTCATCGTGTTCTAAGAAGGGAATAAGAGACGTTGCAACTGAAATAATTTGAACCGGAGAGACCGCTACGTAATCAATCTCTTCGGGAACTGAAACCGCGAAGTCTTGACGGTAACGAACTGGAATGGAGTCGCCCAAGATGTAGCCATCAGCATCTGTCGGCAAATCACCTGCAGCCACCCGCAAATCATCTTCCTCGTCGGCGGTCATATACACCGGGGGAATGTCCCGCCGGACCCGACCATTCTCAACCCGATAGAAAGGCGTCTCAATAAAGCCAAAATCATTAACACGACCGTGCGTGGCTAGGGAGCCAATCAGACCGGCGTTTGGTCCTTCAGGCGTTTCAATTGGACAGATGCGGCCGTAGTGAGAAGGATGAATATCGCGTACGGCAAAACCGGCCCGCTCACGCGTCAGACCACCAGGCCCTAAGGCACTGAGCCGTCGCTTGTGCGTCAACTCAGCCAGGGGGTTGGTCTGATCCATAAACTGCGAAAGCTGGCTAGAGCCAAAAAACTCTTTAATGGCAGCCACCAGAGGCTTGGGATTAACCAACGAAGCAGGCGTCAGAGAATCCGCATCAGACACAGTCATGCGTTCACGAATAATGCGCTCCAGGCGATTCAACCCAACGCGCACCTGATTTTGCAGGAGCTCGCCGACAGAGCGCACCCGGCGGTTCCCCAAGTGGTCGATATCATCAACCATGCCAATGTCGAATTCAAGATTGATCAAATAATCAATCGCCGACAAGATATCTACTGGCGTAAGTACGCGAGTACTGTCAGGAATGCTCAGCCGCAGTTTACGATTGAGCTTATGACGCCCTACTCGACCCAGGTCGTAGCGCTTCGGGTCAAAAAAGCGAGACTCCAAAAGCTGCTGACCACCGGAAACAGTTGGCGGTTCACCGGGACGAAGTTTGCGGTATAGCTCGAGCAGCGCTTCATCTTCACTGAACTGCCCTTCTTTATCAATGGTCTTTTGGAAATACTCTGGATGACGTAGCGAATCAAAGATTTCTGCATCAGTTAATCCCAAGGCTTTCAGTAAAACCTGCGCAGAAATCTTACGCGTTTTGTCGATGCGCACCCAGACCAAGTCATTCTTGTCAGTTTCGAACTTCAGCCAGGCACCACGGTTAGGAATCAGATTGGCATTGTAAGTGCGGCGGCCGTTTTTATCCGTATCAGCTTTGTAGTAGACGCCTGGGCTGCGTACAATCTGATTGACGATTACCCGCTCGGCACCGTTGATGATAAAGGTTCCCCGGTCAGTCATCAGCGGCAAGTCGCCGATAAACACCTCTTGCTCCTTAATCTCGCCTGTTTCTTTGTTAATCAACCGAGTAGGCACATACATTTGGACGCCATAAGTGGCATCGCGTCTTTTCGCTTCGTCCACCATGTATTTGGGACTCTTGAGCTTGTAATCCTTGCCCACAAAATGAAGTTCCAGCTTGCCGGTATAATCGGCGATAGGTGAGAAGCCGTCGAGTTCCTCAATCAATCCCTCTTCTAAAAACCAACGGAAGCTTGATCGCTGAATTTCGACTAGATCAGGCAGTGTAAAGTTAGGTGCCGTGGCGATTTGGTCGGTCATGCGTCTCCTCAGGCGGAAAAACCCTACAGTTTCTACAAAAAAAGCTCATTCCAAGCAAAACCATTCCCTCTAGCTGGCAGAAGGAATGTCAAAGGCTAATAAAGATCAGCACTGGCAAGCCAGTGACCGATGATATTGAATATGCTTGATGAAATCCAAAACACTAAGTCTCGATCCCGCTTGGGTTGTTCTAAAGAGCTGAACGATAATGAATGTGAAAGCATCTAACGCTAAATCACTAGAAGATTGATGAGTCGTCAAATTTCAATAACGGCTTCAGACAGCAGCAATACATTAACCCCAAGACTCTCCCTGCCAATTTGTCATACTTCATCTCAGCTTAGCAAAAAAGAACGCACTTTAAGTCATTTGTCAACACCTATTCTCTCGAAAAATACGCTCCGTAATTTACCTAAGTCACCCAAAAGCGTCTCAAACATCAGCTTGACTACGGTTGACTAGAAACCTCTCGGTCACTAGTCCGTGGGAGCGCAAACAAAGAAATCGCGTTTTGCGTCGTTTGCGCTGCCAGTTTTTCCAAAGGCTCTTGCCGGAGTTCTGCTAAGTAGCTCGCAACGTGATAAACATTTGCTGGCTGATTACGGCGTTCTTTACGTTTAGGTACCGGCGTCAAAAAAGGGCAGTCTGTCTCCACCAGCAAGCGATCGCTGGGTACGACAAGGGCCGACGCTTTTACCTGATGAGCATTTTTGAAGGTGACAATACCGCTGAAACTCACATAAAACCCCAAATCTAAAAAACACTGAGTTTCTTTGGGAGTACCGGCCCAACAGTGCATGACTCCTGTCACCTTGCCAACCTCATTACGAAAAGCTCGAATGAGCTGGGCAGTCCGTTCAGCCGCATCGCGGCAGTGAATAATGACTGGTAAGTTAAGCTGATGAGCGATCATCAACTGCGACCAAAAGGCTCGCTCTTGCACCGCACAATCATCAGCTTTGTAAAAATCAAGTCCAGTTTCACCAATAGCCACTACTCGCGGCTCCGATTTTGCCAAAGACTCAATTTGGGCCGCAGTCGTTGAGTCCCACTTATCCATATCTAACGGGTGTAATCCAATCGCTAGAAAAACCTCAGAAAAGCGATCAGCGATCGCTTGCATGCCAGCAAATTCACTCGGCTCAACACACGAATGCACTAGGTGAGTAATCCCTTGAGCCCGCCAAGCTGCAGCGATTTCATCTAAGTCAGGATGAAAGTCGGCAAAGTTGATATGAACATGAGTATCAATCAACTGCATAGCGCAGCTTCATCTCCCCTTTAGCATGCCGTCAACCGAATGCAGCAATCCTCTAAGAAGCCATCACTGCCTGCTGAGACTCGACTGCCTTCAGCGCCTTACTCAGGCGAGCCTTGCGACGAGCACCAGCATTTCGATGGTAAACTCCACGCTTGACAGCCTTATCAATTTGACTGAAGACGGCAGAAAGTTCCGACTGGGCTGCCGCTAAAGTCGTGGAATTGGCATCAGCAGCATACGCATCAAGCGCATTGAGGTAACGCTTGGTTAACGTCTTAACGGCAGAACGATAAGACTTATTGCGCAATCGGTTACGCTCAGATACCTGGATGCGCTTAATTGCAGACTTGATATTTGCCACAGGCCGCCTAAAAATCTATTTCATTTGAACAGAAGAATCATAATAGCATTGATATTCTAGTGCTGGACATACAATCTTACAGATAGCCAAATAGAATCACGCTAAGCTATAAGACAGGAGTGGTTCCTTGCCGCCATACTGAAATCGATTGAGGCTCGGTCTCTCAACATTTTGGTGTTGTCGAACATTACTCAAGTCAGGTTTTGTGCGAAATGTTGCGCATTATCAATCAGTTAGCTGATGCCCAGGTAGAGTTGCAGCGCATTTGTGATCGCACCCATGATGATCAGGTGGTTCACAAAGAGGCGACGGTTAGGGAAATACTGCAAACCGTTCGGCGCAAGGGAGATGAGGCGCTGCTGCAATATACGGCTGATTTCGACAAGCAGGATTTAACTGCCGAGCAATTACGCATTCGTGGATCAGAAGTTGACGCTGCTTACCAGCAGGTGTCGAAGCAGTTGGTGGATGCGATTCGGTTAGCCCACCAGAACATCGAACGATTCCATCGCCAGCGGCTACCGTCTAGCTGGGTCGAGTTTGAAGATGATGTTGTTTTAGGCAAACGGTATCGGGCAGTAGACCGTGCCGGGATCTACGTCCCCGGTGGGCGGGCAGCTTACCCCAGCACGGTTTTGATGAATGCTGTGCCGGCCAAAGTTGCTGGGGTACAGCGAATTGTGATGGTGACTCCGCCAGGCGAAAATGGCGCTGTGAACCCGGCGGTGCTGGTCGCGGCGCAAGAGTCAGGGGTGACAGAAATCTACCGGGTTGGCGGTGCCCAGGCGATCGCGGCGCTGGCCTACGGTACAGCGACAATTCCAGCGGTGCACGTCATTACCGGCCCTGGCAACATTTATGTCACGCTGGCGAAGAAGCAAGTGTTTGGTACGGTTGGCATCGACTCTCTCGCTGGCCCTTCAGAGGTGCTAGTCATTGCTGATCGCAGTGCTGATGCGGCACATGTGGCGACTGATTTGCTCGCACAAGCCGAACATGACCCAATGGCAGCAGCAATTCTCATCACACCGGACGCCATTTTAGCTGAGCGAGTCGTGGCAGAGGTGACTCGTCAATTGAAGGGACATCCGCGACAAACGTTGACGGAAAAAGCGATCGCAAACTATGGCGTAGCTATTGTGGTAGATACCTTAGAAACCGCAGCGGAACTCTCTAACCAATTTGCGCCCGAGCATTTAGAGCTAGAAGTCAATGAGCCGTGGCGTTTATTGGAGCACATTCGTCATGCTGGAGCTGTATTTTTAGGTCATGCGACCCCTGAAGCTGTAGGTGACTATCTAGCGGGTCCTAATCATACGCTACCGACCTCTGGAGCAGCTCGCTACGCCTCGCCTTTGAGTACAGAGACATTTATGAAGTATTCCAGCCTGATTCAATACTCACCCAAAGCGTTGAATGAGGTTGCTGACGCGATCGCCCGCTTAACTGAAGCAGAAGGACTCCCTTCCCATGGTGATTCGGTTAAGTTTCGGACGACTTCTCAACCGCAGCCATTACGGGAAGGCGACGGTGATATCTAACGCTCGTGACACCATCCAACTCCATCATCACAGATATTGTTTCATGTCGGACTTACGCAGTTGAATCCGATTATCGTTGGCCCCTGTATCCCCAAATCGGGAAAAATCGGATTCAACATTCCCCAAAGTTTGGTGACCGAGGAGGCTTTTGCGTAAGTCCGATCACGGTTGCCTAGCCGAGACATCACAACATCATCAGCCTCAATTCTCTGAGCTGCCTTAAGTTATGATTCCTGAGCCGAGCGTAGAATTACAAGGCTCATAGCAGAATGCGGCATTGAGAGTGCGGAATGCGGCATTGAGAAGCCGACGAAATGCGCATTTCAGAGATTCGAGCTGTCCTGACCTAAGGGAGTCGCGCGTAAACAACCTCTCAACTCCCCTGCTACCCATCCCCCCTGCCACAATCTTGTCTGAGTACTTTATTTGCAAGCCGCTCCCTAATTGCGGATGGCCATATAACAAGCAAAGTTTTTAGTGATTCATTAAGGTGTTTGAAACTACTTGCGATCTTCTACGTCAACTTTCGACGAAGGTTGCTTGCTGCTGAATTAAGTCTGGTCCGCGAGACGTTCCTAGCCGAGTGGCTCCCGCTTGTACCAACCGCAGGGCCTGTTCGGCAGTGCGAATACCACCAGACGCTTTAATGCCTACGCGTTCCCGCGACAAGTCGTAAAGTTGGCGAACAACGTCTACTGTCGCCCCCCCTTGCCAACCGGTGCTAGTTTTCAAAAAGCTGGCCCCAGCATCCATGCAGATATCGGCAGCGACTTTAAGTTCTGTGGGGGTCAACAAGCTGGCCTCGAGAATGGTCTTTACGAGTGTGTTAGTCGCTTCACAAATTTCCGCAATTTCCCGATGCAGGCGATCGTGCTGTCCTGACTTCAGCCAGCCCAGATTGATAACTACGTCTAGTTCTGTAGCTCCATTTTCAACTGCTTCTTGCGCTTCGTAAAGCTTGCTCCCCGAGGTAGTTGCGCCAGTCGGAAAACCAATCACGGTGCAAACTGCGGTCGCTTTGCTCTGTAACTCTTCGCGAGCCAAGGCTACATAGACTGGGGCGATACAAATAGCGGCAAACTGATAGCGATCGCATTCGTGACACCACTGTCTGACCTGCTCAGGCGTAGCTGTCGGTAAGAGTAGTGAATGATCAATTAAGGGGGCTAAATCGACCTGAGGCAAGCCTTGCGAATCAGAATAAATATCCATTCATAAAATTCCTTTTTAGGACAGCCTGACCATCCCTTTGTGGATATTAACTTACTGTGAATCTCACGCTCGAGTACCTGATCCCCCATCGGCAATGAAGAGAATGCAACCAAGAGCGGGAATGCTTAAAGCGAACTAGCTCAGTGTCTAAATCGAGTGGAGTCGTGTTCATGGTCTCACCGCGCATCTCAGCGATTATTTGCACTCATAACCGCGATGAGTACCTTGGCGCTGCCATTGACAGCCTGCTATGCCAAGACTTCGAAAACTATGAAGTCATCGTAGTTGATAACGCCTCGACTGACCAAACTCGTACTGTTGTTGAGTCACGTTTGCCACACCCGCGCCTGCAATATATTTATGAAGCGACACTCGGCTTATCAGCTGCTCGTAATGCTGGAGCCAAAGCTGCCCAGGGTGAGATTTTGGCTTATTTAGATGACGATGCTGAAGCGAGTCGCGGCTGGTTATCAGCCCTCACCGAAATTTATGCTCAGAACCCCAAAGTGGCGATCGCGGGTGGTCGCGTAACCTTGATTTGGCCAGAGAATCGAACTCCCCCTAACTGGCTTTCTGAAAGTATGGCCGGTAATTTAGGAGCCTATGACCTAGGGAACGAGACGGCATATATTACTCAGCCGGGACTCACACCAAGGGGCCTGAACTATTCCATTACCGCTGACTTTCTCGCTAAGATTGGCGGATTTGATACCAATCTAGGACGCGTCGGCAAGAATCTGCTCTCCAATGAAGAGCTTTACATGACCGAAAAAGCTCTTCAAATGGGTTATCAGGTGGCGTATTTACCCAATGCTCTAGTTGCCCATAACGTTGCCCCAGCTCGATTAGAGCCGACCTGGTTTATGAGTCGCAGTTGGTGGCAGGGCATCAGTGAGTGCTATCGCGAGCAAGTCGCAGGCCGTTCAGGCTGGCATCAACTCCAGATTGGTGGTGAGCGGCTGATTCGCGGTTTGTATAAAGCGCTTAAATATCTCCCCGATCCAGCCCAGCGATTTGAAAACTTTCTCTATGCCTACGGTCAAATTGGGTATCTTATCAGTGTCGTTCGGGCCATGGTGAGGCCAGCCTCTACAGGCTAAGGGCAATTACTAAAAATTGAGACTTTGCTCAACAAGTTAACTGCCAACCCATCGTTAAGCATCCATTACTTAGTATCTATTCTTGCCAACTCTATCCATGACTCAAGAATCTCCCATGCCATCTAAACTTCCTGTCTCGGTACTCATTCCAGCTAAAAATGAGGAAGCCAACCTGCCCGCTTGTCTCGCCAGTGTGGCCCGGGCTGATGAGGTCTTTGTGGTGGACTCGCAGAGCGAAGATCGTTCCGTAGAAATCTGCGAAGAAAACGGCGCACAGGTTGTCCAGTTTCACTTCAATGGTCGTTGGCCCAAGAAGAAGAACTGGTCTTTAGAAAATCTGCCTTTTAAGCATGACTGGGTATTGATCGTCGATTGTGATGAACGCATTACCGATGAACTCTGGGATGAGATTGCGGAAGTCATTCAAAAGCCTAATTACAGTGGTTACTATTTGAACCGTCGCGTCTTTTTCTTAGGCAAGTGGATTCGGTTTGGGGGCAAATATCCTGACTGGAACTTGCGACTGTTCCGTCATGCCCACGGTCGCTACGAAAACTTGCATACCGAGGAAATCCGTAACACTGGGGACAACGAGGTACATGAACACGTTGTGGTTGAGAGTGGTGAAGTTGGCTATCTCAAGCACGATATGCTGCACATCGACTTTCGGGATTTATACCATTGGCTGCAGCGCCACAATCGCTACTCTAACTGGGAAGCCCGCGTGTACTACAACATCCTGAATGGCATGGGTGAGGACGGCACGATTGGGGCCAATTTATTTGGTGACTCAGTACAGCGCAAGCGCTTCTTGAAAAAGATTTGGGTCCGTTTGCCCTCCAAGCCATTTTTGAGATTTGTGCTGTTCTATTTTATTCGGCTGGGCTTTTTAGATGGCCGTGCCGGGTATATCTATGGTCGGCTGTTGAGCCAGTACGAATATCAAATTGGCGTTAAGCTGTTTGAGCTGCAGGCATTTGGTGGTCATCTCAACGTGCAAAAAGCAGCCGAGTCGGAGACGCTAGATGTTGCTGATGAAGTATCGCCAGCGATCGCATCTGCGGAAGCGCAAAGCTAAGATCTACTATGACTCACCTCTCTAACGGCCGGTCAACGACAAGCAAGCATCGTGTGCCTCCAGCCGCACTGTCGGGAATTGGCGCGCCCGCCTGGATAGACTTGCGTCAATATGATCAGTCTTGGTACTCGCCTGGGCGACCCAAGTGGCTGGTGCTCGTATGGTGGTTAGTGCAGGCAGTCGTGTTTCCGTTGACGCTACACGCTCACCATGCGCCCCGTCGCCAACTGCTGCGCTGGTTTGGGGCTCGCATTGGACAGGGGGTCGTGATCCGTCCCTCGGCGCGGTTTCACTATCCCTGGAAAGTGGAAATTGGCGACCATAGTTGGATTGGCAGTGGTGTAGAGCTTTACAGCTTAGAGAAGATTCGGATTGGCAATCATTGTGTGGTTTCTCAAAACAGCTATTTGTGTACAGGGTCCCATGATCCCAGCGATCGCACGTTTGGCTTAAAAGTCGCACCGATAACCTTGGAAAACGGTGTCTGGATTGCCGCTAATTGTTTTATCGGGCCGGGAGTCACCGTCGGTGCCAATAGCATTGTGGGGGCTCGCAGTAGTGTATTCGGCGATTTGCCGGCCGCCCAAGTTTGTGTGGGGAGTCCGTGTCGGCCACGCAAGCCTCGAAAGATGCGCTGATCCGACCAACCCCGTAGAGCATCTTTGCATCACGTTCTTTTCTCCGTCTCTGCCATAATGAATGTCGTTCTACGCACCGACATTCATGACTTCTGTCAACGCTAAAAGTCCGATTGCTTGGCTCCGGCGACTCCAGCCGAAGGGCCAGGGAGCAAACATATCGGCGCTATTTATGATGATGGGCATTGCCATCACCGGCACGTTTATCGTGATCGCTTTGCTAGCCCCAGCATTGCAGTCTTGGGGCATCTTGCAAGACCCCACTGCCGCCTTACAGAACCCGGTGCATCAGCCGCCCTCACCAGAACATTGGCTAGGTACAACACGCCAGGGCTACGATGTGCTCTCGCGAGTGCTGTTTGGCACCCGGGCAGCCTGGCAGGTAGTTTTGCTAGCGACCTTGATGAGCGTGTTTATCGGTGTGCCCGTTGGCATGCTGAGCGGTTATCTCGGTGGCAAGCTTGATCGCGTGCTGCTGTTTTTTATGGATACGATTTACACGCTGCCAGGACTCTTATTATCGGTGACGCTAGCGTTCGTTGTAGGTAGGGGCGTGATCAACGCGGCGATCGCCCTCAGCATTGCCTACATTCCGCAATATTATCGAGTCGTTCGCAATCATACCGTCAGCGTCAAAACGGAGTTATTTATTGAAGCGGCCCAAGCAATGGGCGCCCCTACCTGGACGGTGCTCAGCCGCTACCTGTTTTTGAACGTGGTGCAGAGCATTCCTGTGTTGTTCACTCTGAATGCTGCCGACGCGATCCTCATTTTGGGAGGACTCGGCTTTTTAGGACTGGGGCTACCGGAACAAACGCCGGAATGGGGCGCTGACATTCGCCAAGCATTGGATGCACTGCCCACCGGCATTTGGTGGACTGCGCTGTTTCCAGGGCTCGCTTTGACGTTAATGGTGACCGGTCTTTCTCTAGTGGGTGAAGGGTTAAATGAATTGGTGAATCCACTACTGCGACGGGAGAACTGGAAGTAAATGTGCCTGTGAGTAGCATGGCCCAGTCATTAGAAAATTCATTTGCAACCGTATGGCTCGCTAAGGATCGGGAATTTAATCATGTGCCGGTTTTCCCCTCTCGGGAGGGTTGCCGTAGGCGGGGTGGGTTCGAACCCTCGCACTCAGGGGCAACCCACCCCGCTGCCCCTCCCAGGAGGGGCCTCAGTAATTTATTTAATCCTCATCCTTAGTCTAAGGTTCTGCGCCCCTCTAGAGCCCTGGCTAGGGTAACCTCGTCGGCGTATTCTAAATCGCCGCCCATGGGCAATCCAAACGCGATGCGGGTGACTTTGGTGAAGGGCTTGAGTAATTGACCCACATATAAAGTTGTCGTATCGCCTTCAATGCTGGGGCTAATGGCGATGATGGCCTCTTGAATATCGTCCTTGTTTACCCGATGTACTAAGGGCCCGATATTGAGCTGCTCTGGGCCGATGCCTTCCATCGGTGAAATCAACCCGCCGAGCACATGATACTTACCCCGATATTCGCGCGTTTTTTCCAAGGCGATGACGTCTCGTGAATCAGCGACGATGCAGAGTGTTTGTAAATCGCGGCTGGTCGATTTACAAATGTCACACACAGGCTCCGACGACAGGTGAAAACAGATGGAACAGTAACCCATTTGGGACTTGGCATCGATTAATGCCTGCGCTAAAGCCTGCACTTCGGCATCGGGACGTTTGAGTAAATGCAGGGCAAGTCGTTGAGCCGTTTTGGGGCCGACTCCAGGTAACTTTTGCAATTCTTCGATCAAACGGGCAAGGGGGCGTGCGTAAATGGTCGGAATCCTCCAAAGTATTGATGAGCCGAGCAGTCAGACGAATGCCGTTAGAGAGATGAGTCAGCTACAGAACTCAGCCTAAATTTTAGGAGAAATCTTCCCTGGAGACTGAGAACGTTGAGATGCAGAAATGGCGATCGCGCTGGAATCACTCAGACAGTACCGCATCGATAAACCGTTGCCAGATATCATTTGGCTGCCAAATTTTGGTGAGGCTAGCGACGGCTTCAGTTTCTGGCACACCGTTCAGACGACGGTGCAAATAGACAAACGCTGACACCCGCATATTCATGGCGCAGTGAACCAGCACTTTTTGATCAGCATGGTCTGCTAACACTGACTGAAATTGTTGAAAGTCTGCCAGAGTTGGCTGTTCCCACACGACGGGAATGGGGTAATAGGCCATACCTTGGGCTTCGACGACTGAGCGCTCATCGGGCAGCGCATTGGTTGAAGTTGGCATTGCCAGATTAACCACCACATCAAAGCCCGCCTGCGCGACATCGGCAAATTGCCCTTCAGTCGGCTGTCCTGCAGTCGCCAGCGTTGTTGAAATCGGCAGATAGTTATAAATGTCTGTAACCATTACTAGTTAATCCGATAGTGAAACTGAATCGCCCACCTTTAGCGGTTTTAGTGCAGAGTTTGGAGCCAAGCGAGTATTAACCGCGAGGCGATAAAAGTGATTAAACCGCGATCGCGCCACCCCCTTAGGCAACGTTGCTGCCCGCCGTTGACCAAAAATTTTCTGAAAGCTTGTGGTCACTTCTCCAGTCAACGCATCTCGTGTCGGCACAACGCAACGCTGGCAAGGATTGATCCCCCAAAAGGTGACTGCACCAATTTGAAAGGGGACCGGTTCACCCGACTTAGAAAACAGTCGATCTTCCCAAAAGGCCGGAACGCCATCAATTTCCAAATTCGTCCGAAAGCGTCGTCGACTCTCCTCCAGGCTTAGGCCATACCAATCGGCCACAGTCTGCAATGTGGCCGTGCTGATTACTGTCGGGCCAGGCGAATCAGTATCGTCAGGAAAACCCAGTTTCATATTGTGTTGCAACGTTACTGGTTGCGCAAAATAGTGACTAAACCATTGCTCTAACTCAACTTTTTCATGCGTTAGATGAAAGGTGACGCTTTGAGTTGGCGCATCGACCCAAACCGAAAGTTGACTTAAATCAGCTGAGAAGCGCGATCGCACCTGGTGAATGCTGACAAAGCGCTTACCATTCACAAACTTGCCGGCTTGATCAAAGAGCGCAAAAGCGCGATCGTGCTGTAGAGCACCACTCTCCAGCAACCATCCTGTCTTTACAGTCACTCCATCCAGCGACTTGATGGGGTAGAGATCAATTCTCGTGAGATAAGGCGTCATAGACGATGACACTCCTCAAACCATCGAACTGAACAAGAATATGATTTGGACCTTAAACAGGCAAATTTAAATCGGCTTTGATCGCCCCTAATGCACCAGAATACACAAGCCCTCGGCGAGTATCGAGCGTCAAAATTGTGCCATCACGAATCGTCTCCGTTGCGGCCTTAACCCCCACAATCACCGGAATACCTAGCCGTAAGCCCAACACCGCCGCATGACCAGCCGTGTCGCTATCTTCGGTAACGATCCCCCCAGCCTGACGAATGGCCTCCACAAAATCAGCACTCGTGTTGGACACTACCAAAATTTCACCTGGGTTAAAGTCCGTTACATCCATCCCCGAGGCAGCCACACGAGCACGGCCACTGACAGCGCCCTCACCGATGCCAACGCCGTTACCGAGTACTGCGGTCACAATATCCACTTTGATCAAGTCGGTTGAGCCAGAAACCCCTTGTAAGGTGCCTGCCGTCATCACGACCAGATCTCCTTCTCGCAAAAAGCCCTTCTCTTGGGCAATATTCATCGCGGCTTGAAACGTTTGGCTCGCGGAAGGCAGATCTAACACAATCAACGGTCGCACGCCCCATACCAGTTGCAACTGCCGAGAGACATCCACTTGGGGAGTAATCGCCAAAATCGGGGTGGTTGGCCGAAATTTTGATACATTGCGGGCCGTCGCTCCTGATTTAGTCAGGGTCATAATGGCTGAGGAGTTTAGTTGAGACGAGATGCGCGCAACGGCTTGACTAATCGCATTGGGAATTGATCGCGGTGAGCCCACCATGTCTTGAGTGTCGTAACCGAGGTTTTCCTGCTCGATGCGGAGAGCGACTTTGGCCATCGTGGCCACGGCTTCGACGGGAAACTTACCAACGGCTGTCTCATTCGAGAGCATGACAGCATCAGTGCCATCCAAAATCGCGTTTGCAATATCGGAAACTTCTGCTCGAGTCGGACGGGGATTATTCACCATGCTGTCGAGCATTTGTGTCGCTGTAATCACCGGAATGCCTAACCGATTAGCGGTACTGATCAAGCGCTTTTGCAAAATCGGAACCTCTTCGGGAGGCAGTTCCACCCCTAAATCACCGCGGGCAACCATCACGCCATCTGACAGGGAGAGGATGGCATCCATTTGCTCGATCGCTTCGTGTTTTTCAATCTTGACGATAACGGGAACACGCTTACCTGCGTTGGCAATGAGTTCTTTGATTTCCAGCACATCCTGAGGATTGCGCACAAAGCTAAGGGCAACCCAATCGACCCCTTGCCCTAAACCAAATACGAGATCTTTTTTATCTTTCTCAGTCAGAGCCTTGATAGAGAGGTAAACTCCAGGGAAATTGACTCCTTTGTTGTTTGACAACACGCCTCCGACAACAACCCGGCAGTGGAGTTCGCCCTGATCTTGATCGACTGATTCCACTTGCATTTCGACTTTGCCATCGTCAAGCAAAATTGTGGCCCCGTTTGGCACCTCTTGGGCCAAGGGTTCATACGTCACCGAACTGATGCGGGCAGTGCCCGGTAGAGAACGACTCGTTAGCGTAAATTCGTCGCCTTTATTGAGGTGAATGGAGCCGTCTTCAAAGCGACCCAAGCGAATTTTGGGGCCTTGCAAATCCTGCAAAATGCCGACAGGCTGATTGAGTTCAAACGATACCTGGCGAATCAGACGCACACTGCGCTGGTGATCTTCATGCGTGCCGTGGGAAAAATTGAGACGTAGGGTCGTTGCTCCAGCTTCGATCAGCGATCGCAGCACCTCGGGCTTCTGAGTTGCAGGACCGATGGTGGCCACGATTTTGGTGCGTCGCAAAGCATGTCGGAGTTGCATAACCGTTCTACGAGATGAAGTGGAATAGCGAATCTGAGAGTGCCGACAAACCAAGAAACCCAGCCGCAGCTCTCTACTATAAGACTACGGGATAGTAGCACGTTCCCTCTGTTTACAGATGTGAACTACTGTCAACACTCCGTTGGGCGAAAAGAGCGGGTTGGTTGAGGCTTGAATCAGCACTGTTAGATGACCACCCACATGGCAATCGGAAATACCTCACCGATTAGATAGAGGAGCTTGGCAAGTGGCCATAAGTTCAGTTATCCATGAGAGTCAGCAACTGGCTTGGAGACAGACTGACAAGGTATTGAGTGACTTAAATGAGACGGCGTCACAAAACTTTATTATTGCTCCTAAGTGCCGTATACTACCGAAGTTAGATTAAAGGAGCTTTGCGTATGTCGGTGGCCGGTCAGCCCCTGACAACTCCCAGAACTGTGCCGTCTAATTATCTCAAAGCAGATGGCGGCTTAAGTCCAAATTTATTGATGTTGCTGTCTTCCGTGGTTTTGATTGCAACGTCAACAGCAGGGTATTTTCTGTGGGGGTGGTTCAGCTGGTGTGTCTTCTTGATGAATGTCTTGGCATTGCACCTGGCGGGAACCGTCATTCACGATGCTTCGCACAATGCTGCGCACCGCAACCGCGTGGTCAACTCGGTCTTAGGTCATGGGAGTGCCTTGATTCTAGGATTTTCGTTCCCGGTCTTTACGCGCGTGCATTTGCAGCATCATGCTCACGTTAATGATCCGGAAAACGATCCTGACCATTTTGTTTCGACTGGGGGCCCATTGTGGCTCATTGCAGCTCGCTTCTTTTATCACGAGATTTATTTTTTTCAGCGGCGGCTCTGGCGTAAGTGGGAATTGCTGGAGTGGTTTTTGGGGCGTTTAGCAGTTGGCCTGCTGGTATTTGCGGCTGTGCAGTTCGATTTTTTAGGCTACCTCTTCAATTACTGGTTCTCGCCAGCGCTAGTCGTGGGGATTGCTCTGGGGCTGTTTTTTGATTATCTTCCCCATCGTCCCTTTGAGGAACGCGATCGCTGGAAAAATGCCCGTGTGTATCCCAGCGGCATCTTAAATCTATTGATTATGGGGCAAAATTATCATTTGATTCATCACTTGTGGCCGTCGATTCCTTGGTATCGGTATAAGCCTACGTATGAGGTGATGAAGCCGTTATTAGACGCTAAGGGCTCTCCCCAGTCTCTGGGGATTCTGAACGGGACTAAAGACTTTTTTGGCTTCTTGTACGATCTAGTTTTAGGTATTCGCTTTCATTCGCATCAGTCAACGCAGAAGTCTGATTGATGACCGGTTAGGGATCGGCTTGAAAATAAAGTACCTGGATAAGACTGTGGCCGGGGGGATGGGTCACAGGGTGGATGGGTCGCAGGGGAGTTGGGAGGTTATTTACGCGCGACTCCCTTACCTGGCATCGAGGTCGAATATCAAAGTCGAAGGTGTTGCTGATGTTAACTGACTTAGGAGATTTACAGGCAAGAATTTACCGCTTGTAGGGTGTCATTAGCGAAGCGTAATGCACCGCCTAATGGGTATGTTCATTGACAGAAATCTCCTTACGGCGTTGAGTGGCAAAGCGGCGGGTTGGTTTTCAGTCGTCCTGAAGAACTTTGTTAAATCTCGATCGCAGAGCGTAGAAGCCTTCATTTAGGGATGTTTAGCTTAGCATTCTGCGGCGATTTAGAAGGCGATCGCACCAACCGACAAGTTCTACCGACAGCGACAGCTTGCGTGAGGCGATTCACAGGTTTTTAGGATCTGAAAACCTGTGAATCGACGTGTCGGTTACCGCTAAGTCGGCTCTAGTCCTTGAAAGTAGTTGACGATCGCGATCGCGAAGCCCCCTAGCAACCTATAAACAGCCATCGCTGTCGGCACATTCACATCAAAAATGCGCGACGCATCAGCATTGGTGGGGCTGATGAATAAGGTCGAAAACGACCTCATGCAGGGAGCAGACAAATTCATGATGGATTAAGCGAAGAAATTGTCCAGATTGGCGGGGGATAGCCGCAGTAACAAGCAGATGCCCAGAAGAGTTTCTAAGGCGCCAACCAATAGGCCAATTGAATTTCGAATCTCGCCGAGCGTGAGGTAATGCGATTGATGGGGACTATTCAGAGACTGATTCCTAGTGGTGTAATCGGGTCACAATAAGCCCAAAGAGGTGAGTGGCGTCTAGGCCTTCTCTACATGCGTTTCAGCGCTAAAAACCAAAGTCTTAACGCTATTCAGGTAACTCGGGGACGCATCAATCAGGGGCACACAAGGCGAAGCGGCCACTATAAAGTTGCTTTTGGGTGAAAGAAAACAGGTTTTCTTAGGTTTTTTCTGTCGCCATCTGCATGGAGTTGAGGCCATTTCAGATGGCGGAAACGCTGATTCAGTCAACGGGCTCGTAGCAGCATGTGGCATGCGGAGGTCGGAATGCAGCATGGCAATGCACACCAGAGATCGGTTTCAATCACCCAGGATGACCTGCTCAAACTGTAGCTTGCTGTATTTCTGAACTCTGTAGGGCTCTGCCCTTCCCGCAGGGTACTCGGATTTTGCACTCTGCTATGCCAGTCTGTAAGAGCGCTTCAGTCTCTGGAGTCCTGTCGGATGTGCCAGCGCTGAAAGAATGAGCTGCGCACGGCCTTAGGCCCTATTAGTCAAGGCGATGATTTCTTTGCCTAAATGAGCAAATTCGGTTGAGGCTTCAATCGCAGAACGGCCCGCTAAATCAAAGACAGTTGCTCTTTGTCCAAAGGTGTCAGCGACCACTTGCCGTTGGTGAATGACGGTGTCAAACATCGGGACCTTGGCTTTCTTTAAAATCCCAATGGCTTCGTCTTTGAGACGCGTGCCTTTTACTGCTCGCGACAGCAACACCTGCGCGGTTGGCTTCTCTGGCTGGGGGGCGCGAATCTTCCAGGCTAGGCGAATGGCATCGGCGGCACTGCGTAAATCAACGCCGGTGGGCTGACAGGGGATGATCGAGAGGTCTGCACATTGCAAAATGGCTTTCGTCGCGTCAGATAGCCCGGCAGGACCATCTGCCAGGCAAAAGTCATATTTTGCGGCGATCGCAGGCAGTGTGGTGAGTAGGTCACGAGGGGATTGCATCACCCGATGCGGAATTTTGACATCGATCAGACCCGCCAGCCAAAAAGAGGACGATCGCTGGGCATCAGCATCGATCACACAAACAGTATGGCCCTGAGACTGTAGCCAGTACGCCAGATGCACCGACGTTGTGCTTTTGGCACAGCCACCTTTTTGATTCACCACTCCTAAAATCGCCACGCGTTCACTACTCTCTCAACACAAATGCCGCATAAGTACTGTATTACGCGAGGCGAGCACAATGTCATGGCTTGTTAACTACCAACCAGACATTCTGCCACTTGACTCATGCACGATACCACTTTGACTTTGCGATAAAAGGTATCCAATGAATATCACCTAAATAGAGGCTGCTGAAAAAGTCTAAAATCCCCAATACATAAGAGATATAGCCGTTCTGAGTGGCATTTATGTGCAAGGCAAATTCGCTGAAAGTCCCATTCTCTCGTCAACAAACCTTGCACTTCATCTGTCATTTGTTGGCTGAAATGGCTGAATATCAACGAATCTGACTTTTTCAGTAAGCCCTAAATACATGACAAAAGTTTTAGTGTTTGAGCTAAAAGACTTTAGGCTGCTCTATTTGAGGGTAAAAATCCTTCTTCTATCACCTGAGTCAATGCGCACTCGCACTCGCTAGGAAAAGTCTTGATATCGAGCATTGTTTCTGCGGCAGCTTGCTTAAGCGCGTCTTGGTAAGCCTCAGCAAATATTTGCTCTAGATAAGGCTTTAAGCTCGGCGAGTCTTTAAGGGCTTCCTCAATCCGACGTCGGTGCTCAACGATGCTGCCCGCCCAACTTCCGGTGCTCTGAGTGGGTTGATATGGCCATTTCAATAGATGTAGTAGCAGAACGATGAGATACCTTTTCAAACTTCTCCGTTCTCGCTTGCCAATATCCTCAATTGCTTCAATCAGGTTGGCCCAGTCAACTTGCTCAAAGTTCTGGTGACGGAGCTTTTCGACCGTCACCGCAATCCACTGCATATAGTCAGCATCGTACAGCGTTGAGGAGGGTTGGCTGGAAAGTGGTTAAGTGACGTCCATAGCAACCAAGGCACAATACCGAGTCGGCTCTTTCAGCTTAAGCCCTTTCCGCAAAATGCTGGTTTAGCAAGCTTTAATGTGCCATGAATTCAAAAGTTAGGGTTAATATCTGCTGGCCAGAGCGTTTTCCGAGATTCAATTTAGGTGGCATTGGAATCGGTAACGGCCTCGTTAAGTCGACCAGGAGCGTGCCACTATGACGAATTCGCTGTTCATTAGTACGGCTGAAGCCGGCAGCGGCAAAGCCCTAGTATCCCTGGGCATTATCGAACTCTTGTTGCGGCGTACGACACGGGTGCATTTTTTTCGACCGTTGATTCAGGGAACCGAGTCGGTTGCTCCCGAGCAGACTCATGGGCAGGACAAAAACGAAGATATTGACCTGATCGTCAGTCACTTTGACCTGAAACAGAGTTACGAAGAATCGTTTGGTATGCGATCGCGAGAGGCCCAAGATCTCGTTGCACAGCACCGCACTGACGAGGTCATCGACATGATCATCCGCAAGTTCAAGATATTGGAATCGCGAGGCGACTTTTTGCTATGCGAAGGCTCCGATTACTTGAGCGAAAGTTTGGCGTTTGAGTATAGCTTTAACCAAGAGATTGCCAAAAACCTCAGAGCTCCGGTATTGATCTTAGGGAATGCCCTTAAGCGCTCTTTAGACGATGCCATTGGCCCCGTTGAGATTGCCGTTGAGGCCTATCAAGATGCCGGTTGTGATATTGCGGGCATTATTCTCAACAATGCGGCAGCTGATCTCGTTAATCCTCTAAAAGCAGAACTGTTTCGCCGGTTTGGGATGCGGGGGCTGCTCTTGTCGGTGATTCCCCATCACCCCAGACTAGCGAGTCCGCGGGTGCGAGACATTGCCACGCAACTGCAGGCAACAGTCTTGTATGGCCACAAACGGCTCAAAAACCTAGCGACCAAAAGAGTGGTGGCGGCAATGCAATTGCAAAACTGCCTCAATCGCTTGCAACCCAATTCTCTCGTGATTACACCCGGCGATCGCGCCGATATGATTGCGGGCATGCTGCAAGCTCACCAATCCACCAGCTATCCCCCACTGGCGGGACTCTTACTCTCTACGGGCATGCAGCCTGATCCGGCGATCGCCCGATTGATCGAAGGCATGCCTGACCCACTACCCATCTTGTCGGTAGAGACTGACACGTACAACACAGCCGCTCAGGTGAATGAAGTGCACAGTGCACTCTTGCCAGACGACCGCGAAAAAATTGATCTCAGCATTCAAACCTTTGATCAGCATGTTGACCTGCCCCAGCTAGAACAGCAAATCAGCGCGGTACGCGTGCGGGGCATGACGCCTAAAATGTTTACCTACAACTTGATGGAACGGGCAAAGTCGCAACGGCAGCACATCGTTTTACCAGAGGCCTATGATCCACGCATTCTTAAGGCCGCAGCGACGCTTGTCAATCGCGGCATTGTCAAGCTCACTCTGTTGGGTCGCCGTCAAGACGTGCAGCGAGTCATCGACAGATATCAGGTGCGGCTCGACCTGGATCACGTCAATGTCGTTCATCCCTCAGAAAGTGAAATTCTGCAAGATTATGCTCACACCTTTTTTGAGTTACGCCAGCACAAAGGAGTCACGCTAGACAACGCCCTCGACGTGATGATGGATGTCTCTTATTTTGGCACCATGATGGTTTACAAAGGGGATGCCGATGGCATGGTGTCAGGGGCGGTACACACCACTCAACACACCATCCGCCCGGCCCTGCAGTTTGTTAAAACCCAACCCGGTTTTTCGGTCGTGTCGTCAGTTTTCTTGATGTGCCTAGAACAGCGAGTGCTGGTGTATGGCGACTGTGCGATTAATCCCAACCCGACGGCTGAACAACTGGCCGAAATTGCGATTTCCTCAGCCGATACGGCCCGCACCTTTGGGGTAGACCCAAAGGTGGCGCTGCTCTCTTACTCATCGGGCGAATCAGGCAAAGGTGAGGAAGTAGAAAAAGTCCGCGCCGCCACCAAGCTCGCTCGGGAGTGGCGGCCGGATTTGTTATTAGAAGGTCCCATTCAATACGATGCGGCGGTTGATCCGGAGGTGGGGGCGCAAAAAATGCAGGGCTCAGCGGTGGCCGGTCAAGCCACAGTGCTGATTTTTCCTGATTTGAATACTGGCAACAACACGTACAAAGCCGTGCAGCGAGAAACGGGGGCGATCGCGATCGGCCCCGTTTTGCAAGGGCTCCGCAAACCCGTGAATGACCTCAGTCGGGGCTGCACCGTCGAAGACATTATCAATACAGTCGCCATTACCGCTGTACAGGCGCAGACAGCTCCAGAGACTTTGCCAGGATGAGGCTAGCCTGATTTGGCTGGCAGCCTTTCTCTGAACAGCGAGGTGCTGCTGCCATGGCTGGATGGCGACTCACGACGGGATGTGGATGTTGTCTACGATGGCCCCCCCTCAGCGACTATTACGCTGCTGAAGGGGGGCGATGACTGAGCAGTACCAGATAAGCGATTAAGGGAGTCGCGCTGCAATAACATCCCATCTACCCTGCGACCCATCCACCCTGCGACCCATCCACCCGGCCACAGCCTTATCCGGGTACTTGATTTGCAAGCCAATCCCTAACGGGTTGCCCGTCGCTTCGCCAAAGGAATCAGCATGGGCACGCGGCGGCGGTAAGTCACGTAGTCTTCACCGTAAGCCGTGACCAAATCCCGCTCTTCAAGCTGAATCGCCACCAAAATGTAGGCAGTGGTGACCAGCGCAAAGACCAGATGCGTCGCCGTCATCGTGGGGGTCGCCCAGAAGGCCAAGAACCAACCAACGTACAGCGGGTGACGCACCACTTTGTAAAGGCCGGGGGTCGCGAATTTCAGGGACGTGTACTCCTGCCCAATCAGATTCAGATATACCTGACGCAGGCCAAATAAATCAAAGTGGTTGATCAAAAATGTCGATACCAAAACCAGCAACCAGCCCAAGGCATAGAGTAAATAGAGGATGGCCTGACCGAACGGGTTTTGTACATCCCAAATAGTGATGCCTAACGGCTGCCAGCCAGCAAAGAGGGCAATCAAGCATAGACTGGAAAACAGCACATACGTGCTGCGCTCAACAGCCTGTGGGACGATACGAGTCCAAGCGCGCTTAAAGGCGGGGCGGGCCATGACACTATGTTGAAGGCCAAAGACGCCTAACAAAGCGACGTTGATGGTGAGGGCCTTGTAGAACGGTAGGGTGGGCGCGGCATCAATGGTTTTGGGCACCAGTAAGTTACCGACAAACCCAATCGCATATAAAAACGTCACGAAAAAGATGGCGTAGCAAATTAAGCCGTAAATCAAGGCGGCAATTCGCCCCAGGCGGCTATTTCGGGGCGCGATCGCTGGAGTCACCATGGTACAAAGTCTCCTAAAGGTAACGATGGCAAGCGAGTGTAATTTGCTTGTGAGTTGCACAATAGGGAACTAGTGAGAAGACACCGAGAACACAAAGGGAACTTTGCGAGAAAATGTTCGACATCATGAACCAACGGTTCGGTATGTGCATATCTAGCCGTACCAAAGCGCCATAATTCTGAATGTGCATATTGGGTGAGTGTTCTGGCAGGCTCTGAGGTGGTTTCTCATCGAACTATCAGAAATTGTTCACAATGCTTTTAGGGAAAATTGTGACAGTAGACCAAGTCGGCTACTGTTTAGCACTGAACATCACCTTTGCGACCACTCTTTCTGAGGCTTATGACTTCTGCAAGATTTTCTCGCCAACAATGGCGTCCGCAATTGGCAACGTTGTTCATGATGGGGACTTTGGTGATTGCTGCGGGCATTGCGATCGCCTGGTTTTCTGGAAATGGGGTGATTACCACCATTTTTGAACAGCTCGATTATTTGCAGCAGCATCCCCCCACGTGGGCGATGACCCCAATGGCCATTGGTAATTATTTTTGGTTTTGGGCGACTGCACTAATGTTGCTGGTGTGGCTGATTATGCGCATTTCGCCTACGCCCCAAACCTGGTCACGCACCGTCGTGGTGGGCATTTTGGGAGTGTTGACCCTGCGATACCTCATTTGGCGCACCACCTCAACGCTGAATCTTAGTACTCCGCTAGAGGGCATTTTCAGTCTGGGTTTGTTCGCATTGGAATTGCTCATTCTCTTTAGCGGGTTGGTGCAGCTCTTTTTACTGCTGCGGGTGCGCGATCGCCGCAAAGCTGCTGACCAGCTAGCCGAGCAAGTAACGAGCGGGGAATATCGCCCGACGGTAGACGTGCTGATTCCGACCTATGACGAGCCGGAGTTTATTTTGCGACGCACAGTCATAGGTTGTCAGGCCATGAACTATGAGCCCAAGACGATATATTTGCTCGACGATACCCGCCGTCCTGCCATTCAGGCGCTGGCTGCGGAACTTGGCTGTGAGTACATTACCCGGCCGAGTAACGAACACGCTAAAGCGGGCAACCTCAACCACGCCATTCCGCAAACTCAGGGAGAACTGCTGGTATGCTTTGATGCTGACTTTGTGCCGACGAAAATTTTTCTGACTCGGACGGTGGGCTTTTTTCAAGACCCGCAAGTCGGTTTAGTACAAACTCCCCAGAGCTTTTACAATCCCGATCCCATCGCCCGCAACTTGGGACTCGAAGACGTCCTCACCCCTGAAGAGGAGGTGTTTTATCGCCAAATTCAGCGAGTCCGTGACGGGGCGGGCGCGGTGGTCTGTGCCGGCACGTCTTTTGTGATGCGGCGATCGGCGTTAGAGTCCATTGGTGGCTTCGTGACAGAAGCGGTGAGCGAAGATTTCTTCACCGGTATTCAACTCGCGGCTCAGGGGTATCGCCTGGTCTACCTCAATGAAAAACTCAGTGCGGGCCTGGCGGCTGAGAATATCGCCGCCCATGCCCTCCAACGGGTGCGGTGGGAGCAAGGCACGCTGCAGGCCTTTTTTATCAAGTCAAATCCGGTGACGATTCCAGGGTTGACGCCGGTGCAGCGGTTGGCCTATTTTGAGGGGCTCATTCATTGGTTTAGCAGCATTGCTCGCGTCGGTTTTCTGATCATGCCCTTAGCCTATGCCTTTTTGGGAATCATTCCCATGCGGGCAACGGAAGTCGAACTGTTGTACTTTTTTCTACCGTTTTACCTGGTACAGCTGAGTGCGTTCTCGTGGCTGAACTATCGATCGCGTTCCGCCTTGCTCTCTGATGTGTATTCGCTCGTGTTGGCGTTTCCGCTGGCAGTGACTGTCTTTCAAGTGATGGTGCGCCCCTTTAGCAAAGGCTTTAAGGTGACGCCCAAAGGCACTGCCAGCGATCGCTATCATTTCAACTGGGTGCTGGCGTGGCCTTTGGTGTTGGTCTTTGGCCTGACGGCACTGAGCTTGTGGATTAATTTAGGTCACTGTCTCATGACCATGGCGAGTCCGGTCGCTCACTGGCGCGGATTGGGAATCGGCTGGCTGTGGAGTGGTTATAACTTAATCATGTTGGGGCTAGCCCTATTGATTTTGCTCGATGCTCCCCGCCCGAGCCCTTACGAGTGGTTCAACTTGCGCCGGGTAGCCAAGCTACAAATCACAAATCCGGAGGGTACGACTACGACTGTTTGGGGCACGACCACTATGATTTCAGAAGTGGCCGCCGAGGTCGAACTAACCAAAGCCGACACCCTGCCTGAAGGCAGCGATACAGGGCAGGCCATGACGTTAGAACTTGTTGATGAGCACTGCACGTTGCCCAGCCAGCTCGTGAAACAATGGACAGAAGAGGGCTTACCCGTTCTGACGCTGCAATTTGACTCCCTCGATCTGCCGCAGCAGCGCCGATTGACCGAACTGCTTTTTTGCCGCCCAGGTCAGTGGCAAAGCCGCTGTTCGCCCAATGAAGTGCAATCGCTCTGGCTGATTTTGAAATCGCTAGTCAGGCCCCGCTTTCTGACCAATCGGCACTTGCAGCCCAAGCCCGTCATCCTGACCCGTGGCTAACACACCGTCGATCTCACCCATTTTCTTGGGTTGACTGCCGAGATAATTTGTCATCATAAGCGGGGGCAGTTATGCCCTTGGTGTGAGCGACCCAAGCCGATGTCATCTCCCTTAACCCATCCCACGAGCTCTGTTGAGCAATCGATCGCGCTACCCGAATTGCTGGCCTCAGTTGGCAACTGGGACTGTGCCAAAGCGGCGATCGAAAATGGCGCGGATGCCATTTACTTTGGGCTTGATCGCTTCAATGCATGGATGCGGGCGGACAACTTTACGGAAGCTGATTTGCCGGAGTTGATGGCCTTTCTGCATCGTCGGGGAGTCAAGGGCTACATCACGTTAAACACGCTCGTTTTTACAGCTGAGCTGCCGAAAATTGAGCCCTATTTACGGACAGTGATCGCGGCGGGGGTGGATGCGGCGATCGCTTACCCCAAAGACTCGCGATAGTCCGCCAGGAGCTTGGGTAAATAGTCGTAGCCATCGACGCCAATTTGTTTGAGGAAGGCAGGGCGATAGGCGGCGAGGGCTTGTTGAAAGGCTTCTTGGCCAATTTGGCCATAGAGGATGCTGAGGGTACCAGCCGGTTGGTGCCACTGTTCCGAATTGATTTGCCAGAGCAGGTACATACTCAACGCCGAACAGAACACCGCCATTTCGGTGTTTTCAAGATTTTGATAGGCGATCGCCAGGTAACTGTAATTGACGCCCTGTAAAAAGACATCCCCAATGGCTTGAGCCGTCTGCAAGCCTTTTTCAAGGGCGGCGATCGCCTGGTCATAATGTCGCAGCATCACTTGAGCGACCCCGAGACTGTTGGCACACAGGGCTTCGCTGGGTCGATCTTGCACTTGCTCACTTAGCTGTAGTCCTTGTTCTAAATAGGTAAGCACTGACTCAATTTGTTCTGGCTCCACGGCCTGTTCTTGAGCGCGGGAGATTTCGCTATAGCCAAAGTTTGCCAAGGCATTGGCTTCGCCGATGCGATCGCCCGCCTGCCGGGCCAGAATGAGCGCCCGCTGACTGTTTGCGATCGCCGCGTCAAAATCTTGCTGCATGACAAACGTGCGGCTGAGGTGGTTGAGATTCGCAATTTCACAGCGCTGATCCTGCACCTCCCGAGCACTTTCCAGTGCCCGTTCATGAAACTGCTGCGCCAGGTCGTACTGCCCCAAAGCCCGTTGTGAGTAGCCTAATAGGGTCAGGATGCGGGCCTTAGTGTCGGTATTCGGCACTTGTCGCAGCGGCTGATCCAAATAATCCAATAGCGTGCGGAGTGGTTCTCCCGACAGCGCCGTAAAGAGCCCCCCGTAGAGCGGAAAGTAATCTTGTTGAGAAAACTGACGCAAGACCTGTAGCGCCATCTGAAAGCAACCGTCGGCCAGTAACGGTTGGCGCAGTTCGCTCAGACGGCGAGAAATCTGACTCCACACCACCGCGAAGGTGAGGAAGGTCGCGATGGAGAGGCGCTTGCCCGCTTTAGCATCGTAAGGTTGCTGGTCAAACCAGGTCACAAGAGAGACTTGTAACCGCTGCAGCGCGATCGCCATTTCGACCCAGGTGCGCATTTCTAAAGGCACCGGAATCCCTTGAGCGGTCACCGTCTGATTTTCCGCCAGATCGGTCAAAATTCGCTGGATGCTTGTGGTCGGTATCTGCTTGGCCCAGTAGGGCCAGGGCCCTTGCGGTGATGAACTGCCAAAGCCGATCGCTCGCTGCCCCTGGTCATAAATCCAGCTGATGACATGGCCTTCCAGTTGCTGCCAGGTGTTGAGTCCCTGCTGCAAGCCGGTGGCGAGTTCTTGCAGTGAGGGTTGAGTAGAGGACTCGGTTTCTAATTGGCGAAGCTGCTGGGCCAGGGTCTTGATTTCGTCTCGGCTGAGATGATTGGGCTGGTTTTGGTCCAGCACCTGCAATAGCGCCGTCAAGCGGTCTTGGTCAGTTGTGCGAATGAGAGTCGCGATCGCCCCCGAGAGCACGGCCGTACTTTGATGGTCTTTTTGCCACTGCTCAAACTCACTTTGCAACGTCGTCAGCGCCCGTTGCCGTCGCGTGGCTTTGGCCTGCTTGAGCTCGTCGGTTTCGTTAGCCAGGGTCGCTTTTACCGCATCGGTTTCTGCCGCTAAAACAGTGGCAAATACCTCACCTTCACTCGGCTCGATATCCGATTGCAGCATCTTTAAGACCTGAACTTTAGAGCGAATTTTGCCCTTTAACGTCATGGTGACGACCTGCTCAATGAGTTCCCGATAGCGCGCTTCTGGGCTCGGTGTGGCATTAGAGTCCGTCATGACAAAACCTTGGGAATAGAACAAACATCACAAGCTCGTAGCCAGGCAGGCGAAGTTCTGAAAATCAAGCATTGGTGGCATTGTAACGACCTGTGGTGCCAGTTAATCCGGCCGCAAAGTAATGAAGCTGCGATTTGGGGTGACTTCGTTTCTATGAACTTTTGAAGGCATCGATTTAACAGCAGAAATTAAGTAACGGAAAATTGACCATTTAGCCTGTGGCCTAAATTTCGGCCTATATCGCTTCAAAGTTATATTTTGAAGTGTCTGACCCATCGTTTACCCAGTTCTGATAAAAGCTGGCGATTTCTGGAGAGTCGTTGCGTGCCGGGCAGCTATTCAGTTATTTGTAGCACTGAAGCTCAGATGAGCCGATTCCTCAGGTGCCGCCTAAGGGATTTGAGGGAGTCTGCTTCAATTAGGGAGTCGCGCTTAAATAACATCCCGTCTACCCTGCGACCCATTCACCCTGCCACAGTCTTGTCTGGTACTTTATTTTCCAGCTAATCCCTTACCCCTACTAATAAGTCGGTGAGTCGGGAAGCTCCATATTCAATATGCTAGCCTCTACATAATTCTTAATTAGACATAGATCTTTCTCGACAATACGGGCGCTAGCAACCATGTCATACCCATCTAAACTCTCTGCTAAGCCCGGCGTGACCACATTCGATGAGTTTGTGCGATTGGCGGATTATTCTTTGATGGATACCTTAAATGCCGATCCGGATGCCACGGTCGATGGGGATGATCACCGTGCCCGCCAGGTTTTTTCGGGTCATTTCGTACCTGTGAAACCCACACCACTGGCAGAGCCCGAATATGTCGCCCATAGCAGCACTTTTTTTAAGGAGCTTGGGTTGAGCGATCAGCTGGCGCTGGATGAAAAATTTCGCCAGGTATTTTCCGGTGATCTTTCGGCTGCGCCTAAGCCTATGCGTCAGATTGGTTGGGCGACGGGTTATGCCCTGTCGATTTATGGCACCGAATATGTCCAAAATTGTCCATTCGGTACGGGGAATGGGTATGGCGATGGTCGAGCCATATCTATATTTGAAGGAATACTCAATGGCCAGCGCTGGGAAATGCAATTGAAAGGGGGTGGCCCAACGCCCTATTGCCGGGGTGCCGATGGACGCGCCGTCCTCCGTTCAAGTGTGCGTGAGTTTCTGGCGCAAGACTATATGCACGCCTTAGGTGTGCCCACATCGCGTTCTTTGACCCTGTATGTGTCTAAATCTGAGACCGTTACCCGGCCTTGGTATTCTCAAGACTCCTATTCCACCGAGCCTGATGTTTTGGTGGATGATCCGGTGGCGATTTCAACGCGCGTTGCCCCCTCCTTTTTGCGCGTTGGTCAGCTAGAGCTATTTGCCCGCCGTGCTCGCAGCAATGCCCATCCAAAAGCCTCAGAAGAGTTGCGCATGATCGTGTCCCATTTAATCGAGCGAGAATACAAACGCGACATTGATCAAACCCTTGGTTTTGCGGATCAATTGGTTGAGTTGGCTAAGCACTTTCGCCAGCGGTTGATTTCACTGGTGGCCAATTGGCTACGGGTTGGTTACTGCCAGGGTAATTTCAATAGCGACAACTGCGCCGCTGGCGGCTTTACCCTCGACTATGGACCCTTTGGGTTTTGTGAAATGTTTGACCCTTGGTTTCAACCTTGGACTGGCGGCGGTGAACATTTTGCATTTATCAATCAGACAAGGGCAGCAGAGGCGAATTTTTATATGTTTTGGAAAGCGGTGAGACCGCTACTGGCAGAAGATGCAGCTGCTTTAGAACAGTTCGATCAAGTCGGTCGTGGCTTTTCAGAAGCCATGCAACAACAAGTCCAAAACATGTGGGCGGCCAAACTTGGCTTGACTGAATTCAATCCAGAGTTATTTAGAAAGTTAATGGAGTTAATGACCCACTCAGATGTGGATTACACCATTTTCTTCCGCGAGTTATCCCACATACCAGACGATGTCGAACCATTGAAAAAGAGCTTCTATGATAAAACGTCACAACAATTTGATGAACAATGGCAAACTTGGCTGAAAAGCTGGCGCGGCCTTATTAACG
Organism: Cyanobacteria bacterium P01_F01_bin.56; assembly: GCA_039185935.1. Lineage (GTDB taxonomy): Bacteria > Cyanobacteriota > Cyanobacteriia > Phormidesmidales > Phormidesmidaceae > Halomicronema. The sequence goes on along the minus strand of JBCDAJ010000016.1, from coordinate 2,859 downwards.
ACGGCCCGGTTGAGATATCACTGGCTGAGATATCAACAAAGATGAAACAGACTAACCCAAAATACGCATGGCGAGAGTGGTTGATTGTCCCGGCCTATCAACAAGCCATGCAGGGTGACTACAGGTTAGTTAAAGAGTTGCAAGCCGTATTTAGCCATCCCTATGATGAGCAATCCCAAGAGGTAGAAGATAAATACTATCGTCTAAGACCTAGCGCGTTTTCTGATGTTGGTGGCGTGTCGCACTATAGCTGTTCATCTTGATGACGACGCGGCTTAGACTGCCGACCACCGCATGAACGTCGAATCGTACTTACCGCTGCTTCAATATAGGTAGTCCACAGTACACAACAAGCTCATCGTGGCAAAAGCCGATGCGCTAACGCCTCAGCTCTTGCCGCGCCATCACGTAAACATCGTGAATTGACAAAATAATGGGCATCAACAGCTTCCTTGTAGGTCTTGCCGCCGCCGAGGAGGTCCAGCAGCCTCGACAAACATCAAACTCATCAGCCATTACCAAGTCCGGGGCATTGACCCCCATCAGTTCGCCGGCTCTTATCCATTCACCTAAACCAAATAAGCCGTATTCGGAATCAGGTCAAACAAAGCATACTCATACCAAGCGGTCCAGAGGAAGCTGCGCAGCCAGCGTTGACGCTTTTCGGGGGCGATTTCATAATCAAACGCCCCGGTCGCCAACTCAATATTCGACAAATGAGAGTTGCAAGCACATCCATGCTGGTAGGTGAAGCCCTGCTGGGAGGCGATGCTCTGAACTTTCATTTGAATTGCGAAGACTTTACAGGCGTGAAGGATCGCATCCCATGAACGCTTGTGTTCTTGGTCACGGGGATCGTATCGTAGGGCGCGTTCTTCAAAAATATGGTCGCGATCAAGAGGGGCCAGGTGAACGTCGTAGAAGCTGGCAGGGAGGTCGTAACCAAATTCAGTGAACAGGTCTAGGCCAATTTGAGCGACTTTTGCGGCATCACTGTTAGAGCCGTACTGGGCTTTGGCTTGGTCGAGGATGGCTCGGCAGTCAGGGTAGCGATCGCGAAGAAAATCTTCCCCATAAAAAGCAAGCGTTTCCCAGGCGAGCGGCCCCAGCAGTTGACCAAACATCGACTGGAAGTGTTGCAACTGAGGGCGATCTTGAAAAAGGTCAACGTCACCGTTTTCGAATTTGTAGAGGAAAAGCTGAGCAAGGTGAATGCAAGCTTGGGCATCGCTCAGACCGACATCGGCTTGGCCTTGAGCAATAGCTTGCCAGATAGGCGGCAGCTGGGCGAGGGTTGCGGCTTTTTCGCCAGAGATAAAGCAGTGGTCTTTGAGGGTTTTGGTGAGACTAGAAACCATGGGCAGAACACCTGAAGATAAAATGCTGTGAGCGAATAAACACTGTGAAATCAACTTTAGGTGAGTTGAAGGGCCAAATAATTGCTCTTGACAATCATTATCAATTCTTTTGGGTTTGTAATCGCTGAATACAGTCAGTCTTAAGGACAATTGGCACTAGAAGTCTTGCGCATGGTTTTAGCAGCAACTGAAGCATTTAGCTATTTCAGTACGGGAGCAAGCCAACAAAGCATAATATTTCAGAACCCTTTTCATTTGCTTGCTTATTGCCAACTGCCTACTGAAACAAACGCTTTTGATGCACAGATTGAAAGCTGTTACTAGAGGTCAGATTCTGCCAAGCGTTGACGCAGGCGATATCGCTAGCACAGCGGTACCCAGCTCGCAGAGCCTGGTGGATTTCGACCATATGGTGAGGCGCGATGGTCAAAGACCGACCTAGCCTCTTTGGGGCGGCTACACCAACGGCCATCGCCCACAGAATAGGGTGTTAGCAGCGGCGCGGATAAGGCGATCGCAAAAACTACAGCCCATACAACCAACTTGGCAACATATACTTCGAACAATCAATACATCCACCCTGTTTCAGGTAGATAGACCGAAGCTGTCGTAATAAGTGTTAGCCCCTAATTAACCCAAAAACACAAAATGAGGTTTCCATGATCAAGCTGATTATGTGTTTGGCTCGTCGTTCAGACCTGTCCCGTGAGGAATTTCAGGATTATTGGCGCAATAGCCATGGTCCATTCTTCATGAAGAACGCAAGTGTGATGCGAACGAAGAAATACGTTCAGTCACACACGCTTAGCAGTCCTTTGAATGATGGGATGCGTGAATCAAGGGAAATGATGCCAGAATTTGATGGTGTTGCTGAAGTTTGGTTTGATTCAGAGCAAGACTTGATGGAAGCCATGGGCTCCCAAGATATGGCCGAGTTGGGGCCAAAGCTCGTTGCTGATGAGAACAACTTTATTGATCACTCAAAGTCTTGCGCATTCATTGTGGAAGAAGTTGAGTTCTAAGGTATCTAGGGGCTAACAGAATTCGCACACTCCACGAAGGACACAGTGCCAAAGGTCTGCCAGCTAAGCCTATGACTGCATCCTCTTCTTCCGTGACCTAATTGGCTACGGCCAGACGCCACCCAACCCGCAATGGCCGAATCATGCTCAATTAGCGCTTCAGATTGTTATTAAGGGATAAGGAAGGGCGCGAGAACTTCATTTTGCAGGCGATCCGGCCTCAGAAGCTTTTCTGTCTGAATCGGTTGGTGCATCACCCTTGCTCGGCGTCCGTAGCTAACAGTTTTTGTAACCGTCCCTAGCGTCGGTCTTGTGGGATCAAAGAAGGCGGTTCTTCGCCAGTGCGCGCAGCCAAGTAAGCCTGGGTCAGGAACTCAAGAATATTCCGCCCCTGCGCCTTGAGCGAGGTGGTGACGGTCATTAAGCGAGCGACAAACTGACTGCCGCTTTGCGCTTGGGCCCCAAAACTGGTCTTGCGC
>JBCDAJ010000015.1:0-61527 GCA_039185935.1 Cyanobacteria bacterium P01_F01_bin.56 | reverse complement strand
GCGCTCACTGGAAGCGAGAACCTACCCAGACTTAGCCAAAGCCATAGAAGAAGCCTTCGAATCTGTTTCTTTGAAAGATATCGAAAACTGGTTCACAAATTGCTGCTACTGTACCTCATCAGAGTGAGAACCGCTATATCGCTGAGGAGAGATGTTCTGCTAAAACCGTTGGCAGTAAACGGGCGATGCTGCCAGCAGCACAGCCTAATTCGGTATTGCGGGTGGCTATGTAGCGACCGGTTTGGGCATGCCACCACACCGCCGCGATCGCGGCATCTAAAAGTGTCTGTTGAGTCCGCTCTCTGGAATAAAGCTGAGCGGCTAATCCGGTGACTAATCCAGTTAAGACATCGCCAGTCCCTCCTCGAGCGAGAGCCGCCGTACTTTGGGTGTTAATCCACAGTTGCCCATCAGCATGAGCGATCGCGCTCATTGCCCCTTTAAGGATGAGGGTACAGTTGGCGGCGGTAGCAGCTTGTCGAGCAGCGAGGTCAGGCGCGTCAGCGACATCAAGTTGCTGAGGAAAGAGGCGGCGAAACTCGCCTAAATGGGGGGTGAGTAATGTGGGGGCGCGACGAGCCCGCAGTTGACCTTCGGGATCACCCTGAGACAAGATGTTTAACCCATCGGCATCGAGCACGACGGGGCAATTGCTCTGCAAGACGGTATCTACAACCGATGTTGCTGTTGAGGTGAGCCCAGGGCCACACGCGACGCTGTCGTAACGCTCCCAATCAAGTGCAGCTGGCAGAGCTGAGATTGCACCGTCTGTCGTCTCCGTTGCGCCGATGACGAGGGCTTCGGGTAGTTGGCTGACCACCATCAAGCGCAAACTCTCAGGCACAACGATGGTCAACATGCCGACGCCACTGGCGAGCGCTCCCCGGCCCGCTAATACTGCTGCTCCGGCATATTGCCGTGATCCCGCAATGAGGAGGGCACGCCCTGCTGTGTATTTATGGGCGATCGGAGAACGAGGGAGTGGTAAGCGAGCAATGGCCGCCGCCTCGGTAATACAGCGAGTTACCGATTGGTCAGCGAATAATGCTTGGATAGCTACCGATGGCACATCAAACGGGAGCAAATGGCATTGCCCGACCCAGGGTTGCGCCTGAGCTTGTATTAGCCCTCGTTTCCAGAGGCCTAAGCAGAGCGTGTGATGAGCTTTTAGGGCACTGCCTAGTACCTCACCAGTATTGCTTTCTAACCCTGTGGGCAAGTCAATACTCACAACGGGGATCGTTTGAGTATTTAAGAATTGAATGCCAGCTGCTAATTTTCCGCTTAAGGGACGGGTCAATCCTAGTCCAAAACCGCCATCAACAATCAGGTCACAAAAACTCAGATCGGTCGCATTGCCAGTACAGCGAATCCCTAAATATTCCACATAGGATTTATGTCTTGCGGTCAGGTCTTTGACTTGCTCAAATGGGCACCAGAGCAACATTTGGTAGCCCTGATGATACAGTTCTCGTGCGACTACCAGAGTATCAGCACCATTATGTCCAGGGCCGACAAGACAGCCAATGACTGGAGTGCGATCGCGAGGAAAGTGTTGTGAAATCCACTGGGCAATTTTACCTGCGACCTTTTCCATCAAGGCGGCGATCGGTAAGCCCTCACGAAACATTGTGGCCTCAATCGCCTGCATCTGCTGCGTGGTGACAATGACCGAAGTGGCAGATAATAGCTCGCTGCTCGGTTGGTGATCCATCATGGTCTGCCTTCGATAGTTACCCGCTCACCCTCAACCCTCAGGAATAGACTTGGTCAGGCTCTCTTGCCCTGTATTTTATGCGGGTATTGAGTTAAGACCGACACCAAGACGCCACAAACAACAAGCTCTAGAGTAGAGAGCCTCTGTGGAGCCTAAAAAAATTGATCGCGCCACGAAGCCTTTGCCGAGAGCTGTGCTAACCGAATCCACTGCCTTGGGAAACCCACCAAGGTTTAGAGCAGTGTTGTTGCCCATGACGCCCTGCTCTAAACCGAGACCATCTGTGGCTGCAGATGCGTCCTGAGTAGCCTCAAGCACTGCAAGAGCCTGCACAAGACTCCCTGCAGGCAAGATTTCTTCGCTCGCAAAGACAGACTGTGTCCGCTTAGTACCGTGTGCAGTAAATTTGCATCCGGTTTTCTAAAGTAAGGGAGAGAGGGGGCAGGGAAGCTAGAAACTATCAGGATCGGTAGACTACTAGCTACTGAGTTTTAGTCATCCGTTAGGCTGACACCCCTCCTTAACAATCAATGTGCTCAGGTTCAGCGCAGTCGTAGTCAGATTAATGCGGTTAGTGAGTTCGCGAAAGCCCCCAGCCAGCCTGAACTAAAGCAGGTAAGCGCTATTCAAAATATAGTCGAGCATTATTTAGCCCCGCATCGCGTAAGTAGGTGTTCCACTCTTGAGCGATGTCGCGATCGCCGTAAGGCCCCACTGCGACATGGGGGCCTCGTGGCGCTGTCCGTGTCTGTACCAGAATGCCGGGAGCCCCTAATGCCACAACTTGATTAGCGATGCCCTGTAGCTCTACGGTATTTCCGGGGATCACGACATAGTAGCCAGACGCCAAATTGTTCTGGATGACCGCCGGAGTGGTGACTGGTGGTGGAGCAACATTGCCGGTCGGGGCGGCCGGTGCACTTGGGTAAGTCGCCGTTGGGGTCGGCGGCGGAAAGGCCGCTGCCGAAGTAGGGGCTCCTGGGGAAAACGGTACGGCTTGCCCGAACTCAATCGAATTAGGGGCTGCTGCCACTGTGCCGGGTGGTAAGTTCTGACCACCGGTGGGACTCGGCGCTGGATAGGACAATGTGTAATCGGTAGGCGGAGCGACTGCAATCGAAGCACTGGCATACTCAGTGGTCTGAACTGCGGCCCCGAAGCCGAAGCCAGCTAGCTCATCAGCCCGATACTGAGCGTTTTGATAAGAGCTAAACCGCCCGGCCTGAATCACCGAACGACCATCAACATAGTTCACAAAAGCATCGGGCTCTACCTGACGCACTTGCTCCAACAGCAAATCGCTACTGCCATTCACCAGCACAAGATACTGTTCACTAGCGGCTGGTGATGCTCCATTGTTAACGGGCAGCGGGGGCAGCGGTGTTGGTAAGGCTTGAGCGAGGGCGGTCTCTGCGACATCAGTTGCAATCAAGGTGGCGGCTTCACCCGGAAGCGCGATTGTTGCTCCCAGACAGCACCCCGCTAGCAACGCAATCTGAGAGATTACAGAGGGCTGAACGTGATGCTTGAGGGCAAAGGACTTAGCCGTTAATGGGGACCAGCGAGCAGGATGTGATTTCATAAGACTTGAGCAGCTAAAAGCTGAGGGCTATAAGGCAATATCACAGATGAGCTATGAGCTGACCTCGGCCTTTCTACGAACAGTCGAGGCGGATGCTAGCCTAGGATAGTTAGATTCATAAAAAAATTCCAGGCTTTTTTGAAGATGAGCAAAATTGTTGTGGGCCTCTCTGGTGGGGTCGATAGTTCGGTAGCTGCCGCAACATTGCATCATCAAGGCCACGAGGTCATTGGTTTGACCCTCTGGTTAATGAAAGGCAAAGGCCAATGTTGCTCAGAAGGCATGGTCGATGCCGCACAGCTCTGCGAAGAGTTGGGTGTGCCCCATCATATTGTTGATAGTCGTGACACCTTTCAGGCCAGCATTGTGGACTATTTGGTTGAGGGCTATCAGGCTGGCGTGACGCCTTTGCCCTGTTCACAATGCAACCGAACAGTCAAGTTTGGCCCTATGTTGGACTATGCTCGTCGGGAACTAGGGGCTCATGCAATTGCCACGGGACATTACGCGCGGATACGCTTTAATGCGACAACGCAGCGTTATGAGCTCCTGCGGGCGCTAGACCGCAACAAAGATCAGTCATATTTTCTCTACGATTTGACCCAAGAAATGTTGGGCTCTCTGCATTTTCCCTTAGGAGAACAAACTAAGGCTGAGACCCGGCAGATGGCCGCAAAGTTTGGCCTACATACAGCAGCCAAGCCAGAAAGCCAGGATCTCTGTCTCATTGAGCAGCATGGCTCGATGGGGCAATTTTTAGAAAAGTATCTGACTCCCAAACCTGGGGATATTGTCAATACTCAGGGACATATTTTGGGCAGACACGCAGGCATTCACAACTATACGATTGGTCAGCGCAAAGGTCTTGGGATCGCCGCCCCCAATCCACTCTATGTCGTGGCTTTAGATGTCGGTCGTAACCAAGTGATCGTGGGCGATCGCGCCAGTGTCCATTACCCAGAATGTACGGTTCATCGCGTCAATTGGGTGTCGGTAGCGCCTCTCACTGAGCCGCTGCCGGTCACAATTCAAATTCGCTATCGGTCAGTTGCTGTGCCGGCCACCCTCCTGCCTATAGTCACGCCTGAGGAAGCTACGGTCACTCAGGTCAAGGTCGTCTTTAACGAGCCTCAGTTTGGGGTGACTCCTGGTCAGGCCGCTGTTTGGTACGATGGCGATCGGGTGCTGGGAGGTGGCATTATTGAGCCCTTACCCGTGCAAGCTCGAGTTGCAGCAGCACTTGCTCAAACCAGCACAACATCTTAACGATTTTCATCCAAAGTTTACATTGTGCATTCAGACAGGAATGCCGCGATGAGGAATACTAAGAGCTGTATATCTGTAAAATCATATGAGAGGTTCGTATTTTGAATATGTCCCCCGATATTAAAGCAGCGCACGGTGGTTCCCTAGTGCATCGGATTGCGACGCCTGAGCAACGCGAAGCTTTTCTTGAAGCAAGTGCAACGATGCCCCGAGTCACGCTGGATGAGCGAGCCGTTTCTGACTTGGTGATGATTGCGATCGGTGGTTTTAGCCCCCTCGAAGGGTTTTTAGGTCAGGCTGACTACAACACTGTTGTAACTGATATGCGGTTGGCTAACGGCCTGCCTTGGGCGATTCCTGTGACACTTTCAGTGGATGCAGCGACTGCAGCCCCGCTGCAAGAAGGAACACAAATTCGGTTAGATGATGGCACAGGTCGCTTTGTTGGGGTGCTAGAGCTGACTGAGAAATACACTTACGATAAGCAAAAAGAGGCGATCAACGTTTATCGCACGGATGAAGAGAAACATCCTGGCGTCAAAGTCGTTTATGAGCAAGGCGAGGTCAATTTAGCTGGGCCGATATGGTTGCTAGAGCGAGATCCTCATCCTCTCTTCCCGAAATATCAGATTGATCCAGCTGTATCCCAGGTGATGTTTGCTGAGCGTGGCTGGCAAACGATTGTGGGTTTCCAAACTCGCAATCCTATTCACCGGGCGCACGAATACATCCAAAAATGTGCGCTAGAAGTTGTTGACGGTCTTTTCCTTCATCCATTGGTCGGAGCGACTAAAAAAGATGACATTCCTGCTGATGTGCGGATGCGCTGCTACGAAATCATGATGGAGCATTATTTTCCGCAAAATCGCGTGATTTTAGCGATTAATCCTTCAGCAATGCGGTACGCTGGCCCTAGAGAAGCAATTTTCCATGCCCTGGTTCGTAAAAACTACGGCTGTACCCACTTTATTGTTGGTCGGGATCATGCTGGCGTCGGTGACTATTATGGTACCTATGATGCTCAGCACATTTTTGAAGAGTTTAAGCCAGGTGAACTCGGCATTACCCCGTTAAAGTTTGAGCATGCTTTTTACTGCACTCGAACCAGCACGATGGCAACGACTAAGACGAGTCCAAGCCTGCCAGAAGAGCGAGTACACCTCTCTGGTACTAAGGTGCGTGAAATGTTGCGTCGGGGAGAGCTTCCCCCGCCTGAATTTTCTCGACCTGAGGTGGCTGCAGAGTTGGCACGAGCGATGCGGGTTGCCCAAGAAGTCTAGCAAAGGGATGACCTGACTGTGACGCTGGGACGACGAGATTTTTTGCAGCGTGTAACTGCCGTCCTTGCTGCTCTTGGTGTCACGGATGGCTTGCTGGCCGGTTCTGCTCGAACCTACCAGCAGGCCGTGGCAGCATCGAATCAATGCTGGGCGGTACTCGTGGGCATTGATGATTATCCTGCAAGTACTGGGTTAGCCCCCCCAACGGCTGATAGAGAAACGGTTTTGTCGGGCGCTGTTACCGACGTAGAATTGCAACGCGAGTTGCTGGTACAAAGGCTGGGAGTTTTGCCGCAGAACGTTGTTACTCTCACCGATGCTGAGGCGACGGTGAGGCAAATTCTGGTCGCTGTGCAAGAGCACTTGGTTAATCAAGCTCAACCGGGCGACACAGTTCTGTTTCATTTCAGCGGCTTAGGGAGCCAGGCTCACTTGTCAGGTGAGACAGCAACAACGGCACTGCCCACGCTTGTAGCGGCTGATAGCCAATGGCCTCAAGGTGAACTACCGGTAGTGCGTGATCTATTTGTCGAAAGTCTGTCTCAGCTCTTGGCAAGTTTGCGGAGAGTCAAGGTGTTGACTGTGATCGATGCGAGTCCCACAGCATGGTCTGTCATGCAGCATGGCAACTTTCGAGTGCGATCGCGCCCCGCAGCATCGATTGGAGCCTGGCAATCGCCCTTAGGAGACCAGCTCACTCGGCCCACTCGGTCTGGGCAGTCCTTGGCGGCGGACTGGTCAGGTCTGCTCCTACAGCCGCACTTAGATGGTGATCTGGCTCTCGAAGGTCCTTGGTCAGGCTTCAACGCGGGGTTATTTACCTATGCTTTAACTCAGCAGATCTGGATGAGTCTGCCAGCTCAGCGTCAGCAGTGGTTCATCCAGCGAGTTGATCGCAAGCTTTCAGCTTGGACCGGAACCGAACAGTCTTCTCAAGTGTCGGGCAAACTGTCAACTAAGCGTTCAGGTATTCCACTTTTGTCAGGGCGATTACCTCAGCCCGCTGCTGATGGCGTGGTCAAAACAGTTGATTTGATGGATCGCAGTGCGATTGTTTGGCTCGGTGGCTTGCCGTCTAACCTGCTGCCCTACTGTGAATTGGGATTGCGATTACAGCCTTTACCGACGCTACCCGGTTTAGCGTCAGTGCCGACAGGCACTTTGATGGTCAAAGTGCTAGATGGTTTAAGAGCCAAAGCAACCCTGAGCAACCTCCAGGAGTTATCCGCTGGAGCACCAGTCATTGAAGTTGAGCGGCGTTTGCCCAAGGAAATTTCGCTCACTATTGCTCTTGATCCAGCTTTGGAACGCATTGAGCGCGTAGATGCCACCAGTGCCCTCTCTAGCATGGCTAATCTGTCAGCGATCGCATCGGGTGAACAAGCCGTCGATTGTCTATTTGGCAGAAATCGCTCGCTTCTACCCACGTTGCAACCGTCAGCCAGCGCTCAAGCAGAACCTGAAAATGATGGCATCGCGGTCTCTGAAGATGACAGCGGGCCGCCTAGATATGGCCTATTTACGCCCAACGGTTCATTGATTATTGGCACGCTTGCAGAGGAAGAAGAAGCTGTCAAAACGGCGATAACCAGACTGACTAATACCCTAAATAACCTGTTGGCGGTCAAAATGCTACGGCTGACGCTTAATCCCGTATCATCGCGACTACCCATACAGCTCACATTAGAAACCCCCACTCCGAATAGCCAGCTGCTGTTGTTAGAAGAAACGCTGCGATCGCGTCAACTTAGCAGTTCTAATCTGAGCAAATCTGACCGAGTCACTTTTGGCTCTTTGAGTCGCAATCTTCCTGAGAAATATCAAATTCGGTTAGCTAACTCAGGGGCCGAGGCCGCTTATTACATACTGTTTAATGTCGTCGATCAGACTCGTTTGTCGGTGTATTGTCCACCATTGGAAATATTAGAAGGGAGTGATCAAACTAGCTCTACAATTGCCCAGGAGAGTCTCCTCCCCGGCGATACTGCTAACCAGTATCCTCAACTGCCTGACGCGTCATTTTCCTTGTCGTCTCTAAAAACAGCAGAAATTTTTGCGATCGCGTGTACTGAACCGTTCTTGCAAACATGGAAAGCATTGCGCACGACAGAACTACGCTACCAAAGTGATCGCTGGGTCACCATTCCAGAGCCTCTGGCGGTGACCCAAGCCTTGTTGCAAGACCTTAACCAAGCAAGCATCAAGCAGACAGCCAGCACTTACAAACCGCCCGAAAATCTACTGGCTCTACGATCAACGGCTTGGGCGACGCTTTCTTTATAAACGCCTGTTGTCGCAGCTCATGGAGCTTTTCTGCTGGCCATCAATTTGGGTAGAGTGCTTCCTTTTGACGTTCTTACCAAGCTTTCTGAGCGGTGTGTGCGAGTCAAGCTAGTCTCATTCGCTGGGCCAACTGTCTTCAATGTTAGACAACACGCTTTCCACGTCGTCGCCGCCGACATAGTCCACCATGCCACTCCAAAAGGTGCCGGTGCCAACGACTCCTGGCATCATGTCAGAGCCATCAAAGCGCACAATATCGGCATCAGCGAGAATCTCAGCTTGCTGTTGGGTGACTTCATCGGGATAGACATCCAAGCTAACCTCGTTGTGCGGTGAGATAAACCCACCCAGGCCCGCCCAAACCTTGTGCGCTTCAGGCGTCGTGAGGTATGCCATGAGAGCTTGAGCCTCAGGGGTGTCATTGAACATCGCAAAAACATCCCCAGCGACCAATATCGGAGTCCCAAATTCAGGATTAATGCCTGGTAATGGAAAAACGGCGATGTTTTCGCCGAGTACGGCCTCTTCAGGCAAGAAGCTAGAAATGAAGTTGGCCTGCCGATGCATATAGCAGCGAGGTTCATCGCCAAATAAACCTTTAATGGAGTCACCAAAAGGAGTGCTAATGACCCCCACTGTGCCCCCCGAGACGTAATCAGGATTCAGTACAATATTGCCAAATTCCTCAAATGCAGTCTGGACAGCTGCGTCGTTAAAGGCAATTTCGTGGGTTATCCATTGATCATAAAGACTTGGGCCAGCCGTCCGCAGCATAATGTCTTCTACCCAGTCGGTACCAACCCATCCCGTGGCGTCACCGCTTTCCATGCCTAGGCACCAAGGGGTGCTGCCGTCCGCCACCATCTGGTCACTAAGGGCGAGCATTTCATCCCAGGTCGTGGGTATGTCGTAACCTGCTGCGGCAAAGGCCTGAGGATTGTACCAGACGAGACTTTTTACGGATGCTCGAAACCAAACGCCATACAATTCACTATCGACGGTGCCGAGGGTGATCCAGTCAGCCGGATACGCCGCTTCTAAAGCGCTCATTTCCATAAAGGACGTGATAGGAACCAGTTGACCGGACTGGGCAAAATCAGCCATGAGCCCCGGTTGAGGAAACATGGCAATGTCGGGTGCGTCTCCCGACTCAACTCGCACGGGCAGTAGGGTGGCAAAGGCGTCAGTCCCTTCGTACACCACGTCAATGCCAGTTTCTGCCTCAAAGGGGGCGAGGGCAGCCTCCAATTTTTCTTGCTGTTCGCCGACCACAACGCCGAGCACTGTCACGGTGCCGGCACCAGCCGCATCATCGCCATCACCCGTTGTTGACTGATTGCCGTTGCAGGCTGATAACAAGGACAAACTAAGACTGAGCACCAGTCCTGGTCTGAGATACCGTTTTAGCATTGCACGCTTCATAGTCCTAAAGTCGATTTACAGGGGATTTAATGCTTTCACCATAGGACTTGATGGGATTTAGAGCAAAGCCTGTAGAGCGGACTCTGATTGCTTGATATTTAGATATCTAAATCTTCAAGGTCGAGTTTAGGGCCGTAGGTTTCGATGAATTCACGGCGCGGGGCAACGCGATCGCCCATCAGCACGGTAAAGATGCGATCGGCTTCAGCGGCATCTTCGATCTCAACTTTTTTCAATGTGCGGCTTTCCGGATTCATCGTGGTATCCCAAAGCTGCTGGGGCATCATTTCGCCTAACCCCTTAAATCGCTGGATGCCGAAGTTAGCATTTTCGGGAAAGTGGGAAATGGTCTCATCTCGCTCGCGATCGCTATAGCAATACCAGTGGTTACGACCCCGCTCAATCTTGTAGAGAGGCGGACAGGCGATGTAAACAAATCCTTGGTCGATGAGTGCCCGTTGGTAGCGGTAGAAGAACGTCAGCAATAACGTCCGAATGTGGGCCCCATCCACATCGGCATCCGTCATCAAACAAATGCGGTGGTAGCGCAATTGCGATTCGTCAAATTCTTCCCCCTTGATCCCCAAGCCTAAAGCTGTGATCAAAGACTGGATCTCGGTATTTTTGTAAATCCGAGCATCATCGGTTTTCTCAATATTAAGAATCTTACCTCGCAGGGGCAGGATTGCCTGAAAGCGGCGATCGCGCCCTTGTTTGGCGCTGCCCCCAGCGGAGTCACCCTCGACGATGAAGATTTCTGACTCGCCAGGATCACGGCTACTACAGTCGGCTAGTTTACCGGGCAACGTTGAGGACTCGAGCACCGATTTCCGGCGTACTAGCTCGCGCGCGCGCTTCGCTGCCTCCGCCGCATTAAAGGCTTGAATCGCCTTATCTAGAATCGTGTCCACCACGTTGGGATGAAAATCTAAGTATTCCGCCAGGGTTTCACCCACGAGCGTATCCACAATGCCGCGAACTTCCGTGTTCCCGAGCTTGGTTTTGGTTTGACCTTCAAATTCTGGGTCCGGCACCTTGACAGAAATGACTGCGGTCAAGCCTTCACGAATGTTTTCACCACTGAGGTTGGACTCATTCTCCTTACGCTTGTTGCGCTTGCGTGCAAAGGTGTTCAACGTGCGAGTGAGGACTGTTTTGAGCCCTTCCAGGTGGGTACCGCCATCCACCGTGCGAATGTTGTTGGCAAAACCCAACAAATTATCAGAATAGGCATCGATACACCACTGCAGGGCTACCTCGACTTGTACGCCGTCCTTTTCACCTTCTACATAAACAATCTCTTCGTGAACGGGCTGCTTTTCATTATTAATGTATTCAACGTATTCGCGAATGCCCCCTTCATAATGGAAGCGAGAGACCCTCGGCTCATCCGTCTTCAGGAGTTCTAGGCGATTGTCAATAAAGGTAATATCAACCCCACCGTTAAGATAAGCCAGTTCGCGTAGGCGACCCGACAGCGTGTCGTAGTCAAACTCAATGCCCGTGGTGAAAATCGTTGTATCAGGCAAGAAGGTGAGGGCGGTACCCGTGCGATCGCTACCACTACTACTCACCCGCAATTCGCCAATCGGCACACCCCGTTCGAAGCGCTGGATGTGCTCTTGGCGATTGCGCCAGACGGTCACTTCTACCCAGTCGGAGAGGGCATTTACCACCGATACCCCGACCCCATGCAGGCCACCTGAAACCTTATAGCCGCCACCGCCAAACTTACCGCCGGCATGAAGTACGGTCAACACAGTCTCTAGCGCTGACTTACCGGTTTGCGGATGAACATCGGTCGGAATGCCTCGACCATCGTCCACGATGGTTGCTGAGCCATTTTCATTCAGCGTGACTTCAATCCGCGAGCAATAACCGGCTAAGGCTTCATCGACAGAGTTATCCACCACCTCGTAAACTAGATGATGCAATCCACGAGGGCCGGTGCTGCCAATGTACATTCCAGGTCGTTTACGAACTGGCTCCAGCCCTTCTAGTACCTGAATCTGCTCAGCACCGTAGTTGCTCGCCATAGAATAATTGCTCCAAAAAAGACGCGTAGACGCCTCTAACCTTGACTTAAGCCAAAACACCCTAAAATTCTACCACAAACCCTCCTATGCAGTGCATAGGGCAGTTTCTGAGGATAATTGAAACAGGGATGTTATCGCACACCTCTACACCGGTTGACTCAGGTGCTCAGAGTACGCCTGATCTACACTATATACAGGATACGCCTGTGCTACCTGGCCTGATTGCGATCGCGGGGCCAACGGCTACGGGTAAAACGGGGCTCTCGCTAGCGTTGGCTGAACGGCTCGCAATCAACATCCTGAGTGCTGATTCACGGTTGGTCTATCGAGAACTCGATATTGGCACTGCTAAACCGACTCTGGAAGAGCGCTCTCACGTCCCTCATCATTTCATCGATATCCGTGACCCGACCGAGACGATGACTGTGGCGGAATATCAGCAGGCTGCCCAGAGGGTGATTCAGCAGCTACATCAGGCTCAAGCGTGCTGGCCCTGTTTAGTGGGGGGGACGGGGCTATATATTGCATCTGTGGTCAATGGTTTGCAGATTCCTCCTGTGGCTCCCCAGCCAGCGTTGCGATCGCAATTGGCGCAGTTGGGACAGACACAATGCTACGCCATGCTGCGGCAAATGGATCAAACGGCCAGCGATCGCATTCACCCTCACGATGCAGTCCGCACAATCCGGGCTTTAGAAGTTGCCTACGTGACGGGGCATCCCCTCACGGCCCAGCAAGGCCAGCAGCCGCCCGATTATCCGATTTTGCACATCGGTCTAGACTGCGCGCCAGCAGCGCTTAAAACCCGCATTCAGCAGCGGACCGGTCAGATGATTGAACGAGGATTAGTCGCCGAGGTAGAACAGCTCTGCCAACGGTACAGTCCTGACTTATCGCTGCTCAAAACCCTGGGGTATGCCGAGGTCTTGGGCTATCTCGCGGGAGACTATTCCCTCTCAGCGGCCCAGCAACTGATGGTTAAACACACGTATCAGTTCGCCAAGCGCCAGCGCACCTGGTTTCGTAAGCGGGCGATCACCTGGTTTGATGCGGAATCTCCCGATTTATTTGACCGGGTTTGGCAAGCCGTCAGGGCTTTTTTACCTCAAAGGTCAAGGCCATAAGAGTGGACGGTTTGCCGCCAATGCTCTAATCAAGTTCGCCTTCCTGGAGCGGTGGCGGCTGCGGGACTACTTTTTGAGGTGCGGGTGCGGGCGCGGCGGCGGGCTCAGGCAGGGTCATTGCCTGGGCGGCCTCGGCTGGCGCGGCTTCAGGCAGCGACACTAATTCTTTTTCCTTTTCTTCGAGCTTGATAGGTAGGCGGACCGGCTGCTGGGTTTCGAGTTCTTCGGCTTGGGGCAGTGACTGCTCCAAATCGTCCAGCGGACGCGGGATCACCATCACGGCATGCAGTTCACCAATGCGTTCGGCTTCATGCATGCCAGCTTCGACCGCGATCGCCACGTTGGAAAGTGAACCGCGAATAATGACCGTACACAAGCCATCACCAATCGATTGATGAGCCACCACCTGCACTTCTGCAGACTTCGTCATGGCATCTGCCGCCCCGACCATCGCTGGGAAGCCCCGAGTTTCGAGTAAGCCCAGTGCACCGCTGCCAACGCGCCCTTTGCCCATACTTTCCAGCTCATCTAAGTGCAGGCAAATGGGCAGCACGGCCTCTAAATTTGGCAAAGGCCGGGGAATCAAAGAGGCCGAAATAAATTGGCCAAACTGTTTTGCCGTCGCGGTGCCCGCCTCAACCGCCATGCGGACATCGGCAACGCCTCCTCGCACGACTGCAGTACAGTGCCCGGCCCCCGTTTTTTCATAGCCAATCAGCATCACATCAGAAGATTTAAGCATGGCGTCGGCAGTACCCACCACTGCTGGAAAGCTCTGAGTCGACACTAGCCCCAAGGCTGCTCCCTTTAACTTTGAGGCCCATCGCTGATGGCGAGGAGACGGTTTTGCCAGCGTTAGCTTTTTAGAATCAGTTGCCACCATTGCGGGGCCTCACAGTAATGATGAACAGGCGTGCTCTAATTGTAAGAACTCTGAAAGCAAGTGTCTGGTCAGCACAGCTAAATCGTCATATCAGGGTGGGCTGTGCCCATTGCCATTGAGAGCGTCGCGATGGGGAAACAACGTTTTCATTAGTTGTGTCACCTGCTCGCGACCATACACGATGTTTGCTGGTGCCAGGTTTGACTCTGGCTCTGACGCGACTGTTGCAGAATCGGCTGTGGTGGGGGAACCAGAGGCCGCCGACTGGCCGTTAGGGTCATCATGATCGCCCTGCTGATTGTTGATGCCGAGCAGAGAGCGGGCCGGCACGACGGCTCCTGCGGTCACGTCAGGATTGAGCAATGAACTCTCGGCGCCAATGCAGGCGTGAGGACCCACCAGTCCTTGCCCCACAATTAAAACCCCCGTGCCTAAATTGACCCCAATCCCTAATGTAAGCTTGCCGCCAACGGCTTGCACAATCACGCCCGTGCCAATGCAAACTCCGGAAGCAATAACCAGGCGGGCACCCGGTGCCGCTTCTAGAACAACCCCAGCAGCGATCGCGACATCGGGCGCAACTTCCACATTGGCCCCGATGTAATAGTCTATGGCTGTTAGCTGTTCATGTGCCTGCACCATGCAAGAAAATCACTAGGGTCGCTGAATAGTCGTTTCGAGCACCCGACGTTTAGCCTGCGGATCAACGCCGACAAGCCGCACATATTCACCGGCATGAGATGCCAAGCTCGACTCCAGCGCCGCCAGCACCGCAGCCGGATTTTGGCTGTCAATCATGGCCCCCGTTTGCCACGCACCGCTGCGATATCGCCTGACATCAGCGTGCTCTAAGCTAATGCGATACCCCTGCCCGACGAGCTGTCGAACCTGCTGCACAATATTTGTGGACAGAGGCTGGTTGCCATTGTGGCTATTGCCGTTGTAACTAGGAGCGGTTGAAGCATAAGTTGGCGAACCGGCGGATGTCGGGGCACTACTGCTGGTAGGGTACCCATTACCGTTAGCCTGGCCAGGACGATGAATCACCGTAGACGCTAAGCGTTGCTTAGCGGCGGGATCAATGCCAAACACGCGGACATATTCACCGGCGTGTGCTTGCACACAAGCATTAAGTGCTGACAACACCTCGGCATCACGCGTGGACTCAATAGGCGAGCACGTCTGCCACACATTACTGCGAAAACGGCGGGCATCAGCATGCTCAGCACCAATTTTTAGCCCTTGGCTTAGTAAGCCCCGAATTTGCTGCACCACTTCTCCAGATAGCTGGCCAGCAGGAGCCGCTGAGGTGGCTGCACCATTGCCATTGCCGCTGTAGAAAGTTGTCGTCGAGCCCCCAGATGCCGCAAAAGCAGCGGGACCGTCAGGCCGCTGAATGGTCACCGGAGAGATGCGCCGTTTTGCCACGGAGTCAATGCCAAACATGCGCACATATTCACCCTGGTGTTCGCGCATGCAAGCTTCTAATGCTGCCATGACCTCACGCTCATGACTTGATTGCACGGGTGAACAACTTTGCCACACATTACTGCGAAAACGGCGGGCATCAGCATGCTCCATACCAATGCGATAGCCCTGACTCAACCAGTTGCGAACCTGCTGGCTGAGCTCAGCCCCAACCGGACCTGAGGGGCTACTACCCGCACCGTAACTTGCGGCAGATCGCGACTGGCTCGCCGCAGCAACTGAACGGTTGGGTACCGCTACCGCTTGACCATCGGGTCGTTGAATCGTGACGGGCGCAACGCGCCGTTTTGCGACCGGGTCAATGCCAAACAGGCGCACATACTCACCGCTATGTTCTGTGAGGCAATTTTCGAGGGCGGTTAACACGTCGCCCTCACGAGTCGATTGCACAGGGCTACACGTTTGCCAAACATTGCTGCGATAGCGGCGCGCATCGGCATGTTCAGTCCCAATCTTGTAACCTTGGCCAAGCAATTGCCGCACCTGTTGAACGACGTCACTGGTCAGTCTTTGAGCTTGCATGATCTTAGTCCCGTTGTCTTGAGCAATAGAGGTAAGCGGTGAGCGATCGCGCTGATTTGCAGATGTAGTCAACTGGCACGATGCCGTTGTCGACTGCCGATAACTGGTTCGCAGCGCTTGATTAACGGTGGTCAATTCTGTAACAAAAGCAATGTCTTGAGACTGCACATCGGCGAGACGATCAGCCTGCGCTTGCTGCGTAATGACCGCCCCCGAGGGGACAACTTTGCCTGGCGGAATCTCAACATCCTGTACAAGCGCGTGCATCATGACAATGCATCCAGCGCCTAGACGAGCATTAAAAACAGTGGAACGAAAGCCGACAAAAACGTCATTGCCAATATAAGCCGGCCCCTGAACGATGGCCTTGTGACCGATGCAGGTATGACGACCAATCCACACTGAATAAGACTGGTCATCATCACCCAGTACCCGTCCCTCGCGTAGCGCCTGGATGACGACGCCATCCTGAATAGCCACACCAGCGCCAATACCTAAAACAGCGTTGGCATCTGCTCTGACCACAGCTCCAGGTGCTACCAACACATCAGCCGCAATTTGCACATTGCCGACAACGTCAGCAAAATTGTGCACAACTGCTGTCGAATCTATTTTTGGCATTACTGAGCTTTGCGACTCAGTCATCTGCGGGGCTGTTGTCCTCCGGGTCAACATGAACCCGATACCTCCCTTGACTGCATCTGCCGTGATCTAACCTGCCATTGCGCAGCATTGGTTCGACTGGTCACTAACAAAAAGAAAGCAGCTCAGATTCTGTACCGCTTCCTTTGCTCCTCAACTAACTGAAGTCATCCCGCTTGTTGTAAAGCGTTCCTGAACTCAGAGAGACTGTATCGACGATCGCAATGACTGCCGCATCAACCGGGCGATCGTGATAGCCCTGATGTTCCCGGGCACCGCTACCTCGGGTAATCAGCACCCACTCTCCCGGTCCTGCACCCACGACATCAGCCGCCACCTCATAATCGGGCAAAGGTTCACCAGTATCACTGATGAGTTGTACCATCAAGAACTTCACGCCACTCAGGCTCGGCTCTTTGCAGGTGCTGACAACTGTGCCGCGAACTTTAGCCAAAAGCATATTCAGCGCTTACCTACCGGCCATAGGGTCGGATACCGCTCACGCTCTCGCGGAATTGCTCGACGGCTTCGGTGTAACGAATGGGCAGGACAAATTCCAAGTTTTCGTGAGGACGAGCAATGATGTGAGTGGAGAGTACCTGACCGCCATTGACGCGTTTCACGTTTTCAACACCGGCAGAGACCGAAGCCTGCACCTCAGACACGTCGCCCCGCACAATGACAGTAACGCGACCACTACCAATCTTTTCATAACCCACTAATGTCACCCGGGCTGCTTTCACCATGGCATCGGCAGCCTCTACAACAGCTGGAAAGCCTAAAGTTTCAATCATGCCAACGGCGATGGCCATAACGCTAACTCCTTATAAATCGAAATGAATTACGTTGCTTGAGAACGGTGGAAACGCCAACTTCAAATCGGCAATTAACCCGTCAACTAATCGTGAATGCGCTACATCTGGCGTTGAGAAGGCTGGTTGCCTCACCCAGGGCTGGGCAACTACCACCGACAGTGCTCCAAACCGCTAAAACTTGAGAAGATTTATCAGGACTGCCGGAGCAGCATCCTAAATCGTCTGGCTTTAGCGTTAGCTGTCTGACAAGCTAGTACACATGCCTGCGCACAGCCGCTGCCGACGCCTACAAAGTTCGCAATTTAGGTTCTAAATTGCTCAACTGCCTCTGTGTAACGAATGGGCAGCACAAACTCCAAATTCTCGTGAGGACGAGCGATAATATGCGTCGACAGAACTTCGCCGCCATTGACTCGCTTAGCAGACTCAATTCCTGCAGAAACTGAAGCTTGTACCTCAGAGACATCGCCGCGCACGATAACAGTCACCCGACCACTACCAATCTTTTCATAACCCACTAAAGTGACTCGCGCTGCTTTCACCATGGCGTCAGCAGCTTCCACAACAGCGGGAAACCCTTTAGTCTCAATCATTCCAACTGCAATAGGCATCGATCGTCATCTCCCTCTTACAAATGCTGTGGGCTATCAAATATGCCTTAAATCGGTACGAGCCCAAAAAGTCACGTACTCGAACTCAAAGAATTGTTACTTTGCCAAAAGGCACGGAAATGACCCACTCAAACTCCATGTAAATAAAGGATATGAGGCTGTTGCACCCTTGGCAATATAAGCCTCGATGATTGTCCTTAATATGAAATATCAATGCAGCTAATGAAATGTTATGCAGACTTAGTTCATGAGCTGTTGCGTGCGGGTGAACCAACACTCTCTTGATGGTTGCATCGAAGACACAATTCGTTGAGAAGTTTAATGTGTTTTGCGGCTTGCTGTTGTCGCTTTAAGGTCTCTAGGGCTAACTGTTGGGGTTCGCTCTAGAGGCGATTGTGACGAACGCTGAAGCTGCTTGTGAACGTACTGAACTTTTTTGACCTGAGGGTCTCAAGCGATCGCTGGTAATCCAGGAGAGTCTGCTGAAGCCTTTGTCAGTATTGGTGTGCAGAGCTTTTTAGAAGATTGTCTCCAGGGAAGAAAACGATCGCAAGTTGGGGCTCAGCGCTAGGTCAGGTGAACGAAATTTGGGGCAGGTGTTGGTAGTGCGGCACATAAACCATGACTAGCAATAGAGATTTTTTGACGGTTACCGAACCTTGCAAAACATTGATTTCGATGGTGCTGCGCTTTTTCGTTTGCTCCCTCTGCGTGTAATCATTGATCAAGCGTCTAAACGCTGAGCTGATGGCGAGGGCATCTACTTTTTTAGGTATTTCGTTGCCTTAAGGGAAAAGTTTGACCCTGTTTGCAGAGCCCTCAAGAGCAATGCGGGTTTGGCTATGTGCCGGTTGCTATGGTGACAGCATGACGTTTGACGCACCGATAAGTACAGAGGTCAATGGCAGATTTTTGGATGCAGAGTGGCTGGTTGATTCCGGCTTATGGATTGCTGGGGGCGATCGCGACCTTGCCCTGGTCGATGGGGTTGATTCGTCAAACAGGGCAGCGGCCAGCGGCGTATCTCAACTTGCTCATGACCCTATTGGCATTTATCCACGCTGCGATCATATTTCAAGATATGCGTGGGCAGAGTCCTCAAACGCTGAACTGGGATTGGTTTCAAACCGGTGATCTCACCCTGCACGTTTCCTTTGAACTGGCAGCGTTGAGCTTAGGCATTGTGCTGTTAATTACCGGCTTAAGCTTATTGGCTCAGCTTTTTGCTGTGGGATATCTCGAAAAAGATTGGGCCTTGGGGCGGTTTTTTGGTCTGATGGGCTTTTTTGAGGCAGCGATGAGTGGCGTCATTTTGAGTAGTTCGCTGTTTCTGTCTTACTCCTTGTTGGAGATGTTAACGGTGTCGACGTATTTACTGGTCGGCTTTTGGTATGCTCAGCCGCTGGTGGTAACCGCCGCTCGGGATGCGTTTTTGACGAAGCGGATTGGGGATGTGCTCTTGTTGATGGGGGTAGTTGCGCTTTCTGCCTTTGCTGGCAGTCTGCGGTTCAACGATTTGTATGAGTGGGTCAAGGTCGCTGACCTTGCTCCGGGCGTGGCTACTATGCTAGGAATCGCCCTGATTGCCGGCCCGACTGGCAAATGTGCTCAGTTTCCGCTGCACCTGTGGCTAGATGAAGCAATGGAAGGCCCAAACCCGGCATCCATTTTGCGTAACTCGGTGGTGGTGACTTGCGGTGCCTACGTCTTAATCCGCTTGCAGCCGATTGTGGTGATGTCGCCAACGGCGTTAGCATTGCTGGTCTTGATTGGCGCGGTGACCGCGTTGGGGGCATCGTTGGTCGCGCTTGCGCAAGTTGATATTAAACGGACTTTTTCTTACTCAACCAGTGCCTACCTGGGCCTTGTATTTATTGCTGTCGGTACCGAGTGGCCGGGGGTGGCGCTGACGCTTTTACTCACCCATGCGATCGCCAAGGCGCTGCTGTTTATGAGCGTTGGTGCCGTTATTCTGACCACCAACTCTCAAGATGTGACCGAGTTAGGCGGATTGGGACGTAAGATGCCTGCCACTACGGTGGCTTACATCACGGCAGCACTGGGTATGGTAGGCATCTTTCCCCTGGGTTGCTTTTGGGGATATAACCTGGGCCTGGAATTTTTCTGGCGAGAACAACCGATTTTGGTGGCGGTCTTTTTGCTGGTGAATCTCTTGACGGCGCTCAACTTGACGCGGGTCTTCCGTCTGATTTTTTTGGGGGCAGCCCAGCCTAAGTCTAGACGCGCTCCTGAAGTGGCCTGGCCGATGGCCCTCCCCATGGTGACGCTAGTTGTCGTGACGCTCGTCGTACCTTGGGGGATGCATCGTCTAGATCTTTTGCCACCTTGGGAATACATCAACTTAACAGCCTTTGTCTTGCTCATTGTCTCAGGCGTGTCTGGTGTCGTGATTGGGGCTGTGATGCCGCTCAGTCAATCGCTCGCTCGCTCGGTGCAAAAGCCGATGCGTGTTGTGCAAGATCTCCTGGCGTATGATTTTTACACTGAAAAGCTCTATCGCTTGACGGTGGTGTGGGTTGTCGAAAGACTATCGTTTGCCAGTGGCTGGTTTGATCGCTACGTCGTCGATGGTCTGGTAAACAGCGTCGGACTGGCTTCTCTGATGGGGGGCGAAAGCTTGAAATACAGCATAAACGGACGATCGCAAGGGTATATCTTAACCATTGTGATTGGTGTCGGCCTGTTAGGGCTGTTGATGATTTGGACTATGTGGTAAAGCCGTAGCATCATGCTGAGTGCGTTGATTTTGATTCCCCTATTGGGGGCATTAATTGTCAGTCTCTGGCCACGACAATGGCCAGTCCAACAAGTTTGGCAAGCCACCTTGTTCATGCAAGCGCTGTCTCTGTTAGGGACGGTGTTGGTGGCCGTTCAGTTTGATATTCAACAACCTGAATTACAGTTTGTGGAGTCGCTTCCCTGGATTGAGGCACTGGGATTGACGTATCAACTGGGGGTAGACGGTTTATCCATGCCGCTGTTGGTCATCAATAGCCTGCTGGGTGGGATTGCGGTTTACGCTAGTTCTCAAACGATTCAACGACCACGTCTTTATTTCAGCCTAATACTGCTGATTAATGCGGCCGTTGCCGGTGCTTTCTTAGCACACAATTTGCTCCTGTTCTTCATCTTCTATGAATTAGAACTGATCCCGCTTTACCTGTTAATTGCGATTTGGGGAGGCGCTCGCAGAGGCTATGCAGCCACAAAGTTTCTGATTTACACGGCGACCTCTGGGGTCTTACTCTTAGGCAGCTTCTTAGGCATCGTGTGGTTGGGGGGGGCCAGCTCTTTTGACTACGATACGACCCTGGCTCAGTCGATGACGCTGTTGCAACAAAGTCTTTTGCTCGTTGCGATTTTGATTGGCTTTGGCATTAAGATTCCGCTGTTTCCCTTTCATACCTGGTTACCCGATGCCCACGTCGAAGCGTCTACTCCTGTTTCGGTGTTGCTAGCGGGCGTGCTGCTTAAGCTGGGGACTTATGGCCTTGTTCGGTTTGGCCTGCAATTACTGCCTGACGCCTGGGAGCTCTTTGCCCCGTGGTTAGCGGCTTGGGCAGTCGTGAGTGTGCTGTATGGTTCGTTAGCGGCGATCGCCCAGACCGATATGAAAAAGATGGTGGCTTATAGTTCGATCGGGCACATGGGTTATGTGTTGCTGGCGGCGGCGGCGGCGACGCCGCTGGCGATTCTCGGTACAGTGATGCAAATGGTCAGTCATGGTCTCATTTCTGGCCTGCTCTTTTTACTTGTCGGGATTGTCTACGCAAAAACTGGCACTCGCGACTTAACTGTTTTACGCGGGCTGCTCAATCCAGAACGAGGCCTGCCAATTGTCGGTAGTTTGATGATCTTGGGGGTCATGGCCAGCGCCGGTATTCCTGGCATGGTGGGCTTCATTTCCGAATTTGTGGTCTTTCGCGGCAGCTTCCTCGCCTTCCCGGTACCGACTTTGCTGTGTATGGTCGGCTCTGGCCTCACTGCGGTGTACTTTTTGCTATTAGTTAACCGAGCTTTCTTTGGGCGATTAGCGACGGCTTTACCGACCGACAAAGTGGAGCCTGACGTAATGTTGCCACCGGTGGCCTGGCGCGATCGCGTGCCAGCGATCGTCCTCGCCATCATCATTGTGGTTTTGGGGCTACAACCCCACTGGTTGTCTCGCTGGAGTGAAGTTAGTCTGGCCGGCGAGCCCGTGACTGCTGTCGCCATCGCCCAACCGTTACCGCCCACTGTTCCCTAGATTTGCTAAACAGTTCTATTTACTGCTGACCCCCTATGACGCATACGTTGTCTCCCAATTTGGCCTCTGATCATCCCCTCCAGCCATTTATTGAGCGGTTGCTCAATGCAGAAGCGTTATTACCCGATACAGAGACTAATCTGTTAGAGGTAGTGGGCATTCTCAAAAGCTATGGCATCGTGCTGGATGCCTATGCGGTCAACTTGAAATACATCGCGGATTCTCAGTTCTTGCGATTGTTCCCCTTCTTCAAGTATTTCAACGGCGAGATTACGGTGAACAAGCTACTCAAACATTGGTGGCACGATCGCATCAACTATGAATATGCCGAATACTGCATGCGTACGATGCTTTGGCACGGTGGGGGCGGCCTTGATGACTACCTCGACAGTGACGAATTTCAACACCACTGTGCCCGCGCCATTCAAGCTCAGCTCCAGGGCAACTTCTGGCTGCAGGGGGTACATCGACTGTTTCCTGAGTTTCTGCCAGAACAAGTGCGCCAATCAGCCTATTACAGCGGCTTAGGTCAGTTTTGGACGGTGATGAGTGACATTTTTTTGACGCTGTCTGATTTGTACGACCAAAATCAGCTCACTTCGATTCCGGCGGTGGTGGCACACATCAAAGATGGCTTGGTGGCAGCGGCGGCTCTCCCCATTACCTA
Organism: Cyanobacteria bacterium P01_F01_bin.56; assembly: GCA_039185935.1. Classification (GTDB taxonomy): domain Bacteria; phylum Cyanobacteriota; class Cyanobacteriia; order Phormidesmidales; family Phormidesmidaceae; genus Halomicronema. Next base: position 38,922 of record JBCDAJ010000015.1, on the reverse strand, counting down.
CAGCGTTGAAATTCGAGGCGATCGCTATGACCTATTGCCAGAATCTGCTGGGTTGACCTTTTTGTGGGATACAGCAGTGCCCTATGTCGAAGCGGTGTTCTTTCGGGGGACGCCTTTTCTCGGCACGGTTTCCTATAACGCCCAGGTACAGCAGATTTCGCCCGATCAGTCTCGGTTTGCCTATGGCGCACTCTATGCTGATCCGGTTCCCGTTGGGGGGGCTGGCGTTCCGCCGACGCTGCTAATGCAAGATATGCGCCATTTTGTGCCGGACTACTTAGCTGACTACTACGATCAGGGCCGCCGCGGGGCTGAAGACGTTCGGGTACAAATTACCCAAAGCTTCCAAAAATCCATGTTTTGTGTGACTTCTGCCGCTCTACAGGGGCTCTTGCCGCATCCCCCGAAAACTCAGGAGCCTCAGGAGCAAGCGGCAAACCAAGCATTTTTAGCGGCTTGGATGGACCGTTTAATGGCTTCGCGATTGGGGGTTGTCCAACTTGCTGACCGGTAGCTGTTTTCTGCCTGACAGCCACCACAGTGATTTGCATCCCATGTAGATTTATGTCAGCGACGTTTGCTTAGGATGACTCTCAACTGTCAACTTTGACGCCCCGCCAAAAGGCCACATAGTCTTTGATATTGCTAGCGGCTGATTTGGGCTCGCGATATGCCCAAGCGGCATCCGGATTGGTCTTGCCGTCGACTTCAAGCGTGTAGTAAGAGGCAGTGCCTTTCCAGCCACAAACTGTTGTGGTGTGGCTCGGCTTGAAATACTCCATATTGAGCGAATCAGGCGGAAAATATTGGTTGCCCTCTACGATCTCGCAGCGATCGCTCTCTGCTAATATTGCACCATTCCACGTTGCCTTCGGCATGTTCTAGAAGCCTCATAAATAACCTCACTGCTCCCAGCATAAATCGCGGCATTAAAAAACGGGAACCCAATTCTCAACGAACGCCATCACCTGAAGACGCCGAGTCTAGAATTGGATTCCTGCTATTTTAGGTAATCAGCAAGCTGACTAATCGATTCTAGTCAGTTGTTATTCTGGCTGGTATTAATGACTATCATCAGGCATTTGTGATTAGGCTTAATGGAATCCTAGTATAGGGATGCCCCTAAGTCCGCCTTACTATCACAGCTTCCGTCGCTCTCAGTAGTTAGCCATGAACCAACCCTCCAACCGTGTGTTAAAGGCTTTAGAACAGCGTGATCGTGCTGGTCTCGCGCATGAACAGGACTATGGCCATATTCAGTCATTACCGGAAATCTGGGCCTTAGCCGCAGAACGCTATGGTCACCAACTGGCAATGGATGATCCCCACAACCAACCCAGTGCTCAACTCACCTATCAGGAATTATGGGCCACGGTGCAACAGTTTGCTGCTGGTTTACAAGGGCTGGGGATGCAACCGCGGGCTCATGTGGCTTTATTTGCGGACAATAGTCATCGCTGGTTTATTGCTGACCAAGGCATTATGGCGGCTGGTGGGGTCGATGCTGTGCGTAGCGCCCAAGCTGAAACCGAAGAGTTACGGTACATTGCAGAGCACAGTGACAGCACTATCCTCATGGTCGAAAATCTCAAGCTGTGGCATCGGCTGAGCGATCGCTGTCAAGACCTGCCGATGCAGTTTGCGGTGCTCTTGTCAGATGAAACCGTGCCCGAGCATCCGCCCTTCAAGATGGTCAATTATTCACAGCTGCTGACAATTGGCAGCCAGCACCCCTGGCAACCGGTTGCGGTGGCCTCTGATGGTCTAGCGACTCTGATCTATACCTCGGGTACAACGGGTAAACCCAAAGGGGTCATGATCAGCCACGCTAACTTGCTGCACCAGATTACGACTTTGGGCGCGGTGGTACAGCCGCAACCTGGCGATCGGGTCTTGGGGCTACTGCCGACTTGGCATACCTTTGGCCGCACGGCTGAGTATTTTCTCTATGCCCAAGGCTGTACTCAGACCTACACCAGTATTCGTCACGTCAAAGCGGACTTTAAAGCCAGCCAGCCTCAGTACATGGTTGGGGTGCCGCGCATTTGGGAATCGATTTACGAAGGTGCTCAAAAATCGTTTCGAGAGCAGCCTGCAAGCAAGCAAAAGCTCGTTAATACCCTGCTGGGGTTTAGTCAAAAATATGTGCGAAGCCGTCGCATTGCCAATGGTCTGAGCCTCGATCAACTTCACACCTCCGCCGTGCAGCGCCTAGGGGCACGCATCTTGCAGGGCCTCACTTGGCCGTTACACCAATTGGGCGAAAAGCTGGTGTATAGCAAAGTTCGGCAAGCTACTGGCGGTCAGGTAAAGCAACTCGTCAGCGGCGGCGGCTCGCTCGCTCGCCATATTGACCTGTTTTTTGAGATTGTCGACGTCCCGATTTTGGTCGGTTATGGCTTGACTGAGACCTCTCCGGTGGTTTCTGCGCGGCGCATCTGGGGTAATCTGCGCGGCGCGTCAGGACAACCCATTCCGGGGACTGAGTTCAAAATTGTTGATCCTGAAACGCGATCGCCCCTGCCCCTGGAACAGCGAGGTCTGGTGCTGGTTCGCGGTCCACAAATCATGCAGGGCTACTACAAAAACCCAGAAGCGACCCAAAAGGCAATTGATTCTGAAGGGTGGTTTGATACCGGTGATTTGGGGTATCTGACCGCTGATTACAACATCGTCCTGACGGGTCGGGCGAAAGACACGATTGTTTTGACCAATGGTGAAAACATCGAACCGCAACCGATTGAAGATGTTTGCGTGCAAAGCCCCTATATTGACCAAATGATGCTAATCGGGCAAGACCAGCGATCGCTGGGAGCCTTGATTGTTCCTAACCTGGAGGCGCTACAGTCGTGGGCGATGGCCCAGTCGTTGTTCCTTAATGCGCCTGGTCAGGCAGCTGAAAACTCCCAAGGCTGGCCAAGCATCAGCTTAGAAGATGACCGCATTCAAAAGCTGTTTCGCGCCGAACTCAACCGCCGAGTTAAAGACCGTCCAGGCTATCGGGCCGATGATCGGGTAGGGCCTTTTCGGCTGGTTGATACCCCTTTTTCGATCGAAGACGGCACCATGACCCAGACCTTGAAAATTAAGCGTCCGGTGGTTACGGTTCGCTATCGCGATATGATTGACGAGATGTTTGCCTGAGCCAGGCTGGCCACGTAAAACTTTTCTAGAAGCTTAAGTTTCAAGACTTGCAATTGGTCACATCCTCTGCCAATTTTTAGGCAGTGCATTCCATATCCCACAGACAATTAGTTAGAGAGTACGGACGTGTCTCAACTTCAGCTAAAACGAAATATCACTATTAAAGCGATCGTGACGCCTCTATGGAAAGAGGAAGCTCAAAAGCAACTACAAAACCAAATTAATCAAACCGATAGTCGCTTACAGCAGCTTGAAATGCAGGGACAACGGGTCGTTGGCGAAGTGCAAAAGCAAGCCGCCAATCCGGAAGATCCAGCCGTCAAGCAGCAAATTTCTTCAGTGCAAAATAAGCTCAATCAAGATAAGAGCAAGTTGCTACAGCAAAAAAACCAACTGCTGCAACAACTGCAGTCTGTACAAACCCTAGAATTGGATCAAGAAGTGAATCAAGGTCAAGTTGACAGCTTCTTTACGATTAGTCAGGGTGACAACTTGATCAAAAAAATGCAGGTCGAAATTTTGCTGCGTGATGGTGTGGTTGAAGACATTCGTGGCGAGCTGTAGGCGTCACTCCCAAATTTAGCTCATTTGACCACTCTAAGACCCTCTAAGCATTCCTTCATGGACTGACTTGGAGGGTTTCTAATTAACGAAAGCAGGGTAGATTGCGGTCTATGGGACGGCAATCCTTCACAAAACGCAGCTTACCAAAGGCGGCGGTCGGCCTTGGAGCTCGATGATGGCGACTGGGCCGCAATTATTCGAAATTTCTGTATCGGCCAATTTAACCGAGCCAGACCAAATCTGGAAAATGTATATTTCTAGCAGAGTTTGGTTAGCTAGTTGGGTATGCTGGAGTGGGCATTGTTCACGGCAAGGCTACCGGTTTGACAGACTAGGATGGAGGTCTGCATCGTAAAACGTTTAACCCGTTTTGTTGGAATGCCGATTGACCCCGATTTCAGCGGCTACTTTACTTTAGTCAAGCCGTTGTCCCGATATTACGGGAGAGTTAGGTAGAGTGTTCTAAACATCGGTATTCTCATTGGCGTAGTGAGGTGTAACGCCTAGCCTGAGAAATGACGATATGCCTGGAGTATACGTTGAAAGAACTGCATCATGCAGAGCTGGCAATCGCTGGATAACTGATACACATGTTTAATCGTGTTCTATTAATTCTGCTGACATCAGCGGCGACCTGCGGGTTGAGTACCGCCGTGATCGCGCAAAATTCTAGAGCTTCTACACCAGAGTGGAATTTAGGTGCCGGAACCATCGTGAGTCAGGCCGATGGCAGTACCAGTAATACCCCTTCTGCAGCTATTCAATCTTTACAAAATCGTCTACGAGAGCTCGGATATTACAACGGCTCTACGACCGGTGTTTTTGACGACACAACGAGAGCAGCTTTAGCCCAGTTTCAGCAAGATCAAGGGCTGGTTGGTACTGGCATCCTAGATCCTTTGACTCAAGAGCGGTTAGCCGACCCCACTGGTGCCTCGTCGGCACCTGATGCTGAAGACACGTCTGAGACCAGTGAGACACCACCCGCAGCGTCTCCGTCCCTAGACTTACCGCCAGTGTCTGAGAATGGAGAAGCCCTGGAGCCTGCGACCGCTCCTACAGACTCTGAAGCCGAGGCTGCTGGCAATAACGGGGCGCCTGAGCCGAGCGGTGAAGCCACTGTTGACAGTGCTGCAGATGCCGCTGCTACCCCAACCGATGGTAATGAAACTCCTCCCGCAGAAACTGAGACTACTGAAGATGGTTCCTTTCCCATCCTGATCTTGGCAGGGGCACTGATTTTGGTGCTGGGGGGAATTGGCGGCGGCGTGACCCTGTGGTTGATGAAACGAGGAGGGCAAGGTTCATCTGAAAGTCAGCCGCCGAGTGAGCCTCAACCGACAAATAGTAGGGGAGGGCAAAGTCCGCCCCCTCATGCGGCTTCGAAAAAGTCACCACCGCCCCGTCCTCCCTCATCAGGCCGCAGCCCAAATGTTAGACCAGTGGCTGGTCATCAAAAGCAACCCCAGACGGCTTTAGATGTTCAGCACAGAGCTATGCCCCTCGGTAATGTGTCTGAGCCTCGGGTGGCCAAAGTCAATATCATTGATGAACTCATCCAAGATTTACGACAGCCTGATTCAGAAGTAAGGCGGCGAGCTATTTGGGAGCTTGGTCAGCGGGGCAACTCAGCAGCGATGCAACCCTTGGTGGATTTGCTGACTCAGGTCGACTCGCGTGAGCAAAGTTTAATTTTGGCGGCCCTGGCTGAGATTACTAGCCAAACCTTAAAGCCGATGAATCGGGCGGTTATGATTGCCCTACAAAGTGAAGATGCTGAGGTGCGTAAAAATGCAATTCGTGACCTCACTAAGATTTTTGATTCATTCAAACAATCTGGCAAAATGTTGGGCCATGCTGCCATTGATGAAGATCCAGATGTTAAGCAAACTGCTGACTGGGCACTTGATCAGTTGAACAAAATGCGGCCTAACTCGCCTACGAATACGGCTGGTCTCTTAGGTGAGAGCGATGCCCCACAAAAGCGTTTGCGCGATGACGGTACATCTTCTAAGTAGCGTCGTTGTTACGCTGAGAGTGCATAAAAAATGATGTAATGAGTATCTTAATCGGTTCGCTGAGGCGGCGGGCCTTGTGAGATTAGGAACTCATTGTTTGTGTGCAGACAAGTTAGATATGCGTGTGCTTTGAGCCAGGCTGCCAGGCACAAATCATAATAGTCATGTTGTTGAAGCCTGACACTGTCAGTAGCGGTGCCGCTCAGACTAGGGTAAATCTTGGAAGTTCTCATGCAATCAAGAGAGCGCTTTTGAGTTTTGTACTCGGATGTCTACATGCGGCTAGATTTTTGCGAAGCTGCTAGAAACCCTAATGCCATGTCATCTGTTCAGAGTTACCGAATTTTACTAATTTCTACGGCGGTGGCACCTCTGGGAACGGGTTTAGGTGGAGGCGTTGAACTGTTTGTCCGAAATGCGGTGCAGGGGTTACAGCAGCGAGGGCATACAGTAACCGTAGTGGCGCCAGAATCATCAACGCTCGATCGCTGCGATCGCGTGGTTCAAATTCCCGGCAGGCTACAGCCAACTGCCCATACCAGTCAACGGGACGCACCGATTGTCATGCCTGAGCCATCGGTGTTATCAGGCATGATGGCTTATGCCCAGGCCGTGCAAGCCGACTACGACATTGTGTTGCACTTTTGCTATGACTGGTTGCCGTTTTATCTCACTCCCTTTCTCAAAATACCGATCGCCCATTACGTCAGTATGGGTTCGCTAACGGACGCGATGGATGCAGTGATTGCGCAAGTGACAACCGCGTTTCCAGGCACGGTAGGGGTGTGTACTCAAGTCCAAGCGGCCACCTTGCCCTACCCTCACACGTATCGTCCCATTGGGAGTGCGGTAGATTTGGACCGCTATCATTTCTGCTCCACTCCCGATCAGGCCTTGGGATGGATGGGGCGGATTTCACCCGAAAAGGGTTTGGAAGATGCGATCGCGGCTGCCCAAGCCACCCAAATCCCCCTAAAGATTCTCGGTAAGTTGGAAAATCAAGCCTATTGGCAGCAGTTGCAGGCAAGCTATCCGCATGCTCCGATCGAGTATCTGGGATTTTTAGATACGCAGGGATTACAAGCTGCCATTCGTACCTGTCGGGCTCTGTTGATGACACCCAAATGGGTTGAAGCATTTGGCAATGTTGCGATTGAAGCATTGGCTTGCGGGGTGCCAGTGATTGCCTACAGTCGTGGCGGTCCCATCGAAATTGTGCGTTCTGGCCAAACGGGCTGGTTGGTTGAACCAGATAGTGTCGAAGGCTTGATTGATGCGATTACTAAAATCGATCAGCTTGATCGGCAAGCTTGCCGCCAACAGGCAGAAGCCGAATATTCCTTAGACGCCTTAGCAATCCGTTATGAGAAATGGTTTCACGATATTTTGACCGAGAGCATTCACCCTGATCCGTGCCAAGTTTAACTGTCGCTAGAGAGCGTATGCCCAACCCCGAGGGCTCATTGTTCTACAGCTAAGGGATTTGCGCCTAAATAACATTCCACCGACCCTGCTACCCATCCACCCATCCACCCATCCACCCTGCCACAGTCTTATCCGGGTACTTTATTTTCAAGCCGCTCCCTAAAGGTTACTCTTCTTCGTGGGCGTGATAGGCCGCTTCAATTTCCTGTACCTGGATGTCGAGTTCTTTTAACAACTTGACCAGCGCCGATAAGGTTCTTGATCGCCCTGGCGGCGAGTCAAGAGATTTGCGGGCGCGATCGCGCATGGCATTGAGCCGCTGCTGCAAAATCTGAGCAGCATCCAGCGCGTGTCGTCCGAGGCGATCCATCTGTTGTTGTTGATGAAACTGTAGAGCGGCCCCCCGCAAAACTTGTAAGGTGGCTTGTTCAGTCTCAACGCCCGGTATGATTTTGAGCCTCAGCAAAATACGTTGACCATTCTGAGTGCGTTCAATTTCCACTTGTTTGGGCTGAGTCACTGGGGTAACCGCCACATGAGTCAGTTTTTTAAACTCATTGATCACTGCCTGCAAAACCTGACTGTCGACCGGTTCAATCAGTCCTTCTAAAACACCATTACGGCTCCACAAAATACGGTTTGAAGGGGCTTGATGCTTTAAGTAGAGTCGCCCGATACCATCCCCAATGACTTTATCCAAGAGCGCCTGCATCAATACTTTAGGGGGTAACGCACACAGCAAGCGACTGATATCGTCGTCGTGACTATCGTCCGCTGCTGGTTCGTCCGCGACCATCGCTGCAGGGGGGGGCGATGGAACTGGTGGTGGGGCTGGCGGAGGTGGAGTTGCCGCCACCGTTGGAGGCACTTCACTGACTTCTAATACCGGCTCGCTGGGCGATGGAGGTGCCGGGGGCGGCACCGGGGGTAGCGGCACTGAGGGTTTAGAGGGCGAAGCCTCAGCGGTTGGGGCAACGGATTCATGGTGCTCAGCCGGGGGAGCAAGAATCGGCTCACTTTCTATCGGCGCGGGCGCTGGGGTATCGACAGGTGTGGCCTCTAGCGCGATCGCTGATAGTCCGGCTTCCTCCTCTAAGGCATCTGCCTGCTCTGCCTCAACCAGATGAGACGTAAAGTCTCTGGGCATCGTGGCAGTCATTTCTTCGATCTGCTCAAGAATTAAGGTCGCCTGCATCTGCTCATCAATGACAGCAGCTCCTGCAGCAGCGGCTGGGTCGCCCATGATTTCGGCCGAGTCTGCTGACCAAGCGGGAGAGTTAGCGGCTTCCGATGAGACCGCTTGAGATGCGGTGACATTAGCAGCGTCAGGCTGCTCATCAGCCGTTACCGAGCCTTGCGAGCTTTCTTGAGAGGTATGTTTGAGATATTGCGACAGCAGATCACGGTGCCAGTCAGACGCAATTTTTTGAAACCGAATGGAGTAGTTAATGTAGGACAGTTGCTTCGTCACGTACTCAGCCGCAGCAGGGTCGTCCGGATCGACGGTGCCCATCACTAAACAACTGCCATCAATGAATAAAGGGGCGACCTGATAGTAAAGACAAGCCTCAAACGGTAGAATGCTGTCGATCAGAGCATAAATCTGAGCGAGTTCTAGCGAGTTCGGTATTGCTGGGTTAACGGCTGAAGGGCCATCCTGATTGGTGATTATCCGATTGTCATCAGACTGTTTAGCCATATTTGCCGGGATTGCAGAGCATTCAAAAAGCCGATCGCCTCGCAATGTGGTCTGAAGTAATCGACTGCCTAAAGAACATCATCCAATAGTCTCTGAAGAGAACTGCGATCAGTATGACAACTGATAGTGGACTGTCACATATTGTCTTTATAACAAGCAGCGGGAGAATCAGCGGCAATTCTTGAAACTTCCGGCCCGTCTGTTGATAAAGTGTGAAAAATCTTTAAGAACACCCTGGGTAACTGTCGTCCTTATAGAGCACATGATGTAACTCTCTCCATTAACTGCCATCATGACCCAATCACTGTATTATCATGGCGGTTTTCTGAGTTTCCCATCAAGCTAACGCTTTGAATGATTTCGGCATTAGCGATGGCAACCTGCAATTAGGTCAGGACAACGATAATTTCTGGAATAAACACACGTTCAGTATTCTTATTCCGGACTCCACATTTAGAATTCCCTATTCTGCTACAGATTACTCAGTCGGCTGTGCTCACCTTTTATGCGATATACGCGCAACAAAAACGCCGCTTCGACCTGGTCGCCCCATGCCAGTTTGATGGCAAGCGCGGCTAGCTCAGGGGCATAAAGGCTGCCTTCAGCCATGACGCGGTTGACCGCCAGTTGCCATTGCTCTTTGATTTGGGTGAGGGACAATTTCGGCCCCGCAGGATCTCCGCGATGCCAAGCAGCTAGCAGTGCCTCTGCATTTTGGAGTGCCTGTTCTCCGCCTTTACTGCAACGTACGCCATGAACTCCTGATCCGTAAACCAACGTCATTAAGTAGGCAGGCGTTATTAAATTGCGAATGATGTAGGTTGCGGTTGAGGAACGAAATCCAACACTCAAAGGGATTTCGTCATCATCGACTCATTCTACGAAAGATTCAACCCACCTACTTAATCTAGAAAGCTTGAATCTAGAAAACTTGCATCAGAGTTGCGCCCTGTTCTCGCTTTATCCTCTGCTGGGCATTCATCGCCTTGAGTGGGTGGCACCTGTGGCAGTTGCACCTCAAAGCTCAACCCGTGTTGCTGAAAGCCCAACGACTCATAAAAGGCATGGGCGCGATCGCGGGTCAGACTAGAAGATAGCACGAGCTTATAGCAGCGACTCTGACGGGCTGCAGCCATCGCCCAGTGCATCATCTGTCGCCCAATGCCCTGGCTCTGATACTGAGCATCAACGGCCACGGCTTCCACGATGCCAGAGGGGGCTCCTAGGTGTAAGAGGTTGTCGAGTACCAGCAACATAAACGTTCCGACAATTCGATGATTGCACTCGGCCACAAACAGCCGATAGCTAGGATATTGCTGAATTTTCTGAAACCAGGCGATCGCCTCCGGCAGCGGCAGCGCTTGACCATGATCCAAATCGGGTTGCTGGTACAGGCGCAGAACATCTGGCAAATCGGCGGCGCTTGCCGGGCGAATGTTGAGAGCGTTGGCATCGATATTCATTCCGACAATAGCTTGTCTAGACATCTAGATGTATTCTGACTCTTTAAACCTGACTGAGCAGGGGGTTCAGGGCGATGTGGGTTAGACGACATTCATGCCACATTGGCCATCTTGCACCCTAAGCTCTACCTGCTGGATTATCGCCAATCTGCCGTATGCTTGATTAGCAATAAGGTCTTGAAAGCACGATCGCTAGATTCTGTGACCGACCGGCGATTAGCAATCTTTTTTATGGTTCCTGTCGTTCCTAAGGCGACGATGAGCCGAGATGCCTTGCCGCTATATCAGCAGATTGCCGATGAACTGCGTCAAGACGTTCAGGATGCTGTCTTTAAGATCGGCGATCGTCTCCCCACTGAGACGGAGTTGAGCAATCGCTTTAGCGTTAATCGTCACACCCTTAGGCGCGCTATGGAAGTCTGGCGTCATGAAGGCAGTGTTAATGCCGAGCGCGGGTGCGGAAGGTTTGTGGTGGCTGCCCCGCACGGTCTCTATTGGCAAACGGGTGCGGTTTAATGAATCGCTTAAGACTCAATCGGTAAAACCTCGATGGCAGATTATGCAAACGGTCGAATTGCCAGCCGATGCGCGCATTGCACAATGTCTTGAAGTGTCAGTAGGCGACCCAGTGGTGCGCTATGAGCGGGGCAGTTCGACAGATGACATTCCTCTAAGCTTGTCGAGTCGCTATTTTCCTGGCGCTCTGTTTCCTGGGTTGGTCGCACACTGTCAAACCGATTGGTCAATCTCGTCCATGCTGCAGATCGAATATCACTGCGACCATAATTCGTCGTTCCACCCGGCTGTCAGCACGGCTGCCGCAGGCTCAGCCCGCGCGCATTTTGCGGATGCCTGCCATCAAGCCCAGCTTGCTGTCTGAATCGATCAATGTCGACCACAGTAGACGAGTCGTTGAGTACGGCGTCACGCGATTGCGCGGCGATCGCATGGAACGCTTGATGGAAAACGATTGACGCATTTTGCGTAGTTTTGGCTGTGTTGCTAGCCAGCCTGAGGCAAAATTCAGCCAGCCGTTTCAAGACTGGTAACCCAAGGGTGACATCTGCGGCTAATCTGTACCGTAGAGTTGGGCGTCATTGTGGAATCCTCATCGTCCTCAAATCCAGCCACCCCTTTAGGGCCAACCCCAGATCCTGATCAGTTGGACAGCATTAAAGCCCAACTCGATTTAGTGCTGTTGGCGCTGGAATCACTCGTGGGTATAGGATCAGAAGCCATGCTAGAAGCCGCTGCACAACTTGACTTACAGGATTTGATGGGCGATCGCGTAACGCTCTGGCGGTTGCGACAGGCCAGCCCCCTGCGCAAAGGTCAAGGACGGAAAAAGCTCGATGTCGATGAAGCTCGCGGTCTTGTCCTCGTCAGTGTGCATTTAGCACAGCAGCACCAAGCCAAAATTCGCGAAGCTGTCATCAAGCTTGAGACCGTCACAGCGAAGCAACAACCCCCGCATCGGGTCGCTTTACTCGGTGATTATTTAGATGCCTTTAACAACTTTTATGAAGAGCGCATGGCCCCTGATGATGTGCCCCCACCAGACATCCGGCGCGATCTAGCGCTGAAACTGTTAGTCGACTTGTTGTTTTACAGCCAATCCGGTGGTAGCCGTAAGCTGTGGTTGGCACTGCTAGAGCGCTCTCGGTAAGGCAGTCTGTTCGCCGATGGCGCTATCTACACTGACTGACCGCTGGTCTTCATGCTGTGAAATCACTTTGTAACCACTGCTCATCTTGCTGACTGTCTGCCTAAATGACCTCAATTGCCCAGCTCACGCCATTACGCTATAGCGCCAGCACCGTCACTCTCGAAGTGATGGCGCGAGAAGCTGTCGTTTCTCAATGGTCTGATCAGCCTGTGGTTGAGGTTTGGCGCTACCGGCTTCAAATCCAGGCGCTGAGTGAGTCTGCTGCGGCGCTTGAGATTCAGGGCGATCGCGCCTCTTTTCTACCCTTGATGACAGCCGTGCAAGATTACGTACAGAGGCAACTCACAGGCGAAGCTGGAGGAGAGGTACAGGCCACTCAAGGCCCTTATCTGGTTGGCGACGGCTTGACCCAACATACGCTGCACCTGGGCGATACGCGCACCTCGACAGGAGCCGCCTCGGTGAGGTTGGGCGCGGTGCAACTGGCCGACTTAGAAGACGTTTTTGACCAATTGCATCAGGCTGTGCGACCGCTGCCATTTCCTCTAGTATCCGCTCAGCAGCGCCGCCCCTGGCGACAATGGGGCACTGCAGCTGCCGGACTCGTCGCCGCAGTCGGTGTCACCACAGCGTTATTGCCCAACTATCTCTCTCAGCAGCGCCTCGAAACGGCCCAAGAAGCACCGACCGCTGATATCGATGGGTCTCTAGGGCCTGAGCAATCGTCTGCAGGGCCCAGAGCTATCACCCCTGATGCGATCGCTGAGGCCGACACGACTGACGAATCCGCCAACCTCACCATTCCCAATCAGACGGCCCAGCCGGAGGAACAGTCAGCGGTCGAGCGTGTCGAGCCCTCTCCAGAGCGCGGTAGCAAAACCGAGGCAGTCGCGCCGGGGCCATCGAGCACACCGCAGCTCAGGCAAACGCCGCCTGTCGCTGATGATACCGTGCCCCCTCCCATCTCTGACCCGATAACTGGTGATGTGGCCCCAGGAACCGCTACGGCACCAGCTTCGACGGTGCCTACCCCAAACACGACTTCAGCCCCGGTGACCGCCAATACTCCCCCCCTTTCCCCGCCGTCACCGCCCGCTGTAGCGGCCGGGGCTGCTAGCACCGAGACCGAACCGGCAGAGACCACTGATGCCCTCTCTGAGTCGCTATCATCGCCAGAGGCCCAGCGCGTTGCGCCCAGGTTAGAGCCCCGTTCATTGGCGGACTTAGTGCAGCAGGTTCGCGATCGCTGGCTTCCCCCTATCGAGCTCGATCAGACCGTCATCTACACGCTGGTATTTGCAGCGGATGGCACCCTGATTGAGGTGATTCCGGCGGATGCAGTCGCGCTTGAGTATCGCGATCACACCGGTATCCCAACCGCCGGTACTGTACGTTTGGCCACCGGCGAGTCCCAACGTATCCGGTTGTTGCTCAAGCCGGACGGCGATGTAGAGTTGCCAGATGCTGGAGGCAGCTCCTCGGAACCGTAGCCAGGTATCGTTCTCAATCTGGCGTTAGGGAGTCGCGCTTCAATAACATCCCACCTACCCTGCGACCCATCCACGCTGCCACAGTCTTGTCCGGGTACTTTATTTTCAAGCCGATCCCTGACTGATTTTGAGGATGAATGGAGTCGTCAGCCAAACAGATGATAAGCAATGAATAACGAAAAGCAGGCAGCTTGCCCGCGGTCTTAGATACCCGATGCAGTTCTCAATTTAGCAACGCCACGTTAAAGTCAGGCGGCTGGTGGGTGACTATGGTGTGACCGCAATTCAGAGCGGCAGTCAGGGTTTGAACGTTGCTATGAGCGCACCCCACTTTTGCTTGTGAGTCCTGCTTGCGGACAAGATGTCTGCCCTAAACGCGTTGTCTAGATGACAAATCTGGGATACGCTCCGCTACTATCATTTAGAAGTGTGGCTAAAAACTGACCCGTCAGTTAGGAGTTGACTAAGTGAAGCTTTTTGCAAGATGGCGTATGGGTTTGGGGCCTTCTGTGCTGTTGTTATGGCTCTCAATTGTGGGTTTAGCCAGTTGTAATCCGGCGGCTTCAGAAAGTGGTGATAGTGCCCCCCCGGCAGCATCGCCAGTACCCGAAACACCTGTCGCCGTGCAGCCAGAGACGGCTCAAGAACAGCTTAATCAGCAGTTATTAGCCCAAGGTCAAATCTTACCCGTGAGGGCAGAGGTAGATTTAAATGGTCAAACGATTGGGCTAGAAGTAGCCGAAACGCCTCAGCAGCAGGCTACTGGCTTAATGGCACGAGAGTCTTTACCCGATGATCGCGGGATGTTGTTTCCCTTTGAACCAGCGCGACCCGTTAGCTTTTGGATGAAAAATGTCTTGATCCCGCTAGATATGGTGTTTATCCACAACGGAGAAATTGTGGCGATCGCTGAAGTGGTGCCCCCTTGTGAGGGCAATCCCTGCCCGACATACGGACCGGAAAATCAGCTGGTCGAATATGTTTTAGAGCTCCGAGGGGGGCGAGCGGCAGAGCTCGACTTGCAAATCGGTGATGCGATCGCGTTTAACTGGTTTGAGGATGCTTCAGAGTCTCCGGTTCAGTGATGGACTCAGTGGTGACCCTGGTGTGAGCCCAAAATTTTCACGCAGTCATGACTTGAGTTGACAGCTTGCCTGGCTAAATGGCTACCTTTTAAGCATCAACAGGTGACGGAAGGATGGCAAAGTCGTTTAATCAAGTGAGGCGGTGCATTTGCATGGCAATGCGGCTTTCTATCGCCATCGACAGTTTGGTAAGGGAGCCGCGCTTAAATGACATCCCATCTACCCTGCTACCCGTCCACCCTGCCACAATCTTGTCCGGGTACTTTATTTTCAAGCTAACCCCTAAGAACTATCCAGATCGCTAGAACGCTTGTGTGCAAAGCTGGTTATTGCTGAACTCTGAATCCTGCATGCGGCACTCTGCCACAACATGACTTTACTACGCATCCATCATGTGGCTATCATTTGCGCGAACTACGAGGTCTCGCGTCATTTTTACACTCAGATATTGGGGCTCCAGGTAATTGCCGAAAACTACCGGGCTGAGCGGCAGTCTTACAAACTCGATTTGGCGTTTCCCGACGGCTCACAGATTGAATTATTCTCCTTTCCTCAACCGCCGCTGCGGCCGACTCGTCCTGAGGCTTGTGGTTTACGCCATTTATCTCTAGCGGTTGAACAGTTGGCCCCGTGGATAGAGCAGCTAACTGCCGCCCATGTGCCAGTCGAAGACATTCGGATTGACGAATTTACCGGCTACCGCTTTGTCTTCTTTGCTGACCCTGATGGTTTACCGATCGAGCTGTACGAAGTTGGGATGACAATGGTGTAAATTTTTGTCGGCTAATCCCTAGACTGGTATTGGGCTATGCAACCGATTGCTCAATACAGGATCAACGTATGACTCGGCGTGAAGATTTAACGTTGCTCATTTCAGCCATTACGCTGACCGTAGTGGCGTTACTCGTGATTACCTTAGAAGCGCAATTTTCACCCACTACGGCCACCTCAGGGGATACGGCAATGCGGGGGTTGCTAACAGACCCATTTTTACAACTGCCCACGCCGAGTTCGGTGCGGGTCGTCTGGTTCACCGAGTTTGCCGGGCAGCAGCATACGGTTGCCTACAGTCCGCAACCGACAGATGACTTAGGCAGTAACGCCCAACAGGTCGTGGCTGAAACTCTAAAATTAACTCGCCTGCGCGAAGATCAGGCATCGCATCTACCCAGTGGCACCTCCCCAAAAGTGACGACGCAGCGTCCGATTTGGCGACATGAAGCGGAGATTGTGGGGCTGCAGCCTGACCAGCGGCTACCCTATCGAGTTGAGAGCATCACTGATGCAGGGGAAACCGTCACAAGCGATGTTTTTACCCTAGCGGTAACGCCGTCTGAGGGCACACCACTCAAAATCTTGTTGACGTCTGACCACCAGTCGAAACCCATGACGGCAGCTAACTTGCAGAAAGTTGCTGAAACGGTGGGGCAAGTCGATGCAGTGTTCTTTGCCGGGGATTTGGTCAATGTGCCCGATCGCGCCTCTGAGTGGTTTGATGATGCCGCTGGCGCTGCTTTTTTTCCCGCTTTGCAAGGTCGTGGCAACTACACGCTCAACAATCGAACTTATTACGGTGGGGCGTTACTCCAGCACGCACCATTATTTCCCGCGGTGGGTAACCACGAAGTGATGGGTCGCTTTGCCGCTTTGACACCGCTAAATGATCAGTTTAATGATCCGGTGCCTCGGCCAGCGGCCGCAGCAGTGTATGACGCTCAAACAGACTTGTTTAACGCCGCCGGTGATCCGGCAATCCGCCAACAGTGGCTGATGAATCACTCCTTCAACACGGTTACCTATAACGAACTCTTTACCCTGCCAACGAGTGAGGTGCCGGGGCGCGATCGCCCGACTAGCGAGTTTTACGCAACTACGTTTGGCGATATCCGGTTAGTTTCTCTATTTGTGACGAATAGTTGGCGGCGTCCGGCGGTCGAACCGCATATTCAAGGACGATTTCAGGAGCGTATGTCCGACTTAGGTAATCCGATTGCTTGGGGACACGGACAACATATTTTTGAGCCGATTCGTGAGGGCAGCCCTCAATATCAGTGGCTGCAGACAGAATTGGCTAGCGACGCGTTTCAACAGGCTCGCTATAAAGTCGTGATGCTGCATCACCCGCCTCACAGCCTGGGAGACAATGTTGTGCCGCCCTTTACCGATCCGGTCATGTTGTACGATCGCGATGCTGCTGGTGCTTTACGGTCGGTGCGCTACGAATATCCGCGTCGCGATGACTATATCATTCGCGACCTCGTCCCTTTGTTGGAAAGCGCTGGCGTTGACCTTGTCCTGTATGGGCATTCACACCTGTGGAATCGCTTTGTGAGTCCGTCAGGAATGCACTTTTTAGAAACCTCTAACGTGGGTAATACCTACGGAGCTTTTTGGCAGGACAAGAGTCGACGAACACCACCAGCTGAGGAGAGCGAGCTATTTAATGGTTATCAGCAAGCATACTATGTAGCTCAAGGCGATCCCAATGGATTAGACCCAGTGGTGCCGACCCTAGCTCCGCTGCAAGCTGAGGACGGTACTCCCTTACCCTATATTGCCAGCAGCGACATTACCGCTTTCAGCATTTTCGAAACGGCTATTGGCAAGGTTTCTAGCTACTACTTTGACACCCGTGCCCCTAATTCTGAGGTGGTGAAATTTGACGAATTTGCCCTGGGACGCAACGGCTAATCGATTTAATTCGTATCTTGCAGGCTGGCCTGCTTGAGATATTCAGCGTCGAGAAGGAAAGGGTATGAAGCAGCTTTGCCATGCGATGGCAGAATGCGGAATTCTGAATATCCTTCGGGAAGGGCAGAGTCCTACGGAGTTCGGAATAAGAACACTTGCTGTGTACTGCTTTCAGGAATTAAAACTGTCCTGATTGCGGAGCGCTATATTTGAGGACAGACAATTACCCCAAAGACAAGGCAGAGCGACAGCTTAAGAAAAACAAGGTGTAAATTCCCAAACTACCCATGGCGAACATCGCCGATCGCAAGAAAGGAACATCCAGAATATAGAAGACACTGTAGAGCAAGCGGGCAATGACGTAAGCGATCGCCGCTCCTAACGCTACGGTGGACGCCTGCCCAGTGACATAAGCCATCAGCGCCGCCGGTGCATACAACGCTAGGGACTCAAAAGAATTTTGATGAGCCCAGTTGGCGCGCTGAGCATAGGGAGGCATCTTGGCCGTCATCGTGCGGGGCGCTGACATGTCATAGCCCATCTGCAGGCGTGCGACCCCGACCACTATAAACGGGGCGTAAACTAACACTGCCGCAATGACAATGGATATGAGCAACGTCGCTGGCATCGGAAGGGGAGTCAGAAGTGCCATAACAGCCTGAGCAAAAATCGGTTAGTCAAACAAAAATCGGTTAGTCAAAATAGAAGAGCGTGACAATTTTACGCTGATCTTCGGCATCTTCGCAGGTGCGTAACAGCGTATGACTATCGTGAAAGGCAAAGCAAATGAGTTGCTGACAGCGAGAAATAATTTCTTGGTTGCAGATTGCACTGGCTTCAGCCAACGATAGAGAGTCGTTGCTGCTATTTTCCACCAAGTGCATGACTTGGTTCAGCTGATCACGTGACTCCCGAGGTTGCTTAGACAGGCTCTGAGGCAAAATAACCGTCAACAGGTTGGGATCGCCCTTCAATGCGCCGCGAATTGCTGCAGAATTAGTGCCAGTGGCCCCAGAGGTCAGAATGCGGTTGCCGCCAACCACCAAGGCGTAGGTCATCAGCTCAATGAGCTGAAGGTGAGTAATGGGCACATGTCGGGAGCCTAAAACCGCAATACGCTTAGAACCCGATTGCTGAATTGCCGCCAACTCTTGCAAAAATACGTCAACCTTGGATGACTCCAAGGGGGCATCAATAGACTGACTCAACGGAGACACACGAAATGGGTGAACTGGCCCATTGTATCAGTCAGGTGGAAAATGTTAGCTATAGGGCGCGATCGCCGGTTTTTCTAAGCCAATTAACCTCAGCAACCGCGCCATATCAATCTGCGGAGCCAGGTACTGTTTAATCAACGGAATTTTGTCAGCATTGTTGAGCGGTAATCGCCCAAAGAGCATATCAATGCGCTCGACGGTGCTGAGCGTATCAGTAATAACTGAAAGTACTGGGACTTCCTTCTCGCGAGCCAGATTTAACACGTCTTTATTGGGAGCAATTTGACCGGTGAGAATCAAACAGTGAGTTGAGGTTTCTAAGGCGGCAATTTGGAGATCACGGCGATCGCCACCTGTGACCACCGCCTGGTGGGTACCCTGACCAAAAAAACGCAGCGCTGAGTTGACATTCATGGCTCCGATCTTGAGACTCTCGACGACTAAATCGAGATGATCTTCACCACAGAGCACATCCGCATCTAAATACCGGACTAATTCGGAAACCCGAATGCCTTGCAAAAAAGATAACTCGGGCAAGATGCCCAAAACTGGAATCGCTAACTGCTCCAGGTAGGGAGCGATCGTATTGCGAGTTAATTCATCATCGGCTTCGCTGACTTCGTTCAAAATCACGCCTAGCAAGGCCGGACCGAGACGTTTTTGGGCAGCGACTAACTGGTCAATCATGCCGACAGTGTTGGAGTGGATGACCAACAGCACCTTGGCTTCTAAGGCGCTCGCCATCTCTGGCAAAGAAAGATTAAATAGGGCACCCTCCTCGAGATTGGAAGGTCCCTCTAGCAAACAAACATCACCTTCAACCTGATGCCAATATTCATCCAGTGCCGCTGACAGGCTAGAAGCAGCTGGATGCTGAATGCGCTCCATCCAGGATTGCCGGTTGAGCGATAGCAGGTTGGGCGACTGCTGTGCCGCATTGAGTTCAAGCGTTGTCGGGATAAAAGTCAAATCACCATCGGTGACATCAAGACCATATCCAAAGGCATCAACGGATGCTAAAGGCTTGCCCCAGCCGACCTGAAATGCCATCGCCTGTAGCTGACTACCAATCGCGACAGAAAGGGTAGATTTGCCGCTGTAGGCCGCTGTCGAGCCGATCATCAGATGTTTGGCGGTATTGGGCACTCCTCTCGCTCCTTACTAATGATTACCTGTGGGACTGCCCCCTTAATTCTGCCACTTTTAGCGAGTGTTGAAATGTTGAAGTGCAGTCTTAATCGTCTAATCGTAAAAGCTTACGATAAAAGGATTTAGAAAAATCTGCAGGCTGTTTGTGACGCAAGGCCACCACGACATCAAATAGAAAGTCAACATATTCAAAAGTCGCCATGGTGATCTCGTAGCTTAAGTCAGCATCATCATCAAATTGCAAACGACACCGAGTCAGATCAGCCGGCAGCGTGGAGACATTCCAAGTCGCAATAAAGGGAATGCTATCGCCTTCTTCAATGGTTCGTTCACCCTCTAAGTTGCCTCGCTTGTAGAGGCCAATTGCATAGGGCAGGGCATTGCGTTTAGTGCCTTGGTAATAAGGTAGATAAACACCAATTTCAGCTTTGTTGACGGGTTTGATCTCTTCAAAAGTCAGTGACATAGCAGCTCTGAAAATTTGCTTGACTAGCGGCTCAAGCGAGGTAGTAAGCAAATCCTCACTTGCCCAGCTTTAGCGTTCCCGAAATTCAAATTGTGCCCTCAGTGATAGCACAACAAGCCTCTCTACCGACATGACATTGATCGTTAAGAACCCTTAAGCAGCTAGGATGAGAAAGACTGAGGTCAAAGTTTATGTCTCGTTTAAAAATCATTGAGAGCGATCTCTCTTGAGCTGTGATGACGAGCCGCGATCACCCAAAATGCTACTCGTCATTAGGGCGGGGTCGTGCTCATGCCAGTGTTTTCAACGGTTTTGTCGGTACCCGGTTTGAATCTAGGGGTGCCCTGGTTAAACCGATGGCGGGTCAGAGACAACTGGCGGCGCTTGATCTTGAGTCAGTAGTCAGAGGAGATAACCAGCGGCAATTATGTTAAATAGCGTCAGAGGCAGCTCAGTTAACGTTTCTCCTTTGGCAGCGGATGATTTTCATCGCTATGAACGGCGACGCTTAAAAGCGGCGATCGCCCTCGTGAGTGTCTGGGCCTTTACCGCCGCATTACACTTAGTCGCCTTGGGGCAGTGGATCGTCTATGGCTTAACCTTGATCACGGCTTATCATTTGTTGCGATTGCTATGCCAAGCCCCTAATCCTCGACCCGAGGCGTTACCCAGTTGGCAAGATACGCCTGCCGCCGAGCGCCAAGCCACTGATTTGACGCAGTGGCCAACGGTATCCATTTTGGTGGCGGCTAAGAATGAAGCTCCGGTGATTGAACGACTGACGGCCTCGCTCATGGCCATTGACTATCCGCCCTCGCGATTTGATGTGTGGCTTATTGACGACAACAGCACCGATGGCACGGGGCCGCTGATGGACCGACTGGCCCAAAGATATAGCAATCTGCACGTCAGCCATCGAGATGAAAATGCGACTGGCGGCAAGTCTGGAGCCCTTAATCAGGTATGGCCGACCACTACGGGCGAGCTCTTGCTGGTGTTTGACGCCGATGCGCAAATTGCCCCTGATTGTTTACGACGCGTCGTGCCCCGCTTTCAACAGGAGCGCGTGGGGGCGGTACAACTGCGCAAGGCGATCGCCAACGGTACCGACAATTTTTGGACTCGGGGGCAAGTGGCTGAAATGGCTTTTGACGCTTACTGCCAGCTTAAACGAGTCGCTGTCGGCGGGATTGGTGAGTTGCGCGGTAATGGCCAATTTGTGCGGCGTACGGCTCTGGCTCAATGTGACGGCTGGACCGAAGAGACCATCACCGATGACCTCGATCTCACTCTGAAGCTACAGATTAATGGTTGGGATGTGCCACTAGTGATGGCTCCTGCCGTGAGGGAAGAAGGGGTGACGCGCGCTCTGGCGCTCTGGCATCAGCGTAACCGTTGGACCGAAGGCGGCTATCAGCGTTATCTAGATTATTGGCGGTTGATTAACCCTCGCCGTCTAGGCTGGGCCAAAGTGCTAGATTTAGCGGTTTTTTGGATCATTCAATATGGGTTGCCTACGGCGGCATTGCCTGATTTCATACTGGCGATTGTCCGGCATCGTCCGCCCATGCTGATTCCTCTATCGGGAACGGCCGCGATATTCGCCACGGTAGGCATGGCCCGAGGACTCCGACAGAGTCAAAGTGCGTCGGCGTTTTCGATTTTGGTGCAAACAGTGCGCGGTATGGTTTATATGACCCATTGGTTGATGATTGTCGCTACGGTGACTTTTCGCATGGCGATTCGTCCTAAGCGCTTGAAATGGGTCAAAACCCAACACGGCGGCTCTGAAACGAACACGGTTATCGAGGCGAGTATTTCTTCTCAATCCTGAGTCGGAATCCGCTCAGGTAATTCGGTCTTGCTTGCCCCAGAACTGCTGGTTCTCGAAGGCTACGAAGGGTTTTTCTGAAAGCTCTGCCCTGCTGGCAAAATAGTCTGTATGCCGCACTCTGCCGTATCACACCATGCTTGATTCCCGCATTCCCGACGGCTCGCTACGTGACAAGTGGACTCACTTTAAAGAGCGGAGTCCCCTCGTTAGCCCCAACAATAAGCGCCAGCATACGGTCTTGATTGTGGGTACTGGGCTGGCCGGGGCGTCGGCCGCCGCGACCCTGGGCGAATTGGGCTATCACGTTAAAAGCTTTTGCATTCAAGATTCGCCCCGGCGGGCCCATAGCATTGCGGCTCAAGGAGGCATCAACGCGACGAAAAACTATCCCAACGATGGCGATAGTGTCTGGCGACTGTTTTACGACACGATTAAAGGGGGCGACTATCGCTCTCGCGAGGCCAATGTTTATCGTTTGGCAGAAATTAGCAGTCACATTATTGATCAGTGTGTTGCTCAAGGGGTGCCCTTTGCGCGGGAATATAGTGGTTTGCTAGCGAACCGTTCCTTTGGCGGGGCGCTGGTTTCACGGACGTTTTACGCCCGTGGCCAGACGGGGCAGCAGCTTTTGCTGGGGGCTTACAGCGCGATGATGCGTCAGGTACAAGCGGGACAAGTGCAAATCTTGGCCCGGCGAGAAATGCTTGACTTGGTGGTCATTGCCGGGCAAGCCCGAGGCATCATTACCCGAAATTTAGTTACAGGGGCATTAGAGCGGCACAGCGGTGATGCCGTTCTGTTATGCACGGGTGGTTATGGCAATGTGTATTACCTTTCAACCAATGCCAAAAATTCCAACGTGACGGCGGCGTGGCGCTGTCACAAACGCGGGGCCTATTTTGCCAATCCTTGCTATACGCAGATTCACCCCACCTGCATTCCCGTCTCGGGCGACTACCAGTCCAAATTAACGTTGATGAGCGAAGGCTTGCGCAATGATGGGCGGGTGTGGGTGCCTAAAGCACCCGGCGATCGCCGGCCTCCAGGCGAGATTGCTGAGAGCGATCGCGACTACTATCTAGAGCGTCGTTATCCGGCTTTTGGCAATTTGGTGCCACGTGATGTGGCCTCACGCAATGCTAAGGCGATGACGGATGAGGGCCGCGGTGTGGGTGAAACTGGGCTATCGGTGTATCTCGATTTTCGGGAGGCGATCGCGGAGCAAGGCCAGGAGGCGATCGCGGCTAAATACGGCAATCTATTTGATATCTATCAGCGCATCACGGGGGAAGATCCCTATCAGGTGCCCATGCGCATTTACCCCGCCGTCCACTACACCATGGGCGGCCTCTGGGTGGACTATCACCTGATGAGCACGATTCCGGGTTTGTTTGTGTTGGGGGAAGCCAACTTTTCCGACCATGGGGCCAATCGTCTGGGCGCCAGTGCTCTGATGCAAGGTCTGGCAGATGGTTACTTTGTCATTCCGCAAACGCTGGGAGCGTATCTCGCGACGCTGAAACCAGCGCCCGTCGCCACCGATCACCCTGCCTTTGATGAGGCTGAAGCCAGCGCTCGCAGCCAAATCGAGCAACTCTTAAAGATTCGTGGCGACAAAACTGTCATGGCGTTTCATCGAGAATTGGGGCGGTTGGTCTGGGACTACGTCGGCATGGCGCGCGATCAAGCGGGTCTGGAAACCGCGATCGCCCGCATTCAAGATTTACGTGAGGAATTTTGGCACAATCTCAAACTACCGGGTGATGCCAATACCTTGAACAAGAACCTGGAGTTTGCAGGGCGGGTGGCTGATTTTATGGAGCTGGCGGAACTGATGGCGCGAGATGCACTGCACCGGGAAGAATCTTGCGGGGGCCATTTCCGGTCAGAGCATCAGACCGCTGATGGGGAAGCCAAGCGTGATGACGACCATTTTGCCTACGTCGCCGCTTGGGAATATCGAGGCCGCTATCGCACACCCACCCTATACCGTGAAAACTTGCACTTTGAGAATGTGCAGCTTACCCAGCGCAGCTACAAATAACGGACCTATTGGGAGTTGACCGGTTCAAAGCCCGGCAGCCAATTTTGCAACTGCTCCCAAACGGCTTGTGGACCCACACCCACGACAACCAGCACGAGTAACCCGATCGCAATCAGAATCGCGATTCTCAAAGTTGCTCGCACGACCTTGAGCAACCAAGTCGTCGCGAGAAACAGGAGGACTAAAATACCGATGACAATTGCGAGTTCCATCGATGCATCCTACCTTCAAGCCATTACCGGAGACGTGAGATGTTGGGCCACTGCCCCCGTTTCCCGACGCGCCCACTGATCGACCGTCAAAATATCCTCCAGAGCCGGTTGCGCCACCAGGTCATGGCGGTGGCGATCGCACACCTGCTCAATCACCTTCGGAATTTCGAGATAGCTGATTTTTTCGGCGAGAAATAGTTCGACCGCTTTTTCGTTGGCCGCATTCAGCACTGCGGTCATGGTTCCCCCCGCCCGGCCCGCTGCGTAGGCCAAATCCATGCAGGGATACTTGGCATGATCAGGCTCGCGGAAGGTGAGATTTCCCGCTTTGACCAGATCAAGGGGTTCCCAATCGGTATAGACGCGATCGGGCCAAGCGATGGCGTACAGCAGCGGCAATCGCATATCGGGCCAGCCGAGTTGAGCCAGCACTGAGGTATCTTGCAATTCAATCAGTGAGTGAATGATGCTCTGGGGATGAATAACGATATCAATGTTGTCGTAGTCTTGACCAAATAAGTAGTGCGCCTCAATGACTTCCAAGCCTTTATTCATGAGCGTGGCGGAGTCCACTGTGATTTTGCGGCCCATGCTCCAGTTGGGATGTTTGAGCGCATCGGCAACGGTCACCTGGGGTAGTTTTTCGACCGGCCAGTCACGAAAGGCGCCCCCTGATGCGGTGAGGATAATGCGTCGCAAGCCCCCCTCAGGAACGCCTTGCAAGCATTGAAAAATAGCAGAATGTTCAGAGTCGGCAGGCAGCAGCTTGACGCCATGTTTTGCCACCAACGGCAGCACGGCTGGCCCCCCTGCGATCAAGGTTTCTTTATTTGCCAGCGCAATATCTTTGCCCGCTTTGATCGCGGCTAACGTCGGTAGTAACCCGGCACAGCCCACAATCCCGGTGACCACTACTTCGGCATCGCCATAGCGCGCAACTTCTACCACTCCGTCATCGCCCGCCAGGATTATGGGCTGGGGCTCAAGTCCGGCTAACGCAGCTTTGAGGTCTGGCAATTTGCTTTCATTATTAATCGCCACAATCTCTGGTTTAAACTGACGCACCTGCTGGGCTAGCAGCTCGACATTATTGCCAGCTGCGATCCCCACTAAGCGAAAATCTTCGGGATGAGATTCCAAAATGTCCAAGGTTTGCGTGCCAATGGAGCCGGTGGAGCCGAGCAGAGTAATCGCTTTCACAGTGTTACCAGAGTGCAGGTCCTCTCCAATTTACAATTTTCTGGCAAGCGCTCCCAACTCTTGGTATCGAGACCAAGACCCTCGCTTGATATCGGCGTTACAGGCTCAATCGATGGGTAGATCGATGGGTAGATTGATGAGGAGCTAAGGCATCACCGTGAGCAGTCTCTACAAAATCGTTATCCCATGAAGATTTCTCGCCCTACTTATTGACAACTTGCTATCAAAATCCTCAATCTCTGATTGTGGCAATTGATGCTCTAATATCCGGAAACGATCTGAGAAAACTTGAATTAACTTGATGACAGATATGCGGCAGCAATTAGAAAAAATCTCTTGAGTCACTAAGCCAAATCCTGACAGCATTCAATGACTGTTCTAATGTATGTATTTTTCTAAATGGGTGAAATGTGCTGAATCCTGAATTGTAAGCTCCTTATTCTTGAATCTGCTCTTATCACATTGAGAAACGCTGTACAAAAGCAAGGCATGTTTTGGAGAACCACTGACTAAATGTTATGGCAGCTCAAAAAGAAACTTCCTTTGTAATCAATGCACCGATTGAAAAGGTCAATCAATGGTCCCTCAATGCTCTTAATTCCATGGGAGTCGAGATTGTTCGGGACTATTTGTATGCGTTAGAAGGTAAGACTAATTCATCTTGGCAGTCTTATGAAGAAAATATAACGGTCAAGTTGACGGCGATTTCTGATCAAGCGACTCAGGTTTTGGTATGTAGTGTCAGTGCGATCGGCACTACCATGATTGCTTGGGGCAAACATGCTCAAAACCTAAAAAATTTCCGCGATGCCTTGGAGTATAAGGCAGCCAAAGAATTAGCTCATCACCGCTCCCAATCTTCAGCATCCAGACTTATAGAATTGCAGGGCAACATTTTTATCTCGTATCGACGCACTGATACAGCCGATGATGTGGGACGTATTTACGATCGACTCATTGGCGTATTTGGGCGCGAAAAAGTGTTTAAGGATGTTGACTCAGTTAAACTCGGGCAAGATTTTAGAGTGCGGATCAGACAAGCCCTTGACTCAAGTTGTGTATTTTTGCCATTAATTGGGCCTCATTGGATGAGTGATGACAGTGGCAACTACAAATTTGATAATCCTAATGACTGGGTTCGCCTTGAGGTAGAAGCTGCATTGAATAGTAGGACTCCAATCATCCCTATTTTTGTTCGCAGTGCGCAGATGCCTTTACAGGAACAGCTTCCGGATCCACTTAAACCGTTAGTGTTTCGCAATGGTTTAGCCATACGCCCAGATCCTGACTTTGGCAATGATATCCAACGGCTTGTAGAAGCCATTCAGCATTCAGCGTAAATATGCATGCAAACACAAAGTTCTAGAAGCATGTCAAGAAAATATATGGCGAGAAACTGGCTGGCAAAGTGCGGCATAAACTTGCACACCCTTGGTCCTAACCCTAAGTCCCTCTCCCAAATTTGGGAAAGGGACTTCTAATCGGTGTCGAGACTTATAGCGTTGCCCACTTAGGTTAAGTACAGATTCGTAATCAAGACAGCTCTGCAACGGATACCTGGTGTACTTAATTGATCTAGGCACCGCTATAAGCCGTCGAGTACTGGCCAAATATTTGAAACTCATTTGTGCAAGACGTCTGCACAACTCTGGCAGGCTTCTGTCGTTCTCGTTTATGGAAAATTCAAAATAAGCTTTAGTAACTATCTTCCCCATCAACGTTCTTAAGCGTCATCAAGTGATTGGCGTCGTCGAGGCGATCGGCAATTTCTTGGCGCACATCGACATCGACATCTAAATCAGCTAGCACTTCTACGGCGTCTTGACGATATTCGGCACCTTGAGCAGTACCGGCAGTTTCTAGCTTTTTGAGATTTTCGTAGACCTTATCCGGAGAAGGGTGAGTGTGTGGCATGGCAATAACCTCTCTTATTTGCAACGGTATCGAGCCAGAGAACAGAGGGAGACGATTAGCCCGTCGACATTTTAGACTGCAGTGATGGGAATTAAGCCAACAATCTCTCTCTCGGCAGAAAATTCATGACCCGATATATCGTCACAATTATTACTAGGCGTGTAATCGCTGTTCTGACATTAGTGACGAACTTTTATGGTTGTGCATTCAATGCGGTTTTTGTTTACAGTTCTCAAGAGATATGATGACGCTTTGCATCATATTCAAAACTTTTTGCAACAGTCTGAGTTGTGGTTGCACATTGCTGTAACTGGCTTGGAATGTGGATTTAGCTTCTGGATTAGTGACCGCAAAAGCTTGACAAAAATGCCATCTGCAGGAAGCAGTTTCTTTTCTGATTGTTAACAGCTAGTTAAGTTAACAAATCATGCTTTTGATAAGAAATGATTCGTGTAATTCCGCCCAGATCTGACAATTTTCTTAAGCGTTGTTCAGTATTCAATTTTCTGGATAGATAATTCAGCACACGAGGGCGATGCTCTCGAAAATAACGCAACCTTACGAATGCCAGAGCCGGTTTCGTGAGTTGCTGCTGTGATGTTTTCAGGCCAATACCATAATGATTCGTCAAACTTCGCCCTTAAAACAAGGCCTTTACGATCCGCAGTTTGAGCATGATGCCTGTGGAGTCGGGTTTGTGGTGCAGATGAAAGGGCAAGCCTCTCACGACATTGTTGAACAGGCGCTGACTATTCTTCTTAACCTTGATCACCGAGGTGCAGTGGGTGCCGAGCCGAATACGGGCGATGGGGCGGGGATTTTGATGCAACTGCCCCACAAGTTTATGCAGAAGGTAGCAGCGGCTGAGGGCTTTGAACTGCCGGAACCAGGCCAGTATGGCGTGGGGATGATTTATGCCTCGCCAGATCCGCAACGACGGCAGGAAAGCCGCCGAATTTTTGAAGAGATTGTCGTCAAAACGGGTCAGACGGTGTTGGGCTGGCGCGATGTACCCACGAATAACGACAGTCTGGGAGCGACGGCCAAAGCCAGTGAACCGTTTATGGAGCAGGTCTTTATCGGTCGCAGTGCGGACCTGGCAGACGACTTAGCCTTTGAGCGCAAGCTGTATGTCATCCGCAAGCAGGCGCATATGGCCATCCGTCATCCAGGTATCGATCAGCATTGGTATCCAGCGAGCATTTCCTGTCGCACCATCGTTTATAAAGGGCAACTGATGCCGGTGCAAGTGGGGCAGTATTATCCTGACCTGAGCGACCCTGATATGGAGAGCGCCCTTGGGTTGGTGCATTCGCGCTTTAGCACCAATACCTTTCCCAGTTGGGAGCGATCGCACCCCTATCGCTACATTGCCCACAACGGTGAAATCAACACGATGCGCGGCAACATCAACTGGATGCACGCGCGGCAGTCAATGTTTAAGTCGGATCTCTTTGGGGATGATCTGCAAAAGGCGGAGCCCATTATCAATGTCGATGGTAGTGACTCCACCATTTTTGACAACACGCTAGAGATGCTGACGCTGTCGGGTCGTTCTCTGCCCCATGCCGTGATGATGATGATTCCGGAGCCGTGGGCCGGGCATGAGTCCATGAGTGCGGAGAAAAAAGCGTTTTATGAGTATCATGCTTGCTTGATGGAGCCCTGGGATGGCCCCGCGTCGATCGCCTTTACTGACGGCACCATGATGGGTGCAGTGCTTGATCGCAATGGCTTGCGGCCTTCTCGCTACTACGTCACGCAGGATGATCGGGTGATCATGGCGTCCGAAGCGGGGGTGCTTCCCGTTGCGCCGGAAACCGTCGTCAAGAAAGGTCGCCTGGAGCCCGGTCGCATGTTCCTCGTGGATATGGGCGCAGGCCGCATCATTGCTGACGAGGAGATCAAGCATCGTATTGCCACGGAACAGCCGTATCGGGAATGGCTGGATCAGCATTTGGTGGAGCTGGGCAGTTTGTCGTCCCAGGGGCCGGAGAGCCAGGGAGATGAGGAGGCACTCGCTCCGCTAGCGCAAAGACAAAAGGCATTTGGCTATACCTTTGAGGAGCTCCGCCTGCTGCTGTCGCCGATGGCACAGAACGGGGTGGAAGCGATCGGGGCGATGGGTACAGATACGCCGCTGGCGGTGCTGTCTAATCGTCCGAAACTGCTGTATGACTACTTCCAGCAGTTGTTTGCCCAGGTGACAAATCCGCCGATCGATTCCATTCGGGAGGCGATCGTGACGTCGCCGATTACGACGATTGGCAGCGAGCGCAATTTGCTTAAAGCCGAGCCAGAAAGCTGTCGGCTAATCAAGCTGCAAACGCCGGTGATTAGCAATGAAGATTTAGCCAAACTGCAGCACCTGGACCATCCTCATTTCAAGTCGGTGACGCTGCCGATGTTGTTTGCGCCGCAATCAGGTGTGGTCGGCATGGAAACGGCGATTGACGATATTTGCCGCCGCGCTGACGATGCGATCGCGTCCGGCACGAACTTGATTATTCTCAGCGATCGCGGCGTCGATGCTAATCATGCGGCTATTCCGGCACTGTTGGCGGTGTCGGGGCTGCATCACCACCTGATCCGCAATGGCACTCGGACGCGCGTCGGCCTACTGCTGGAATCGGGCGAACCGCGCGAAGTGCATCACTACGCGGTGTTACTGGGCTACGGCTGTGGGGCAATCAATCCCTATCTTGCCTTCGAGACCATTGAGCATATGATTGATGAGGGCGTGCTAAAGGGCGTTGACTACGCCAAAGCCTGCAAGAACTATGTGAAAGCCGTCACCAAGGGCGTCATTAAGATCGGCTCTAAGATTGGGGTTTCCACCATTCAGAGCTATCGCGGGGCGCAGATCTTTGAGGCGATCGGCCTGGATACTACGGTCATCGATAAGTACTTCTCTTGGACGGCGTCGCGGCTCGAGGGGGCTGACCTGGAAGTACTGGCACAAGAAGCGATACTGCGCCACGGCCACGCCTTTCCCGCTCGCGATACCCCCGATCAAACCCTGGATGTCGGCGGCGAGTATCAATGGCGAAAGGATGGTGAAGAGCACCTGTTCAGCCCGGAAACCATTCACCTGCTGCAGCAGGCGACCCGCCATGGCAATTACGAGCTGTATAAGAAGTATGCAGCCAAGATTAACGAACATGGCAAGCAGTTCTTCCGCATTCGCGATTTGTTGGAGTTCAAAGCGCGTGAGCCCATTCCTCTAGAGGAAGTGGAGCCGGTTGAGGCGATTATGAAACGATTCAAGACCGGGGCGATGAGCTATGGGTCCATTTCTAAAGAAACCCACGAATCGTTGGCGATCGCCATGAATCGCATCGGTGGCAAATCCAATACTGGCGAAGGGGGCGAAGATCCAGATCGGTATACCTGGACGAACGAGCGCGGTGATTCGAAAAACAGCGCTATTAAACAGGTGGCCTCCGGGCGCTTTGGCGTCACCAGTCTCTACCTCTCCCAGGCGAAGGAAATCCAGATCAAGATGGCCCAGGGGGCCAAACCGGGCGAGGGTGGACAGCTTCCCGGCTTGAAGGTGTATCCCTGGATTGCCAAGGTGCGTCACTCGACCCCAGGGGTCGGCCTGATTTCGCCACCGCCCCACCACGACATCTATTCCATTGAAGACCTGGCACAGCTCATCCATGACCTGAAGAATGCGAACCGCAGGGCGCGGGTCAGCGTCAAGCTAGTGTCGGAAGTAGGAGTCGGCACGGTCGCGGCCGGAGTCGCTAAGGCGCACGCGGATGTCGTGCTGGTTTCTGGGTTTGATGGCGGCACGGGTGCCTCGCCCCAAACCTCCATTAAGCATGCGGGCCTGCCCTGGGAACTGGGCCTGGCAGAAACTCACCAAACCCTGGTGCTGAATAATCTACGGAGCCGTATCGCTGTAGAAACGGACGGGCAGATGAAAACTGGGCGGGATGTCGCGATCGCGACCCTGCTCGGGGCAGAGGAATACGGCTTCTCGACCGCACCGCTGGTGTCCCTCGGCTGCATCATGATGCGGGTTTGCCATAAGAACACCTGTCCCGTCGGGGTGGCCACCCAGAATCCCGATCTGCGGAAGAATTTCACGGGCGCTCCGGAGCACGCGGTCAACTTCATGACCTTTATCGCTCAGGAACTGCGGGAAATCATGGCGGCACTGGGCTTCCGCACCATTAATGAGATGGTGGGGCGGACGGATGTATTAGAACCGAAGAAAGCTGTAGACCATTGGAAGGCTAAGGGCATCGATGTCTCGAAGATTCTCTATCAGCCAGCAGTAGGGCCTGACATTGGGCGCTACTGCCAAATTCCCCAAGACCACGGACTAGAAAAGTCTCTGGACATCACCACGCTGCTGGAATTGTGCCAACCCGCCATTGAACAGGGGGAAAAGGTCAGCGCTACTCTGCCCATCACTAACGTGAACCGGGTGGTCGGCACCATTCTCGGTAATGAAATCAGCCAGCGTCACTGGGAGGGGTTGCCAGAAGATACGGTGCAGTTGCATTTCCAAGGCAGTGCGGGCCAAAGCTTCGCGGCCTTCGTGCCGAAGGGGGTGACCATGGAACTTGAGGGTGACGCCAATGACTATCTGGGCAAAGGTCTCAGCGGCGGCAAACTGATCCTCTATCCCCCCCAGGGTTCGACCTTTGTCGCGGAGGAGAACATTATCACGGGGAACGTGGCATTCTACGGAGCCACGGATGGCGAAGCCTACATTCGCGGTCTCGCCGGTGAGCGCTTCTGCGTTCGCAACTCCGGGGTACGGGCAGTGGTGGAAGGTATCGGTGACCACGGCTGCGAATACATGACCGGTGGCAAGGCGGTGATCATCGGTCCTACGGGGCGTAACTTTGCGGCAGGCATGAGCGGCGGTATTGCCTACGTGCTGGATGAAGCCGGGGACTTTGCCACCCGCTGCAATACCGAAATGGTGGATTTGGAGCCGTTGGCAGACCCCGAAGACATTCGTGAGCTGCACGACATGATTCAGAGCCATGTGACCTATACGGGGAGTGCTAAGGGCGATCGCGTCCTCGCTGCTTGGGATGACCTGGTACCGAAGTTTGTGAAAGTCATGCCCCGCGACTACAAGCGGGTGCTCCAGCACATCCAAAAAGCGCTGGAAGCCGGACTCGACGGCGACGACGCCCTCTCCGCCGCCTTTGAAGAAAACGCCCGCGACATCGCCCGCATCAGCGGTAGTTGATGCCCATCAGTAGGGGCACATGGCTGTGCGCCCCTACTGGGCGAATGTGTCAATGAGAGCCACGATTGCCGGAATCAAACTCGGGAGAACAACCACAGTAGCAGTCGCAATGATGATCGTGATGGCCATTCTCACCATGCCATCAGTCCCGCGCTGAAAAGCATCAAACTTGTAATCCTGCCGATCAACTTTCTCGGAGAGCGCCTTGATATCTTCACTCAACTCTTTACGAACACTTTTAATTTCACTGCCAAGTTCATTGCGCAACTCGATTAAGGCGTCTCGGATATCACTGTTGTTCGGATTCTCAGGTATCTGCAAGGTGCTAACCCCAAGGTGCATATGGCTTAATTCTAGCCAAGTATTCCTGCTCTTCCTCTTGACACTTTAGTTCCACACCCTTTCACTGTTAACCCCTAGCTACTTTCAAATCATGGGAAAACCAACTGGCTTTATGGAATTTTTGCGCGAGGTGGCGAACGAAGTCGCCCCCGCCGATCGCATCCGCAACTGGGATGAATTTCATCTCCACATGCCGGAAGAGCGCTTGCAGACTCAGGGGGCGCGCTGTATGGATTGCGGCACTCCCTTTTGCCACACGGGCATGGAAATAAATCGCGCCGCTAGCGGTTGCCCCATCAACAACCTCATCCCCGAGTGGAATGACTTAATTTATCGGGGCCGCTGGCAAGATGCGCTCGCTCGCCTCCATAAAACGAATAACTTCCCCGAGTTCACCGGAAGGGTCTGTCCTGCCCCCTGTGAAGGGGCTTGTGTGTTGGGCATCATCGAGCCTCCCGTCACCATCAAAAACATCGAGTATTCCATCGCCGAGAAAGGCTGGGAAGAGGGTTGGATTACGCCCACGCTGCCCGGCAAGCGCACCGGCAAAAAAGTGGCGGTGGTAGGTTCGGGGCCAGCGGGTCTTTCGGCGGCGGCTCAGCTCAACTCGGCAGGGCACTGGGTTACTGTTTACGAACGCGCCGATCGCCCCGGTGGTTTGCTCATGTATGGCATCCCCAACATGAAGCTGGACAAGAAAAAAGTTGTACAGCGCCGTCTGGATGTCCTGCAAGCAGAAGGCGTCACCTTTGTCTGCAATACCGAGGTGGGCAAAGACATTTCTACTGCAACCCTGGTGAATGACTTTGACGCGGTGATCCTTTGCACGGGCTCCACTCGTCCCCGTGACCTGCCAATTGAAGGCCGCGACCTCAAAGGCATCCACTTTGCGATGGAATTCCTCACGGCGAATACGCAAGCGGTACTGGATGGTACGCCACGGGCTAACTATATTCCTGCCGCCGGCAAAGATGTGGTGATTATCGGCGGCGGTGACACGGGGACTGACTGTGTGGGTACCTCCATTCGCCATGGTTGCATTAACGTCACGCAGTTAGAAATCATGCCCAAGCCGCCAGCAACCCGTGCCCCCAGCAATCCCTGGCCCGAGTGGCCCAAGGTTTACCGCATGGACTATGGGCAAGAAGAGGCGGCCACCATGTTTGGTCACGATCCGCGAGAGTATACGCGCACTGCGACTAAGTTTGAGGGGGATGAACATGGCCAGGTTACGGCTGTCCATACTGTTCAAGTGCAGTGGATGAGGGACGAGAACGGTCGCTTTACCCCCCAACACGTTCCTGGTACAGAGCAGGTGATTCCGGCTCAGCTCGTGCTGTTGGCCATGGGCTTCCTCGGTCCTGAACAGCCGATCATCGATGCGCTGGGTCTGGAACAAGATGGTCGCAGCAACATTAAAGCCGAACATGAGCAATACACCACTGCCATTCCTGGCGTATTTGCCGCGGGCGATTGTCGTCGGGGGCAAAGTCTGGTGGTGTGGGCGTTCAATGAGGGAAGAGGAGTCGCGAGGGAGTGCGATCGCTACCTCATGGGCACCACTGAATTGCCCTAGCGATCGCTGGCAGGTAAAGAATAGAAATGAATCCTGGTGCAGTGGCTGAGCAGGCGCTGCACTTTTTTTAGATGGCTAATAAGATCAGGCTGCACGATTTCAACCAGAGCTATGCAAACATCCAGTAACGCGACGAGTCGTCAGCTCACGCAGCTCACAGCCATTAACATCGCCAAAGCGGTAACCATTCTTTGCCTGCTAGCCCTGTGCCTGGTGTACGGCATCCAAAATGAGCGGCAGGTGCTCTATCTGTGCTTGCACATCAGTTACTGCGTGTGGTGGCTGTTTGAGCAGTGGCTCTTCCCCCATCGACGCCATATCTTTGCTGAGTCGGCGAGCGTCATGACCCTAGTCGCCATTGTTCTATTTGTCGGTGTGTTCTATGCTCTGCCTGGCTACTTGGCCTTTACGAATCCGACGCCTATTAGCTATCTCGCGATCGCGATCGCCCTACCGCTGTATATATTTGGCAGTCTCATTAATACCAGTGCCGACATCCAAAAAATGACCGCCAAATCCATGGGGGCTGGTCTAGTGAAAGACGGAGCTTGGCGCCATGTTAGAAACATCAACTATTTGGGCGACTTGATGCGCTACACCAGCTTTGCCGTCGTCGCCGGTTCCCCCTGGGCTTACATTCTGCCAGCCAATATTGCCGCTTTGTATATCCAAAGAATTCTGCAAAAGGAGCAATCGATGGCGAGCAAATATGCCGATTTTGACGCTTATCGTACCAGTAGCCGCCGATTAATTCCTTGGATTTGGTAGCACTTCGCTAGGCTGCAACCGGCTTCAGGCGATCGCTACCTCATGGGACACACCGAGCTGCCTTAGCTCTGCATCTCCAGTCCCCCGGTTTCTCGAAGAAGGCGGGGGCTCCGCTCGCAAGTTACTGTATCAGATGGAGAGCTTAGATCGCCTTCGGCAGAGATGTTAATGATATTCTTGCCGGAGCGCTGATATGTGAGCATCAACGGCTGTGAAATCCTTTTCTGTCAAGATCAATATCGCCTGTTCGCCAGAGGATATTTGGACAGTGCTGATGGATACCAGCAGCTACGCAGACTGGGCCGCTGGCACCCAGCGACTCGATGGTCAAATCGCCAACGGAGAGCAATTAAAGCTCTTTACGGTATCTAAACCGGATAAGCCCATGACCCTCAGGGTAAGTAACCTGGACCCCAAAAAAACGTTTACCCTCAGCGGTGGGTTGCCGTTCAATCTGTTTCGGGGCGATCGCACCTTTACCCTGACTCCCCAAGCCGACGGCACCACTGAGTTCAGCATGTGCGAGGTGTTTAGTGGTTTGCTATCACCGTTGCTGGGCCGCCTGATTCCCGACCTGACTGAATCGTTTGAGGCCTACGCAGCGGGTCTGAAGCAACAATGTGAGGGCGATAGCCGTTAGCGATCGCTGCCAAGAAGCCGATTTGCTAAATTTATAAGCAAGTCTAAAAGGCTTGAAGTGTTGCATGGAGAAGCCGTATGGCAACACCCATCGCTGCTGAAGCGCTGCCCATCGCCCCTGGGGAAAACCGAGTCGCCTTCCAGGGAATGGATTGGGTTGCTTACCAGCAGATGAAAGCCCTGCTTAACGAACGCACTCGGGCGCGGCTTACCTACGATCGCGGCACCCTCGAAATTACGATGCCCTCAGAACTACACGAGTTTTATGCCCGCTTGATCGAGCGCTTCATCGTCATTCTGGTGGTAGAACTGGGCCTGAAAATCAAGACCCTAGGTTCCACAACGCTGGATCGTGAAGACTTAGAGCGAGGAGCTGAACCTGACAACGGCTACTACATCCAAAATCAACCCCAAGTCGCTGGACGTCCCATCAATTTGGAAACCGACCCGCCTCCTGATTTAGTGGTCGAAGTCGATATTAATCATACGGACATTGACAAAAATACCCTCTACGCAGCAATGGGTGTCCCTGAATTTTGGCGATTTAATGGCAAAGTTTGGCGCGTTTACCAACTAGAAAATGGGGAGTATGTAGAGTGCGATCGTTCTCCCACTTTTCCCCTCATCTCCAAAGACGAACTCTATCAGTTCCTCGCTATCAGCCAACAAGACGAAGTGGAAGCCGAGCAGAGTTTGCGATCGCGCCTCAGAGAGCAGTCTTAGCGATCGCCTCCAAAACCTGATTTCCCGTCAGGCTCAACCCTTGTTGCCGGTGATGCCCCACCGTAATTGGTCTAGCGCGGCCTCATCGTTGTCTGCCTGGAAGATAACACGAATGAATCGCTTTAAAAACACTAGCTCATCGGGTATCTTGGCGACGCCGGGTAACAGGACTGGAATCACTGGGATATTCCGCTCAACACATTCAGCGATGAAGGATTCTTGTTCAACCTTTTGCCAGGGGCCGAGCCCTTGGGGACCGAGGAAAATCGCAGCGGTCTTGGTCTGCCGAATGATTTTCTGGATCTCGTCATGGAAATTTCGGCCCGGAGCAACTTCCTCTTCGTCGAGCCAGGGTTGCAGGCCCAGGGCTTTGAGTTGTTGATACACCTGCCGCACAAAGGGCTTGTCTTGGCTGTTGTGGGCGAGAAAGACATCGTAAAACTGATTGGCCGGATAGTACTCGGTGTGTTGCCGCTTGAGGTAATCGTACGTGTTTTGCATTGCTGGTTTATCTAGGCCGGTGAATCGCTGGCCTGGCTCGTCGCGCAGCTCCACAAACATTTCGGCAGTGGGAATGACGGCGGTGAGACCCCGGATTGGGACATCCAGGGCGCTCTTCTCACAGACTACTTCGGTGCGTCCCTTGGCGAGGAAGCGATCGAGGGTGTGCAGGCTGTAATAATGGGAATCTTCACTCTCTATGCACTCTTCGCAGTTGCAGGGGATTTTTTTGGCGACCTTGATCTTTTCAAAGGAGTCGTTAATTTGGTCGAGTTCGTTGGCGATGATGCTGAGCAGCTCTTTGCTGTGAATGCCAGAAACACAGAGGCGGATTTCGCCTTTGTAGGGGCGGTAGGTTTCGATGACTTCGGCACGGGCGCGACCGTTGGTGAGCACGACGCCGCTGCGCCAGACGAGTTGCTGCTGCTCAATCCAGCGGTAGAGGCGGACGATGAGCCGGGTGAGAAGGCCCTTGGGCATAAAGTCGTATTCGTAACGCAGGGTGAGGGTATTGGTGGCTTCCCAGTCGTACGAGGGCGGCTCGAAGTCGAGCAGTTGCGGGGCGATGTAGGCGTCGGGTAGGCCGGGGATGGGGTAGCAGAGGTTGAAGTTTTCCATGAGCTGCAACAGCTCATCCCCCAGGTTGGCGTAGTTGGCTTCAGCCCAAATGGTTTCAGCGTCAGTGCGGGTAAAGAGCCCTTTGGCGGCGGCGACGATGTCGTTTTTGACGATGGCATAGACGGCATTGGTGGCCCATTCGGGGCGCAGGATAATGAGGTGTTTGAGGACGCGATCAGTTTGAAAGTGCAGACAGATGCCTAGCTTGTGCAGGAAGTCGCTGATACGCAGCATTTCATCGCTCTCTGTAACCCCGTTGCGCTTACAGAGAGCGAAGTAATCATGCTGGTCAATGGTGTTGCGGGCATCGTTTTCCAGTGCGTAGCGAACGCGCACCCAGGGTTTGGGTAAGGGAGTACCCACAAAGTCGAGTTGGGTAATGTACTCCTGAATTGCCGCCTTAATTTCATCCAAGCCACGATCATCCAGATTGGTTGGCAAAAACCGCTTGATCCGGTTAGGAAACTCACTGTTGAGCTGCCGCTCATTGACGTTGCAGGGACGGTTACCCTTTTCGTTTTTGATCACCAGCACCGGGCTATCACCGCCAAACAGCTCAATGGCGTTGAGCCAGTAGGGAAAATCGGTGTTTTCTTTACGGGTGTCGGCGACGAGGGCGTAGAGAGAGCGCTCAGTGAGAAAGAACTGATGGGTTTGGTGATAGATTTCCTGACCCCCAAAATCCCAGATATTGACGCGAAACTCCTGACCTTTGTCGAGGGGGAAGCGCCACTGAATCACGTCAATGCCGTGGGTGGAGTCTTCTTCAGGGTCAAGTTTGTAGTCGGGATCTTGAACCTTTTTGGCGAGTGAGGTTTTGCCCGCGCCGCCTTCGCCGACGATGAGGAATTTAGCTTCGTAGAGAGGTACAGAGTTTTCGTCTGTACTTTCATAGAAATCAAAAATAGCTTGGAGGACAGTGGCATCTTGAAAGCTATCTGGGACACCGATAATTTCCGGCGGAATCGGCAGTGGATTGCCGCTCAAGTCGATGCTGCTCAGCGACAGTTGTTTTAGCACAGCTGGGAGTTCTGAAAACTCATTGAAGTAAAGATCAAGTTGTGTAAGTTTCGTGAGCTGTCCGATTTCAGCGGGCAATGCGCTGAGTTGGTTCGCGCTGAGGTCTAGCTGCTGGAGATTGGTGAGCTGTCCGATTTCAGCGGGCAATGCGCTGAGTTGGTTCGCGCTGAGGTCTAGCTGCTGGAGATTGGTGAGCTGTCCGATTTCAGCGGGCAATGCGCTGAGTTGGTTCGCGC
>JBCDAJ010000014.1:0-63466 GCA_039185935.1 Cyanobacteria bacterium P01_F01_bin.56 | reverse complement strand
TGAGCGAGCAGATAGCGAACGTAGAGGTCGAGCGTGCAACGCGCTGTGGACGGTTTGGTCAGAATACGCAATGGAATAGGTCATGCAACACCTTTGATTTTCAACCCATACATTCATTCCGCTGTCAATGCGTAACTCCTGATTAGAACATAGCTGGAGGGAGGGCTTCTAGTTCTTTAGGAGTCAAATCTAGAGCGGGTTTGGTGGGATAGTCAGAGTAGGCAATCAAGTCGCCTACCCAATTGGCGAGGAAATTTATGCCACTGCGATGCCGAGAATGCTCGATCTGACCAATATTTTTGAGCGGGTCGTTCACCGACTCAATGATGGCCCGCTTACGTCAGAGGACTTGATCCATCCGGCTCATGAGCTGATTGGTCATGTTTTTGCGCCGTCTGGCAATCAATTCCAGGCCTTGCTCATAGCGTTTTTTGAATAGGGCCTGAAACACCTATCCCTTATCCCCAGAGAGCTTGCCTGTGAGATGCTGGGCCATCTCCGGTACGGGTTTGCGATCGTCCGTATTGCCGGGAGTCAGGGTGGCCGCCAAGGGCTCTCCTTTGTCATTAATGATCAAGTGTAGTTTGAAGCCAAAGTACCATTTCACCGAGCTTTTGCCCCACTCCGCCCGGTGCTTGAAGACCTGATGCTGTTTGGCCCGGTTGGGATGACAGACGGCGACGGAGGTGGCATCAATGAAGCTGATGCCCGTCAGTACACCAAACGTCGTTTGCAAGAAGTCGATTAAGGTCACCAAGCTCCAGGGCACCCATTCCACAAAGCGGTTATAACTGGCCAGATGCGGAAACGTGGAACGCAAGTGCGGCAATACTTGGCAGGTGTAGAAGTCCTTATGACTTCACTCAAGCTCAGCCGCGAGCGATAGAGCTTGGCTTCGCCGTCGTCGGGCAGTTAAGGTGACTGCTGGAAAGCCGCCTCAAAGGTGGCGTAAAAATCATCGACATCGCAGAAAATCTCGGTCAAATCGAGTCGCGATAGACTGATGCTCATGGCTGGGACCATTCAATAGTGGACACTATGAATATTATGTCCCAGCTTTTTTTGAGCTTAATTAGCCGTCGAACTCATGTTCAAAAAGTTTTCTGCACCAGTCAGCACAGCCACTAACGGTGAAGTTGAATGGAAAAACCCCTCACCATGGGCAAGGGGTCGTCAGATCAGGGATATCGCCAGGAAACTAAGCTCTTGCTTTCTTCTTCAGTGCGCCACCGGCGGCGATCGCACCGATAGCGACTAAGCCAAGCAAAGAAGCGGGTTCGGGAACTGATGTTGGTTGACCATCAGCAGTCGGTACAAAATCAATTCCCTCGACGTCAGTCAAGCCATTGATTTTACCTAATGAACTATTCTCTCCATTCTGAGTAGTCAGTGCGGCAAAAACGTTATTTTTATCATCACTGCCGATTAGTTGATCGTTTTGGAAGTCCCAACCTAAAGCTTCAAACTTCACGCTGTCGCCTACATCAAGCCCGTCATGCTGGTTTTCATCAACGACATCGATGATTTCACCGGTCTCAGGATCAACTAGATACAATTCATCATCACCATTGTCGGTAACGTAGAGGTTGCCGTTAGTGTCAAACTCCATATCCTCAGCCTTATTCGCAACTTCTCCAGACCCTTGAATCTGGTTGGTTGAGCCAATGAGACTGCCATCTGCTTTATCGATTTCAAATAGCAGATCAACAACATTACTGCTACTCTGACCAGGCGCATCATTTTTCAAGAGCGCGAATAAGCTTCCAGTTGTTGGATCGATGGATAGCCCTGATATGTTGTCACCACCGTCATCGTATAGGGAGACATTACCAATAACGCCCAGAATATCAACGACAGTATTATCTACTTCGGCATCCAAAATATTGAATGAAAGCAAAGTATTGACGTGTTGACCTTCAAATTCTCCTAACCCTCTATCAAGGGCTAAGAAAGCTGTGCCATCGGCATCCAAAGTGAAAGCTTCAATGTCGGAACCTATATTCAACAAGGTGCCATTATTGTTCCACTTTAATTTACCGAAATCAGTAAAGGTATTTGCAGCATCGTTATAGTCGCCAATTGAGAAAAGTTGGCCATCATCTTCATCAACTCCCCATAAAGTTGGGGCCAAAGATTGAGCTTGCGCATTTTGTGCGCAACAAACACCAAATACAGCTACGCCTGCGATGGCAACAATTGTTTTTTTGAACATACTCATTCCTAGTGATATACAAAACGAATGTACGATTTCGGTAGATGAATACTGCCTTCCACTCTGTGTAATGCAACGAAATATAGAATGACAGGCAGCAAAATCGACAAAACCAATATCTCCTAAAGCCTGACGATTAGATCACTTTTTCAAGCTGTTTCTTCAGCTCTTTATTCTGAGCCCAATGCATGATAAAGCAGCTCTTTTAGTTTCTTGAAAGAGTATTTATCCTTCAGTATTTATATTGTTAAAAGCCTTAATGTGAAGCGATTTTCATCAGACCTTTCCGTACTTTTTCAGACACATAATATCTGCCTGTACATATATCTATGGATAAAGAGCCGAGTCATGGCAGGGCTATTTTGTCCCTCTTCGGGCAACGCTCCACCGCTGGCTGAAGCAAGTCGTGATACGTGGCTAACGAAATTGATGCGCTACGGTACTCCAGTACCCGCCAAATGGCGGGGAGGGCGCGTCTGCGGTGGATGACGACGATTGACAGGAGGCGGGCTTGAACTGCCGACAGAAGATTGTGAGTTCTGCTGATTTACCTCGATTGTTTTCGAATCAGATAAGGCAAATCGCTTATAGGCTAAGGCTTTAGGGTCGCGATCGCCAACAGCACAAAAATCAACGGCCCGACCGAGAGCGCCCCTAAAGCGCAGAGTGTACCCGCCAGGACGTAACCGCTATCCCTTACGCAAAAGTTGTCCAAATGCTTGCTGAGCCTAGGTTTGAGCGCAAATTTGCGTTCCTTTCATTAAATCATGGAGTTTCGTGAGCCCTCGCCACAAGGTTTTCAGTCCCCAATCGCCATCTCTATTTACGGGCCAGAAACCCTCCCAGCGGGGAGAGAGCTTCTTCGAGGGACTTTTGGGCACAAATCTTCGGCGCAACAGTCGCCACTCGACGAGCTGCAACACGACTTCACAAGAGGCCGCTGGTGTTAGGCATGCTGGATAGGTAAGCCATATCAACCGCCTGGCCACAATGGCATTGGTGGCCAGCACCCTGCGCAATCGGAAGGCCGTCCCCCACTGGAGCGCTGCCATACCGCACCCGCTTTGCAAGGTGTAATGAAATCGCTCAATCAACCACTGATTGCGGTACCACTGGACACACTGTACGACCTGCTCAAGGGTCTCCAGCGGCAAGGTGCTCAAAAGTAAACACTGTAGCGGTTCGCCGCCAGTGGATGGAGGCATTGAGGGTAACCGGCTCTAGGTGCTGGGATTGGGGATGATTTCGAGGCACCTCCAGGGTGACTGGCATCGCTCGAATCGGTAGATGCGCGGGGCGCGCCGGTCGAGTCGGATGGCGGTGCCGCGCTAACGTCTGTTGGTCAAGCCTCGGCGCTTGCTCTATCGTCGGGATGAGATAACCCAACTCATGCTGCACTTTACGGTTGTAGGTGGCTCGGATCAGTCGGTCACGGCGATCGCCTCTACTGCTTGGGGCAAAACCGCACTGGTCAACCCCGACATCCGCTCTACGTCCCCCGGCCGACCTCGCTGCAACCGTGGCCGACTTCATTGACTGACGATTCATTGACTGACGATTCGTTGAGTCCGGCGACACCAGTCAAACGTTCTGTGTCACGATAGTGACCGTCTCAAACTGAATTAACATCATGAGCACCCCCGCCACTTCGAGCAAGTCAGAGCCGGCGATCTCGACGCCCGAAAATCCGCTTTCTACCAGGCGCATTTTGCGGGCCTTTACAGGCTCAATGATGGCGGGCATCTTTGCCATGCTGTTTTATAAAATGTTGGTTGCCGTCGCCACCTCATTTGCCAACAAACCCGTCACCTCAGACAACATCACCGTCATCAATCTCTCCGCGGCTGTGCGCACTTTAGTATTGGGCAGCATCACCTTAGGCACTGGCGTCTTTGCCATTGCGGCGGTGGGCTTAACTTTACTCGGCTGGCAAATGATTTGGCAGCGGTTCACCGGCCAATCTCCTGTCATGTCAGAAGCGTCAGAAAACCAAGACTAAAT
The DNA here is from genome assembly GCA_039185935.1 of Cyanobacteria bacterium P01_F01_bin.56. Classification (GTDB taxonomy): domain Bacteria; phylum Cyanobacteriota; class Cyanobacteriia; order Phormidesmidales; family Phormidesmidaceae; genus Halomicronema. The sequence continues at coordinate 59,253 of JBCDAJ010000014.1, read as the reverse complement.
AGTACGCATGAATTATAAAAGAGCGATAATATGGCTCTTGGGGATATTCACGTTAACTGTTGCTGATTCATCTCCTCGTAATCTATGACTCTGAGCAAACAGTCATCACTTTAAGGTGTGACTGAGAATTCTATAGCCAAGTGCCGACATCAGAGTACCCTTCGGAAAGGGCAGAGCCCTTCAGAAAAGGGGTTCACCGATCTTGAGTGGCCTGAGTCAAATGCAGCTTGCTATGGTTTGGTCGACTCTGGCCGGCCTCACGCAACGCTTTGGGCTGACCAACTGCATCCAGTCAAATTTTGATGCCTTTTAAGGACAGTCGGGTTGTCCAGCCCGCTCTCAGTCCACCCTGAAATGCCAAGCCCCCGCCCCCAAATTTCTGAACCCTCAACCACTTACCTTTACCTTTGCCTCCGGTCTTAAAACTATTGAGAATTTTCGGCAATTCGCTTGATTTTAATGGGAGGCCGCGTAAAGTATCGAGTAATTATTAGCCTCACCCTCTGTCTGTCTCAAAAACTCTCTCAAAAAGGACATCGTCTATGGCGATTATTGCCCTCAAAGCCTGGTATTTAGAACAATACGAACCTGCTCAAGAATTGGAGAAGCGATCGCAAGATCTGCGATTGAGCCGAAATAGTTTGTTGAAATCAGGGCTGCGGGCAGATTTTTTAGATGATAGCGAGGCGGTGCGTCAGGCCGATTGGTTCCAAAGATACTTAGCGGGGGAGGGGGTCGAGTTTTATATCGAGGGCAGTGGTACTTATGCCATTTCCAACATTGACCTCCTGAGCCACGAAATTTATTTCACCAAGCAAGCATCTCTAGTACAGCAAGACCCATCGATCTTTTTTTGTTATCAGACCGATTACGACGAATCGAGTGCCCTGCTGCGCGATGGCCTAGAGGCATTGATTGAAAAGGTGAATCAGCGATCGCGGCTGCCCCTCACCTTAGAGGAAGCGACTCGCACTGGCGCCGGCGCTCTCAAGCGCAACAGTCCGCTAATGCGCAAATTGCGTAAGTCTCTGCTGTTTGTGGCTGATGGTACTTCAGTCGCCCAACTCCCCGGCCCGCCACCGGCGCTCATCCCGAGTGCCAGCGTCTGTGTCGAACTCGGTTACGCCCTGCAGTGTAAGCGTCCGGAGCAAATCATTCTGGTGCGGCAAGAGCGCGACGACCTACCCGGACACTTTCCCTTTGAAATGCCCTCTGAACAGCAAATTATCTTTCACAATGCGGCTGACTTAAAGGCTCAACTGAAGGCCAAAGTTGAAAGTGAACTCAAACGTTACAAGCTGCTCAAATAACGACAGCGAGTCGCCATTAGGGAGCGGCTTGCAAATAAAGTACCCAGATAAGATTGTGGCAGGGGGAATGGGTAGCAGGGCCGGGGGGATGTTATTTCAGCGCGACTCCCTTAAGTCAGGACAACTGTAAATTCTAGAATGGCTCCACAGTCAGCATTCTGATTTCGAGTTCCGGATTCTGCTATCGACACACCGCAGGCAAAGCCGCGCCCCATAGACTAAATGCCCGCTCCGTCTAGGAATTCGGTAATGACGCGGTCTTCGATGCGGCAACTGCGGGTTGGACCAATCATAACCAACTTTTTCTGACTGATTTTGTCTGCCTTAAGGGCTGTGAGCTGTTCTTCGAGGGCTTCGATGCGGTCAACTAAGGCGCGAATGACCTGAGCCTCAGAGTCAGGTAAGCGATCGTGATCGAGTGGTCCCACCCGCTCACCGGCTCGATAGACTACGCGACCAGGGATGCCCACCACGGTACAGTCTGAGGGCACTTCGCGCAGTACGACAGAGCCGGCACCAATGCGGACATTGTGGCCAATCAAAATATTGCCTAAGACCTTGGCACCAGCCCCTACAACCACATTTTCGCCCAGGGTTGGGTGGCGCTTGCCGGACTCTTTGCCTGTACCGCCGAGGGTTACACCCTGGTAAATCAGGCAGTAGTCGCCGATAACGGCTGTCTCACCGATCACCACACCCATCCCGTGGTCAATGAAGACGCCGTGGCCAATCGTCGCCCCAGGGTGAATCTCAATCCCGGTAATGAAGCGACTAATGTGGGACAGCAAGCGGGGAATAAAGGGGAGTCCCAAATTCCACAGCCCATGGGCAACTCGGTGGAACATGAGGGCCTGCAAGCCGGGATAACAAAACATTACCTCCAGCCAGTTACGGGCTGCGGGGTCACGTTCAAAAACAATTTTGAAATCAGCTCGCAAGGCTCTTAGCACCGATATTGCCTCGTGAAAAACCACTGTGCAATTTTAGCGTTACTCACCACACTGGGGAATAGGTCCAAGAGTAGGGATTACACGATCGCCCATTCGTGCCATGGGTCGACGGAAATACGCTTGCAAGAGCACAGTCGCAGCCGATGGCCAGCCGCATCGAGCCAGTCAAGTTGATTATTGAACTGTGAGTGAGTAGCTAAATCGTTGTCCTTGATTGTGGGCGCCCACCCAAATGCGATAGCTGCCGGCTTGCCAATTAGTCCCGCTTACTTGGGCATCAAGGTTGCTGCGACTGATATCTTGTCCACAGCGAATCGAGTTGTCATCAGGGCCTTGGACCAGCAAAGTCGTGTCTTCACCGCTGTCTACCATAATGGTGAGACTGGGAAAATCACTTTCTAACGTCAAAATATGATCGGGGTTGGCGTCAGCGAATCCGGCACAAAGATTACCGTTTTGATCGCTACCGGCAATATTGGCTAACGAAAAAGAGCCCACAATATTACCCGTGACCGTATCGGTGACCGGTGGATAGGCTGATAAGGTCATCCCCTCAGAGTTTGCAGTTTGGGCTAGGACGGGGGACACGCCTACAAGTAGGGCAAAACTGCTTAGAGTGACCAATGGGCGACGCAGCCAAGTAATGAATTGAAAAGTCATCGTCATAACCCTCACAAGGTTGCCACACAGGTTTAGCAAACATCATGGTTTGTCTGATTGCCTGCTTAGATATTCTTATGATGAGGGGGGACTTTGAACATCGTCTTCAGTAATGGTCAGGATTTTCAACTGTCCTCATTAGTGGCCCTTTTTGAATAGGTGAGATCAACCTTCGTGTTGCAAAGTGCCGGGCTGCAGTTGCAAAGTCAATGCCTTAAGACTGTCGATGCTAAGACAAGGGAAAAACGGGGGATGAGCCTTATATACGGCCTGGTTTTAATTACGATCGCTTGGCTGTTATCAGCCTTAGTCGATAGCTTTAACGACATTGGGGCAGTCATCCTTAGCCTACCCCTGTGGCTCACCGTCATTGTGGTGAGTAGTGCGATCGCTTGGCTTGTCAGTGACCCTTAAGAATTTAGCTGTGGGGCATCAGTCGTGCCATAAAGCTCGGGCACATCTCGGGTGGGAGGCAATGTCTTCGCATCGCGAGTCTCAATGAAACCGGTGTAGTAAGCACCCGCCTCAATTTCCAGAGCCCCGGCGATGACGTCACCCTCTAGTCGGGCAGTGCGGCTCAGGGTCAGCTTTCCTTTCACAATTACCCGAGACTTTAGTATGCCGTGGACAACCAGATTGTGAGCTCTGACCTCTGGCCCTTCAATCAAACCAGTAGACGAAATTTCCAAATCGCCTTGCACATCGACGGTCCCGTGCACCATACCATCGACGCGGAGCATCCCTTCGGCATGTAATATGCCTTCAAATTCTGTTTTCTGGCTGAGATACGTCAGTAGGGGTGCTGATTTGCGCCTGAACATAACAGAACACTTGCCTCGGCTAACGTCTAGACTACCAACCCAATTGGGTTATTCCATTCAAAATCAAAATACTATCTTTGCGGCACCCCAAGATATGACGCAGGCTCGATTCATGCTTTCGAGAGTAAACCCTGCGTCCTTAGTATTTTACCTGGATTAGGCAACGCCATGACATGGGGAGGAAAGCCGCCTTCAGGTTCCAAGAGAACCCTGGTTGCCGAGGTTGTCTAAAGACGCTGCTCACCTGAGCGAACCGAGGGTACTAAAGCCAAAATATTTACTTTGTAGTCAAAGATACAAAAATATATAATTCGCCTAAAATTCAAGCCGCTTGATCCCCATATTTTATTCATGCATTCTAAGCCGCTTAAGCAAGTTGCATGGAATTTAGGGATCAAGCTTTTGGGAAGTTGAAGAAAAGCCTAAAGATTGTCGTTCGCCGTTCGATATCGGGGATCAATAAATAGAGCTCAGTCGGCTCATGTTGAGTCTCTCTACAGGCTTGATCCCCAGATCTCTTAAGTTGGTTTTAACATGCTCAACTCACATGGATTTGGGTTAATGTAAAGAAACATGAAGAAGCGTGCATAGTCATCCCGTCTGCTAGTTAGCGAAGGTGCGATCGCCCCCTCGCTAGCTGGCATTAGCGCTGCCTCGTGCTCTAACCCAGCCTTGCCTAGTTTTGACTGCCAGCCCACCCAATAAAAAGCCAGGATTTTGTGATGACAACTGCCAATTTAAATTCTCAAATAGATCGCTCAATTGACCGTTTTTTTAATGCTAGTGCGCAAACTCGTTTAGTAATTCTGCACTACCTCGCCCAAAGGATTCACCGGGCTTCTAATTCGGCTACGCCTAGCGCCTTCTTCTCGCAACGGGTACAAACTGTGATTAAGCAGTTGCAACAGTTGCCCCGTGAAGATCGTCATTCTGCTCTGGAAGAAATTTTGTACGGGATGCCCACAAGGCTTGCTGAGGCATACGGTGAATTAGATGCCAATATGAGAATGGCTTTCTGGTATCGCCTAGCCAATAGTCGCCGTAACGATTCTCTCCTAGCTCACGGTGCATTGACGAGCTGGAACCAAGAGCAACATCTACTGCTCGCTGATTTAGAGACTCGTGATTCTAACGAGTTGATCACCTTCTTGCGAGATGCCGTTGCAGATGAGCAGCCTGCCGCGATCGCGTAAGACGGCTGTCCAGATTTCCTGGCAAGCTAGACCAAGATTTCTACAGTAGAGTTTTTGAAATATTTGGTTTAATCGTTCTAGAGCGGGCAGGATTGTCAAATTCTGCCCGCTTTTTGATATGTCAGAATTCGGAGTTCGGAATAAGAACACTTGCTGTGTAGTGCTTTCAGGAATTTGAGCTATCCTGACCTGATTGCGGAGCGCTATAAAAGAGTCATTGTGAGCGATGTTCCCTAGCCGTCTTCAGATGACAATCGCTCTGCCGTATTGTCGAACAAACCTAAGAGTGGCCCCACCATGGCCCCCCAGATAAATCCGCCAGCGTGGGCCCAGTAAGCGATCCCGCCTTCTGCCATCCCAATGTTGGCGGGCACGTTGAGGCTAGCTAAACCGTAAGCAGCCTGTTGCAAAAACCAGATGCCTAGATAAAACATGGCCGGTATTCTTAAGGGCAAAAACAAGAAGCCCAAAGGCACAATGGTTAAAATGCGGACGTCTGGAAAGCGGAAAATATAGGCCCCCATGACGCCCGCGATCGCACCACTGGCCCCTAACGAAGGCGCTTCGGAATATAGGCCAAACCCCCATTGGGTCAGCGTAGCGAGGATGCCACAAACTAGATAGAACAATAAGAAGCGGGCATGCCCGAGTTCCTCTTCAACATTGTTGCCAAAGATCCACAGATACAGCATGTTGCCGCCCAGGTGTAAAAAGCCCGCATGCATAAATTGTGCAGACACCAATGTGAACCACTCATGCACCGTAAAGATAGTGATGTCGCCGCCTGCCTGCAGCGTTTCTGTCAGTTGCTCAGGCACCACGGCCCAAGTCCGAAGGAAGGTCATCAACTCTATCGGCGACAGCGTCAACTCGTATATGAAAATCAGTACGTTAACGGCAATCAAACCATAGGTTACATAGGGCGTGATTTTGACCGGATTGTCATCTCTAAGGGGAACCACCGCTCACCTGAACTCTCTTACCAAGGACCCTAGCAAATGTCACTGGGGAAAGCGATGGTCACTGGATGGTTTGTGAATGGGCAAGGTTATCGTCTGGCATCGAAATTTTAGGGTTCTAAACCGTGACTTTTGCCGATGACCCAACTACGGCGAAAGTAGCGGGCCAGGCTGGATTCATTCAGCGTGAGGCAGATGGGGCGACCGTGGGGGCAGGTTTGCGGTTTGCGGGTGCGCTGCCAAGCGTTGAGAATTTGCTGTATGGCGGCCGGGGACAAGGGGGTGCCATTGCGGATGGCGGTGCGGCAGGCGGTGGCGACCAGGGCACTGTCGAGATCAGTCGTTTGACTCAGTTCCCGCAGGGCATCTTCGCAGTCAGGTCGATCGCGCAGGGGGGCTGGCACCGTTCGCACAGTCCATAAATCAGGGCCAAAGGGTTCGATGGTCAGTCCAATCTGCTGCAACTGTTCGACCTGGCGCTCAGTCAGATTAGCGAGGGTGAGTGGTGTGGTCAGTTCGACTAGTGCCCAGCGATCGCAGAGTTCCTCATACAGCACGCGTTCGTGGGCAATGTGCTGCTCAATCAAGCAGAGCCCAGCCGGATGCTCAGCCAAAATGTAGCGGTTATGGACTTGCGCGATCGCCTTTAGCGCCAGTGGGGTCGTGGGCTCTCTGTCATCACGATCAGCACTGTCGTACTGACCGCCGGGTTCCGCTAGCTTGAGTAACTGCTTGAGACGTTGATGGCCTCCTAGAGGGCGCGGCTCAACCTGAGATGCTTGCAATGTTTGCTGAATGGCGGTCTTGACAGCGGTGTACCACTGCTTTGAATGTTGGAGATAAACTTTTGATTTATCAGGGGCGCGATGCCAGTCGATGTGGTGAGGAGCTGCCTGTAAATGCAGAAAAAGCACCGGATAGCGATCACGGGGCAGCGATCGCCGCAGAGTTGCCAGTACACTTTCTGTGAGTTCTGGTAGCTCGACCATGCGCCCATTCAGCGCAGTAAAAATACCATCAGGACGGCGACGATGACAGCGATCAGGCAGGCCCATCAGGAGATATAACTGTCCCTCTGCATCTGGTAGGGCTACTGACTGTCGCGTTTCCCTCAGGTCGGTGACATCCAACCGCCGCAGCACTTGCGGGAGTAGGTGTAAGGCTGAGGCTCCTGGCCACAGGGTAAACCAAGGGCGCTCATTCAATAAGGCCTGCCAGGTCAGATTAGGGTGGCACAGGGCCAGGTGTTGCAGACTCTGCTGAATGGCGCGCAGTTGAGTGCGTTCAGAGCCGGCGTGTTGCTGCCGCGTAGGCATGGGATAAAACAGCTCGTCGACCAAAACCCGCGTGCCAGAAGCCATCGCCATCGGGTCGACTTGGGTGGGCCGTCCCGTGCGATCGCACGTGATACAAAACCCACTGCTGGTGGATGATTGGGGACGACTGCACAGCGTTAGTCGCGCGAGTCGGCTCAAGCTGTGTAAGGCTTCCCCGCGAAAGCCCAGACTCTGAATATTCCACAAGTCAGCTTTGTTGGCGAGTTTGCTGGTGCTGTGGGCGATCGCAGCTTGACGCAAATCGGTCAAAGTCAGGCCGACGCCATTGTCAGTGACTTGGATTTGCCAGGGCGGCGATCGCACCTCCAGCACAATGCGAGTGGCACCAGCATCCACCGCATTCTCAGCTAATTCACGCACCACTGCCGCCGGAGAATCAATGACTTCCCCGGCAGCCATAAGTTGAATGATGTCTGGTGGCAGTGATTGAATACCGACCATGGGTAGGCACCCTAGCAAACCAAAGGGCCGGCACAATTGGCCCGCCCTTTATGCTAGCGATAATCGTGATAAGCGCTCCCTCGCGGGGGGCAAGTTAGAGAATCTGAGACAAGAATTTCTTCGTGCGGTCTTCTTGGGGATTGTTGAAGAAATCATCAGGGGTATTTTCTTCAACCAGATAGCCACCATCCATCAGCACGACCCGATCAGCCACCTCACGGGCAAAGCCGACTTCGTGAGTCACACAGACCATGGTCATCCCCTCGGTGGCCAGGGTCCGCATAACGTCAAGCACCTCTCGCACCATCTCGGGGTCAAGAGCAGAAGTCGGTTCATCAAACAGCATGACCTTGGGTTGCATCGCCAGCGAACGGGCGATCGCCACCCGCTGCTGCTGCCCCCCAGAAAGCTGACCAGGAAACTTTTGTGCCTGTTCCAAAATGCCCACCCGTTCCAAGAGCTGCATGGCCACCTCCTGGGCTTTGGCCTTAGGCCAGTGCCGCACCCAGATGGGCGCTAAAGTGACATTTTGTAGCACCGTCAAGTGGGGAAACAGGTTGAACTGTTGAAACACCATGCCGACCTCTCGGCGGATGGTTTCAATATTTTTCAAGTCGTGGGAGATTTTGATGCCATCGACTTCGATGCTGCCCTTCTGATAGGGCTCCAGCGCATTAAAGGTCCGAATGAAGGTGGATTTACCCGAACCCGAAGGTCCCATTACCACCAACACCTCGCCCTTATAGACGTTCATGCTGACGCCTTTAAGCACATGGAAACCATTGTCGTACCATTTCTCCACATCCCGCGCGACGATGACGGGTTCGCCAGCCTGATTGCTAACCGGAGCGGTCTCTGTCTGAAACTGAGTCATGGGTCAAATCTCTAAACATCCAAGGGAGTTGAAAAAAGCAGTGGGGGTTGAATTCACATCGCCCAGTACTAGTGGGAGACCGAGGGCAAACATCTATACACATTGTGCATTACGATACCCGTAGCCTGGCATTTGAGCTGTTAACTGTTACACGAAGTCACTGGGGGCTGTCACCAATTTAAGGGTCAAATTCTCACTGAGATTGGGGAATAGTTTCGAGAGCAAAATGCGGCGGTCAGCGTATCTTTTGAGAAGGACAAATCCTGCAGCATTGAAATATCTACCAGACAGTTGAGTGAATGTGAGCACGATGATAGTTGAGGCCTAAACGTTTCAGAAATGACCTGAAGACGTATCTAGTGGCCCGTGTTGAGCTTTTCTTCAATCTTGCGGCTACCCAGTGACATGGCGTAGCAAAAGAACCAATAAATGATCCCGATGAACAAATACACTTCAGCATAACGCCCCAGGTAAGTCGGGTTGGCCAAAATCGAGCGGCTGATCCCCAAGAGTTCGGCCAAGCCCACGATCGCTAATAGGGTCGTGTCTTGGAACAAGCTAATGAACTGACCCACAATTGCGGGAATCGCGATTTTCAGCGCTTGGGGCAATACGATCAAGCTCAAGGTTAAGGGGGTATTTAGCCCCAGCGAGGCGGCGGCTTCTTGCTGACCTCGGGGAACGGCCTGCAAACCGGCCCGGACGTTTTCTGCCAGATAAGCAGCACTAAAGATGGTCAGACCAATGATGGCCCGGAGCACTCGGTCGGGTCGCATCCCTTCCGGCAAAAATAGAGGAATCATCACCTGACCCATAAACAGAATGGCAATCAGCGGTACCCCACGAATCAGCTCAATGTAGGCAATCGACATCCAACGGACGACGGGTAGGCTACTGCGGCGACCCAAGGCCAGCACCACCCCCAGCGGAAAGCAAAGGGAGATGCCGCTTACCGCCATGAGTAGCGTTAAGACGAGGCCGCCCCAGTCGTTGGTACTCACCGGAGCAAAGGAAAAACCAACTAGGCCAAAAACGAACCTCAAAACGGCAAAGGTAATCAGAAAGCTCAGGGCAAAGAGCCAAAAATTCACCTGGTACTGGCGAGGAATCACGAGGAGAACGAATGCGAGGAGTAAGCCGACAACGGCGATCGCCACAACCCAAGCAGCAGGCGGAATCAAATACGCAAACAGCAGGCTCGGTAAAACTAGCAGCAACGCGAGCGAAGCCCCAGCCGACAACACTAAAGCGCCAATTTGCGCTGGTGCATCTAACGACTGATCAATTATGGGCCTCACAGTCCTAATTGCCAGCGAACCAGCAATCACACTGGCGGCAAAAACCAGTAGCCAAGACAGCAGGCTCTGACTAAAAGGGCCACCCCCAATCAGCCAAATGGCCACAAAGTAGGAAACGAACCAGAGTGAGGAAACCCACGTGCTTAACCCCGTCACCTGACGCCCCAGTGTGCGACCGGCCCAAGCCATCGCCGCGACGATCGCCACCATCAGCAGCAACTTAGGACTGCTCGGGCGAGTCGGGGGGAAGAGCACAAATCCCGCACTGACAATGCCAAAACCAATGAGGACATTGCGACTAAAGAGCGCGGGCAAATTTCGTGCGAGTACCCCCCAAGACAAGCCCGCTAAAGCACACACAATGCCGCATAAAATCCAGACCCGCCAATATTGCTCAGAGGGGTACAAGCCACTCATAAACAGCCCAATATTGTTGGGAATGACGGCCCACTGGGCCACGGTAAATCCCCAACTCAGAAGGCTATAAAGGCCATAGCCTAAGACAGTTACGACGACAACCGTCAGTAGACTGTTAAACCAATCACTAAACAGATTCTTTTTGAGCCAAGCTCCAATCGTTAAACGTTTAATTTCAGGCGCAGTTGATAGAGTTTCTGGGGTTGTAGTGGTCATTGATTAACGCTCCTTAAACTGCACAGTTTGGTTCAGCGTATTCATGCCGAGAGTAATGAAGAGGTTGATGATGAGATAGGTCGCCATCAAGATTAAAAAGACCTCAATCGGTCGCCCCGTCTGATTAAACGTGGTATTGGCGATGGAATACAGCTCGGGATAAGCCACGGCAAAGGCCAATGAAGAGTTCTTGGCCAGGTTCATAAATTCACTATTGAGCGGGGGAATAATCACGCGCAGTGCTTGCGGAAAGACCACCAAACGCATCGCCAAACCAGAAGCCAACCCCAGCGATCGCGCAGCTTCCCATTGCCCTTTAGAGACGGACTGAATGCCCGCCCGCACAATCTCGGCGATAAAAGCCCCGGTGTAAAACACCAACGCCGTCAGCGCCGCCACATACTCTCGCGATAATCGCCGCCCACCGACAGCTCCTCCGCCTTCCTGCGCTTGGGGTGGGCTCCACCCCAAGGCCACGAAAAAAACGCCCAAGCCGACTAGGGCTAGGACCCCTAAGATGATGAGCTGCTTCTGGCCAGAATCGCCCTGTTCCACAATGGCTTTAATCCGCCATTCCCAGACAAAAAAGGCGGCAACCGCCAACGCCACTAGTACTAGTAGCCAAGCCCAAGCGCCACTTGCCGACGGCCAAGGAACATAGACCCCACGCTTGCTGGCAATCAAAAAATTACCGATATTAACCTGCTCTTGGGGGGTCGGCAACAACCCATAGACCGCGAAGTACCAGAAGAACAATTGCAGCAATAGTGGGATGTTACGGGTTAATCCCACATAGGCCCGACTAATCTTATGTACCAACCAGTTTTGTGAAAAGCTCGTGACACCCGCGGCAATGCCCGTAGTGGTGGCCAACACAATACCGACAACGACTAACGTAATGGTGTTAACCAAGCCGACGAATAGCGCTTTCCCATAAGCATCGTTGGGACGGTATTCGATCACGCTTTCACCGATACTAAAACCGGCAGGGTTGGACAAAAAGTTAAAGCCGAAGCTTGATCCTTGTTGTGCCAAGTTGGCATTTAAATTGGCTAAAAAGTAGCCCAGAATACTGGCTACAACAGCGACGGCAATAACCTGAAAAGCAATTTTCCAGAAGCGATCGTCGCGCAGTAGCTGTTTGAGATTGAATTTTTTCGACTCGCCAGCGTCGCTAACCATACTGTGAAAAATATCCAGTGAGGGAACAATGGGCTCCGTATTTTGCCCGAGATTTTTTTAGAACTCTATGACAAAACTCACCTGAAGAAAAGTTGTATGTGTTACGGAGCGATACAAAGGCAAGAGAATTCGGAGTTTGGAAAGCGGGAACAGGGAACGGGTAACAGGCAACAGGAAATCGGATACCCTGCCCGCCATCTCACGCTTCAGCTCACCCACATCACCGGCTCCACCGGCCTTGACACCCTATTACCCAGCGCCCCTCACAACCACCTCACTCATTCCATCCAGCCACCCCACACCCTGCTACTCTTCCGCCTCTTCTGGGACAGCATCGCGTCCAAAGGTGAGATTTTCGAGCGTTTCTCCCGGAGGCAGATCTACAAACACGCGATCGCCCTCTTCTACCCCTTGCTCAATCTGAATCTGATTGCCAACTTGGGAGCCTAAGATGACTGGCTGAAAGCGCGGTCGATCGCGGTCTCCAGGAACCAAGACCCCGGCCTGTCCCGCTTGGGTCACAACGGCCACGGTGGGTACCACGAGCGCATCCGACAAGACCTCGCCGATAAACGCCACCGTCACATTCATGTTGGAGAGCAGAATATCTTTCCCCGAGGTCAGGTCAACTCGCACTTGAAATAGCGTGACATTTTGCCGTTCAATGGCCTCTGGTGCAATCAGCCGAACTACGCCTTCGAAAACCTGATCAGGGTAGGCATCAGCAATCACTTCGACCGCCTGACCTGGACGAATCTTGGCGATATCTGCTTCTGGTACTTCGGCTAGGACTTCGAGATCGCTAGCGATCGCCACAATCGCTGTGGAGGTGGCTGACGTGGCATCTGACGCCGATGTTGTCGGCGTCACAAAAGCGCCTTCGTTGGCAAACTTTTGGGTCACAATGCCGGCAAACGGAGCGCGGATTTGAGTATCAGCAAGCTGTACCTGGGCCGAGGTGAGTTGCGCTTGCGCCTGAGCTAGCCGGGCCTCGGCTTGAGCGATCGCTTCCGGCTGGGGTTCATTTTGCAAATCGGCTAGCCGGGCTTCACTCTCTTGTACCTGAAACTGGGCGCGCTCAACGCCGGCCTCGGCACTGTTCACCGCCTGTTCAAAGGTATCCAATTCATTCTGAGAAATCGCCCCCTGTGCAGCCAGGGACTGGTTGCGTTGTAGCTGGGCTTGCGCCAAGCTTAGTTGCGATGACAAGTCGGTCACCAGGGCCTGGGCGGCGGCCACGGCAGCCTCAGCTTGAGCGATCGCTTCGGCGTCGCTGCCTCGCCGCACATCAGCCAAGCTAGCCTGGGCCTCAGCGACGGCGGCCTCTCGCTGCCGCAGCAGGGCTGCCACATCCTGGTTTTCCATTTGCGCAATAAGCTGCCCGACGGTGACCGCATCCCCCTGCTCGACCAACAGTTTGGCCAAAATGCCGGAGGTCTTGGGACTGAGGTTAACCGTCTGCACTGGCTCAACTGTGCCACTCGCGGTAATGCGCACAGTCAAAGCAGTGGCTGCCACGGGTACGGTTAAGGCTGTGAGGTCATCACTCGTCTCTTGATGACGAATGACGAATGCCAGCGCGCCCAGACCGACGGCAGCAGCGGCAAGCCCTCCGACCAACCACAGCGCCGGACGGCGGACCTTACCAATCATCGGAATTTGCATGCAAGAACTCGGCTCAATATGGCCACCACTGCTGCTCTCACTATAGCGACGGACCCCGGCCTCTGTGCCCCAGATCCGCTTGATCAGCGCCGCTCTCGGGCTTTTACCCTGCCAGCCACCCCTGTAAGGCCACCATCCCGCACAAAATCAGCGCCTCGGTCCACTCCACAATGGCGCCGTAGGTATCGCCTGTTTGGCCGTTTAGTTGCCATTGCAACCACGCGCCCACAGCTAGCGCTATCCAGCCGCTGATGATCGTAACTGCCATGAGCCAGAGACCACTTGCCGGGGCGATCGCTGCGGCGATTCCTGACAGGCCCAACAGAGCGGCAAAGCCCCATAACCAGTCCGTTTCCGGTTGAGCATGGGCCTTGTGCAGAGCCCCTTTACCCTCTGGTCTCAGGTAGGGGTAGCAGGCGATCGCCACCACCTGTGCCCACCGGCCCCAGCCAGCGGCCAAGGGCAAACTCACCCAGCGCAAAGTCTCTAAATCAGTGAGAAAGAGGGTTTTAAACCCCAGCAGCACCACGGCCACCATGGCCCCAAAAGCGCCAGTGCGGCTGTCGGCCATCACGTCTAAGCGCCGCGCCGGATCGGGCACTGCCAGGCCATCAGCAGTATCCATCGCGCCATCCAAATGTAGTCCTCCGGTGAGCCAGAGCCACCAGGCGACAAGTAAAGCGCACCGGGTAGCTAGCGGCAGCGCCAGCGCCACGAGGCCCCAATCGGCCAGCGCCAACATGAAACCGATACCGATGCCGACCAGGGGCGCAAAGCGAGCAAATCCCTCAAAGCTCATCGGCCACTGATGCGGAATCGGCAGCTGAGTATAAAACGTCACAGCGCCCATCAACTGCCGACTCCACCGCCACCGCTTAATCGGGGCCTGAGCATTGGCCGACTCATCTGAAAACGACATATCCTAGCAACCCAAAACAGCTTTGACCGCAGCGAAAAAATGGCATTTCTTTAGCCTTGGCTACTAGATGTAGCGTAGGGCAGTTTTTAATGCGACTAGAGAAGTTGATATGACCCTTTAGAAATTAATTGAAATTAGCCAGCGATCGCTGCTCTAAGGAGGATTTTTGTGGGCTAATGACGAGGACGGACCTTCCTCGCGGCTAGCTGACACATCTCAAGTGAAATCCAAACAAAGTCCTGAAATCTTTGTACAGAAAGACTTCCGGAATTCAAGGCAAAACCGAATATTGAGCAATCATCTCGAAAAATGAGAAAACCGTCCCATTTCGGAGTCCCTTTTCGGAATGATCGACTATCGTGAATATAGACCTCAGAAATTACCGAACTTTGTTGGTATTTGTGGGGCTAAAAGTTTGCATTAGTGATAGTCCCATGACCCACGATTCTGCTGGCTTGTCCAATATGCCCGCGCCTTGTTTGGTTGACCAAGGCATTGTGGTGAATAAGACAGACATGCTGAGACTTCTTAACGATCTGGGTCAAGTTGCTTACACAGACGTGCATGATGGCAGCGTCGTTACTAAGGGGACAGGCTATGTGATGGACGTTTTTGCTGAGTCGGGCGTTTCCACGCTGGTCGCTAACCAGAGTCTTTATCTCAACGTCTATAGCTTTGACTATATCCTGCTTGAAAAGTTACCTAGTGAGCAGGCCTGTTTCAAGCTGTTTCAAGACAATCGCTATTTGCAATTGGTGCCGATGACCTCGCCTATTAAGGAGCAAGCTAAGCGCGACCTCGATACCGCTGCCATTGAGGAGATTGTCGCCGAAGCGCTCTCGGCCAGTTGGGATGCTTGCCTAGATGACGATGGGCCGATAGTTTGAAATCGCATCGTCGTATTACCCCATAATTTTTGAGGGAAACGAAAATATTTGGTCACTGGGGTGATGGTATTCCTCAGTGAACTGCCTCCTGGAGTCCCTAACGTTGAAGAATTTTGCATATCAGGTTGAGGCAACTTGTCACCATACCCAGGCGCGGGCGGGGCGATTTCACACCCCCCATGGTTTGGTGGAAACGCCTCGATTTATGCCGGTGGGTACGCTGGCAAACGTTAAAACAGTAACGCCCGAGCAGCTCCAGCAAACCGGAGCCCAAATGGTGCTTGCTAATACGTATCATCTTCATTTGCAACCCGGTGAAGAATTAGTAGCCATGGCTGGGGGCGTGCATAAGTTTATGGGATGGCATGGCCCCATGCTGACGGACTCCGGTGGCTTTCAAGTGTTTAGCCTTAGCGATATCCGCACGATTTCTGAAGCCGGTGTGAAGTTTCGATCGCCCCGCGATGGCCGCATCATTGACATGACGCCCGAAGAGTCCATTCGCATTCAAAATGCGTTGGGGGCCGACGTCATCATGGCGTTTGACGAATGTCCGCCCTATCCAGCCAGTCGAGAGGCCGTGGCAGTCGCGACCGATCGCACCTATCGTTGGCTACAGCGCTGCATCGCTGCTCACCAACGCCCCGATCAAGCCCTCTTTGGCATTGTGCAAGGTGGTGTTTATTTAGATCTGCGGGCCCAGGCGGCGGCGGCCCTGACGGAACTTGATTTACCTGGCTACGCCATTGGCGGCGTCAGCGTCGGCGAACCACCAGAACTGATTGAAAAAATTGTGCGCGCGACGACGCCGATGCTGCCGTCCCACAAGCCGCGCTATCTCATGGGAGTCGGTACTCATCGCGAAATGGTGCAGGCGATCGCCGCCGGCATGGACTTATTTGACTGCGTGATTCCGACTCGACTTGCCCGCCACGGTACAGCCATTGTGCAGGGCGAGCGCTGGAACCTGAAAAATTCTCGCTTTCGCAAAGACCTGAGCCCGCTGGATGAAACCTGCAACTGCTATACCTGCCGCAATTTTACTCGGGCCTACCTCTGCCACTTGATCCATGCCCACGAAACCTTAGCTCACACGCTGCTCTCGATTCACAACATTACCGCGCTGGTCAGCTTTACCCAGCGCATTCGGGAGGCCATTTTGAGCGATCGCTTCGTCGAGGAATTTGGCCACTGGCTGACGCCTGAGCAGTCACTCTCAGACCGCGAAGCGGCGATGGCCTTGTCTGAGACAGCCATCGCCGAGAGCCATTGAGATTATGCAGTTTCAGCTCACACCAGCAGAAACCCAAGCATTACACGCCATCGCGACAAATCATTCTCTCAGCGTAGAAGGTCTCCACGAACGCCTGGAAACGTTGACCTGGGGCGATGGTCTGCTGGAATTTAGGATGCAATCCAGCATCGGCCTGTCGCCCTGGATGGAGCAGTTGTCAGCCCTCAGCGATCGCGTCAATCTGCGCCTCCGAAAATCGGGTATCCCTGCTGGGCCAAGCTTAGAAGCTTACGCAGCATGGCTGTCGAGAGAGTCCTAGCCAATACAAACACGACAGATTTTCCAAACGCGATCGCTAATTGCCAAAACATCCTTAACTTTGCCGAATTCCGCACTCCGCACTCCGCATTCGGAATCGTCTTGGCAAAGGCGTGATACCCTGACATCCTGGTATTGGGAATGCCGGAAAGAGGAAGCGATCGCGTGCTGGATCTAAAAACCATTCGACAAAATTTTGACGAGGTACAGACTGCCCTCAACCGTCGGGGGGGCGACTATGATTTGCCGTCAGTCATTGCTCTAGATCAGCAGCAGCGCGAAATTGAAGGCACGCGATCGCAACTGCAAGCTCGTAGCAATGAAATTGGCAAGTCCGTCGGGCAAAAAATTCGTGAAGGGGCTGACCCCAAAGGCCCAGAAGTCGCTGCTCTGCGGGAAGAGGGCAACCAAGTCAAAGCCCAACTCGGAGAGCTGGAACCGCAAGAACGGGAACTCAAAGCGCAAATTGAAGCCATTTTGCTGGGGACACCCAACCGGCCCAGCGCGACGACCCCCGACGGCAAAAGCGAAGCCGAAAACGTCGAAGTCCGACGCTGGGGCGATGAGTACTTACCCAAAGACAGCGCGGCTCTGAAACCGCACTGGGAAGTGGGGGAAGCCATGGGCATTTTGAACTTTGAGCGATCGGCCAAAATTGCCCAGAGTCGCTTTGTGGCCCTGATGGGCGTCGGCGCGGCGCTAGAGCGAGCCTTGTTCACCTACATGCTCGATCGCCATACCCAACATGGTTACACCGAGGTCATTCCGCCTTACCTGGTCAACACCACTTCCCTCACCGCCTCGGGACAGCTCCCCAAATTTGCGGAAGAGAGCTTTCAGTGCAAAAACGACGATTTGTGGCTCTCTCCGACAGCCGAGGTGCCCGTTACCAACCTGCATCGTGACGAAATTCTCAATGCTGAAGCGCTGCCTTTTCACTACTGTTCCTTTACGCCGTGCTTTCGCCGCGAGGCTGGCAGCTATGGGCGCGATACGCGAGGACTGATTCGCCTCCACCAGTTCAATAAAGTTGAAATGTACAAATTCGTCCGGCCGGAAACCTCTGAGGACGAACATCAGGCCTTGGTCAAAGATGCCGAAGCCATCCTGCAAGGGTTGAAATTGCCCTACCGCGTGATTGAACTTTGTACTGGCGACCTGGGTTTCTCTGCTAACAAAACCTATGACTTAGAAGTCTGGCTACCGTCTTCTGGTACTTACCGCGAAATTTCTAGCTGCTCAAACTGTGGCGATTTCCAGGCCCGACGAGCCAACATTCGCTTCAAGGAAGCTGGCAAAAAAGGCACCCAGTTTGTCCACACGCTAAATGGCTCTGGACTCGCGATCGGTCGCACCATGGCCGCAATTTTAGAAAACTACCAGCAACCCGATGGTTCAGTGAAAGTGCCGGAAGTACTACAGCCGTACCTGGGTCGTGAGTGGTTGTAGAGGAATTAGGATGTGCCAGGCCGTGAGTGCTGGATGCTGGGGGATCTGGGGCTCGACACTAATAGCAGCATGGGTTGGCAATCTTTGGTCGTGATCGCCGAAGCAAGTTCTACGGTGATAAACGGTATAGGCAGATAGAATAAGGAAACGTCTTTATTGCGACAGTTAAAAAATCTATGTCCGTTTTGGCCGCGATTGGTGTTATTGCTCTGCTAGTCTTTGTTCACGAATCAGGACACTTTCTAGCAGCCCGCTTCCAAGGAATTCACGTTAACCGCTTTTCAATTGGCTTTGGGCCAGTTTTGTGGAAATATCAAGGCCCCGAAACGGAATACGCGTTGAGGGCAATTCCTTTAGGTGGTTTTGTGGGATTTCCCGACGACGATCCGGAAAGCGACATTCCGCCTCAAGATCCTGACCTACTCAAAAATCGACCTATTTTAGATCGGGCGATCGTCATCAGTGCGGGCGTGATTGCTAACTTACTGTTTGCTTACCTTGTCTTTGTCGTCCAGTTTGTGTCGGTAGGCGTTCCTCAGTCTTTCGACCCGGCACCGGGCATTCTGATTCCTCAGGTGGTTTCCGAATCCTCTCCAGCAGCACAAGCAGGTATTGAGTCAGGTGACGTGATTTTGGAAGCTAACGGCATAGAGTTTGGCACTGACGAGGTTTCGGTAAAGTCCTTTGTCGATCTGATTCAAGACAATCCTAACCAAGCGATTGATCTAACCGTTGAGCGGGGTAGTCAAGTGCTTGAAATGACGGTGACGCCTGAACTTGGTCCTGATAATAATGCCATCATTGGTGTGCAGCTACAGCGTAATGGCGAATTTGTATACCGCCGCGCTAATTCAGTTTTAGAGGTCTTTACCCTAGCAGCCAGGGAGTTTCAGGATATGCTCCTGCAGACGGTTCAGGGGTTTGTCATGCTGATTACTAACTTTTCTCAGATGGCGGGGCAAGTTGCTGGGCCAGTGAAAATCGTTGAGCAAGGAGCGGGGTTGGTGGCTTCTAACGCGGCGACTCTTTTCCCCTTTACGGCCATCATTAGCATCAACCTAGCGATTATCAATATTCTGCCGTTGCCCGCGCTGGATGGCGGGCAGCTTGCGTTTTTGTTGGTGGAAGCCTTACGGGGTCGCCCCTTGCCCGATCGCGTTCAGGAAAATGTAATGCAGACTGGTTTGGTCCTGTTGTTGGGTCTCGGAGTGTTCCTCATCGTTCGTGATACCTCTCAGTTAGCCATTTTCCAGGATCTGCTTCAGTGAGTGCTCGCCGCAAACTTTTACCCCCAAAAAAGCGAGCGTTGGAGGCCTTGGGGCGGCTCAAACAACTCTATCCAGATGCCACTTGTTCTCTAAATTATGAGACGCCGGTGCAGTTGCTCATCGCGACCATTTTGTCGGCACAATGCACCGATGAACGAGTCAATATGGTGACACCAGCGCTGTTCGATCGCTTTCCCGACGCTTACGCGATGGCAGAAGCTGATCTCGCAGAGATTGAAACATTGGTGAGATCGACGGGCTTTTATCGCAACAAAGCCAAAAATATCCAAAATGCCTGCCGCAAAATCATTACCGATTTTGGCGGCGTAGTGCCCCGCACCATGGCCGAGCTGACGACGCTGCCAGGCGCGGCGCGTAAAACGGCCAATGTCGTGCTGGCCCATGCGTTTGGCATCAATGCTGGCGTGACGGTTGATACCCATGTGAAGCGCTTAAGTCGCCTGATGGGGTTTACCAAACACACTGATCCTAAAAAGGTTGAGCAGGACTTGATGAAGTTGATTCCTCAAGCCGATTGGGAGAATTGGTCCATTCGGTTGATCTATCACGGCCGGGCTGTGTGCAATGCTCGTAAACCCGCCTGCGATCGCTGTGAACTGGCGGATTTGTGTGCCTCTGCTAAACTACCTCCATCACCTAAGACGGCTGAATCACTGACTGCGCCAGTCGCTTAGAAGGAGCGCTTGGCGGCTCACAAACCGGTACTAAGGGAACACTCATGAGTCGGTTAGCTTTACTTTTTTTGCTGGTGTTGCCTGGAGTGGCGGGCATGGCGGTGTTTGGTTTTTACACCCTGATTGATTGGGCCGAGCTAGATCAGGCCTATTTAGAATTTGAAAAATCAATTCAAGCATCGGCTGACCTGAATACGTTATTGGCTCAAGCCACTAAACAAAATGCCCACCGCATTAATGTGTTTGCTGAAGGCGTTTGGTTTCTGCTGTGTGCCATTGTGGTTGCGATCGGCATTCACGGCCTGGCGGTTCGACGATAAAGCCAGCCTTGGTCACATGACGACTTGACCGAGTGGAGTTCCGGCACCTAAAACGGTTCGACCCACGCCTCAAACAACATGATGTTGTCGTGTCTTTAGCAAGACTCGGCGCAAGTAGCTATAGCAGAATGCGGCATTGAGCGTGCGGAATGCCGCATTGAGAAGCCCACGAAATGGGCGTTGCAGAGATTCAAGCGATCCTGACTTGGTTGCGGATTGCGATCGCGGTTTCACCAGGTGGCCGCCATACGATTTCCTGATTCCTTGATTCTCTGACGGCCTCAAGCACTTCGCAAAGCGACGATGGGGTCTAGCTTGGCGGCCTGGCGCGCCGGGAAAACACCGAAGAATAGGCCAATGCCGCCTGAGACCCCAACCGCGATCGCAATCGCGACCCCGGACACGCTGGCTTCAAACGGGGTCAAGGCGCCAATCAAAACAATGCCGCTGAGACCTAAGCCCGTGCCCACTAAGCCGCCAGCAATCGATAAAATGACGGCTTCAATCAAAAACTGGGTCAAGATGTCTTGTTGCGAAGCGCCGATCGCCTTGCGTAGGCCGATCTCCTGAGTGCGTTCGCGGACAGAGACCAGCATGATATTCATGATGCCAATGCCGCCGACGAGGAGAGAAATGCCCGCGATCGCTGCCAACATAATGGTCAAAGCCCCGGTAATCGTTTCGGCAATACTCAATAGGGTGTCTTGACTCTCAATAAAAAAATCATTTTCACCGCGAATGTTATGGCGAAGTCGCAGCAGATTTGTAATTTGAAACTCGGCTGTACCCATGCTCTCGCGATCAGCAGTAGAAACTGAGATGAACGACACCTCAATGCCATAGGGAGACTGTCGCCGGCCGACTAAACGACTGGCTTGGGTCGTAATGGGCAAAATTGCGGCATCGTCATAACTCAGCCCCAGGTTTGACCCCTTTTGGGCCATGACGCCAACCACTTCAAAACTGGTGCCATTAATGCGAATTGATTGCCCAATCGGCGAGGTTGCATCAAATAGGCGCTTGGCTAGACTGGCGCCTAACACAGCGACCTGACTACGACGCTTGAGATCTAGCTCAGCAATGAAGCGGCCCTGAGCTATCTCAAAACTGCGGACTTTCAGAAACTGTTCGTTAGTGCCGACTACGCTGGTGTTGGTATTGCGATTTCGAAAGGTGATTAGATTGCGGGTGCTGTATTCTGGTGCGACCCCCACTACCGAGGGCACTTGCTCAGCGATCGCTTGCGCATCGGCCACCACCAGAGTGCGGGGAATGTCGAGCCCTCCCAGTTCTCGCGTCTCGCGATTGCCAGGCGCAATGAACAATACATTAGGACCGAGGTCTTGCAGCTGATCGTTAACATAGCGCTGCGCCCCTTCGCCAATGCCCACCATCGCAATAACAGAAGCATTACCAATGACGATGCCTAGCATCGTCAAGCTGCTGCGGAGTTTGTTGACGGTGAGGGTTTTGACCGCCATCCGTAAGCTTTCACCCAAATCCATTCGTTTGCCCATGTGTGCAGAGACTTACTTAGGACTGACGCAAAAGCCCCCTCGATCTCCCAACTTTTGGGGATGTTGAATCCGACTTCCCCAGATTTGAGGATACAGGGGCCACAATCGGATTCAACTGCGTCAGTCCTATTATCTTCAGGAAAACACATCCGTCTCGCTTTGCGGGGTATCGTTGCTGATTTAGACGTGAAGCTGATGACGCGCTTGAACAACGATATCGGTTGAGTGTCATTCCTGTTGACTCATCAGTCTGAGTGAGTCAACATCTGACCTCTTTCGGGAGCATTTGAAGATTATCGGCTTGCAAGTCGTGTTTTGCTCTTGCGGCGATATTTGGTGCCGACTGAGCCAACCGTCCGCTCTAGCAGCATGCGGAATTCTGAATGCGGAGTTCGGAATGAAAACGCTGACGACGTGGTCATTCCAGAAAATATAACGGTCCTAACCTAATTGCGGATCGCCATCTCACTTGGCTCAACTCTCAATGCTGGCAAGGTCAGCAAAGTTAAAGCCGGCTGCCTTGGGAGCATGATTAAGCCGCAGCGCCCTTAAACGACAAACTTATGCCAAAGAGCCGTACCAGCCTGTTGAACCAACAGGTTTGGCACCGGATGAAGGGATATTAAGAGTACCAGTCACCAGAGATGAATAATCTTTGCTGGTCAGAAATTGCCGGAGTGAGGTTTGCTACTGTACAGGCATCAAAAAGACGGCTAGGGCTGCTTCCACCGTCAGTGAATCTTGTCAGTTTGCAGCTGTCAACGACAGCAAGGAAGCAATATAGATTATGACCGACTTCTTAGATCGCCTAAAGCATAAATATGCCTACGTTGCGATTGGCGAATTTAAGCCTGGTTGCTTTTCTGAAGCTCGCCAACTCTATGAGAAAGCGGTTTCTACTTATACTGATGGCTTTGATGGAGCGTACCTACTGCAGGAGCCTGGTAGCGATCGCGGCATTGCCATTATTTTGTGGGATAACCCCGGTGACATGGAAAGTCATCACACCAAACTCTACGATGAGACGTTGAATAAGATTTCTCATCTTTTTGCTGAGCCTCCCCAAACGGCATTTTATGAGGTTTGTAGCGAGATCATGCCCATGCTAGCCGGGGTCATGGCAGCCGCGAAGGACAACTAGAGCACCGGTATAGGAACTGAGGTTCAGCATACTCTCTCGATGCTCTGAGGGCTGCCATCATTTAACGGCCAACTTTCGATAGCAGAATGCGGCATTGAGAGTGCGGAATGCCGCATTGAGAAGCCTATGAAATGGGCGTTGCAGAGATTTGAGCTATCCTGACCTGATGGTGGATTGCTACACCTGATAAAGTCAATAGCTTCTAACCAGCCGACTGAAATGGTCGTACACTCCCAAACCGTGACTCAATAAGCGCAAAAGTTGCCCCCGCTCTCAATTAAAGTGACCAAAGAGCAGTTTGGCCGCATCAAGCTAAAACAGTTTGGTTGTTCAGATAGTCTTGAACGTGTTGAGCATGATCGTGATCGAGGGGTAAGTCTTTGACAGACTGCCACGAAAAACTACGGACCGCTAATGCCTCTTTAGGATCGTTGACTTGGGGGTATCCGGTAGCAAACACTTCGATTGCTACACAAATTGAGTGAAACCGTTGGTCTCGCTGGGGTGAGGAATAAACGCCGACTAACCGGCCAATTCGAGTCATCGCCAGGCTTGTTTCCTCAGCCAGCTCGCGCTGCGCCGCATGAGCAATATCTTCCCCCCAATCGACCAATCCACCAGGAAAGCACCAGAGCCCCGAGTCTTTACGCTGCATCAAGACAACCGACCCATCCGGCAAGATCGGAATGACACAAACGCCGACTAAAGGTCGTCGCAGCAGCAAACCCAGCAGGGTCCGAATGGCCCGCTGCCAAGGTTGTCCGACTTTCTGATTAACTTGTTTGCTAGGCATCACCAGATAACTCAGCGATGTCCTGCAGAACTTCTTGAGCGTGGGGCTCAGGTTTGACCTTGCGGTAAATTTTGGCCAGCTTACCCTCAGGGTTAATGATGAACGTGCTGCGAGTAATGCCCATATACTCTTTACCCATGAATTTCTTCAGACCGTAGCTGCCGTATGTACCCGCGATCGCTCCCCCTTCATCAACTAATAGGGGAAAAGGTAAATCATACTTCGTCGCAAACTTAGTGTGAGATTTAGCATCATCGGTGCTGACGCCCAAGACCACGACATCACTGCCCTGGTAGTCGCTATAGGCATCGCGGAACCCACAGGCTTCTTTAGTACAACCGGGGGTGTTATCACGGGGATAAAAGTATAGTACGACCCACTTACCCTGGAGGTCTTGCAGCTTTACGGAGTCCCCTTCAGCATCTGGAAGGGCAAAATCAGGGGCGGAGTCGCCAACGTTCAAAGTCATAAAGCTTAAGTAAATCGGAAAACAACTTTCCTGACATTCTATACCGCCATCACAAGCCCAGCGTCACACGCTATCATAAACTCATAACGGATACGCTTTAACACCCTACTGTGGGGGAAATGTTGTTCTCTTGCATAGATGGAATGCGTTAATGTGAGAAGGTTTTACGAGATGCTGCCAGCGATCGCGGCGCCTCCTTTTTGCCACTCCCCAAAATCTTGGTTGTTTCTCAATCGACTCTCTTATTTACTTGAAACGAGACTGTTATGACTGCAATTGCGCACAAGAATCCACTGCTCATTGGTCAAGGGTTACCCCCCTTCAAAGATATTCAGCCCGAGCATATCAAGCCTGGTATCGAGGCGCTGCTGGCAACTTTGGCTACCGAGTTGGAGTCTCTAGAAGCTACTGTTGAACCGACCTGGTCAGGCTTGGTCGAACCCTTGACTCAAATCGAAGAGCGATTGAGTTGGAGCTGGAGCATCATCGGTCATCTGATGGGAGTCAAAAATAGCCCAGAGCTGCGAGCAGCCTATGAAGCGGTACAGCCAGGCCTGGTGCAATTTGCGAATCGCATGGGTCAGAGTCAGCCATTGTACAAAGCCTTCAAACAAATCCGTGAAGGGGCTCTGTGGGGTGATTTGACCTCTGCTCAACAGCGGATCGTCGAAGCCGCCATTCGAGATGCAGAACTCTCTGGAGTCGGTTTAGAGGGGGAAACTAAGGAGCGGTTCAACCAAATTCAGCAGGAGCTGGCGGAACTGTCTACCAATTTTTCCAATCATGTGTTGGATGCGACTAAGGCCTTTCAACTGACGCTGCAGACTCCTGAAGAGATTGATGGCTTGCCTCAGAGCCTGTTGGGATTAGCCGCTCAAGCAGCGAAAGGAGCCGGTCATGAAAAGGCCACTGCGACCGCTGGTCCTTGGGTAATCACGCTGGACCATCCCAGCTATGTGCCCTTTTTGCAGCATAGTCGTCGTCGCGACCTGCGCGAACAGGTTTATCGAGCCTCGATCTCGCGGGCGGCGGCGGGTGAGTTGGATAACCAGCCCATCATCGAGCGCACCTTAGAATTGCGTCAACAAGTGGCCGAAATCTTAGGCTACAACACCTATGCCGACCTCAGCATCGCGCGCAAAATGGCCCCCTCAGTGGCGGCTGTTGAGCAGCTGATGGAAGAGCTGCGTAGTGCCAGCTATGATGCCGCCACCCGAGAACTAGAGGAGCTAACAACATTCGCTCGCGATCGCGGCTTCACCGCCGCTCTGAAACAGTGGGATATGCCCTTCTGGTCAGAGCGGATGCGAGAAGAGTTGTATGGCCTCAATGACGAGGAACTGCGTCCTTACTTTCCTTTGCCTCAAGTCTTGGACGGGTTGTTTGCCCTGGCGAAGCGACTGTTTGGCGTGACGATTACCCCCGCCGATGGCGCAGCACCCGTGTGGCATCCGGATGTCCGCTACTTCCAAGTGGTGGGAGAAACGGGAGCGACGATCGCGCATTTTTACCTCGACCCTTATAGCCGCCCGGCTGAAAAGCGCGGCGGTGCCTGGATGGACGACTGTGTAAACCGGGGCAAAATTCAGGGTCAAGTACGCTTGCCAGTGGCCTATCTGGTGTGCAACCAGTCGCCCCCCGTGGATGGCAAACCCAGCCTGATGAATTTCCGTGAGGTGGAAACCCTCTTCCACGAATTTGGCCACGGTCTGCAGCACATGCTCACCATAGTGGATGATGCTGGGGCGGCAGGCATCAACAATGTGGAATGGGATGCCGTAGAACTGCCCAGCCAATTCATGGAAAACTGGTGCTATCACCGGGAGACCTTGTTTAAGCTGGCCCGCCATTATGAGACCGGTGAGCCTCTACCCGAAGATCTGTACCAGAAGATTTTGGCGGCCCGCAACTTTATGACCGGCAGCGCGATTTTGCGGCAGGTCAACTTTGGCTGGCTCGACATTGAGCTGCACCATCGTTATCAGGCAGGTGGCGACGAAACCATCTGGGATGTGCGCGATCGCCTGGCACAGAAAACAACCATCATGCAACCTTTACCCGAAGACGCCTTCCTCTGTGCCTTTGGCCATATCTTTGCAGGAGGCTATGCCGCCGGCTACTACAGCTATTTTTGGGCAGAAGTCTTGAGTGCGGATGCCTTTGCCGCCTTTGAAGAAGCCGGATTACAAGACGACACTGCTATTACGGAGACGGGCCGCCGATTCCGTAATACGGTGTTGGCGCTGGGGGGCAGTCAGCATCCGATGGCTGTCTTTAAGTCCTTCCGAGGGCGAGAGCCCAGCACCCAAGCACTTTTGCGTCATCGCGGGTTGGCGACAGCAGCATAACTGCTGTGATGCAGACCTTGGTCATCGCAACGCCGCAAGCGCGCCCATCAAACATCCGGGTCGCGCTTGCGAATCCTAATGCTACAGCGGTGCCTAAATCAATTAAGTACACCAGGTATCCGTTGCAGAGCTGTCTTGATTACGAATCTGTACTTAACCTAAGTGGGTACCGCTATAAAAGCAGTGTTAAGTTGTGTATCTTTTCTGCAGTGAGTACTCCTTTTTTACGTAGAGAGCGTTATCTTAGGTGTCAACTATAGATTTACTTAAATCAAACCGATAAATTCAACACTTGAATCCAAAAGATACTTTTGCCCAGCGACCGCTGGGCATTTTTTTGTCAAAAAATGGAGCCGAGCGTAGTCATCGACTCCAACCCCCATCAAAACTGCATCTCGGGCTAGTGAACGATCGCTGCTCGGTCTACTGTTTGTAGTGCTTCTGCCAAGCTGCGTACGGCAGCCATCATGGCGAGTTCATTGTCGAGTTTGTTCACGGCAGAGCCGACTCCGATACCGGCTGCACCGACTGCGATCGCCAGCGGTGCGGTCACATCTGACAAGCCTGACGCGCATAGCACGGGTACCGATACCACCCGAGAAATTTCCCGCGCTGCGGCCAACGTCGGCGCGGCTTTTTCAATCAGGCCCAGCGAGCCGCTGTGGGTAGGAGCACTACTGGTGCCGCCTTCCGTTTGAATGATGTCAGCCCCAGCGGCCACTAAAGCTTCCGCCAATTGGACCTGCTCGTCCAAGGCCAAAATGTGAGGCACCGTAACTGATAGCGTGATGTTTGGCAGCAGGGCACGAGTTTGCTGGGTCAGGGCCAATACTTCATCGGCCTCAAACCGAATGCCCTGGGCGTAAAAGGCGTCGAAGTTACCAATCTCAATGAGATCGGCTCCGGCGGCGACGGGTGCAACGAAGGTTTCAGCCTCAACAGCAGAAACGCAGATCGGCAAATCAGTCAGGCTTTTTGCCATCTGCACCAGGTCGGCATCCGCAGCGATATCCAGAAAGGTCGCACCGCCTTTATCCGCCGCACGAACGACTGCAGCAACGCGATCGCGATCAAAATTGGTGAGGCCACTAATAATTTTCAGCGCTTGGCCTTGGGCAAATGCCGTTTGAAGCTTGGCATGCATAGTCAAAAATCCCCGTAATCAGGTTCGTAACTTGCCCTATTTTGCCATCCCCTGGCAGGATGAGCAGTTTACTTATCTGGCGTTACTGATTCCAGAATACATTCCTTAAAAGAGGAGTCTCCTCGGCGGTATCTACAGCAGCAATGCCAGAGTTACCAGCACAAAGATGAACCGGAGTACCCGTATTCGCGACACTATCAAAGTGAACTGAGCCCTGTTAGTCAGGCTAGAAAGCGTCATCAATTAAAACCAGAAGGCTTGCAGTATCCGCATTACCACCTCCGCTCCAAAAAACGCTCAGGGATTGAAACCCTTTCTGCATCAGAACTGGATCGCTAAATGATGACAGCCCCAGTATTCGCGAGCAAAGGGCTCCCTATCCGGCTAGTTTCTGGCTCTCCCGGCCCCGCCGCCCCACCGCGCTGGAAAACAGCAGACAAATTGACGCCGCACGATACGACATCCCTTAGGCATCTTCTCTGTCGGCGGGTGAGTCGGGTGGCGACTATTCCGTCGCGCCGTCGCCTTGAATGTCTTCGGAAATAATCGCTAAGGAATCAATGATCGCCACGGCTTCTTCAACCGCAACATTGGTACAAGGGACTGGAGGGGCAAGGCTGTTGTTGATTAGGGCGGCCCCAGCCAACCGCACCAAGCCGCCTTCGACGGGTAGCCAGTCTGTGACCAATGACGGTGCGGGAAACTGCTCGCGTAAACTCGCATCGAGATAAGGTCCTGAGTGGAGACCATACTCCACCGTGTCATCTTTAAGGATGGGAGGATTCAGCGGCAGGCGATTGGCCGTTGCGGGTATGTCACCCACACCGCCGACAGTGTACTCAATTAGAAAGCAGCGATCGCTGCCGTCACGATATAAAACTTGGTAGCCTCCAAACCGCTCATCCGGCTGGGTTTCTATCTGTACTGGCTCAAACCCAGCGGGAATTGCCGTAGGCAACACCAGCGGCAAATTTAAGGCGCGAATCG
Source organism: Cyanobacteria bacterium P01_F01_bin.56 (assembly GCA_039185935.1). Taxonomy (GTDB): domain Bacteria; phylum Cyanobacteriota; class Cyanobacteriia; order Phormidesmidales; family Phormidesmidaceae; genus Halomicronema. The sequence continues at coordinate 30,441 of JBCDAJ010000014.1, read as the reverse complement.
GTGCCGTTTGCCCAGGTGTTAACAAAGCCAGAAAGGCGTTGTCTGGCGGGGGCGGCGGGGCCAGAGGCTCTGACTCAGCCGGGGGAGCGTCAGCAGTGGCGGCGGTGTCTGGTGGAGTCGCCGTACCACCGCAGGCGGTCAGACTGATTAAACTCAGGCCAATCGCAGCGGGCCTGATGGGCCTGAAGTTCACATAATCGATGAATAGAGATAACAGCCGCGATCGCATACCTTACCTACATGTCTTTGGGGGACTCACCTGATGTTCAGCATCATAACGATAAGGGGCGATCGCGACAGGCGATCGCCGTTTTTACAACAAGTGCTGAAATTTCGGGTCGGCCCCGAGTGATTTCACGGCTTTTTTAATATCTTGGGTGCGGCTCTTGTGGACCACTAAAGTTGCCTTGCCGTCACGAACGACCACCACATCTTCCAACCCAATAGTGACGATCACCTCGTCATCATCTGAGGTATAAACGATGCTGTCCGTGGTGTCGAGCCCCAAGTGCTGAGCCATTTCCACGTTGGGCTTCTCGGGCGATTTGAGCAATCGCTCAACTGCGTTCCAGTCACCGAGGTCATCCCAGCCAAAGGCGACGGGCATGACACAGGCTTTATCGGTTTTTTCCATCACGGCGTAGTCAATGCTGAGCTTTTCGAGCTTGCGGTAGGCATCAACCCCCTGGGTTCTCAGGGGTTGCATGATTTCGGGGGCGTGGGCATCTAGCTCTTGCAGCATTACCCCAGCCGGAAAGATAAACATGCCGCTGTTCCAGCTAAAACGACCGCTGGTGATGAAGTCTTCCGCTGTGGATTGATCGGGTTTCTCGGTAAAGCGGGCAACTTGGTAGGCGGCGCGATCGCCATAGGTGCCAATGGCTTCTCCTTGTTCGATATAGCCATACCCGGTGGACGGAAACGTGGGGGCAATGCCGAGAGTGGCGATCGCGCCTCGATCTTTCGCTAAGGCTGCCGCCGCCTTCAAGGTATCTCGATAACCCGCCTCATCAGCAATCCAGTGATCGGCAGGAAAGAACCCTGCGATCGCCTCATCCCCATGCCGCTTGGCGACCTCTAACGTGGCCCAGGCCACTGCCGGAGCCGTATCTTTGCCTTCCGGTTCAATCAACAAATTCTTTGCGGGCAGTTCCGGGAGTTGTTCACGAATGCCATCGGCTAAATGAGCCGCCGTAATCACCCAAAGGGAGTCCCAGTTTTCTGCCATCGGCAGGAGCCGGTTAGCCGTAGATTGCAGTAGACTAAAGCCGCTGCCATCTAGACAGAGAAACTGTTTCGGGTGTTGGCGGCGGCTTACAGGCCAAAAGCGTTCACCTTTACCACCAGCCAAAATTACTGGGATCACCGTTGGGGGCATAGCGCTGATACTCCAAAGATTGTCCGGCTTATATTACCCAAAGCCTTAAGCAAGCAGGATATAATCGCCGTAATCTTTATTCATACTTATCGAAACTAGACTTCAGTTTATTGCTGAGTTCATTAAAATCGAGCACCTAAGTTTAAGTATCAAAGATTTAGTTTTCCCCAGTGTGTAAAGTGTGAGGCTCCATGTCGCCGTCTGTTCAACCCTCTCCGCATAAGACTCAGCCCCCAACCACTCCGCAGACTGCGGCAACGCTCGACCCTTCAAAATCTCCGCCGGCCAAAGCCTCACTCATACGAGCGATTGCCCCCTGGATACGTCGTCTCGCTTGGGTCGGTGTCTTTGGTACCACAGTAATTGCGGCAGCAGTTGGTGGTGCCTTGGTCGCCACAACGGTGCCATTACCAGCAGTTCTCAGCACAGAGGCCAACGAGCCCTTAAACCTGGCTGATATGTGGCAAACGGGATTTCGTTATCAGGTGGCTCGCCCTGTCAACTTATTGATTATGGGCGTTGATTTGCCAGCGCCCGGACAAGAGGATGCCGACACCCTTTTTTCTGGCCGCTCAGACGTCATGTTACTGGTGCGAGTTAACCCTGACGATAGCACCGTCGACTTATTGTCGATTCCTCGTGATACTCAGGTAGACATTCCCGGAGCAGGCATCAACAAGATTAACCATGCCAACCTGGCTGGAGGGGCTGAACTAGTCGCCGAAACCGTTCAGACAAATTTAGGGCCAGTGCCGATTGATCGCTACGTGCGGGTCAGCACTGGTGCCCTGCGAGAATTAGTCGATTTGCTCGGGGGGGTAGACGTCAACGTACCGCAGCGGATGGTCTACCAGGATGTTACTCAGGGACTCAACATTGATTTGCAACCCGGCTGGCAAACCCTTAATGGTAGCCAGGCAGAACAATTTGCGCGCTTTCGTAGCGATGGTAATGGTGATATCGGGCGGGTACAACGTCAGCAGATACTGATGCAAGCAATGCGAGAGCGGTTGACTCATCCGACTGTGATTCCGCGCCTGCCTCAGGTAACGCGAGTCATCATGCGCTATGTCGACACGAACCTCACCCTGGAAGAGATTTTGGCGCTGGCAAATGTCGCCTTGGAAATTGACCCCAGCAATTTGCGGATGGTGATGCTACCAGGACGCTTTAGCTCTCCTGAGGAATACATCGCCAGCTACTGGATTTTAGACCCAGTTGCTACCCAGCAAGTGATGAATAACTTTTTTGGGTTGGATGAGGTGACCCTACTCTCTAACCGAGAAAATCAGGTGGTAACCAACCTGCCGATCGCGATTCAAAATGCCTCTGGTGAATCCCGCGTAGCGAGGGAAGTCGCTGACTACCTGCGCAGTGAAGGGTTCCGCAATGTCTATGTAATTCGGGATTGGTCCAGCGAGCTGCAGCGCACGCAAGTCATCGCTCAACGAGGAGATGTGGACAGTGCGGAGCTGATGACCTCAATCTTGAATTTAGGACGGGTAGCCGCAGAATCTACCGGTGATTTAGAGTCTGAACTCACGATTCGGGTAGGGCGCGACTGGCTAATGCGATCGCCAGACGTTCAATAAAATGATGGGGCTGGTTACGCTAAAGGTGTAAATATGGCTGCCTGGTTAGGATGGACATTAAAAATCGCTGGCATCATGCTGCTAGCCATCCTTTGGCTGCTGATTTTTGAAAAGACCGCGATCGCTCTAAATATCGATAACTTTTAGAGTCAGGTTTAACGCGTGACAAAATAGTAGGCGGCGCTACTACTAGCGGCACTACGCGTCTTTGTACTCTGTATCAAGTGACTGTTTGCGATCTCCCCGTCAGCGAATATTCTTCTTGGTGGTGGAATTAAGGAAACCCGTTGCTCGCGAGTGTTCCAAATCTGAGCAGCCTTGTTATACTTCGGTGCCATAGCCAGCCTATTTGTTTGAGATGTAGGCCTGACGCAATGTCCTCTGAATCCTCCTGTGCTAGAGGTGTTTAAGTCGGTTTCCTCAGGTTTGGAGGGCAAGGAAACCAAAACCCACTTAAACTGCGTATGCCTGCCGATAAATAGATGTCAGTCCGGGTATTTAGCGCGTCCTAAGGTCATGACTTCCTCCTTCTCTTTCGCTGCATTAGATCGATTTGTGGCCGCGCTTGAACATCAAATTCAAGCCGCGATCGCCGATATTTCTCCTGCTTCTCCGCCGACCATCCGTTGTCGGTTTCAGCAAGGACGACTATTGGTTTTGTCCGAAGAACAGGTGGCCGCGATCACCGCAGTTGATCGCGACAAACGATTTAAAGCGTTGGCCCTAGCCATGGGGCAAGGGCTCGAAATCGCAGAGCTACCCGATGAAGTGTTGGACGACAACGGCGAGCTGTCAGCGCGGCTGTATCTGCGAGAACTCGGCACCGCTAGTCCCTACGCTGCCCGCACCTGGAATTGGCAACCTCCCCCTGCGGCAGCCGAGAGCGCTGCGGCGAGCTCAGCTGAGGATGCTGCCACCGACCGGCATGCTCAGGGGACCGAAATAACTTCCAGCTCTCTGGTGTTGCTGTCTCACCCCATCGATGATGAAGATGTTTTGCCGGATGCGGCAGCTTCAGCAACGACCCTATCGCAGTTCCCTGTTAGCGTGTGGCAAGCCCTCAAGAGCATCACCGAGCCCGAAGGCTGGCGGCACCACTGGCAGACTGTTTCAGCAGATTGGCAAGACTTGCCCTGGCGCTCAGTTCTGGGGTTAACGCTGGCAGGCGTTACCGTGGGGGCGATCGCCTACGGTGTTACCCGTCCCTGCACCTTGGGGAGTTGTGAACGGCGGCAAACAGCGAGTGACCTTAGCCAGGAGACGTTGACCGAGCTAACGGGCACCCCCACCCCAGATGAAGTGAGGGATGCCCATCAAGATCTGCAAAAAGCCATTCGACTTGTGGCCGCGATTCCGCCGTGGTCGTCGCATTACGACGCCGCCCAGGCAGAATTGCTGCGCTATCGGACGCAATTGTCTGACCTCGAGTGGGTCATTGCGGGGCAGGAGAGTGCGACTCAAGCTTCAGAAAAGAGCCAAGAGCCGCCCCATCCTGTACCGCTGTGGGTAGAAGTCCATCTGCTTTGGCAAAAGGCGATTAACCATCTGCAACGGGTACCAGCAGATAGTTATCTGGCCGACTTTGCCGACAAAAAGATTGCCGAATACGAAGCCAACTACGCCGCGATCGGGCAGCGCTTGGCGATCGAGGAGGCGGCTGAAGGCAATTTAAATGAGGCGTTGGAAGCCGGGGAATTAGCGGCAGCCCAAACGGCGGCGGCAACCACCTTGAATGATTGGTTAGTGGCCAAACGAGAGTGGGGCCGAGCGATGCAGGCCATCAAGCAAATTCCCCAGGGGACTCTGGCTTACGAAGACGCGAAATTGCTCCGCTCAGACTATCACCGCCAATCGGTACAAACCCGCACCCGCGTTTCTTTTGAACAGTCAGGCGAGCGGGCTTACCAAGCGGCCTTGGCCGATGCGGCTCAAGCTCAAACCGCTGAACGGGCGAACCAGTGGACCCAAGCAGTCAATTTCTGGAGTGAGGCCTATGCGCAGATGCGACAGGTTCCCAAAAATACCTTGCGCTACGCCGATGCTCAAGGGCTGCTCACCGGTTATCAAAGTTCGTTAAAGCAAGCGCAGAACAAGCTCAAACAGGCGGTAGCGTTACAATCTATCGACAACGATCTCGCTACTCTTTGCCCGATCACTGACGGCATCTGCACTTACACCTACAGCCCTCAGCAGATTGAGTTGATGCTGCGTGAGCCTTACGATAGCGCCATTCGACAATCCACTTCGCCACCGTCTACTCAGGGCCGTCTCAATCGCAACGATTCTATCATTGCCGAAACCCACGAACTCGTGCAAAACATTATGCAACTGGGCAATCAGGTGCAACTGCCCATCGTGATCTATGACGACAGTCGCCAGTTTATTGCACGCTACAAGCCAGAATATGGCGGATTTGTGAAGAACTGAGCCCGGGTTGATCGGGCAGAACGCAGCATTGCCGGTCCTGTGCCCTATGGTTTCAGCCACCTAAGCTGCTTCTATCGCAGAATGCAGAATTGAGAGTGCGGAATGCGGAATTGAGCAGCCGACGAAGTGAGCGTTTCAGAGATTTGAGCTATCCTGACCTGATTGCGGATTGCGATATCTATTCGTGGATTGCGATGGGTGCCATTTTTGCTGCAATGCCTGGATGAGATGGACAACCTGACAGCCCATGCTCAATTTCTCTTGTACATTGCCACGACTCTCGATGGCTATATTGCCAGTGCCGATGGGGGCATCGACTGGCTGACGTCTTTAGACACTGGTAACGAAGACACCGGATATGAGGCTTTTTACCGGACAGTCGATGCGCTGGTGATGGGGGCTGTTACCTATGAACAAGTATTGACCTTTGGTGACTGGCCCTACGCCAATAAGTTGGCCTATGTATTGACGCGGCGCAGTCTGTTCACCGAGCGCAGCGATGTCAAGATCATCAACCCCTTGGAATCCCTATTACTAGATATTCAACAACAGGGATTTCAAAGAGTTTGGGTCGTTGGGGGTGGACAAATTGCGGCTGAGTTCATGCGCCGAGGGTTGATTAGCGATTGGATCTTAGCGATCGCCCCCATCATCCTCGGAGAAGGCATTTCTCTCTATCAAAACGTCCCGCTGCAAAAACTCCAGTTGATTAGCACCCGCCGCTTACCATCCAGCATGGTTGAACTGCACTATCAAAAATCGCCAGAAGGTTTAGCATAATCCCTGGACATATGAATAATGGCGATTGAATTGGGCGGCTCCAGCGACAGATTTAATTCTGCAGCTAGAGCCGTCACCTCTGTTGTCTTGTCAGACTTGCTGTTGCTCTAACCGCGATCGCGGTGCAATACCTTTGCTGCTCAGCAATAAACGATTATTCCGACATTTCGATAATCGTAAAGTAGCCACCCTGGGGGTCTTGCAAAATCACAAACCGACCGACATCCGGAATTTCCATGGGAGGCATATCGGTGCGTCCGCCTAGACTTTTAGCTTTTGCCAGCGTGGCATCGCAATCTTCCACCGCAAAATACACTACCCAGTTGGGTGGCACCTCGCCCCAATCTGGTTGGATCTCGATCATCCCCGCACCCGATCGCCCAGCCAATTGAAATTCTGTATAGTCGCCACCCAGGGCATTTGTACTACTGTGGGTCGTCCAACCAAATAGCTGCGTGTAAAAGTTGGCGGCGACCGTCAAGTCTTTCGTCTGCAGCTCATTCCAACAGAGGGTATTCGGCTCATTTACCAAGTCGGCACCCATATGCTGCTGGGGTTGCCACAGCGCAAAAACAGCTCCCGTCGGATCTTGCAGTAGACTCATGCGCCCAGATTCCATCACATCACAGGGGGGCTGCAAAACCTTACCGCCTAGCGCTTTTGCTTGCTCGGTGGAGCGATCAATGTCTTCCACCGAAACATAGCTCAGCCAATAGGGGGGCCCTGAGTGCTGCATTTCTGCAGGGATTTGGTACAGCGCACAGACATTTTTGCCGGCTTTTTCAAGCATGGTATACGTTCCAGCTTCACCAGCGGGCACGTCGGTAGCAGTCCAATCAAACAGATTGGTGTAGAACTTTTTCGCCCCTTCAGCATCAGTGGTTGCCAGGTCAATCCAGCAAAACGTACCCGGCGCATAGGATTTGAACTCAACCATTTCTCTACCTCCAGAGAAACTATAATCTCGATGCAATCAATTCAAATTCGCTCAGTATCTCACTTGAGATCTGCCCAGCAGACTCTTTGCAGAGTGCTTTATGGCGATCTCACCAAGCCGACGAGCAAAAACACAATTGTTATAGTCACAAAATAGTTCAAATGAACTATTTAATCAATAGGCCACTTTTATCCAGAACTGGCGACCTGCTTTTGTTTTCTCCAATGAGTTACAACTGCTTTGCCGTCAGCAAAGGGAGTCGCGCTTAAATAACATCCCATTTACCCTGCGACCCATTCACCCTGCCACAGTCTTGTCCGGGTATTTTATTTTCAAGCTAATCCCAAAGCTCTCAATGAGGCATTTAAGGGAGGGTGCAACATTGTTGCTAACACCGGTCTAATCAGTAGGACCTTTAGGCATCGTCAGCAGGAGCACAGGAGCTCAAAGAATGAGCGCTAGGGAATGGTGAACTGCTCTGTCGAATTAAAAAATAAGCGTCGAATGCCAGCGGTGACCAGAATTGAGGCTAATAAGTCGGAAAATGCCAGCATAAACATAATGAGCATTTGGTACAACGCGGCGTTAAAAGGGTCGGCTCCGCTCAGCAACTGTCCAGTAATAACGCCGGGCAACTTGACAATGCCTACTACCATCATCGCGTTAATGGTGGGGATGAGCCCGGCTTTGATGGCCTCGCGGCGGTAGACTGCGATCGCCTGCTGAGGAGAGGCCCCCAAACTGAGATGGGTTTCAATGACCACCGGATTTCTCTTGAGGGTGGTGACCAGGCGATCCCCTGCAATCGTCGCTGCCGTCATCGCATTTCCTAACACAATGCCCGCTAGGGGAATCAGGTAACGCGGCTCGTACCAGACCTCTGGACGGATGATGGCACTCATGGTGTAGACCATCGTTAAAAACAAAGCCGTCAGCAACGACCCCGCCAAAATGGGCAAGAGTCGAGACAGGCGTCTGTCAATCCGATTACGGGCCACGACCGTCGCGATCGCGAGCATCACGAGCAAAACGGCAATCACGCTGTAAGGGTTTTGCCAGGCAAACACGATCGCGAGCACATAGCCCACCGCTAATAGCTGCAGCACGGTCCGAGCAGTGGCATTGAGCAAGGTCAGCTCTAGCCCCAGTCGCTGCCAACGGGCTAGGGCGATCGCGGCCACCATAAACACCAAAGCAAAAGCAATTTGCCAGAGACCGAGTTCAATCATGGAGGCTAAAACCACCGGCGGCAACAACTAAAAAACGCTGCAGGCAAAGCCAGCTTCGCTTGCGAGAAAACCCATCACAGCATAATGTTTTATCAAGGAGAAAAAGATAAATCATTGACGTTAATCTATTGTCATCCTAAGAGGACTTTGCTTAACAAGTGTTAAGTCATGGTCGAGGTCAATTGTATTTTTCTATACTATTGTTAAGGACCTCAAAATATGTCCTTAGTCTTAAGTAATGTTAAGCAAGCGATAGTAGTGCGTCGATAGGGATAAGAAATCGGGCTGAATCGCACGTTTACCTGGCTTTGTCGCTGGGTTCAAGTGGTCTACATGCCCCTGTTGCAAAGTGTTAAGGGATTTCGCAATGCAAGCATCGTTATTTCGCTCTCGGGTTTATGACGCCGATGTCATTGCGAAATATTACCGCCGTCGCCCCTGGATTGTGCTTTGGCGATCAGTGCAAGTGCTGTGGTGGTTAGGCACTTTTGCATTGGGTCTGCAGAGCGATCGCTGGTTTGATCGCGAAGAGAAAAACTTAGAAAAGCGGGCAATACAACTTCGGAAGTTGCTGACCCGTTTAGGGCCAACCTTCATCAAAGTGGGTCAGGCGTTATCGACCCGACCCGACTTAATTCGCAAAGACTTTTTAGAAGAACTCACCAAACTGCAAGACCAGTTGCCACCCTTTCCCACACCGTTGGCAATGGCGATTTTGGAAGACGAGTTAGGCTACGCTCCTGAAGAAATTTACAGTCGCATTTCTCCTGAGCCGGTTGCTGCCGCCAGTCTGGGGCAGGTTTATCGGGCTCGGTTGTACAGTGGTGAAGAAGTTGCGGTCAAAATCCAGCGCCCTTATCTGCTACCGGTTCTGACTTGTGATTTATTCATCATGCGGTTTGCCGCTCGACGCTTAGGACCGTTACTACCGCTCAATCTTGGGCATGATCTCAGCGTCATCGTAGATGAGTTTGGGACTAAGCTGTTCGAAGAAATCGACTACATCAATGAGGGCCGTAACGCTGAGCTATTTGCTGCTAACTTTCAGAACGATCCAACTGTCAAAGTACCTGCGATCTACTGGCGCTACAGCAGCGGCAAAGTATTGACCCTGGAGTGGATTGAGGGCTTCAAATTGACTGATGTCGACAGCGTTCAAGCGGCATCGCTGGATACTGACGACCTCATCGCCATTGGGGTGACCACCGGTCTGCAGCAACTATTAGAGTACGGCTTCTTTCACGCGGATCCGCATCCCGGCAACTTGTTTGCCATGACGGATGGCCGGATGGCCTACATCGACTTCGGCATGATGGATCAGCTGAACCAGGAAACTAAGGAAACCCTGGTCGATGCAGTAGTGCATTTGATCAATCAAGACTATGCCACCCTGGCTAGCGACTTTGTGAAATTAGGTTTCTTGACGCCCGAGACGGATATCGAGCCCATTATTCCAGCCTTGGAATCTGTTTTGGGAGAAGCTTTAGGCGCTAAGGTGCGAGACTTCAATTTCAAAACGATTACAGATCGTTTTTCGGAGTTGATGTATGAATATCCCTTTCGGGTGCCCGCTAAGTTTGCGCTGATCATTCGCTCGCTGGTGACCCAGGAAGGGGTTGCCCTAAGTCTGAATCCTGATTTCAAAATTGTCGACATTGCCTATCCCTATGTTGCACGGCGGTTACTCAGGGGGGAATCGCCTTCGCTGCGTCGGCGCTTGCTGGAAGTGCTGTTCAAAGACGGCAAGTTTCAGTGGCAGCGCTTGGAAAACTTGTTAGCCATTGCCCGTAATGACGAAGGGTTTGATATTTTGCCTACAGCCAGTTTGGGCCTACAGTTTTTGATGTCAGAAGAAGGGCGATATATTCGCGATCGCCTCATTTTGGCGATGACAGAGGATGATCGCCTGCACACTGAAGAGGTACAAAAACTTTGGGAACTGGTTAAGGACGACGTTACGCCGACCAAAGTATTGGGGGTCGCCTGGAATGCCATCCTACAATCATCGGTAGAACGCGCTGTCGACTGGTTACCGCCGGTAGCGGCCTTGTCGACTAACTTTCAGCTGTCTGAACGTATTTAGTCGGTCTCAACCCCCGATATAATAGGCGCAGCTCTACATTTCTTTGTGTCCACTTTTTGTCTCTATAGAGGGTTTGCGCTGTGTATCCTGATCCACCTTATGTATTGATGATTGCTGGTTTTTTGTCGGCGATCGCCGCTGGTTTTGCTTTCAGTACCTCCCTGCAACAAGCCACCCGAGCTTGGGCCAAAAATCCTGAAGCCAGCTCCCTAAAAGAAATTCGTGGGATCTCCTTGCAGTTCTCCTATGTCGGCATTTGTCTGGGCATTTTGGTGACCCTCGCTTCTGGGATTCAAATTTTTGGGTTTTCGGCTAAACCTGCCTACGCCATCAGCGCCGTCATGACAGTCTTAATGGCTGGGCTAGTGTGGCGTCAGTTAGGCGTCATTTTGGAACAAATTCAGCAGGGTGGCTCTAAGGCTTTAGACCTTGATGGCCTCTAAAGGAATGAGAATTATATAAACTTCAATCGTTCAGAAATTTCGGTGGGTCGAAGCCGCAGTGCGCCTATTGAGGTTAGGCAAACGCCTTACCCTGTGAGCACCGAACCGCAAATGCGGCGCTACGGCAAGTATGTTATCCGAGAAGGAGCGCGTCGCGAAGCCGCCATCGAAGCCGTCAGTTAGGCCATGGGGGAATTCGCTACATCACTCGATTACGGCAGTGTGACTATCGCATGATTAAAACGGAGATTCAGGAGTAAAAGTATCCTCCGGCAAAGCCGGAGGCTTTAGCATATGGGAACTGCTGATGGGTGACAGGTTAAGAGAAGAGAAGAGAAGAGAAGAGTTGTCAGCTAAAACCGTTGCTTGACCAAGATCTCACCATGTTTCTAAAGACGCTCAATGAGTTGTCAGATTAGCGCATTTGAGGCTATCAGCCTTGCCCAACCCCTGACTTTTGCGATTGAACCCACCCGTACAGAAAGCCTTAACGCTTGGCGATGGCTTTCTGAGCAGGGCTATAGATAGCCATGGCGGCATAGTAATAAGCTGTAAACATAATGGCGGCAAAGATCTGGCCGCCCCAGAACCCGTGCCAAAAATCGAAAGAGTCTTGCCCCCAATAAACGGCCGCAAAGGCTAGCAGGACAATGCGAGGGATATTGAGGGCTAGGGCGATCGCGATACCGCTAACCATGGCTATGGCAATGCGTTGCCGGTTGGCTTTAATAAAAAGTCCCCAAATTATACTCACTCCGGCTAATACGACAGCCATATCAAACCCGGTACAGCCCGAACCGACCTCCACCGCGCCCTCTGGTAGGGAGAGAAATCGGCCCTGGGTTTCAGCCGCATATCCCATCAACCGTAAGGCCACACTGCCCAACCAAGCCATCAGATTCTCTAGCAAGTAAGCCCCCGTCAAGGCTCGAAAGATCTGGTTGGACAACCACGCATGATTAGGGTACATGCTGACGAGAATGAACGCCGAGGCTAGGGGAAAACGACCAAAGAGTTGGGGCGTAAAACTACTCCAGGCCATGCCGATCAGCACCAGCATCCACAGAAAAGCTTGCAGGGATACCGAATGCAGGGAAAAGGGTAGCCACAGCGCTCCCCCCAGGATGAGGCAGTGTCCAATCGCTCGATCGTCCGGCCAAACTTTTGTCGCGGCTATTTCCTCGCGATGCCGCCACAGACGCTCCAGGCCCAGACCTAGAAATCCCAGATTAAGCACAATGGTGGAGCGACCTGACAAAATTCCCTGGATGAGAACACTCACGTAGGTGGGCAAATAGACCAGACCGGCGATTAATCCAATGGCAATGACTCTGCCATGGTAAGTGCGAAGACACCAGCTGAGAAATGACTGGAGCTGGTTATATCGAAATTGCTTCAACATGGCTATCACACAGCACGATTACCGAATCGCCCCAGGGCAATGAGGGCAATACCACTCACGATCAGGTTACCAAGGCTACTAGCGCCAATCTTGGTCAGGCTGGTTCTGGCGTTTTGCTTAGCGGTGTCAGCACTTTGGCTCAGTTGCTGCGCGGCCTGATCCAGCGCTTCTGGTGTCAACTCGGGAGCCAGTTCCTGAGGATTCTCGCGGGCCGATTGAATCTGGGTGCGAACCTGATCTTCCTGAATAGCAATATTGACAAGCGTGATGTCTTGCAGCTTGAGGCTGTCGCGAACCATCACCACCCCTGAGACGCTGAACATAATGCCAATGATGAGGCACAATAGCGCCAACTGCTTACGAAACGCCCGGTTGGCCAGACAGCCATACATCATCAGGGCCAGACCAAATAACAACACGATGCTGCGATCGCCCACTTTCTGCAAGAGGCCAATGCGCCACTGAATATTAAATAGGTCGGGGGGCAGAGCCAGAATCAGTAAATCGAGAGCAAACCCTGCCAGGCAGGCCAGACCCACAATGATGCAGAGGGACTGACCAGGCGAATAAACGGCAGGGGCAGAGCGTTGGTGGGTAGAGATATTGGCCATAGAAATAAGTTTAATTGAAGAGACGACAGGTGTTTAAGGACAACAGGTCGAGCGAAAGCAATACCACACACGGCTAACATTTACGAGCAAAACTACCGTAAATCGGTATATTTGCGAGCGCTGCCATAATCTCTTCATACTAAAGATCAAAGAATGATGCAGGAGCTCGCTTCCAGATTTGTAAGGGTAGATTTAGTCAAGGGATGCTGGAAATATTCAAGACCGTTTGCTCCAGGGTAGTTGTTCCCGCTTGCGAGAACTGGCTTGAGTCAGATGTCTACTCAGGAATTCGTTAAATTACTGAGTAAAGTCGGTCACTTTATAAAGAGTGTGTAAACTTCCGCAGTTCCTACAAACAATTTAACAGCAAATTCAGTTATGGTGCATGTATCTAATAGTTATGCACTCGTTTCACATCAGTACTTTTGGAGGACTTACAGAGTCCGAGTTAATTTACGTGAGTATGTTCTCAGGTCACAGTTCTGCTAGTAGGGTTACTTAGAAGACTTGTGTGTTATTATGCAAGGCATCTTTACTAAAATTTCTTTCATCTACCTTTTAGATTCTAAGAATTAGACGCGAATCAGCGTTTAACAAAGGATGCTATCGATTTCATAGATTTTATCTAATGTTTGAATCGCATCTAAGCCCAGGCTTAAATGTATTGGTCGATCAAAAGACGTTTGTCGTCGATCAAAAGACGTTTGTCAATGTCCGAGGCATTGTATCGGCGGGAGTGAAATCAGTCTACAGTTTCTATTTCTAATCAAGCTAAGTAACGACAATTCATTTCGGAGACGGAGATGATCAGCATCTCACTGTGAAGTCGGGGGGCTACGTAAGGGTTACTAGTGCGTTAATCTATTTAGCCGTAAATCCCCACAGTACCGCTGCCTACTCCATCGCCATGTTCTACCCGATCCTATATTTCGGATAAATCTGGGGAACATGTTTCCTGAGAGCAAGGTCTTCAATAGCGTAATCTACTGAATGTATACTACCCAGCGATTGCTCGGTGCCAAGAGAGTTAGCTGTCCTAGAACGTTTGAAGATTAGTCCACTTGACCATTTATTTCTAATCACAGAAATTGATCCAAACTTGAGTTTGCCAGGGTTAATTGCAGGACTGTTGTCAGTCATCATCACAGGGCTCTAAATCTGGAGTCAGGGAAATTTTAGTTGATCCCTTGAATAAGTAAAAATCCATTTAATTCTCAGAGGTAGATGACATGAATTTGAAAATACTGGTTCCAATTACGGTTGCTACAGCCGCGACGCTAGCTGCTGTTCCTGCTGAAGCATTTACTTTGAGCGGCATTCCCACCTACACTCCGAATGGTTTGCCAACGGAACTCTCGGTCACAAACGAGACAATTGTTTCGGACGGAGACATTAACTTTAGCGTGTCTGATCCAACGGCCTTGGATATCGGTTCCATTTTTCTGGAAGGGTCACTGGGGGTGTTTGGTGTTACGGGTAGTGCTAGTTATGCCGCAGTTTCGTCCTACATCACTGGGTTCCAATTCTTCGGCGAAGAGGCAATCTTTAATTTAGACGCTGGGGAAAGCGTTCTGGCCGGATTTATCAACGACAGCAACATTACTACTGACTCACGGTTGTCCGGCACCATTGTCGATTTGGCTGGCAATCGATTGGGCACAGCTGTAGGCAGCTTTTCTTCTGTTCAAACCGCTGGCCAGACTGGAAACTATTCCATTAATCTGGAAGGCACCCCTATTCCCACCCCAGCCCTGTTACCTGGCCTTATAGGCCTCGCGGTGGGTGTGCTGCGGAAGCGTCACAGCCAAGCAGACAAAGAGATGTAGGGAAACCTTGTGCTCCTGGACAGGACTTACGCAGTTAAATCTGATGTTGGCCCCTGAAGTTCCGAATCTGAACAAACCGGATTCAACATGCCCTAGGTTTAATTGATGGGGCGTTTGCGTAAGTCTTAATAGAGCTGATGACGGCTGCAAAAAGCCCTGGTTGTCCTCCTTAAAGCTGAGCTTTTCGGCCTGAAGGAGGACAATCAGGGCTTTTAAAATGCACCTGTTACGCCAGCATTATGTGGCAATTCCGAATAGAAGTTGCAAAGCTGCCTAAGCTGCCTCAACCGCTCACTGAAGCTGGACGGCAGAGGATTGCGCATCCTCAGCGGCCATAGACTATGGCGCAATCTGACGACAGTATGATCATTTTCAACGATGGCGAGTTTCAGTTGAAATTCTGGTAGTGGGTGGAGTTGAAGATTCTGAGTCCCTCCCAGCGGCAAGGCTCTAACGCAGCCCACATCACGTCTTATGTGCCGCTACAATCGATAGCCGGAAGTTCTGCGGCCTATGGCTTTAACTGACTTTCACTTAAAGGATAGCAGTATTGGGACAGTTCCTATATCTGGTGGAGCAGCGCTGAAATTTGCCCGTTCGTGGCTGCAAGGTTGAAATGGGTTTGGGCGTGCTGCTGGGCGGCCAGAGCGATCGCCCTGCTCCTTTCTGGATGTTGACAGGCGTTGGTAATGACGCCCGCGAGCTTGTGGGCCTCTCCGGGGGGCGTGAGCCAGCCAGTGTGGCCGTGGTCAATGAGTTCAACGGCCCCACCCGCCGCCGCGGCGACGACGGGGCGCTGGCACAGCATGCCTTCGATGATGACACGGCCAAAGGGTTCCGGGGCGGTGGAGGTGTGGGCGATGAGATCGCAAGCGTGCATCAGGGCGGGAATGTCGGTACGAAAGCCAAGGAAATGCACGCGCTGCTGGAGGTTAAGGGCCTGTACCTGCTGATGCAGTTGAGCTACGTAGTCGTCTTCACCGAAGAGGGCATCCCCGACAAGCAGGGCAACCACGTTTTCGGGGCAGTGGCTGAGGGCTTCGATGAGGATGTGCTGGCCTTTCCAGGGGGAGAGGCGGCTGAAATGTCCAACGACGAAGCGATCGCCCACATCAAGCCGCCGACGAATCTGCTGACAATCTGCTTCAGACGCTTGATAAACCTCGGGATTGAAGCCGTTGTAAGCGACTTGCACAATTTCAGGCCGTCCTCCGGCTTGAACGAAGGCTTGCCGGGTGGCGTTGGAATTGGCAATCACTAGGCGACACCGGGCATTGGCCAGGGTAATCAGCAGGGTGCGATTGAGGCGGCTGAAGTGGTCAGCAGAGATGATATCGCGCAGGTGATACACCAAGGGACAGCCACTGCGATAGCTGGCCAGCGCTCCCACAATGAAGGCTTTTGGGGTGTTGGTGTAGATGACGTCGTAGTCGCGGCTGAGGTGAGTCACGTGATTAATGAGAGGAATTACCTGGCCGATGCTTTGCAGGGCTTGCAACAGGTTGCTGTCTTTGCGCACCTGCAAGATTTCTCGGGTAAGCACTTGAACAGGCACTTGTCGGGCCTGGAGTTGGGTTCGAAAGAGGCCATCCTGGAATAGGCCAACCAAGGCGCGATCGCGGTGATGCGCGGCGACATCGAGCAATGACAACTCCGCCCCACCAAGTTTGCCGCTTTGATCGAGAAATAAGATGTTCATACGTGTTTGCCTGCTAGGGTTTGCTCATAGACGGCTTTGATTTTTTGAGCGATGACGGGCCAGGCGTAGTGGGTTTCGGTATAGGTGCGGCAGGCTTCCGAGGAGGGGAGCGATCGCTGCCCTGACAGGGCTTCAATGATGCCTGACGCTAGGGCAGTGGGAGAGGCATCATCAAAGAGTAGGTTTTTGGAAAGGGGCGTCAGTATTTCAGGAATGCCGCCGATAGGGGTGCCCATGACGGGTGTGCCGGCGGCTAAGGATTCGATGACAATTAGCCCAAACCCTTCGAGGGCAACGGTAGGGACGACGGAGAGTTGAGCGGCTCGGAAGGCCATGGGTAACTGTTCATCGGGGAGAAAGCCCAGCAGCTTGACGGAGTCTTGCAGACCCAGGGAGTCAATCTGGGCCTGTAATTGGGGTTGCAGGTTGCCTTTGCCCGCAATCATCAACAAGGTTTCAGGATGATGACGGCGAATAGCGACCATAGCAGTAATTAAATTTTCGAGGCCCATGCGTTTGGCTAGCCGACGGACGGCAAACAGGATGGGGCGATCGCGGGGCCAGTTGAGGCGATCGCGGGCTTCGGCGGGAGTCAGGTCGAGGGTAAAGCGATCAAGGTCAACGCCGCCGGGAACGATATCGATCTTATGCAGCGGCACGCCATATTCCTGATGGAGAATCTGGCGGAAAGCGTCGGATAACACGATGAAACGATCAGCGCGGCGGTAAGTGGGCAATTCGATTTGTTTTTTAAGCCAGGTGGCGATGTTACGGTTGCCTTCGGCGTTACCTTCTAAGGCCCAGGGGCCGTGAAAGTGCGTAACGAGGGGGCGGTTTTGCAGATGTCGTAGCAATGGCCGACTGTAAAGGGCAAAGTGAGAAGCGATAAGATCGGGCTGTGCTTGGGCGATGAGGTGTTTCGCGGTTCGATCAACGGCGAGCCAGCGCTTGAGTAGTGGGATCTTGGAGGGGGCAAAGGCATGGATCTGACCATGGCTGGCTAGGGGAACTTCTGGAGAACCCGCGACAAGTCCAGAGATCTCAACGTTGAATTTGGGAAGATACTGGTAGCAGCCATAAAAGACTCGGTTGAGGCCGCCAGCTTGTTCCGGGAACCAGCCCATGCCAATTTGAAGAACTTTCATGTTTCAATAAATATAAATGTTTCACCTTAGAGTGAATTCTCTAACCAGTGGTTCAAATTTCACTCTAAGATATGAGATAACTAGAGGACATTTTCTTGATAAAAACTAGCTAATTCAGTCTCAGTCTTAAGACTTGGTTTTGGATGTTCGTCACCTCGCATGAGAGCATAAAATCCATTCAAAAATCCTCTACGTTTCAGGTCGTCCAAGAATGGTTCAACTAAATGATTCTTTCGGCAATTGATTGATATAGAAACCGCATTGACTCATAGATAATTTTATTCTTAGGCAGTGGTTTTTTAATATTTCCTCTACGGGTGAGAGATTCTGGAGAAAACCCAGGGTCTACCCTTTTCTAAGGGTAGACCTCCTTGATAAACTCAACCGAACATGTCTTTAGACCGCCATAGAATAAAATCAATAACTGATTTCTAGTGAAATATTTCAAAGAACGATTTATCTGCTCAAAGTATAGTCCCTGCCTTATAACTCGCTTATCTGGCTTCATCTCATGGTCAACGGCTCTGGAAAAGACACCATGGTCAAGATTCATTCAGTAGTCTAAGTAAGCCCGCTCAATGGGATTACGAAGAATAAAAATGAGTTTTACCTCTGGGTTCCAATCATGAATTCAGGCAGGAATCTGCTCAGGATACATGTAGGATGGTGACAGTCCCCCAACTGCCATGGAATTATGGGACGATTAAAAAAATCAGCGTACCAGTCATGTCCCTTGGAATAAATATTATCGTCGCTAAAGAAATTAAGCCCCTTAGGGGTTGACACAAACACATGAGGACGCTCTTTAAGGCAGTAGTATAACCACGTAGTACCAGCTTTGGCGGCACCAACAACTAGAAAATTTGGTTACATAATATTTTCCCTATTCTACGAACATTTATCCATCAACCATGAGTGGAAATATTCCATTTTTGATTAACATCAATTTCATATTCCTCGATTAAGCGTTTAAGATCAGGAGCCAAACGTGTTAATATTCTATTGTAGTCCGAATCAGTTAATTTAATGTCGAGAGATTTAGGCCTAGAAAATGGCTTATACAGGCTCTGCCGAATGGAAGGTGGTATATTTTTGCCAATAGACTTTGCAAATGGAATGTTGTAAATCTTCCTAACCCAGGGATGTAGATTAAGAGTCTGTTGGCTATTCATAACGAGATTAATTCTCTGAAATCTAAAACTCGGATCAATCCTCAAAAAATCACAAATTTTTCTTAGCTCCTCTTTAGGACGATTTTCTAAATCTTCTAAAAGAAGTAAATGGATTCGATCTCGTCCAAAGGTTTTAATATAAGGGTCAAGTTGTTTTGCATATTCTGAAAAAGCAAGATGTTCTTCTATAATTCCAGGTTGTTTCTGTAGGCCAGAAGCCAACAAATGCCGCATATGGGATTCAATCCTGCTGAATGGATTTCTCATCATATATATAAAACGGAAACTGCAATCCTTTACTGCAGCTAAACGCTCGACAACATCAGGATATTTAGGTTGCATTGTATACGTAGTTGAAGCTTCCAAAGATAATTTAGAAGCTTCAGAATTCCCCCAAAGAGAATAGTACCAATTTAGACCTTTGGAAAATTGATCGTCTGAAGAAAAGAAATGAGGCTCTTTTTCTCTCGCTTCCGCGATTTCTGGGTGCTCTGACAAATAGTAGTACAAACTAGTAGTGCCGCATTTCATTGCGCCAATAATTAAGACAATTTCTTTCATAACTTGATTCATTCAAATTCGGAGTTTAAGTTGATATATTCTTTAAGGCTTAATCAATTGCGAAGCTATCATAGCTGTAAATCTTTAATGCAATATCTTCAACGATGTCAAAAATCCTTTTCCTTTCCTCAATGGAAAGTGAGCTTCGCCGAAGATTGAAAATTTCTGCACTGTTTCGGTTGAATTCTTGAACTACTCCACTACGAACTTCGGTTGAATTTTTGTTGTCAGTCATTTGAAGAATTTTTTTATTAACTCTATTAGACCAGGGCAAATCAAATTCTTGATATAACTGCTTGAAAACTCTACAGGGATCTGAGCTGAGCTCTTCATGCGTCAATACATGCCAGCTTGGATATTTAGAAGCTTGTTCAAGAAGAACTTTGTAAATTACTTTCCAAAAAATAGCCAATGAAGTGATTGAATCATCGTAAACGTGAGTAAACAAGTCAGGCATATCACTGAAAAAATCCTCTAAAAGCTCCGGTTGGTCATTTAATTTAAGTACGCTTGGCTCCCATCCTAGTCGCTTGATGCTAGCGACAAAAGAAGTGGGATGCTTGACCAAAATTAAAGGTCTGACGTGAAAATTTTCATATAGGTACTCTGTCATCAAAGGACCAGTAGGATCCTTGATAATAGCTGTTTTGTGAAATGGGTTGATTTTAGCAAGCCTTAAATAAAAAGGACCACGACTTCCGAATATTTTTTTAAAGAGATGTTTTCCGAGAGGGTCTCCAGCCGGATTATGAGATTTCAAAGTGAAATCATAGGTAAAAATAGGAGCTGTTAAGGTAACATATTTTTGCATTAGCGGGGTATCAGGTACTGGTCTTATGTAACGATAAGATCTTTCAGTTCCAGGTAAGCCGCATTGAGGATTGAATGGTTCGTGTATATAATCGACTTCAAGCGGTAGGCTTAAAACACTACCAACAAAAGTTGTACCGCTACGAGGCAAGCCGGTAATATAAATCCAGTTTTTTATCTTTCCTGTGGCCAGCTTCATATATTTTCCAAAAGTTAGATACGGATTTCTCGCTTTTCTGGAGAGAGCCCAATTCCAATTAGGCAATAAAGACTCAAAAAATGCTTATTCATAAAGCTTTACTACTGTAATAAGCTTTAGCGGCTAAGCTAGTGCTTAGAAAACACCAGAGAACCATGCCCTGATCAGCAATATGAGGCTGACCGAGAGGCAATTGTACAAAAGTTGAAAGAGCAATTGCTCGGGATGCAAAAGCAAACTTATCAAGGTAACAAATAGGTGTTTTGAATACATAAAAAAGCATAAATATAATGCTGTAAAAATAGCATATAGTGCCTATCCAACCGATATCAAACAAACTAGATAAGAAACCATTATCAAAAGACTTTCCACCAAGACCAGAGCCTACCAGGCTAGTTAATGCTGGCCCGATGAGTTCATTAAAGGTATTTGCTCTAGCATTAGCACTATTATCAGATTGCAGACTTGATAACGTTCCTACTCTTTCACCGATAAAGTCTGAGAAAGGACTGATTTGAGTTAAAGGTATTACTAGGGCAACTGTAACTGCAAGAGAAACTAGTAGCCGCATTTGTTTTTTAGAATTAAATGATAGGCTGAGAATTAAAACAGAAAAAATCAAGCTAAACCAAGTAGTCCTTTTGCGTGCTAAAAGGAAAGATAAGTAACCGAATCCTGTAGCTGGCACTTTAACAAAATTAATTTTTTCATTAACCAATAAAAGTGTTAATCCAGCCATCATAACGGTGCCAAATGGTCTGTTTGATGGCATCGTGCTCCAAATGTTCAAGGAATATGGAGCCAGTCTACCTCCAGTAGAGAAACCAGATTCAGTAAGCCAATAGGTATCCCAGGGAGGTGATGCCATGAATTGGTACACACCATAGGCACCCATGACTAATACACCCCACATAAATATGCTGCTCAAACGCTCAGAAATTTCTGGATATATTCTCCAGTGAAGATATAGGTAGAGTCCAAATATCACCGGTGAGAGCCATTCCAAAAAACTTAAAGCGACATCAAAAGGGTTTCTTGCCACTATTCCCAAAGCGGCACCATAAATTATAGTAAATATAGGCAACAGAAAATATATTTTGCCACATCTAAAAAGGTCTGGAATTTTAGCAGCGATGGTCGGGAGAATAATTAGTACGATAAGAAAAGGGGCTAGTAAGATTGGATTTTCTGAATTAAAATTTGAATAATAATCCGAAAGTCGCCTCACTAAAGGACTTACAAACCAGATCCACCAAACCAGGCCAATATAAAAGGATGGATATTTAAGGTAAATCAGCAATCCTAATAAAGTAGTGCTAAAAGGATAAAATAGACTCAGTTCTTTTCCAGCTCGAACAGCTATTAGGCTTACGTTAAGAGTAATCGTTAGAAATATTAAAAACCATGGAATCCAATTAAATTTACTCTGTTTCTTTGGTCCTGGACTGGCTGTTGATGAATTCAGTTCTTGAAGCATTTGAACTCTTTCTCAAGTAGCATCACGTCTGATTAGGAAGGAAGTTCTGTTCAAATCCTAGTTTAGAATGCGATGACACGCTCTTCAAAGATTTATTTTAGAGCTAAAAATAACTAGTATGGAATGATTTCTTGTGCCGATTTTTCGTAAAAAGTGTAAATTTCTTGAGCAGACTCTAAAAGTATCGAATCTTTATATTCAAGTAAATTCTTTTTCTTGCTTTCCTTGATTTTTTTTCGCTTCAGACGATCACTTGAGCTGTTGCTATAAATCTCTTTACATTCAGCATTGGCTCTTTCCGGATCAATTAAGTCAAAACTGGTACTAAACTTTTTGTTAGTAACCTCAATCACTTTGTCAAGATGGTTGGTCGTTAGTTGAAAAGTACTGACTACAAAATTATCGACATAGGGCTGCAGGGCTTTGTAGAAGCCAACATAACTTTTAAGGCCTTGCTCGACCGATATATGCGGCCATCGGCTTGTTAGGGAAACTACAGTACTTTCTGGTTCTCGGACAGTTAAAATTATAGGAATGCTTAGCCTGACGGCTTTGACCATTAGGATCGGTGCATGCCGGTGGTGGGCGAGCTTAACATGACGCTTTTGGCAAAGCTTAAAGGCTGCAGTTGCAAAACTATTAGCAGAGCCTTGAAAACCATCAATCATGAGTTCAGTATCTGGCAATACTAAACCTTCCCTTAAACTTCTTCCGTCGGAACGTCGTTTCGCTTGTCCCCACCATTGGTAGGGTAAATAAAGGAACTCAGCAGAGGGAGTTCTAGTTATCCACGACCTAACCGAAAAGCTCAGCTGTCGAGGCCAACCTATCATGGGATGAATCTGAATTCTTTGAAAGTAGTTGAATGCATTCATATACTTTAAATCCTTGTAGTCAGAAACAGGGTAACTATACAAATAGAAATTTCCAAAACGACAGACGTTATATATCAAATTAAAATTGACCCAATCAAAAACTCAAGCCCAATATTATATAGATATACTTTTCAGACCTAGCAAACAATTTAGATCATTTAAATTTTCTTCTTTGACTACTAAGCCTAGGATTGAGAGTAATGAATGAGGAAGATAGCTAAGGAGCATAGAAAAAGCTGTTCTTGTGCTAAAAGGATTCTGTCTTAAGCTGCTTCGGAAATAAGGACGGGCGGCTTTTTCTTGGCCCAGCCAAATAAGACCAATTCCAACGCTTGTATACCTTAAGGCTAGATGCTTATGAAAATATGGCCAATGAAGTTTAAGCCTTTCATCAGCCAAAAATTTCTTGCAAATTCTAATGCTAGATATTGATTTACGGATCTTTCCTTCAGGATTAGTTCGACCATTAGTTTTATGCTCTGATGCCGCATGAACTCTATACCTAGCCAATTTATCTGGACAATAGTAAGCACCCTTACCATTCCGGCACAAAAGATAAACTAGAAAATAGTCCCAGAAAGGACCTATGCTTTCGAGTTCCGACCAATCAACTTCTTCTTTACGAAAGACTACATAAGAAGAAGCCCAAAATGATTTGTCTATTAGCCCTTGCTGATAGAATGGTACGTAGATGCCTTCCTCAAGATTATTACGCCTCCATTTTTTGTCACTCTTCTGAGTCATAGATACATTGATAAGACCATTATCATCAACAATATGATAATTGCAAAACGCAGCTATTAAATTCGAGTTTTTTTCTAAAGGGGATAGTAATTTTTCAATAAACTTAGATTCCCAGATGTCATCGTCGTTAAGGGGAGCAACATACTTACCCCTCGCTAATTGAAAAGCTTTAGCAATGTTGTCACCATTCCCTAGATTTTTGGGATGACGAATAAATCTAATACGAGGGTCATTAAAAGACCTAACCAATTCTTCAGGACTTTCCGGGCTACAGTCATCGGCAACGATGATCTCAAGGTTGCTATAAGTTTGCTGACACGCACTTTCAATGGCCTGCTTCAAATAAACTGGCCTATTATAGGTTGGAATTACAACACTGACTAAAGGAGATAGGTTAGTCATGATCAAGCTATTCTCTACACAATGGTATTTCTGCAGAATTTCTGGCTAGGAATATACATTAATTAGGTTTATAGAACCAAACCATCTTTAATTGTTCCCTGAATATTTCTGATAATTTCTGACCTATCGTAGTTCTCAATTGCGGCTTTTCGAGCTGATTTGCCCAATTTTTCTGCTAAAACTTTATCCTGTAGCAACTTTCTGCAACCTTCTGCAAACGCTGAAATGACATCTCGCTGTAAATAACTTTCTTCATCAATCAGGCTTAGCCCCTCTGCACCAAGAGTTGTAGAAACAATTGGTTTTCCATAGGCTGCAGCTTCAACCAGTTTGACCCGTGTACCACTACCTGCAGTAACCGGGCAACAGACAACACGGGTGCGGGCATAAAGTTCGTCGAGATTTTCGACAAAGCCGGTAAATTCTACTCCTGGAGGGTTTTTATCGTAGCTGCGAATCAGGTGGGGGGAACTACCAGCTATGATTAGACGAGCCTCCGGATGGCGCGCCCTAACCAGTGGCCAAATCTTTTCTATCAACAGGTCTGCAGCATTCCGATTTGGATGATAATAATATCCCCCCAGCAGCATTAGATTAGGGGCATCTGTTAAAGGCTGTGGTTCAGGAATGCTGACTGCGTTGGGAATTACCTTGATGCCGGGAAGGTGTAGGTACTGAGATAAATATTTTCGATCAGTATTAGAGCAGATAAAAGTTTGGTTAGCTTTACGTATAGCTTTAGTTTCACCATAGAAAAGAGCCGGGATTTGTAGATAGTACAGCAACGTTCTGAGTCTTACTGGAGGTTGATGTACTTTGCGGGCAAAACTAACATGCTCAATATCGTCAAGGTCAAAAAAGATTGTTGGGAGTTTCCTTCGAACTCTGGCGATCAGCCCCATTGAGGGTAAGCGATGACAAAAAATAAAGTCAGGTTTATTTTCTAAACAGGTTTCCAATGCCTGTATTTGTGTTTGACCACTTGTTTCGATAAATTTTTTTTGTTGCCTAAAATCTATAATGGCATTTTTTTGCTGCTTCCATTTTGGCAGATGGCGAGGATAACGACTGGATTCACATAAGGTTAACGATATCGGCAAGCCCCAGTGTTCAGATAATGCATTTGCTTTTTTATCAATATCACTTTTAGATGTATTTTTATCAGAAGGTACAAAAAAAAGGAACTCAAGTTGAGAAATTTCTTTAAGTGCGTCAATAAATATGCGCTGTCGCTTGAAAGTTCCCTGAACATCAGTCTTCAGGTTCGCAGGAAAGTGAGTTGATATAAATAAACAGTGCATGTTCTTTAAGCTTTTACGCAAGACTAAAATCTTTCACTTATGTGTACGGGCTCTGTCATCTTTTTAATAACCTTACAAATTTCGGTATTTGGTCGGCAAAGCTCTTCAATAATGTCTAAAGTTTAGTAAGTCTGCTGAACGACACTTTCAACTGTTTTCTTGAGATGGGCAGGGCGATTGTCGGTGGGAATGACGACGCTTACAAGAGCCGATTCTGAAGTATAAGTTGTCATAGGTTTATGTTAAGAGGGTTACTTCTAGCTGGTTTTCGGAAATGCTGACTACGGATAGGATGTGTTGCTGAATCGATTTGATGATGTTGTCGCAGTCGTAAGTCTGGATGGTGGCAGGGCGAGTAGCAGCACCCAGGCTTTGAGCCAACTGTTCATTTTGAGTAGCTGCGCGAAATCTTCGGCAAAAGTAGCGGGTCGATCGCGCAACCAAAATTCTTTCCCATCAGCCATTTCTATTCCCTCGGCCCCAATTCGAGTTGAGACGATAGGGTTGTCGTAAGCTGCCGCTGCAATTGTCTTAACGTGGCTATTGCCTCCGGATAGGATGAGACAACAAGCCGCACGAGAGCGTTGGTAAAGAACATCTAAATCCATCACAAAGCCTGTCAACTCAACACCAGCAGGGGGAGAAGCGTAGCTCGCAATGTGGTGTAGTTCTTTTCCTCGAATGATGAGTCGGGCATCGGGCCGCTGTCGATAAACTTGAGGCCAAACCTGCTCAACGGGAAAATTAGCGGCATTCACATTAGCCTGGTAACAGTAGCCGCCCATTAGCATCAGCATTGGCTCAGTTATTAAAGGTTGAGCTGAGTGACGAATACAGCGCTGTTCAGCATTCCAAATTGCAGGGATATGC
Organism: Cyanobacteria bacterium P01_F01_bin.56; assembly: GCA_039185935.1. GTDB lineage: Bacteria > Cyanobacteriota > Cyanobacteriia > Phormidesmidales > Phormidesmidaceae > Halomicronema. The sequence continues at coordinate 4,478 of JBCDAJ010000014.1, read as the reverse complement.
ACGTAATAGAGATTGGGGTCGCTGGGGAGTCGGCAAGACACGAGCAAAATTTTCATCGGCCTAAAACTCCTCAGTTTGGATATGGGTCGTCTTGGACTGTGGATGCGATCGCCAGCTCATCTGCCGCCATACCTGGAGATAGTTCTGAATCATCTTTTCTTCGGTAAAATCGCTCGTTCGGATCTGAGCCTGTTGCGCCATTTGCTGCATCGCTTCAGGATGAGTCAAAGCCCAGCGAATAGCCGCTTGAGCATCGTGACAGTCACTCGTGCGAAACAACAGACCATGATGCTGATGCTGAATGACTTCTGGAATACCGCTGGCATCGGAAGATACGATGGGCAAGCCGCAGGCCATCGCCTCTGCAAGGGCAAACGATTGTCCACCCTCAAAACGGGTAGGAAAGACGAAAAGGTCTGAAGCCTGTAAGAGTTGTGGGACATCAGCGCGATACCCCAGCAGATGAACTCGATCTTGAAGGGCGTATTGTGCTAGCTGCTGTTCAATTTCCGGGCGCTGATCGCCATCCCCAACCCAAATAAAATGTAAATTAGGAAACTCTTTAAGGAGATCAGGTAAAGCTGGAATCAGATCGACATAGCCCTTTTGATAGTTGAGCCGACCGACCGTGATAGCCAGTTGAGTGTCAGCTTGTAAGCCCAGTTCCGGCAAGAGTTGATGACGCAAAGTTGATCGATTTTGGTGCGGCTGAGCTTGAATTTTGGCACCGTTATAGATGCAGAGTACGTTGTCTTCGGGAATCTGCAGCAGTTCGCAGACAAGGCGACGATTATTTTGAGAAATTGTGATCCATTGTTGTTGTCTAGCTCTGCACCAGCCGTAAAGTTTAGTGCGCCAAATGGTGAATATTCGACAGTCTGGAGGTACTAGGCCAAAGCGTACAACTGTAGGAATCTGCATCACTGCACAAGCTACAATGCTGCCCATGCAGGCATGGGGCTGAGGCAAGGTAATTTGAGCAACGTCCGGCTTAAGTTGATTGAGTAAACGGAAGGTACTAGCAAAGCGAGGAAGGTGACGTAAAGGTCCTGGTAGATTAAAGGAATTTTGCTCAACAATGCTAAGAGGATGATAAACAACACCTGCTGATTTAAAGTCCTTAATGAGGGACTGAGTACCTTCAACATCAGGAAAAGCGATGTGAACATCCCACCCTTTTTGTACAGCACCTTTAGCTACAGTAAGATTATATTCCTCCACACCACCTCGAAGCGTTGAAGGAATCATCATCAATATACTCTTTTCGGTCAGCATAACTATGAATTAGGTATCATTTGCGAAGTCTTTCAAATCAAATCCTGTATGCTCATAACCTCTTATAAAAGGATAAAATAGCAATCAGAGAAATTAGCATTCATCGGAATCAAGCTTAATGGGAATCTCAAACTCTTCTTCTATTAATCTGCTAGCAATATATGGTTTGACTAAAAAAACTTATAATCCAATCAAGTATTTTATTGAATCTTGAGAGGTTTCACTGAAAATCATTTCTTCGAAATAAATCAAGAAGGCATAAGCGCTTACTTACATAAGCCTGAAAAATTTTCAGACCAGAAAGAATTCATAGTAGATGCCACGTCCATAAAATTCCACCTATTATTGTTACTAGATGATTAAGTCTTTATAGTCGAAAAGTAATAGAGCCAATGATGCTGGAATTCGAATTAACAAAAACAATTGACTACTCAAAATATTTAAACCAGATGGATAAGTCCCTTCCTATTAGAGTTTGCAACTTAAGAATATCATCTTCATACTCTTGCAAAAGCATTTTGATTGTATTTAAAGGTGCTTTCGGTTTATACATATTCCAATTTTTAAATTTGTTTCGAATTGCTCGTCGAGTTTCATATGGGAGAACCTTTTTCAAAATTTTCTTAGCAAGATTTGTCTGATTAAATATCTTTTTTAGCTCTTCACTCTTTGTAAAGCCTGTTTTATTGTAGTGCATATTCAAATCAGGTGAAAATGAACTATCGACACCTAAAAAATCGAAGATATCTTTTACTGTTTTTTCTTGATCCACTCGAAAATCTTCATACAAATATATTTTCACGTTTTTTCGTCCAAAAGCGTCTATATACCTTTTTACTTGTGGATAATAAAAGCCCATGCTCTTATAATGCCATATCCAAGAGTAATTACTCTGAATTCTGTTTTTCTCCTCAAGAAGTGAGTCATCAAAGCTTTCTAAAGTTTCTCTTCCTTGCATCCTTAGATGCATAAAGCTTGAGTATGCTCTATCAGCCGGATTCCTAAGCATTATAATTATTTTGGCATCAGGTATAAGTTTTTTGATCTCATTAACAGATCTTTGTATGTACAGATAGCATGTAGATGATTCACCGATCGCAACTTCGCCTGAACATTCATCAAACAATGCAAGATATTTGTCTAAAGAAGTCACTGCGCTATCATTAATTGGAATTTGATCCCCTGGCCCTCTAAAATCTGGCTTTACGTCTTTCAAAGCAAAGTAAAAAGGTTCTTTATGGCTAGACATAAAGATTTGTGGATGTTGTTCTAAGTACTTATGTAAGGAAGTCGTGCCAGACTTCGCCGTACCAACTATCAAAAAGTTTGGCTTATGCATGAATCTCATTCTTGCGCTTCGCTATTTTTTATTTCTGCATTCAAATCAAACAGGTCTTCTGTTATTTCTTTAAGATGTATTCATGTTTTTCATTTGGCGTCAATATGATTTTTCATAGCGTTTGTATGCTCTAAAAAGCAATAATTCGCATGCAACTTTCCAGGTCATTCTTTTGGCGATTGTAACTATTCACCATTAATTTCACTTGTCTTTCTTGCGGTGTAGATAGACTATTTAAAACTTCAATTTTAAGGAAGCTAATCTGCCTGTTATGACATGTCTATTTCATGAATGTTCAAAGTTGAAAAAATAAAGGCAGAACATATTGAAATTTCCGACTTATTTATTGTAAGCTCTTACTAAAGCGTAAACCTGACCAAAGGCTTTTGGTGACAGAAGGGAAAACACTGAAAGATATATCATTGCACCAAAAAAAGCATAGATTAGCAGAAGAAAATATTCTTCGATCGAGTCGGAGAAGATATTTTTTAGAATAAAGATGCACATCACCATCCCAAAAGAACTTAGAATAGGGGTTGAATACTGTAGAAAATAATCTTTAAAGCTAATATTAATTGTTTTTTTGACAAGAAATAGAAATATTGGGGCCGTTAAATATCCAATAATGACGTAGGATACTGCAACAGCTGTAATTCCCCAATTGACTACTATAAAGAAGCCAACAACATTACAGATGGCGATAAATGTACCAGCCCATAAGCGCCATGATGGTTTGTTCATTGCCAAAAGAACTGTTCCATTAAAAAACTGAACCGAATGAAGCACTCCTATGAGCGATAGAACTCGCATAACGGGTATGCTTGGCAACCATTCTTCTCCAAACAGGACTTGCACAATTTCTGGTGCTAAAGCAGACATTCCTATAAATATAGGGAAAGAGACAAAGCTAGTCATCTTTGTGACTTTATAAAAAGCGCTTCTCATTTTTTGTGGTTGCGTCTGCATCCGTGAAAAAGTTGGCAAGGCCACTTTTGAAGTCGCGCTATTCATTAACTGAGTTACGATTATTAAAAGTCGATAAGCAACAGTGTAATATCCCAGCGCAGTTGCTCCGAGATAATAACCAATCAACAGATTATCGGATTTGCGGTTAAAGAAATTCACAAAATTGAAGCCCATGATATTGACTCCAAAGGCAAAAAGTTCTCTGAAGTGTTCAAGAGAAATTCTAAACCCAGGTCTCCAGTCGCTAACGCGCCATAACAGAAGAACACCGACAAAACTAAACACTAGTTCTTTAGCAACAAGACTCCACACACCAAAACTATTCATTGCTAAGATAATGCCAATAATGCCGCTAATACCTGTTGCTGTAAGCGACCGCATCGCCAAAGATTTAAACTGGAAATCACGCGTTAGGATTGCTCCTTGTACACTATTTAGCGAGCCAATAACAAGGTTGAGAGACAGAAATCTTATCACTGGTGCAAGTTGTGGTTCGCCAAAGATTTGGGCAATAAAACCCGCCCCAGCAATACTTACTGTAGTTAACGTTGTTCCAAAGAGTAGACTAGTCCAAAAAGCAGTATCTAAATGTTCTAGTTCTAACTCTTCTCTTTGTACAATTGCCTGGGAAAAGCCTTGATCCATAAATAGTCTTACAAAGGCTATATAAACTCCAGCTAGAGCTACTAAGCCAAAAGCTTCTGGACCTAGGAGTCTAGCCAGAAAAAGAAAGACACCGGTCGAAATGAATTGACTTCCCCATTTCTGAATAACAGACCAAAATACACCTTTAATGGCTTTTTGACGTAGGCTCATAGCTGGTATTAATTAACCTGTTCAATTAATAAATCACTTGAATGTAAAGCATCCAAATATCTTTGAAAGCCAGCAGAAGTTA